>JAUMYM010000006.1 GCA_030528645.1 Erysipelotrichaceae bacterium | reverse complement strand
ATTCAATATTTATTTTTTTATCAAAAACAGTATATAAAAAGACTTCCTTTAGTATTGAATTCGATAATTCCATTACCATTTCAAACAAATCTTCCATCGTTTTGGGATCTTTTCCTTCATTTAATAAATTAAGATATAAATTTATGATATATATTTTATGATTCTTATTATGATAATATTTTTCAATACGTTTCTTAAAAGGATGTAATATCTTCTTTACCTCTTTTAAATCATTAAAAATATCTTCTGCTTTCTCCTTTTCTTCACTGGTCAATGAAATTTGATTGTAATCTTCTATCAGTATATAAGGTGCATATAAATAATCCATAATTTGACTTTGATGTTTATAGACAAAAACTTCCATATTAATTCTTCACTTCCTTTCTACTAAAAATAACATACCCTAAAAAAATCAAAGCTATCACTAACATAATAAGCGATAATGCTTCGGCATTCAAGACTAACAACAAGCCTGAAACTACCATCTTCATAATAATCATTCCCATTTGGAAATAGGTTGCAATACCACCACTGACTGTCGCAATTTTATCCTCTGAAATACGATTAAAAATTAAGGTCTGTAATTTAGGATTTACTCCTCCAACTACAATTCCCAAAATCAAAAATAAAATCATCATAATATAAACTTGTTGAATGAATAGTGAAACCATAAGTAACACGGTAATCACCATTGATATTTTTAATGTATTATAAATACTAAGATTTTTAAACAGAGACATCACCAATACACCACCTAAAATCGCACCTATTAAATGACTTGTTTGTATCATAGCTAAAGTAATAGCAGGTGTTTTAATAATAAATTGAACATTACTTGCCATAATTAATGTAATAATGATTGGAAATACAGCAAATAATCCATTGATAATAGGAACTATAATCATACACATATTTAAATCAGGTATTTTTTTCATTTCACTAACAGATAACTTTAAAGTATTGATCATATTTTTAAAAACACCATTTTTTTGAAGTTCACCTTGATTAAAGTGAATCGGTTTTTCATCAAATAAATGGTTTAATCGTTTACTTAAAAGGATAATGATTCCCAATGGAATTAAAAAAGTAAATGCATTTAAATAAGCTAAATGAGAAAAACTTAGCAGTGAAATTAATAGCGCTCCTAACGGTTGGAAAAGAATATATGCACTTAAATGCAAACTTTGTGTAAAACCCATATATTTCCCTCGTTCTTCATTCTCAATTATTCTTAAATGTATTGGGATATAAAGACCATTTTCAAGTTGCCCGGCAACACTAGATAAAAAACTAATCACAGAAGCTACTACAACAATCCACAAATTGGGATTAAACCTCATCATATAACCTAATATCATAAACATCACAGATCGAATCATTAAAGATAGTTTTATAACTTTAATTTTATTGTGAATTTTATCCGATATATACCCCGTAAACAAGCGAACTCCTATAGGCAATGTTTCAGAAAAGGCAATAATGGATAATGCAAGACTTGGATTTTCTAAAAAAAGCACATAATTCATCAAAGCTAGATAATATACAGTATCACCAAAATTTGAAATTAAATCAGAAAAGGTTAAATACATAAATAGTTTGTTCTTTAAAATCTTTTTCATACGCACACCTCTTTAAACATTTGTTTAATATTTAATTTAATATATATTTAAATAAAGTATACTATTTCAATTTATTTTTGTAAATACTAAATTTTAAATTAAATAATTACTTAATCATAATTATATTCTGCAAAACAAAAACAAACCTTTAAAGGTTTGTTTTTGTTACATTAATCTTCGTCTTCGTCTTTTACTGCTTCTTTAATTACCTTATCAGAAATATGGGCCGGAGCTTGTTCATAGCGATCAAATTCCATACTATATACACCACGACCTTGTGTCATACTTCTTAAATCTGTCGCATACTTTTGCATTTCAGACATTGGAACTTCCGCGGTAATTACTTGATCTTTATCATCATTTAATTCCATACCGACAATCATTCCACGACGTTTATTAAAATCACCAATAATTGTTCCTGTATATTCTTCAGGAACTTCCACAATAACCTTACCTACCGGCTCAAGTAACACAGGTTTTGCTTTTGGCATACCTGCCTTATAAGCTAACCTTGCTGCTGCTTTAAAGGCAATTTCTTTACTATCGACATCGTGATAGCTTCCATCATAAAGCGTTGCTTTTACACCTACAACTTTATATCCAGCCAATACTCCCTTATTCATACACTCTCTCAAGCCTGCTTCCGTTGCAGGGAAATATTGTTTAGGAACTGCACCACCAAACACCTCTTCTTCAAATACCATTTCTTCACTTTCACATGGTTCAAAACGAATCCATACATGACCATATTGTCCTGCACCACCTGATTGTTTTTTATGTTTACCTTCTGCCTCTACTTTACCACGAATTGTTTCACGGTATTGAACTTTTGGCTGTGTTGTTGTAACTTCTACTTTATATTTTGTTTTTAACTTATTAATCACAACATCAATCGCTTGATCACCCATTGCATATAAGACTTGTTCGTGTGTTTCAACGTTTTTATCTAATCTTAAAGATTTATCTTCTTCTAACATTTTAGCAACCGCAAAACTCATCTTATCTTCATCAAGTTTTGTTTTTGGCCAAATCGCAACACCAAGCATTGGTTTTGGAAACTCAATTTCATCAAATACTACCACTTTATTTTTTAAACACAATGTATCATTTGTATCTGTATTAGAAAGTTTAACCACACAACCAATATCTCCGGTAAACAATTTACCTGCTGCAACTTGGTTCTTACCTTTAATTAAATAAATTTGAGCAATCTTTTCATTTTGTTCTTTCTTTGAATTATAAACAACAGAATCGCTAATTAACGTTCCACTCATGACCTTTAAGAATGAAATTTTACCAACAAACGGGTCAATAATTGTTTTAAAGACAAATGCTGATAAACTTTCCTTTTCATTTGTCTCAAGTAACACTTGATTACCATCAAGATCTTTCGCTTCCACAACTCCTTTTTCAGCATAAGAAGGGAAATACTCAATGATTAAATCCATTAAACGACGAATACCTGTTGAATGGGTTGCACTACCACAATAAACTGGACGTATATCACCATTACGTACACCAATACGTAAACCCTTAGCTACTTCTTTTTCATCAAATGTTTCTCCTGAGAAAAACTTTTCCATTAACTCTTCATCTTGCATTGCAATTGCTTCAGCAATTTGTTGATAATACACACTTACTGCCTCTTTTAAATGATCAGGAACTTCCTTAGCCGTTTCACGATCAGCATAATACCAAGCCTTATTTCTTAAAATATTAACAGAACCCACTACAACACCATTTTCTACAATTGGCATTTCAAATGGAATAACCGTCTTACCAAAATGTTCTCTTAGCTCATTATATGTCTTATCAAACGAAGCATTTTCTTCGTCAATTTTATTAATAAAGAAAATCGTCGGTAATTTTTTACGATTGACAATCTTCCAAGCCTTTAGTGTGCCAGCCTCTACGCCTTCTTTTGCACCAACAACAATCAAAGCATTATCTCCAACACGAATTCCAGCTCTTTGTTCTCCTTCATAATCCAAATAACCTGGAGTATCAATAAAGTTAATTTTGCAATTTAACCACTCTACCGGCGCTAAAGCTGTAAATACAGATTGTTGACGCTTCATTTCTTCTTGGTCATAATCCAATGTACAGTTACCATCACTAATTTTACCTAAACGATCAATCGCTTTTGTAAAATATAACGCAGCTTCTACTAAACTTGTTTTACCACTTCCACTATGCCCTAACAAAACAACATTGCGAACTTCACTTGCTAAATAGTCTTTCATGCTAATCACCTACTTCAAATAATCCTTTAGTTCTAAGAAACAATGTTCACGAACATAATGAATTGCTTTATTTCCTTCATGGTCAACAATATCTTTATCTGCACCTTTATTTAATAAGTAAATAACTAAATCTACATAACCGCCGTAACTAGCTCTCATAAGCGCTGTACACCCTTTATTATCTTTCGCGTTAATATCTGCACCGGCATTAATCAAAAAATGAATAACATCCACTTTAAACGCTAAAACAGCTTCTGATAATGCACTACGTCCACGATTATCTTTCGCATTAACATCTGCTTTATGACTCACTAACAACTCACATACATCCACATGACCTAAAAAAGCTGCACGCATCAGTGAATTACGACCATTGTTATCGTGAGCATCAACATCAGCCCCGCTTTCAATTAGTAACTTACAAATATCTAAATGCCCTTTTTTAGCTGCACCCATTAAAGCAGTCTTATTATCTTTATCACGAGCTCGAACATTTGCGTTATTGTCTAATAAGAAACGAACAATATCTTCATACCCACGTTTTGCACTACGCATTAAACCCGTACGTCCATCTCCATTTTTAACATTAACATCTGCTCCCTTTGAAACAGCCGCACACACTTTGGCAAAATCACCACTTGCACATGCATCAAAAAATTCTTTGTTTGTTAGATCCATAATAGTTTCCTCCTTAGCTACAAACAATATAAATAAAAAGCGGACACATTAATGCCCACTGAAAAACCTAATTTGTCGTACAAACCCCGTTTAAAACATCGTCCTCACTTACATTATACAAATCCCAAACATGATTAACAGTATTCATAAACGTCACTCCAATCAGGTATCTTTAGTAATATTGTAAACGCTATCACATCTTAATGCAAGAACTTTTTATCTTAATAGACCTTCATACTTCTTATAATTCGGCATACAAGCTTGTATGATTTGATAAAACCGTTTAGAATGATTAAATTCTACTAAATGGACTAACTCATGTAATAACACATAATCCAAACAACGAATATCGAAATGAATTAAATGTACATTCATATCAATGTGATTTTTTATCTTATTACACTGTCCCCATTTCCCCTTCATCTTTTTAACACGAATACTAGGATTATAATCACCAAAGACAGAAAGCTCTTTTAACCACGTTTCTTTTAAATCAAAAATAGCTACTTCCAACTCTTTTTTAGCAAACTGATAAAACAAATGTAAGGCATACTCTTCATCCTCTTTGATACTATAGATACAAATACGATTTTCATCTATTAAAACATCATCAAAAGAGCTTAAAATAATATCAAAATAAAATCGATCACCATAAAAATAAATATAGGGTCCTTTTAATCCAATATAGTTTTTTCCATTTATAGAATCATACTGTTTAAGATGAATTTCTATCCAATCCTTTTTCTCTTCAATAAACCTTAACACTTGTCTTTCATCTACATGAAAAGAACATGTAAGCTTTAAGGTAGTCTTATCAACTACCCTAAGGTACATGTTTTTAATGCGTTTTCGTATAACCAAGACTTGGACTTTTTGCTGATTAATTACGATTTCCATTAATTTTCTTAACACGTCCAAAAGCAAGTGTTCCAGGACCTACATGGGCTAAAACAACCGCTCTAATTTTGTTAATGAATACAGGTCGCCCAATCTTAACTTCAATTTCTTTTGCATAGATAGCTGCTTCCTCTTCCATTTCCGCTTCAATCACATAGAAATTATAATCATCATAATTTTCAACATTTAATAATTCATTGAACGCTGTTTGATGAGCTTTCTTTAACGTACGAACCTTATCAAATACATCAATCGCACCATCTTCAAACTTCAAGATTGGGAAAATCTTCAATAAACTCGCTAAGGCTGCTGCTGCTGCAGAAATACGTCCTCCACGCTTTAAATATTTTAAATCACCAGGAATAATCCAAGCATTCATTTGTCCTTCTTGTTCCACAAGTTCTTTGATTTGTAACGGCGTTAAACCTTGTTTTACAAACTCTTTGATTTGTAAACATAAATCGGTTAAGAAATAACACACATGCTTCGCATCAATGACTGTAATCTTACCTTCATATTCACTTGCAACAGATACCGCTGTTTGATATGTACCACTTAACTTATGTGAAATAGGCACAAAAATAATATGGTCATATTCTTTTAGTAATGCATCAAAATTTTGCATTAAGTGTCCAGGAATCGGTTGAGAAGTACTGACTGTTTTATTGTTTTTCATCTCCGAAAGTAATTGTTCAATCTTAATTTGTTCTTCTTCAATATATTCTACATAATCTACAATTACTGGCATTCTTACCACATGTATTCCTAATTCACTTGCTTTTACTGCATCAATATCTGCAGATGAATCTGTCAAAATTGCAATTCTATTCATAATTATCAACTCCTAACTATTTTAAATTCTACCAAATGCTTACTTTATAAACAAGCAAATTTAGCTAGTATCAGACTCTAGATAACAACATAAACATAACTATATTTATACTATATAAATAAAAAAACCTTAATTTTAAGGTTTCTATCACTATAATGGGGCGATTGACGGGGATCGAACCCGCGAGTGCTGGAGCCACAATCCAGAGTGTTAACCGCTTCACCACAACCGCCATTAGCACTATATATGATACATGAAATAACTATGTTTGTAAAGGATAAAATACAAAATAATTATGGAAACAATTTATGACTTTTAAGTAATGCATAAAGCTTAGGTTGAAGATGAAATTTCTCCATTATCGCTTCTACTTCTTTTAACATTTGATGCTTGATTGAAGCAGGAATATGCGTTTTCCCTGCCCTTATCAATAAGTTTTTAGCAGTATGCTGTAAATCAATAAACTCTAACAATTGTGTCTTATAGCCCATAGATTGTAATAAATTACAACGTATTACATCTGTATAGATAGCTGATAAACGTTCTTTAGCAATACCATATCTTGTAAGAATAGAGAATTCCTCACAATGTATCTGACTATTTAATTCATGTTGACAACATGGAACACTAAAAATCATTTTAGCATTCCAAACAATCGCATTAAAAAGAGCATAATCCGTTGCAATGTCACATGCATGTAAAGTAATGACCATATCTACTTCATAATCTACTTTATATCCATGAATATCACCAACTTCAAATCGTAAGTTATGATAACCATATCGTTTGGCAACTTCGTTACAATGCACAATAACATCTTCTTTTAAATCCAATCCGACCATTGAAACATCAATCTGTTTTACTTTTGTTAAAAAATAATATAACACAAATGTTAAATAAGACTTCCCACAACCAAAGTCAATAACCGTTAATTCTTTATATTCTTTTTGTCTCAATTGATCATCAATAATTTCTAAAAATTTATTAATTTGTTTAAACTTATCATACATTGAGGCAACGACTTTACCCTCTTTGGTAAAAATACCCATATCTACTAACGGAGGTATCAACATTCCTTCTTTTAAAAGATACTGTTTTTTACGATTGTGTTCCATTGTTTTCTTTACTACTCGGTTTTTACTTTTACCAATCATAATTTTATTTTTTTTACTTACTTTTAAACAATATTCATATTGCTCATCAAAACTATTTACCTGTTTATAATGTTCAATGTATGTTAAAAGATAGTCCATTAAAGAAATATCATTATCATGAAATACCTGTTTATCTGTGTATTTACTGGCAATATACTTATTATCTTTTATTTCAATCACAATTTTATAATAAGAAAATGATTTTTCTTTTACATTACTTAACACAATTTTATAGGTAGTATCATGAAGAATTTGATTTAAATATGTTTCCATTATTTCACCCTACTATATTTTATCAAACATTATTTAAATATTCTAATACCTTTGACTCATTATGAAGAATCGATTCTTCTTTTACTTCATAACTATCAAAACTGACATATAATTCGATTTCTCCTACTTTACTTGCATTGGATAATACCTTCACCGCTTCTTGTGAAATTGCTAAAACACAAATATGTGGTACTCCATTTGACCTTGTATCATCTAACGTTAATCCTTTACGATCTTTAATCGAAATAATGCGTACATGACTCAACACTTTATCAAAAATAGGTTGTTCATGTTTTACCGGTAATGATACATAAATATCTACATACTGTCCTTCTACAATCGTATTGCCATTTAGTTTATTTAAATCTACCGGCAAAGAAAACGCCACTTGATTTTCCTTAAGTAATAAAGAAGGATAATCCGGTAACTGTTTAATGTCAAATAAACTTGAAGCATAAAACATACTACCTTCAGGAATGGTTGTATGAATATCGGTATACTTTCCCAGAAGATCTTCTTTATGTAACATCACTTGCTCAACTTGATATCCTTGTACAACCTCTATATAATCAATGTCTTCCTCTGTAATCAAGCTTCTTGGCGCAATGGTTTTTTTGGCAATGGGAATCTTCACCATTTTTATCAAATTCATTTTTAATAGCATCACATAACCATACCCTAACAAAGCTACAACAAGCAACATTAAACAAACACTAAGTATCTTTTTCATATAATCACCTCACTACCTTTTTATAGTAAGAAAGAGTCGATTTACTAAAAAAAAGTAGTGCAAACATGCACTACTAAGGTTTTACATTTAATACTTTTCCATCTGGACCAGGTGTAGAATTTAAATACTCCGCAATCTTTATTTTTGCATCCATTTTTGATGGCTTACATAGACTAACTGTATTTGTATCTTGTGATACTAACGCTTCTGCCATCCCCTTGCATCCGGCATAACCACATCCACCACAGTTAATACCTGGAAGCATGGAAATCACTTGATCAATACGATTATCAATTTCTACATGGAATAAGATAGAAGCTACTCCTAAAACAAGCCCCATCAAACCACCAACTACTAACATAACTAAAACAGCATTTAACATGTTTACTCTTCCTCCTTAATATCATGTACTGGATGTACTTCACAAGAAGTAATATTGCATCCTTCACATTCTAATTTTAAATCTTGACATTCTTTAGGAAGTGGTGTTTTATGATTTAAATAATAGCCTAAGGCATAAAACATCGCTAATACACCAACGAATACTATTGCATAAATATACGTCATACTAAATCAACCCTGCCAATCCTGAAAACGCTAGTGCCATAATAGCTGCACACACCAAAGCAATCGGATTACCGATAAATGGTAATGGAACATTTGATTCATCTAAACGCTCACGAATACATGAGAAGATATAAAGAATTAACGTAAAGCCTAAAGGTACTCCAAATGCACTTGCTAACATTTGCCAGAAATCATACTTACTTGAAATATTATCTAATGCAACATATAACACTGCACAGTTTGTTGTAATCAAAGGAAGATAGATTCCTAATGACTTATATAAAGCTGGAGAAAACTTTTTAATAAACATCTCCGTAAATTGTACAAAAGATGCAATTACTAGAATAAAGGTAATTAAGTCCATATATTCTAAATTTAATGGTACAAGCACTAAATAATACAATGAATATGTAAATATAGATGCCCCAACAATAACAAACGTTACTGCAAAGCCCATACCTAGGGCACTACTTGTCTTACGACTTACACCAAGAAATGGACACATACCTAAAAACTTAGATAAGATAACATTATTGATTAAAATCGCTGTTAAGAAAATCGTAAATATTGTTTGCATTATTTTACTCCTTTCTTCTTTGTTTTTGGTTCTAAACTATTTTTGTAAGCCGCTAATGCTGCAGCCAATAGTGCAAAGGTTAAAAAGGCACCTGTCGAAGTTGTAAACATAGAAATCTTATAATTCTCCGGAATAATACGTAATTGGAAAATCAATTGATCTGTCATTGGGTTGGTTAGATTAATAATACCTGTTCCTAAGACTTGACGTATCACAGAAATCATAACAAGAGAAAATGTATAACCTAAGCCCATGCCTAAACCATCCAGCATAGAATCAAATACATTGTTTTTTGAGGCAAAAGCTTCTGCACGCCCTAGAATAATACAGTTTACAACAATTAACTGAATAAATACACCAAGAGCATTATAAATACTTGGCATATACGCATGTATTAACATTTCAATCGCTTTTACAATCGCTGCAATAATAACAATATACACTGGAATACGAATATCATCAGGAATGATATTACGCATTAATGAAATCACCGCATTTGAAACGATTAATACCAAGATAACCGCAATTCCCATACCTAAAGCATTATTTAAAGAAGTAGAAATCGCAAGTGTTGAACATATACCTAAATATAAACCAAATACTGGATTTTCACGAATAAAACCAGCAGTGAAATTCTTCATTCTATTCATACATTACCTCCTACTGCCCAGCTGCTTGTAATGCAGCTAACACAGAAGCAATCACACTATTACTTGTATAAGTTGCACCTGTAACAAGATCAACTTCATCATCCATCGTTTTTCCAATAAATTGATCTAAATAGGCTTGTTCTACAGCTTTATCTCCAATATTGGGAGTATCACCAAAAGTAACCAGTGTAATTGATTTAATCTTTTGATCTTCTACTTCTATCACAAATTCATTTCTTGCATAGTCAAAATGAGAAGAATCACCCTCTAATAATCCGTATCCTTTTACATTTACACGATATGCACTTCCATCTGCCGTAACTTGCGCATCATACAATGACCAATCTTGATTCATCGCAACTTTTATAGCTTGTGCTTCTTTCGGTTCTTGTTCAACCGTTTCAACTTTTTCAAGACCATTGATGGTATTAAATAAATCTCTAGAAGCATTTAAACCTTTTACAACTGCTGTACTTGTAACAGTAGCACCTGTTAAAGTATCATAATTGTCTTTGTTTGTTTTCTTTAGTAGGCCCTGTGAATATTCATCTGTAAATACACGAGAACCAATTCCATTTGTTTCTTGTTGTTGTAGTTCTTTAAACCCTATAATATTACCTTCATTACTAAAGGCAACCATATAAACAATTGGGGTTGACGAATTATATCCTACTGTTTCTACTTTAAAGACATACCCTTGTCCTTCGACTTGATACACACCTTTTACTAAACCTGTTTCATCCTTAAATTCCAAGGCTTTAAATTCACCATTTGGAAATAATAACTCTAAATTCTTTTGTTCAGCAGCAATTGCCATCTTTTCAATAACAGGTGCAGTGATACTATTGACATAACCCAAAATGCCCCCAGCAATTGCACTAACAATTGCTAAAAACAACATTAATTGAACTGTTTTCTTCACTTTCTACACCTACTTTCCTGCCTCTTGTAGTGCTAAAGATACAGCAGCCACCACAGATTTACTTGTAAAAGTTGCTGAAGATAAAGCATCTACTTCATCCTCTAAAGATAAACCTTTATAAATTGATAAATAAACATCATCTACCTTATCACCAATTCCCGGCGTATCTCCAAAAGTAACAAATTTCACAGAAACGACTTTTTGATCTTCAATCACAATTTCAAATACATTTTTTACATAATCAAAGTGAGAAGCATCACCTTCTAATAAACCATACCCTTTTGCTTCTACAGTATAGGTATTCCCTTCTACACGTATGATTTTTGCATCATATTTAACATAATCATCCATTACTTTCATGGTTTCACTAAATGACAAACTTGATGTATCAGTTGTGCCACCAGCGATTTTAATCTCTTTTGCTTCTAATGTGGTAGAACTAAACCCAATTGTTACAAGACCAATCACCGCAAGAGAAACCACTGCAATCATATTTGTTTTTAACTTTTTAATTTGATTACCTTCTAATGCACGATCAATCGCCGGTGTTAACATATTCATAATCAAAATAGAGAATAATACACCCTCCGGTAAGTTTGCTAATACACGGATCAAGACAGTAATAAATCCACTTCCCATAGCAAATAAAATACGACCTGTAATCGAAGTTGGATTGGTAACAGGATCTGTTAACATAAAGAATGCACCAAACATTGCTCCACCTGTTAGGATATGAAACAACGGATAATACATACCTGTATTACGAACCAATGCAATCACGGTTGCAGAAGCAAAAATTGTACCTAAATACACAAGAGGAATACGATAATCAATCACATTACGAATGATTAATACAATTCCCACTAACATAATTAACAACGCACTGGTTTCACCTAATGTCCCTGGATAATTACCAATAAACATATTGGTTAAACCACCAAATTGAGCAATAAATTTGTCAAAAAGATCTGCTTGCATAATCCATCCAGCAGAAGCAAATGATGCTGTAGGCGTTGCTGAAGTCACTAAATCAGTAACCACAGCAGAAGAAAATGAACTAAACACTAACGCACGACCAACACCCGCTGGATTAAAAATATTTTGACCAAATCCACCAAACACCAATTTAGCAAAAACAACACCAATAAAGGTACTAGCTCCTACTGCATAAGCAGATGTATTTACCGGAACCATCAACACTAAAATTAATGGTGTTACCCATGGAAATGATGTTTTAAAGAATTGGATTGGATCTAACTTTCTTAGTTTTGCATAAGCAAATTCACTTAGAAACGATACCACAACACTAACAATCAATAACACTATCGCATTGATACCATATTGGCTACCTAACTTAAAACTATTATAAAGTCCAAACGCATAAACTACTAATAACCCCAATGTAAGTTCAAAGATAATACTCTGTGTTGACTTTTTATCACGATAATTCGGAGACGGCTTAAATACAAACTTCATAAATACCTCCTACTTCTTTCCCTTCAATGCTAAAAATCTCTTGGCACGACGAACACCTTCTGTAACATCTAACTTACTTGGACAAACATACGTACACATACCACATTCAATACATGCATTTACATTTAGTTTTAGCAAGCGATCGACATTTTTAGTCTTTTCAGCATTGTTAATATTCACAGGCATAATTGCACTTGGACAATGATCGACACATGCCCCACAACGCAAACAAGCCATTGATTTTACTTCTTGATATTTTAAAACCGTTAATCCATTATCTGATGCTGTAATTACAAAATTATCATTTGTAATCGCATTACCCATCATTGGTCCTCCAGCAATCAACTGGATATTTTCTGTTGTATATCCTTGGCAAAGTTCTACCAAATGACTAACCGGTGTACCAACTCGAACCGACACATTACATGGGCTTTTAATCCCATCTCCACTAACAGTTACAATCTTTTCTACGATTGGCAATCCTGTACGCATAGCCTGTGCTGTTTTAATTGCTGTTGTAACGTTTGAAACAATACAACCTGCTTCAATCGGAAGTTTATCATAACGTTTTTTCAATACTTCATACACTAAAGTACGTTCCCAACCCATAGGATATACATCCGAAACACCTACCACTTCAATATTTGTTTCATTCTTAAATAACTCTTTGATACGTTCAATAAACTCTTTTTTCGTTTTCTTAATCGCTATTTTACATGTTGAAGCCCCACTTATACGGAATAATGTTTTAATACCTAACACCATATCCTCTAAGTTTTCTTTCATATTTAAATAATCACTTGTCAAATATGGTTCACACTCAACCGCATTGATTAATAGTGTTTGGCACCCATCTGTTTTTACAAACTTAAAGTATGTAGGAAAACCGGCACCACCACAACCTACAATACCCTTTTCTTTTATGAAATTAACAACTTCTTCTTTACTAGCATCTTCTGATAAGGTTGTTAAGTCTTCTACAACATACTTAAAATCATTTTCAATGACAATATGCTCTGCCATCTTTGTTGATGATGTCATACGTTTTTCAAAACCCTTAACAACGCCCGAGACACTTGAAAAGACCGGAACATAAAAATGATCATTACGCAATGCCACTACTGTTCCAACTTTTACATAGTCACCTTCACTAACTTTTTTTTCTAGGAGCGCAGTACCCATCGTTAGTGGTATATAGATTTTATCAACATCTTTACACTTGATAATCTCTTTATGACTCGTTAGTTCTTTATGACCCGGTAAATGTTTACTCATAGGTCCTAATAATAAAGACATTTCATTCCTCCCTCTCAATCATCTAAGTACTTGTTATTATATCATATTTTTTAACAATTTATGCTATACTAAATGAGGTGATTTTATGAAAAAAATACTATTTATCCTATTGACAATACTCCTTTTAACAGGATGTCATACTCCATTAAAAAAATATTCAAATATTACAGTCGATGCTGGCTTTAATACCTTTATACAGTTAATTGCTTATACAAAAGATGCAAAAGACTTTGAAACATATTTCAACCATACAACCAAACGTTTTAAAGAATTAAATCAATTATTCGATATTTATCATGAATATCCCGATATGAATAACCTATATACCATTAATAAATATGCTGGTATCCAACCCGTAAAGGTTCAACAAGAAATCATCGATTTATTACTAAAAGCCCGCTACTTTAGTGAACTTTCCAATGGTGAGTTTGATATCACCATGGGCTCTGTATTAAAGATCTGGCATACATATCGTGAAGATGCTTTACTGCTTACCGAGGAAAATAAACTGGATGAAATTAAACTTCCAAAGATAGAAGAACTTCAAAAGGCTAGTTTGAAAACAGGATGGGATTTCATTGAAATTGATGAAGAACAAAAGACTGTTTTCATCAAAGAAAAAGGCGTTAGCTTAGATGTCGGTGGTATTGCAAAAGGCTATGCAGCTGAAGTGGTTGCCTTAGAATTAGAAGCATTAGGTTTAAAACACGCCTCCGTTAATGCTGGCGGTAATATTCGTACGATCAACAATAAGCCAGATCATCATCCATGGTCCATTGGAATTACACACCCTCGTAGTCAACAACATAATGCAAGTATTGCCTCAATCAAACTAAGTGATTCAAGAGCCTTTGTAACTTCAGGCGATTATCAAAACTTCTTTATCACAAGTGATTTAAAAAGGTATCATCACATTATTGATAATGATACCCTATTCCCTGCTCAACACTTTTACTCAGTTACTATTTTAGGAAGTGATAGTGGTCATGCGGATGCTTTAAGTACGACCTTATTTACAATGGATTATCAACAAGGTTTAGCTTTTATTGAGACTTATAACCAAGCACATCCTGAAGATACTATTGATGTTATTTGGATTTTAGATGAAAAAAATAAAATGGATGTACAATATTCAACCATAAAAGACGGTTTACAAATCATATGGACAGCTAATATAAACGATAAGATTAGCTATTGATGATGTAAATCATCTTTTTTTATTCTCTTCATCTAACATAATCTCTTGTAGCTGCATCCCATAATTAATTTCTTCATAAAGTTTATTATATGTATGAGGGATACAATCTTCTACCCAATACCACCAAAAATATCCTCCAACAAATGATTCAGAATACTTTTGGGCAGAATAATAAGAACGTATCCTAGAAATTTTGCTGTCATCACTTGCATCTATTGCTGTGTTACCACATTCTCCAATACCAAGCTTAGAGCTAGGAAAATACGCTTCTAAAGAAGAAAACACAATATTCCAATCAGGTTTGTAACCATCATTATCATCTTCATAATAACTAATTAATATATAATCAATCTCTAACGTCCAAGAATCTGAAAAATACTTAGACATCCAATCAAACATATCCTCTTTACTTGGATCGGTATAATATAAAGTTACTGCACTTTTTGCACCCTTATCTTTAATAAAAGCAGACACCTGTGAAACTTTATTTACAATCAACTTGGAATCCTGCTGAATCCATTCTATACCATTGATTTCATTACCAATTTCCCATACATCAACATACATTGATAACACATCATAAGTCTCTTTAAAACGTTTTAAATAAGACTCTTCATCCTTATAGGAAGACATATCACTGGAATCTACCGGTGATGCCATCACATAAGCAACTTGATTCAGTTCTTTAAACAATGTTTCATAAGTAGAAGGCGATCGATCCAATGACATAACAACACGTACAGTTGGTTTTACAGGCATATTTTTAATGGCATCTACAATTTCATGGACACTTACCCTTTCATACCAAGTATCATCGATGGTAATACCATACATCCATTGATCTATAGAACGTGCTTTTTGTACATTTGAAACCATATAAAACCATAACATACACATTAAAAAAATAGTCATGACTAAGAAAGAAACATATATGTTTTTACGGTGTTTTCTTTTACACATAAAATCTCCAAAGATACATTACCTTTTATACTTCGATTGACTAAGTACATTATAACATTTTAAGAAACTTTTCTGCTTTTACAAAAAAATACTGAATTTCCTTCAGTATTAAAGATACATATCCATATCTGCTAAAACAACTCTTGTTACCCCCGGAACTTCATCTAGTAAAATACTTTCAATTCCACCTTGTAAAGTATCATCAATAGCATGACAGTCTACACAGGCCCCAAGCAAACGCACAGTTACTACACCCTCTTCATCTACAGAGACAAATTCAACATCACCTCCGTCACGTTGAATATAGGGTCTAATCTTTTCTAAAACTTCAATAATATTTTCTTCCATAACTTCCTCTACCAATAAAACAATATCAATGCGATCATAACTCCATGTAGGATGCCACCAAATACTTCTAACCATTCATGTCCTAGTACATTTTTCACCTTTAAAAAATATACGGGATCATCTAACTTCACATCCGTAATCTCTTGAACATCCTTAATTAGCTGTTGTGTTATTTGTATATTACGTCCAGCATATCGACGTACATTTGCAGCATCGTAGGCAACAATCATAGAAAATGCCAACACAACCGCAAAAATTGTACTTGAGAAACGTTCTTGAATACCAACCGATAAACTTAAGGCAGACACTGCAGCTGTATGAGAAGATGGATAGCCACCACTTGCCCATATCTGTGAACAATCCCATTTATTTGTCTTTAAATAATGAAACAACGGCTTTAATAACTGTGCCGATAACATAGAAATAATACATGCCCAAAAAGGATACATCTGATCTAACATAAGTTTCAAATGACTCACCTCGCCTAATAAGTATATCATAATTTTAAAAAATATATGGTATAATATATCAGGTATTGGAGGTAAATATGCAATATAAGCCAGGAATGGTTGTAGATGGCATCGTAACCGGTATACAACCATATGGTGTCTTTGTCGCTTTTGAAGATGGTGCGATTGGTTTGATTCATATTTCAGAATTAAGTGATGGCTTTGTTAAAGATGTACGATTATTTGTATCTCTAAAAGATCATGTAAAAGTAAAAGTGATTGATGTAGATTCTCAAACACATCAACTACGTCTATCCATTAAAGCCCTACACAAAAATCGACGCAATCAATATAAAAGAAATTATATGCAAAGATTACCACAAATGAAAATTGGTTTTACATCAATTAAAGAGAAAATGCCACAATGGATTAAGGAGGCTCAAAATGATTAAATTAGATTTAACACATGCATTATTAAAGGAAAACGTAGAAGATTACGCTAGCAAAGTGAAAGTAGCTCATGACATGTTACATAATAAAACTGGTTTAGGTAATGACTACGTTGGATGGGTAAAATGGCCATTAGAATATGATAAGGCTGAATTTGAAAAAATTAAAACAGTCGCTAATGTCGTTAAAGACAAAGCAGAAGTACTATTGGTTTGTGGAATTGGGGGATCTTACCTTGGTGCACGTAGTGCTTTAGAAATGATTTATGGTCTATATCCTCAATTAAAAACAAAAGTCATTTATATTGGAAATACCTTTTCAAGTACATACTTCAAACAAGTGGAACAATACATTGAAGATAAAAGCGTAGTCTTAAATGTAATTAGCAAGTCTGGAACAACAACAGAAACAGCCATTGCTTTTCGTATGTTAAAACAAATCATGGAAAAGAAATATGGCAAAGAAGAATGTAAACAACGCATTATCGCTACAACAGATGCTTGTAAAGGAACATTAAAAGAATTGGCGATGAAAGAAGGGTATCAAACCTTTACAATTCCAAACGATATTGGAGGTCGCTATTCAGTATTAACACCGGTTGGTTTACTACCATTAGCCATTGCCGGAGTAAATATTGATGAAATGATGCAAGGAGCATTGGATGCCTACCATACATTTAACAATGATGATGTAAAAACAAACATCGCATATCAATACGCTGTTGCAAGAAGAATCCTAGACAATCAAGGTAAAAAAGCTGAAATGCTTGTTACATATGAACCACATTTACAAATGGTTACTGAATGGTGGAAACAATTATTTGGAGAATCAGAAGGAAAAGAAGGAAAAGGATTACTACCTACTTCATGTACATTCTCAGCAGATTTACACTCACTTGGTCAATTTATCCAAGAAGGTAGTAGTGTATTATTTGAAACTCTACTTTTAATTGATAAACCAATGTTAGATGGAACATTCCCAAGTGATGAAGATAATTTAGATAACATGAATTACTTAGCCGGTAAATCACTAGATTGGGTTAATAAGATGGCTATGCAAGGAACCCTATTAGCTCATGAAAAAGAAGGAAATGTACCAAACATTATCCTTACACTTGAAGATACTTCAGCTAGAAGCTTTGGATACATGGCATATTTCTTCTTCATCGCATGTGGAGTTAGTTGCTATTTATTAGATATTAATCCATTTAATCAACCGGGCGTTGAAGTCTATAAAAAGAATATGTTTAAATTATTAGGTAAAAATTAAAACAAGGTTTTCAAACCTTGTTTTTAATTTATATTTATATTTTGATGATGCAATCGTCGGTAAATAAACCCTTTAAATAAGTGATAGAAAATCGCAAAGACAGGAACTCCTAAGAACATTCCTACAATACCAAACAACCCACCACCTAATAAGATTGCAAACATAACCCACAAACTTGATAAACCTAACGAGTCACCAAGAATATATGGACCTAAAATATTACCGTCAAATTGTTGTAAGCCTAATATAAATAAAGCAAACCACAATGCGCTAATTGGATTAATAATAAATAAGATAAATATTCCAGGTATCGCTCCAATAAAAGGTCCAAAAACAGGAATCATGTTTGTTAAACCGACAATGAAACTAATCAATAAGACATAGTCAAACTTAAAGATAGTCATACCTATAAAGCATAAAATTCCAATGATAATAGAATCTATAATTTTCCCAATGATGAAACTATTAAAGACACGATTTGATAACTTCATAATGGATACAAAACGATTTCCAACATTAACACCAAATAAACCATAAACAGTTTTTTTAATTTGCAAAGCAAACTTCTCACGATCCAGTAAGATATATACCGCAATGATAATACCAATAATCATAGAAAACGTTTTTGTAATGAAGTTAATCGAACTTGATAATAACTGTGGTAAATAATTTCTTATCGAAACAATTACATTATCTACAATACCACTACCTGTACTTAAAATATAGTTAGAGACTTCACTACTGATATTAAGATTTGTATTTAAGTCCATAATAAATTTTGAAGCATTGGTGATGTATTCCGACATTTTATTTGATAGTTGTGTTGCACTAAATACTAGTTGTGGTATTAAAATACCAAGAAACGTGGATAATACCAAAAAGAAACACAACATAGATAAAAACACTGAAATTTTACGGCGTGTCGCAAACTTCATAGACTTTGGTAAAATACGTTCAATGTGATTGGTAATTGGTAATAAAATAAATGCTAAGGCAAAACCCGATATAAAAGGAAGTAATATGTCAAAGGTTTTCGTTAAAATTGCTTTTACGCTATTAAAATTTAAAAATAAGAAATAAACACTAACAATAACTAATCCAACTAAAATACCAGATATAACATTCTCTTTGATACGATTAGAAAAATCAATTTTCATTCCATCACCTCCTTTTGATAATAGCACATTTCTAAAACAAGATAAAGAAGTAGGTTTACCTACTTCTTTAAGACTTCATGACATCTGCAACACAAACCTTCTTCATCAATATCCTTAACTACATTCCAACATCTTGGACATACTGTTCCTTCTGCCTTAACGATATTTACTTTACATGTTTCATATTGAGTAAAGGCACTATTTGATACAAATTCAACGTTAGAAACAATCAGCCATTGAGCAACCTTACCATCTAAAGTTGATAATAATAACGCTTTATCTTCGTCGGAAACATCTAATTGTACCGTTGCCTCTAATGGTTTTCCAATTATTTTTTCTGCACGTGATACTTCTAAAGCTTTAAATACATCACTACGAATTAAGAACAAACGAGCAAATTTATCTTTGATAATTTGACTATTTTCATACATTTCTGTAACAGGGAAATCATGATAATGGATACTCTTTTCTTGATGATGTTTAAAGTTACTCCAAACCTCTTCCATCGTAAACACTAAAATTGGAGCCCATAATTTACTTAAAACATTTACACATTGATAAATAACAGATTGTACTTGTCTACGACGTACACTATCCATTTTCTCAATATATAAAATATCCTTAGAAAAATCTAAATAATAACTACTTAATTCATTGGTCATTAAATTCATCAATTGCCCACTTAAACCGACATAGTCATAACGTAAATATTTTTCTTTTACATCATTTAATGTTTCGTTTAAACGTATCAAAATATATTGATCAACTTCTGTTAAATCCTTATAAGCAACAAGATCTTTTGAAGCATCAAAATCATGTAGTGTACCTAACATAAATTTAAACGTATTACGAACTTTACGATATAACTCTGAAACTTGTTTTAAGTTATCATCACCGATACACATATCTTGTTTAAAATCGACATTACTTGCCCAAAGTCTAAAAATATCAGCTCCGTACTTATTAATTACATCAATTGGATTTAAGACATTACCACGAGATTTACTCATTTTTTCTCTTTTTGAATCCAATACATAACCATGTGATAGTACAGACTTATATGGTGCTTGTCCATGCACAATGCTACCTATGATTAACGAAGAGTTAAACCAACCACGATATTGGTCACTACCTTCAAAGTATAAATCAGCAGGATAACGAAGTCCTCTTGCTTGTAACTCATTGGAACTTGAACCTGAATCAAACCAAACATCCATAATATCTTTTTCTTTGGTAAATAAACCATTTGGTGATTTTGGATTTTTATAATTTAACGGTAATAAATCTTTCGCTTCTCTTTCAAACCAAACATTAGAACCATGTTGAAGTACTAAATCAGCAATGTGATCAAAGACTTCTTTTTCCATGATTGGTGAGCCATCTTCATTATAAATGATTGGAATTGGTACTCCCCATAGGCGTTGTCTTGAAATACACCAATCGCCACGATCTTTAATCATATTGTAAAGTCGAACTTCACCCCATTGATTTTCCCAGTTTACACTTTTAATTTCTGCCAGTAATTTTTCACGTACCTTTTCAATAGATGCAAACCATTGTACCGTTGCACGGAAAATAACCGGTTTTTTCATACGTTCATCATGCGGATAACTATGCACGATTGTTTCAACGTGCATTAAAGCATTTAACTCATTTAATTTCGTAATTACTTTTTTACTACAATCATCAACAAATAAACCAACCAAGTCTTCTCCTGCCTCAGGCATCATACATCCTTTTTCATCCACCGGACAAAATGGTGCAATTCCATACTTACTTGCAACATAGAAGTCATCACTACCATGCCCTGGAGCAGTATGGACACATCCTGTACCATCTTCATCTGTAACGTGATTTCCTAAAATAACCAAAGATGGACGCTCTGGATAAAATGGATGCTTAACAGTAATATATTCTAACTCTTTCCCTTTATATAGTTTTTCAATCCCTAAATGTTCAAGATTAAATTTTTGTAATAGTTCATCTACCTTACTTGCTAAAACAACCAACTTTCCTTTATTTGTTTTTACAACTGCATAATCAAAAGATTCATTTAAACAAATCGCTAAATTAGCTGGTATTGTCCAAGGTGTTGTTGTCCAGATAATAAAACGTTCATCACTTAAAACCCCTTTACCATCCAGTACGTCAAATGCCACAAAGATAGCTGGATCTTTCTTATCAATATATACGATTTCACTATCTGCAATTGCTGTTTCCTGTACAGGTGACCAATAAATGGGTTTTAAACCTTGATAAATTAAGCCATCTAATGCCATTTTCGCAAATGACTGTATCTCTCTACTTTCAAACTCTTTAAATAAGGTAATGTAAGGATGATCATAGTCTGCAATGGTTCCTAAACGAATCATTGTTTCTTTTTGTATTTCTACTTGCTTTAAAGCAAACTCTTCACATTTCTTTCTAAATTGTGCTGAAGTCATTTCTTTACGATTTACCCCAAGTTTTGCCATGGCATTTTCAATTGGTAAACCATGTGTATCCCAACCAGGAAAAAATGGTGTATAATAACCACTCATCGCATGTGAACGTACAATAATATCTTTAATCGTACGATTCATCGCCGTTCCTGCATGAAGATTTCCATTGGCATAAGGAGGACCATCATGCAAAATGAAAGAAGGCTTTCCTTCATGTCGCTTTAAAATTTCCTCATAATGACGATCTTCTATCCATGTTTGTAAAATCTTTGGTTCCTTTGTAGGTAAATTCCCTCGCATTTCAAATTCTGTTTTAGGCATTAATAACGTATCTTTTAATTCCATATCTATCCTCCAATAAAAAAAGTCCTTAATAATCTAAGGACGAAAATTTCCGCGGTACCACCTTAGTTCATATGTAAACATATGCCCTTTTGCCTTTTAACGCAAAGCCTACGATTATCCATTTCCTGATAATACTTGCAAGTGATACAACTATAAACTCTCTATTTGGTTCCACCAACCCCAAACTCTCTATAAAATCCTTTATAGTTACTTGTCTTGCTCATCGCTTTCTTTATTAATCGCTTCAATCCAACGAATGTCGGGAAGCCTTGGTAACATTATATCATCAATATCTTGTTTCAGTTGATTAAGTTTCATAATCATATCTTTTTTTATAAGATCTGTTGAAGATGTAATCGTGCTTAACTCTGTAATAATAATGCGAGCAGTTGTTAAGGCTTCTTTCACAATCACATCCGCATTATTACTGGCACAACCAATGACAGAGTTAGCTTCTTTAATTGCTAAACGAGAAATTTCTTGATATGCACTCTCTTTTGTTTGCACTTGCAAAGAGACATCCGCAAGTTCTTCTTTTAACTGCTTCATTTCTTCTTTTAATCGATTAATTTCTTTCAAATATAAATCATTCTGTATATTTAAATAGGAAATGGTACTTTGATATTCACTAATGGCATCATCCACCGCAAAACGATCGTATCCATTTTTCATCATACGAAACTTTTCGCTCACAATTTCACCTCCTAGATTAAATATACTTCTTAAATAATAAAAACAGTCGTTCTTTTTTACTAACTCCCAAAGAAGCTTCAAAAATAAATTTACCAAATCGACGAATGGTAATCTTATCTTGCTCTTTACATAGATAACTGTTTTGCATAACAACAACATCATTTACATACACAAGACCTTCTACAATATAGCGATTCGCTTCCTTACGTGATATATGCATAAGACCTGCAACAATCGTATCCATTCTTGTACTTGACACATTGATCTTTATTTCTTCAAATTGTACCGGTTGATACAACATTTCAGTACTAATTTGAAATTTAACACCTATATGTTTAATTTTATGTAAATGATTCATAATAAACAAAGCCATTGTTGCAGTCGTATATACCGCAACCATATTTTCAAAAATAACAATATCACCAATTTGATTACGCTTAATATCCAAAGAAGTTAGAGCACCTAAAACATCTTGATGTCTCAACGATGTAAATTTATTATGATACTTACTCTTTAAACAAACAACTTGACTTTGATAGCCTTCACTATTAAAAATAACTTTCTTTCGTATCGCTTGAGGGTAACCACCATCTTCTATAAAATCGACGCGATGAAAAACATTATTTTTTAATGTTGCATACTCTTCTTCACTTAGAAAATCCGTTTCAACGGGACGTTGATAGGTTAAAGATTGTAAAATCCAATCTTCAATTCTAGCAAGAAATAAATTAGTTTTCTTCAAGTGACTCTAAACTAATTTCTCCTTGTACACCAATCGAATTTGGAGTACATAAAATAACATTATGTCCAATCTTTTGAATTGAACCATCTAATGCAAATACTACACCCGTTAAAAAGTCAATAGTACGTTGTGCGTAATCTCTTTGTAAACGATGCAAATTTACAACACATGCACGACGAAACTTTAAATGCTTTGCGATTTCTTCCGCTTCATCAAAACTACGAGGTTCAAATAATACCATTTTTGTATCTTGTGCTACTTTTGCTACCCCTTTATTTTTTGGAGCTTCATATTCGCTAACAACTTTAGCTTCTTCTTGTGTTAATTCCAATTCTTCATCAACAGGTTCTAACGGTGCAATAAAGTTTTTGATTTTATCTGCGATTCCCATAAAAAATCCTCCTAAATACCAGTTCATTATAACATAGATTAAAAACATTATACAGATATTCTACTGCATAAATCATTATTCTTACCTCAAGAAAAAGAGCATTTCTAATTAGAAATACTCACTTCTTATTTTTTGCATTAAAATAAGCTAAAAAATGAACGATAGAAACAACCGTTACAATTCCAGCAATCCCATAAGAAACAGCGATTAATGTAATATCGTGTTTTTTTTCTAATGCATTTAACACCAATAGTACGGCTAAGGTTAAATATAAGATCGACTTCAATAGTAAACGCGTCTTCGACGTTTTATTCGCTAATTGTTTTACAATACACTGACGATGCATCGGTTTAAAATTTGACATATATGTCAAATGAGCCAAGAACTTTTTACGAAACGCTAACTCTAAAGCTACAACAACCAAAAGACAAACAAAGATAGCGACAAAGATATTCTTAACCAAAGAATATGTCAAAATCAAAGCTGCTAAGGCAATGAAAAATCGATTTTGAAAAGTCATGTAGTTTTTCGCTTCTTTATCTGTAATTACATATCCACGTTTTGTAAAGCGATCAAAATAAATTGTTCGACCACGATCATCCTGATAAATATTTATGCCACTTGGGCTTACTTTTTCATCTTTTATCATTATAAACTAGCAATTCCTCTACAATATGTTTGTGCAACACTATAGTCATCATTTAATACCACTAAGTCTGCATCATAGCCAGAAACAATATAACCTTTTCGATCATCTACTCTTAATAATTTTGCTGGATTGATGGTTGCAGAAGCTAAGGCTTGTTCAAAAGGTAAATCAGCCTCTTCCACCAAAATGCGTAGTCCATTATTCATTGATAAGGTTGAACCTGCTAATCCTTTTGTAGATGTAAGATGCGCTGAACCATCGGGATAAATTTCAATTTCATTTCCACCAAAAATAAACTTAGAACCTACCGGTTTTCCTTTTGCCATTAATGAATCGGTAACCATAATAGTCTTATTCATACCCTTTGACTTAAATAGAATATTTAATGCTGCAGGTGTTGAATGATTTCCATCACAAATTACTTCACCATATAATTCTCTCATACGTAATGCTGCTCCAATCATTCCATTTTTACGATGATTAAATGGTGACATACCATTATAAATATGTGTCATTGAACGAGCTCCATTGGCTACTGCCATTAATACTTGATCATACGTACTTGATGAATGTCCAATTGATACATTCACTCCTGTTTCTTGACAATATTTTGTTAATGCAAAATCTGGATCATGTTCAGTTGCTAAGGTCATAACTTTAATTAATCCATTCGCATCTTTTTGATACTGTTTAAATTCTTCAACGGTAGGAGTAACAATGTGTTGTTCAGGTTGAGCCCCTTTATATACCATATCTAAATATGGCCCTTCAAAATGAATACCTAATACTTCAGCACCTGTATATCCATCTTCCACTACTTTCGCAACGTTTTTTACAGCTTTTGTCAATACTGCATTTGATTGTGTAATCGTTGTAGGACATAAACCTGTAACCCCTTCACTTGGAATGTTAGCTAGCCAATGTCTTAATCCTTCTTCATTGGCATCATTGGTATCAAATCCATAAGCACCATGTGTATGAATATCAATAAAACCGGGAACAATTCTTAATGAGCCATAATCTTGGTCCACTTCCTTTGTTCCATAAGGATATACATTTTTAATCTTTTGATTTTCAATCTCGATTTGTGCAGGATGAAATTGACCAACTAACCATACTTTTTTACTTTGAATTATCATACTTTTCCCTCCATATATAATTCTACATAATTTTTATATTTTTCATTTGTATTTTTATCTATATTACTTATATATTTTAACCTATTTATTGTTTTTAAACAATTCATTTACTATAATGATGTTAGTAGAAAAGAGGTAAATAAATGGCTTTTTTTAATATGACTGATGAACAACTTACATTATCAACAAGTACATTTACAGCAAGTGAAATCCATCAACAACCTGACACTTGGAAAAAAACATTTACACAGATAAAAGAAATGAAAGATGAACTTGCTTCATTTTTAAATAATGTATTAAAGCACGAAGATTACGATATTATTTTAACCGGTGCTGGAACAAGTGAATTTGTTGGTAACTCTGTATATAGTTACTTAAACAAACTAATGAAAAACTACAAAGTAAAATCGTATGGAACAACCGATTTAGTCGCTACTCCGGAAAACTATTTATCTAGAAGTAAACCAACGCTTTTAGTTTCTTATGGGCGTAGTGGTAATTCTCCAGAATCTGTTGGAGCTGTCGATGTTGCAAATGCGGTATGTCAAGATAACGTGTATCATTTATTTATTACATGCAATAAAAATGGTGCATTAAGTAAGGCTGCAATGAACAATCCACATGCTTATGCGATTAATTTAACCGATGAAACACATGATCAAAGTTTTGCGATGACATCAAGCTATACAAATATGTACTTAGCAACCCTATTGTGTTTCCACTTGGATAACTTAGATACATTAGAAAAAGAGTTCCAACAAGTTATAAACAACGCTTACAAGATGGTACAAGAAGATTTCTCTTACTTCCATCAATTAGTTCAAGAATATAACTTTAATCGTATCGTTTATTTAGGTGCCAATGCATTAAAAGGTGTTAGCCAAGAATCTGCATTAAAAATGTTAGAGCTAACAGCTGGAAAAACAGTAACGATGTATGATACACCACTTGGATTTAGACATGGTCCTAAATCTATCATTAACGATGAAACATTAACCGTTATTTACGTAAGTGATGATGCTTATAGTTATCAATATGAACTTGATTTAATTAAAGAAATGTCTCTACAGCGTAAAGGCAATAAAATCTTAGTTATTTCAAATCGCTATTACAGTGAGTTAGAACCACTTGTTGATTATTACTATTCATTTAAAAATGAATATGCATTAGATAATGTATTCTTAGGTTTAGATTATATTATTGTTGCACAATTAATTGCCCTTTATAAATCATTATTATTAAATATTACACCAGATAACCCTTGTCCAAGTGGAGAAGTAAATCGTGTGGTTAAAGGTGTTACTTTATACCCATATTCAAAATAGGAGGAACATATATGGTAGGAATTATTGTTACTGGTCATGGTAACTTCGGCTCAGGTTTAACGAGCTCTGTAAAATTAATCGCTGGAATGCCTGAGCATTACATCGCTATTGATTTTGTGCAAGAATATTCTGTAGAAGATTTAGCAAGAGAATTAAACAAAGCGATGGATGAATTAAAAGATTGTAATGGTATTTTAGTATTTACCGATTTAGCTGGTGGTTCACCATTTAAAACGGCTGTGGAAATTTCAATGAATCGTAAAGAAAACATTAAAGTTCTTGCTGGAACTAATTTAGCTATGTTAATTGAGATTTCAATGGCACGTGGATTTATAGAAGATGTGGATGCTTTAGCGGATATGGCAATAAATACCGGTAAAGATCAAATCGTAAAATACACGTATGTTGAAAAAGTAGAAGTAGAAAGTGAAGATGGTATTTAAAAAAGCGATATATCGCTTTTTTATGTTTAAAATTGGGAGGAACTATGAAACATCCATTATTAAAAATTATTGATTTACAAAAAAAAGGAATTCCAGTAGGTATTTATAGTGCATGTACAGCCAATGAATTGGTATTGGAAGCTTGTATGAAACGCGCAATTGAAACAAATACTGTTTTATTAATTGAAGCAACAGCCAATCAAGTGGACCAATACGGTGGCTATACAGGTATGAAACCAAGTGATTTTGTTCAATTTATCAATACATTGGCTAAGAAAGTAGGATTAGCACAAGATCGTATTATTCTTGGAGGAGATCACTTAGGTCCATTAACATTTACACACTACGATGAAGAAAAAGCTATGCAAGAAGCAAGTCAATTAATTCATGACTATGTATTAGCTGGCTTTACGAAAATTCATATTGATACAAGTATGAAGGTAAATAGCGATAATCCTAATACACGTTTAACCGATGAAACCATCGCTCGTCGAGGTGCTATGCTTGCCAAAGTGGCTGAAGCAGCCTACCAAGAGTTATTAAAGACAAAACCAGATGCTATACATCCGGTATATATTGTTGGTAGTGAAGTTCCAATCCCTGGAGGTTCTCAAGATGCAAAAGACAGTGGGGTATCGGTTACAAAGGTATCTGACTTCAAAGATACTGTAAAAGCATTTGAAACAGCATTTGCAAGTGAAAATCTGCAAGAAGCTTGGAAGTATGTTATTGCGGTTGTTGTACAACCCGGTGTGGAAGAAAAAGATGCCGGATGTACCGAATACGATCGCTTCAAAGCGACTGACTTAATGAATGCCATTAAAGAATATTCATCTTTAGTTTATGAAGGTCACTCTACAGACTATCAAACAAAAATTAAACTAAGAGAACTTGTCGAAGATGGTGTTGGTATCTTAAAAGTTGGTCCGGGTTTGACATTCCAAGCTCGTGAAGCTCTATTTGCCCTAGCCTTCGCTGAAAAAGAATATTTCAAAGATACGGATACAAAAACAAGTCATCTCATTGAAATTCTAGAAGAAGAAATGTTAAAGGAACCTAAATATTGGTCAAAACACTATCATGGAACTACACAAGAAATTGCATTGAAACGTAAATATTCATTCTCAGATCGTAGTCGTTATTTCATGCCAAAAGAAAGTGTAAAACAAGCGATTGATACATTATTTACTAACTTTAAGGATGGTGTACCTTTAAACTTATTAAGTCAATTTATGCCAATCCAGTACACAAAAGTACGTGAAGGTGTATTAAAGAATTGTCCTCGTGAATTAGTAAAAGATCGCGTAATCAATACAGTAGATGAATATCTATACGCAACACACCAAGATAAATTAAATGATTAAAAAAATAGCCACTTCATAGAAGTGGTTATTTTTTTGCTTTTAGTAGTTCATCTAACATTGCAATATGTGTCTCAGAAAGTTCTCGATATTCTTTTGCCTTTTTATGATCTTTTTTATTTTCATACATAATTGAAATTAAGAATTCGTTTACTCCACGATGTTCCTCTGGAAGATTCTTTGTTTCCTCTAAGATTTCTTCTAAGTAACGATCTCCTTTTTC
Organism: Erysipelotrichaceae bacterium; assembly: GCA_030528645.1. Classification (GTDB taxonomy): domain Bacteria; phylum Bacillota_I; class Bacilli_A; order Erysipelotrichales; family Erysipelotrichaceae; genus RQZE01. The sequence goes on along the minus strand of JAUMYM010000006.1, from coordinate 31,638 downwards.
AATATATATATCATAAATACGACTTGCTTCTTTTATCATTTGTTCATCTTTTAAATCAATAACTAAATTTAAATACTTTTTCGCATGTTTTTGATCTTCAACTGAAACATAATAATTAAATGCCATCATATAAATCAACGATTTTTGCTTATGATTCAAACGATGTTTTTCAAACTTCTCAAACGCTTGAAGAATCATTTTTTTGTTATCTCTTAAAATAGCACTATTTAACTTCATATAATCGATGTTAAATGGCATAAATAAAATTTTAATGATAAAGGTTTCAATTAACTGATCAAACTCATCAAACTTTCTTTCTTCTAATAAACGAACAATTTTAGTAGAATAATGTTTTTTAACAAATTTTACTGTAATTGAAAAGAATATTGCTAATACTATAAATATTAAAACTAAAATGACATTACGATCCATAACAATCCTTTCTACTATCAAGAAAAACACGCATGCCCTGCGTGTTTTAAATGAAGTTCAAGCAAAATTAAATATAATAGCTTAGTGCCAAGGGAATTGAATTACAGTTTTGTAATCCCCTGGCCAAATTCCTAAGAATCCTCCAACGATACCGATTACTAATAATAAACCGATACATTTCATTGGAGACCAGTTTTTCTTTTTGATTAATGTGTAGCACATTAATGTTAATCCAAGAGGTATTAATGCTGGTAAAATACCATCTAATAAAGCTTGTACATCGATTGGTTTTTCACCGTTTGGAATTACCATTCCAAGTCTTGTACCACCAAAGTTACATGTTAAAGCACCAACAACGAATACCCCTAACATACTTGCAGCATGTGTAAATTCTTTTGCATTCTTAGTTAATACACCAATTGCACTTGTTCCTAAAGAATAAGACCAGTACATTAACCAGAAACGTAAGCCCATTTGTACTCCAAATGTAATTAAGAAGTATAAGATTGGACCTGCAAAGCTTCCATTAATTGCCATACCAGCTGTAATACCAGCAGTAACTGGAACTAATGTGAACCAGAACAACGCATCACCAATACCACCTAATGGACCCATTGCAGCAACACGTACCGCACGGATTGTATTGATGTCTGCTTTTTGTTGTTCTAATGATAATACGATACCCATAACGAATGTTACTAAGAATGGGTGAGTATTAAAGAACTCTAAGTTGTGAGTCATTGAAGCAGATAAGTCTTCTTTATTAGTATGGATTTTTTCTAATCCAGGTAAAATACCCCATAACCAACCAGCTGCTTGCATTCTTTCGTAGTTGAAAGATGCTTGAAGCATAGTAGATAACCATACCATTTTATTTAAGGTAGCTTTATCTAGTGATTTAGCTGGAGTTAAATCTTTATAAGCTGTAACATTAGATGCCATCACTAGTACCTCCATTTCCTACTAAGTTTTTAATTTTAACGTTTGTGTTATAGTCGTATAATGCAATTGCTGCACCAATAAACGCAACTAATAACAATGTAGCTCCTGAAGTAGCTGGAATATTTCCTAAAATTGCAGCTGCTGCAAATCCAGCGAAGTAAATACCCCACATATCGTTAGCAAGCATAATTTTCATTAAGATTGCAAACCCAACGAAACGCATCATTCCACCTGCCGCTCCAAGACCTACCATGAACCATTTGAATTTATCAGAGAAGTCTTGTAAAGTTGCACCCATAGCTTCTCCACCAACGTAAGCTAATACAGCAAACAACGCAAATAAACTACCTAAGATTAACATAGAGATGTAGTTAACTTGAGCAATTCCCTTAGGCTCTGCTAAGTCAGCATGTTTGTCTGCTTTTGCCATGATACCTGACATTAAAGCAAATGTAGTTGTTACTGCATATTGACCGAATACAGCGAAGACAACTGAAGCACCTAATGCTTCTTCAACACCGAATCCAGCTTTTACCGCGAAAATCATAGCAACGATACCACCAAGTACCGCATTTGGAGGTTGTGCCCCACCAACCGGCATGTTACCAATCATCATTAATTCATAAGTACCACCAATTGCTAAACCAGTTTGAGCATCACCTAAGATAATCCCAATAATTGGACAAGCGATAATTGGACGGTATAATAATTCGGTTAATGAGAATTGGTCGATTGCAAATATAAATGTTACAATTGCAAGTAATATAATTTGAAGTATATCCATTATATTAGTCCCCTTTCATTATGATTATTTTTTGCAATTACTTAAATAATTTAGAAACATCTTCTGTTCCCTCTTGTGGAACTTTACGAATTTCTAGTTCAACCCCAAGTTCTTGAAGTTTTTTAAATGCAGCAACATCAGTATCATCTACAGCAACAGTTGTCGCAACTTGGCGTTTACCATCTGCCATATGCATATTACCAATGTTAACTTTCTTAATCGGTACTCCACCTTCTACTAGTTTTAAAACATCAGTAGGTGTTTCACAAACTAAGAAAATCTTTTGTGCATCAGAAGCCTTATGGATTGTGCTAATCGTTTTCTCAATCGTCCAATAACGTGTTTGAGCGTAACTAGGAGCAGCCATATCCATCAAGCCTTGTCGAAATGAATTGCCAGCAACATCATCATTAGCCACTAAAATTAAGTTAGCCCCAATGCTGCCACACCATTGTGTAGCAACTTGACCATGAATTAGTCGGTTGTCAATTCTCGTTAATACGATATTTGGCATATTTGCTCATCCCTTCATTATAGAGCGGAAAATTAAACCGCTTACTATAAAAATATTTTACTTGTATTTACTTAATATTTCTTTATACAAAATAACTTTTGATTTGCACTTTTCAACACTTTTTTATATAAACTAGGAATATCCAACTATCCATTAGGAAAAATCATTTCCTAATTTGTACTTTTAAATTTAATTCATTTATGATTAAATGAATTGTACAAAAATGAAGATAGATTTATAATATAAAAGGTGATTAATATGTATAAAAAAACAACTGGAACACAATTTACGCAATATGGTTCTATATATGAAATTGATACAAATTTACTAAATATGGATACTTACACAGTAACTACCGTAGAAACAACCATAAAAGATTTATCAGAATTACATCAATATAACGATGAGGTTATTATTAAATGTATTGATGGTATTGCCATGTTATGTATCAAAGAACACAACAGTGATCCTATCATGCAACAATTCGTCATGCATCGTACTGTAAAACTTCATCCTAATTTATATTTCAACATTATTCCAATGACTAATAAAACAACTTGTGAAGTCATCCATAAAAAACATGCTAAAAAAAGGGTTGCTCCTTTATCAAAACCTTATGGTATCACACACATTAAAACAAGCTTTCATATCGATGAAATCTTCTCTTTTTACTATAGTGTAAAAGGTACCGGCTATTATTTTGACGGGGAGCAACATGAATACTTTGAATTAACATATGTCGATAATGGTTCTTTAAATGTGGAAGTAGAAGGAAAAAACTATGAGATTAATGAATATGAGCTTATGATTTTTGGTCCTAACCAATTTCATCGCCAAAAGGTAACCGCCAATAAACCATGTTCTTATTTAACAATCATGTTTAATATGTCAATCGAACATTATCAATCCTTAATTAATCGTAAATTTAAAATTAAAAGAGAACTGCTATCTACACTAAATAAATTTGTGGATGAATCAAACATTGATTTACCATATCGAGAAGATTTAATGATTAGCTTACTAAAAGTATTAATCATTAATCTATTGCAATATGACTTCCATCTGGAAGAACAAAAACCAACCTCTCCAATCAATCAACACTTCGAAAACGAAATGGTGAATGAAATCATCAACTATATTGACAGTCATCTATATGAACCTCTTTCCATCGCTGAAATATGTCATCATTTCTCGATATCAAGATCATCTTTACAAAATTTATTTAAAGATAATATTAAGATTGCCCCTAAGAAATACATCAATGAAGCAAAACTTAAGAAAAGTCGTATTTTAATCAGAGAAAATAAACACAACATTTCAGAAATTTCATCTATGCTTGGCTTCAACAGTATTCACTACTTCTCAAGAAAATTTACCCAAAGATATAAAGTCACTCCTTCCTACTATGCAAAAAGTATTTATAAAGATAACTAAAAAACTTAAATCTGGCTTGATTTAAGTTTTTCTTTTTTTAATTTAATGACCTTCTGTCTTGAAAATTCTTCACGTTCTTTTTCTTCTAACACTTCTTGAATAAATTTAACGGTATCTTCAAAATTAGGGATTACTATATTTTTTAATGCATTGGCTCTTTTTTGTGTCTTACGAATTGCATTTGCTAAACGATATACACTATTATCTACTTCCGCTAATATAAACGTTAATTCCTTTACCTTTTGAAATTGAACATACGCTTCATCGACTTTAGCATTGGATTCACTAAACCCATACTCCATTTTAATTGGTTTTTGTGTATAACCAATACTTGGTATTTCAACTCCCATAACACTTCGATAGCTGATATGAATCGAAGACTCTACTTGTACACTACTAGCTAATTCACTAATTACCCCATTAGAGATATTGGCTTGTTGAAGATAATAATAAGCCAATTCATAACTCTCCGTAATTTCATTACGTAATATCTTTACTTTATCAAGTAGAAGCATCATTTCACGTATTAACACATTACGTTTCTTATCAAGTAACTCATAACCATCTTTCGCTAAGATCAATGATTTTTTCGTAGCTAATAAATTCCCTTTCGTTGGAAATATTTTATGTTCCTTTGACATAACTACACACCAACACTTGCTAAAGTTTCAAGAATACGAGAGGCTGTACTTGGATTATAGTGTTGTTTGATTAAATTTTGATCAAGACGATCAAGCGAAGATTCCGGAAGCATGCTTAATAATGCCCATCCCAATGATAAGGTTTCATTGATAGAACGCTTTGTATCAAAGCCTTGACCAATGAAAATTTTTTCAAATTGACGACCAAATTCTAAATGCATTTGATCACTGCTTGATAATTCATCTTCTCCAATAACAGAAGCTAGTGAACGAGCTTCAATCACCTTGGCATAAGAAGCAAACAACTGATTAGCTAAGGCACTATGATCTTCTCTCGTATATCCTTTACCAATACCATCTTTCATAAGACGTGATAAAGAAGCCAATGGACCAACAGGTGGATAGATACCATTTTGATGCAATTGGCGATCTAACACAATTTGTCCCTCGGTAATATAGCCAGTTAAATCCGGAACAGGATGGGTAATATCATCGTTAGGCATAGTCAAAATCGGAATTTGAGTCACTGACCCTTTCTTCCCTTGAACAATACCGGCACGCTCATAAAGCGAAGCCAAATCCGAATACATGTAACCCGGATACCCTTTACGACCCGGAATTTCTCCCTTACTGCTTGAAAACTCACGTAGTGCTTCACAATAAGACGTAATATCAGTCAAAATAACTAAGATATGCATATCTTGTTGATACGCTAAATACTCTGCTGCACTTAAAGCACAACGAGGTGTAATGATACGCTCAATAATTGGATCATTGGCTAAGTTGATAAACATACATACCTTTTCCATAACCCCTGTTTCTTCAAACGAACGCTTAAAGTACTCTGCTACATCATTTTTTACACCCATGGCACCAAACACAATACCAAAGTCTTTTCCTTGCGAATCAGCAATCTGTGCCTGACGAACAATTTGTACAGCTAACTTATCATGTGGCATCCCACTTCCTGAAAAAATAGGAAGTTTTTGTCCACGAATCAAAGTATTTAATCCATCAATCGTACTAATACCTGTATTGATATAATTACGTGGATAGACACGTGCAACCGGATTTAATGGATTTCCATTAATATCCGCCTTAAAATTCGAATATACCTCTCCTAATCCATCGATCGGCTTACCAGAACCATTAAAAATACGTCCCAGTATTTCCTTACTCAAAGGAAGTTCCATTGGATGCCCTAAAAACTTTGTCTTGGTATTTGTTTTTGACAAACCGCTTGTTCCTTCAAAGACTTGCACAATCGCTTTTTTTCCTTCTATTTCAACAACTCTTCCTAAGCGAATATGTCCATCTTGTGTTTTTATCTCGACAATTTCTTCATTCGATACATCATCAACATTATCCATCACTACTAATGAACCAGCAATTTCATTTAAACCTAAAATTGATAAAGTCATGAAATACCTCCTTAATCAATGGATTTTAATGCTTGATCAATTTCTACATAGTAATTGTCAAATGCCATTAAATCATCATTTCTAACATCATATTTTATCTTAATAATTTTATCTACAATTCCTGTTTTATTCAGTAAACTAACAGGAATCTTTCTTGTTACTAACTTTTTAGCTTCTTGATAAAAGTAATGAATTACCTTTAACATTTGATATTGTTTTGCAAGTGGAACATATGTATCCTCTTGATGATAAGCATTTTGTTGCAAGAAACCTACACGAATCATTTTCGCAACTAATAAAATTAACTTTTGATCATCCGGCAATACATCTGCACCAATCAACTTAACAATTTCATTTAATTTATTCTCTTCTGCCAAAAGCATAATCATTTCTTTACGTAAACCGCTAAAATCACGGGCAACATGTTCACTATAATACTTACTTAAATCATCAATATACTCACTATAAGAAGTATTCCAGTTAATAGCCGGATAATGTCTTGCATAAGCTAATGACTTATCCAATGCCCAAAAACAACGAACAAAACGCTTCGTATTTTGTGTAACAGGCTCTGAAAAATCTGCACCTTGTGGTGAAACTGCACCAATGATGGTGATTGAACCTTCTTGTTGATTTAAGGTCTCAACCAAACCGGCACGTTCATAAAATTGTGCAATACGAGAAGGCAAGTACGCAGGAAACCCCTCTTCAGCCGGCATTTCTTCCAATCGTCCTGATATTTCTCTTAATGCCTCAGCCCATCGAGAAGTAGAATCTGCCATAATAGCAACATGATAACCCATATCACGATAATACTCAGCCAGAGTAATTCCTGTATAAATACTTGCCTCACGAGCAGCCACCGGCATATTACTTGTATTGGCAATTAACACCGTACGAGCTAACAGCGGTTGATTACTCTTAGGATCAATCAACTCCGAAAACTCTTGTAACACTTGTGTCATTTCATTACCACGCTCACCACAGCCCACATATACAATTAAATCCGCATCACACCATTTAGCAATTTGATGTTGCGTCATTGTTTTACCAGAACCAAATCCTCCCGGAACACTTGCCGCACCACCTTTGGCAATCGGAAATAACGTATCAATAACCCTTTGTCCTGTAATTAAAGGTCGATGAATCCCTAAACGTTTACGAATAGGACGTGGATTACGAATTGGCCACTTTGATGTTAAATCAATATTATGGATTAAACCATAATCATCTTTTATTTTGATAATGGTTTGTTGAATATTGTATGCACCATTCTCTACGACTTCAATAACTTGGCCACTTAAAGATGGACTCAATAAACAACGATGCATAATAAGACTTGTTTCTTGACATTGGGCATAAACAGATCCCCCGTAAAGATAATCTCCAACTTTACAAAGCACTTCAACATTCCATAATTTTTTGACATCTAAAGAATCTACTTGACTACCAATATCAATAAAAGCCCCTTGTTTTTCATATAAATCTTTTAAAGGACGCTCTATTCCATCAAAGATATTTCCAACAATCCCAGGACCTAACGTCACATACAAAAGTTCTTTACTGCCAACCACCGGTTCATTTGGCTTTAACCCTGTTGTAGACTCATACACTTGGATTGTTACCAAGTCATTATCAATTTTAATAACTTCTCCTAATAACTTTTTATGACCGACATAAACCATTTCCAACATAGAAAAATCATTTGTATCTTTCACCGTTATAACAGGACCATTAATTGAATATATTTTATTTTCCATAGTCACCTCTACAACATAAACCCTGAATGATCATAAAACCATTGTTCTTGTAACTTCACTTTTGTATCAAACGTTTCATCCATTTCAACTTTTAACGTTTCACTAATAAAACGAAATCCACCTAATTTAACAAGTCCACTTCGTAGTTCACACTTTACTTCTAATGCACTTAAAATCTTTTCAAACACATGGACATCTTCTTGATTGATCTCTAAGTAACCCAATGATAAATCAACATCCAATGCCTTTAATTTCCTATAACAATATGGATAATACTCTTCACTTTTTTTAAACTTTAAAATTTCATCCACTACTTCTTTAAACAATTCATTTACTAACTCTTGTCTTAATTTTAATAAATCACGTTTTGTCTTTAATTTATTCTGTGAAATAGCCATTGCCGTTTTTAGACGTAAATCATTTAACTCTGCTTCATAATAAGCATCTATTTCATGATTTAAACCTTGTAAATAATAATTAATTTCATCATCCCTTAACACTTCAATCTCTTGATTAATACGACCAATAATCAAGTTTGCTTGCTCTTGTACATCATCCAGTATTACTTTCTTTGCATCCATTCTATAAACCTCCTAGCTTTATACCAATGGCTTGTGAAATATAAGAGTCAATGGTCTCTCCTATTTTAGCTGAACCATGGCGATCAGGAATTTCAACTAGCAAAGGTTTTGATAAGGTTAACTTCATTTCTGAAATAACATCCGGACATAAATTAACTATCTTTGTCGTCATCAAAACAATTGCAATTTCTTCATTTGCAATCGCCTTTTCCAACTCCTGTAACACCTCGGTCTTGCTGTGAACAACAACACCTTCTACCCCAGCTAATCTAAGTCCAATTTGCGTATCAATATTATCGCTAATCAAAGTCATCTTCATAGTGAACCCTATAGCTTATTGATAATTAAAATCGAAATTAACAAACCGTAAATCGCAACCCCTTCACCTAAGGCAACAAAGATAATAGCTTTCCCAAAGTTTTCACTATTTTCACTAATAGCTCCAATGGCAGCAGGTGCTGCTGCTGCAACGGCTAAACCAGCCCCAATTGCACTTGCTGAAGTCGCAATCGCTGCTGCAATAAAGCCCATCCCTTGCGCCATTGTACCAACAATAGGATTACTTACCGTTTCACCACTTGATGCCAAAGCTGAGATACTACCAATTTGGAAAATCACCGCAAAAATAAAGACACCAATAAATACTGCAATTTGACTCATTAACTTTACTTTCGCACTTTTTGCGTTTCTTTCATTTTTAAACATAATAAACAATGGTGCAATTACTAATACAACTGCAATTAAAGGTAAAAACATTTCAATCATCGATAACATAACTTCTTTCCTCTCCTTTAGATATCTTTAGATATTAATTTAAATTCTTTTCCACCACCACTGTAGTAGCGTGAAAACATTTCATAGTACTGTAAACGTAATGTTTGTATTCCAACAATCAAACCTTCTAAGCCAATTACAAATATATTCCCAATAATCATAACCAACAAACCGGATTTACCTGTCATTTCCACTAAAGTCATCACCACAAGCATCATACCAGCATGAGATAACACAAAGCCACCTACTCTTAGGTATGACATCGAATTGGTAATATAACTCAAGAAGATTTCAAACACCTCAAAGATAGCCTCTGTAAAATAAGCACCCCAACCATGTTTTGGCTTGATAGCCTTACCTTCGACTAGATGAACCAACGGTTCTTTCATTAAAAAGATAAGTGCTGGTATTCCTAAAAATAAGATTAAATTTAGCTTTGTAAAGGCTTGGTATTGAAACATAAACATACCAAGTAATCCATAGAATATATAGCCATATAAGATAAACCCTGTAATCCCATTGGGACTAAATAACAATTCTCCATAAGCTTTATGCTTAATATGCAGATACATATTAATTAGCATACTAATTAAAATTAACACAGCTCCAATTAAGATGGCGGATGACAATAAAATCATTGTACTTGATCCATCCATAACGTGGAACAATTTATCTTTTACACCAAATAAAGCTTGATGTATTGGATTAAATAATTCTTCATTCCCAAAGAAAGAACCAAATAAGAATCCAAAGACCATTGATGTAATTCCAACACGTGAGATAACACCCGCTAATAATAACTTAGGGTTTTTCAATTCTAACAATGTTCCTAGTAAAAATAATACGAAACCTTGCCCAAAATCACCAAACATAATTCCAAACAACAAACAATACGTTAGACACACAAAGGTTGTAGGATCTATGTCCCAATAACCCGGTAAGCCATACATATTGATGAAGATTTCAAACGGTCTTGTAAACCAATTATTCTTTAATTTTGTTGGAGGTTTTAAGTTTGAAACTTCATTGACATCCTTTTCTTGAAACACGACATCAATATGCTGAAACAATGCTTTATATGCACGAACATCTTGTTCGCTGACAAAACCAGCCAAGATATACTTTCCATCCACCATACCAACATATTTATATAGCTTCATTAAATCATAACGATATTTCAAAAACGCAACCATATCATCCACCGCATCTGCATATTCAACTAATATACGATGCGTATCAATAATTGGTATTTTAATCTCTTCAAAATACAAACTGTCAAAAATACGCTTAACCTCTTTTACAAACGTATTGCTTGTCACATAAGCAACCCACGTATAGATATTTGACTTATGTAACTCTACCATTTCATATTTACTTTGATCATGTAAATCTAATTTCTTCATACTTTCATTTGGCATACGACCGAAACCAAAAGTAACATAACGACATTGATTCATTGCTTCAAAGCCAATTTCACGTAATTTCTCTAAAGCTACCCCATCATCTGCATTCAAACTAACCGCATCATTCACTTCACATACTGTTTTAAATATACGTTCAAAATCAACTAAAAAAGCTTGTATTTCTTCTACTGTATATTTTTTAAACTGCTCTTTTGGTTTAATTTGATAACCTGCCATATGACATAAATTATGTATTTGATTCAATGTGTCATTGTATAAAGTATCTTCAACTAAAACAGTATCACCATTTTCAACATCAATCCAATTACTAGCTAATTCCCCATGTAAATAGTTGCTATTAGCACCCGTAATCAACATCTCTTTATAATGGTTCTTATCTGCAATAGTTTGAATATATTTCATTTTTACTATCGACATAATAACCCTTCCTATATAAGTAATAACTTAAATATTTTATCTTGAGGAACCTTATAACGAACCCCCTCAATAATATCAATAATATTTTGTATTTCTACCTCAATTAACGCCAGATAAGCAATTAAAACCAAATCCGGATCATTCGAATACAATAAATTTTGACGATGATTATGATATAGAATTTGCTTCGATAACCACTCGATATCATCCACTCCACTTTTCTTAATAAACTTACCATAATACGTATGTTTCAACGCTTCAATAAACTCTTCTAAATTACAATCATAAATAAACTTATGTAATAACTTATCATTAATGTGATAACGTGCCTTATTCATATATTTATTAATTTGACTAGGCGCTGTTTTAAAATATTTTTTTAAACGATAAATCTTATTGATATTTTCTAATTCCATCTGTAAGTGAAAAATATCTTCCATTGCTTTAAAAGATGCACTATTCGGATTCTCTTTTAAAATATCAAAAATGGTTTGATAATAATATTCCTTTAAAATATGTTCACATTGTACATAATCTACATTTTCCTGTTCAACAAATAAATACCTTGATAACAATTCATTATAAGGTGTATGTTCAATCACTTTATGTAAGTCTTGAAAACTACGTGCATTAATAAGTTCTTTTAAATCAAAACTCATAGACTTCTCTAAAAATAATGGTAAACGAGAAATCATATCAAAGTTATCTTGTGATTGTATCACACGTATACTCTCTAAGATTTGTTCTACTTCAGTTAAAACAATAAACCATCGATACGTTCCATGTTGATCTCCAAGTCCATATTTCAACAAACGATTAAAACGTTCAAATAAATCTTGACGGATTAAATACTCCAATTTACCTCGATGAATCGATCCTTCATTAATACCATCCAAGACTTCTTGATAATACGTTTCTTTTTTTAGATAACTTGCAATTTCAGGAATAGATTTTTTTGCTATTAACGCTTGATAATCCTCTAATTTTAAACGTTTCCCATACATCGCTTTCGCTTTTGAACTAATTGCATAACTACTTTTATTAAGCATATTAATCACCTATACAACGCTTAAGAATTTCTTGTTTCCACTGTTCTTTATGCTCTTGATACATCGTATTTAATTTCATCACACCTTGATCTAAGTCAATGTTACAAACTTCAACCGATTCACTTACACGGTGATCTAAAGCTTTTTTAGTATCTTCTACTTTTTGCTTAATCGTGTCCCAACTAGAATGATAGATTTTAGTTTTTTCATCTACGACTTGTTTCTTAGTATCCAACTTTAATTGATGAATATTTAATACTTCATTTTGTGTTTCTTGATCATATTTAATGAACTCTTTAAATTCTTTTTCACTTATCATAAAAACACCCCTACTCTACTTAACTATAACATAATACTCCTATTTATCATGAAATTCAAATGTTTACGTAAAAAAAGCTTTTATCTTAAGGATAAAAGCTTTTTTTCACTACAATAGATTCATATAAGAACAGATAATGGCAAGTATTATCGTTGCGATAATCAAAACCACTGGACTGATTTGTTTTTTCTTTAATAGATAAAACATCAGTAATGTATAAGCCATAGGCAATAATTTTGGGAATATCGTATCAAAGAAAGCTGTTTGAATGCTTACTTCAATACCTCCTGCCACTTGAATAACCGGCAATAATTCAATACTTACATAGGTAGCAATTAATGCACCAATCACGGTAATACCTAGTATGGTTGCAGAATTAGAAATAATATCCGAATTATCTTTTAAGATTTCAAAAGATTTTGTGCCTAACGTATAACCCATGTGTGTCCATACAATACGTAAAATCCAAATGGCAACATACGATGCCACAAAAATGATTGGACCAATGATTAATCCTTCGGAAGCAAACGAACAAGAAATACCGGCTATGATTGGTAAAAACGTAAACCAGAAAATAGCATCTCCAATTCCGGCAATTGGACCAAATAGAGCTAATTTTAACCCTTTAATCAAATTACGATCTTCATGATTTTCTTCTAAAGAAATTAATAAGCCCATTAAGAATCCGACTAAATTCGGATGGGTATTAATAAATTCCAAGTTATCAGCCATGGCTGATGATAAAGCATTAAAATCCTGTTTATAAATCTTCTTTAAAGCAGGAAGTTGTGCCCAAAGCCAACCGCCGGCTTGCATACGTTCATAGTTAAACGATGCCTGTAATAAGGATGATCGAATACCAAGCATCGTAACATCTTTTTTTGTTAACACTTTAGATGCCATCTTGATTTCCTCCATGCGTATTTATATTTGTGCTTGATAATGCTTCTTGTAGTTCATACTTGCGTTGTTTTGCGTTAAAGAAATCATACGCAGCAAATGCAAAACCAACTAATGCAACCGGTAATAAATTTGACATTGGAATAAAGTTTGCCATCAAGAAACCAACGATGAAATATGGAATGTATTTTGCTTTCATCATAACTCTTAACAACATCCCAAACCCTATAGCTGGTAAAATTCCTCCGGCCACTTCTAAGCCATGAATTAATTTTTCTGGCATTGAGTTCACTAAATTTGCCATCGCATCTTGTGCAAGATACGTACATGCAAATACAATTACTCCATAACTTACCGCAACAATCAACGTTGTAATCATATTGATTTTAACAATTGCATTTGGATTTGCTTCTAATGCTGCTTTATCAGCCTTAGCCATAAAGAAAGAAAAAGCAGAATAGTAAAATAAAATAACATATTGCATTAGAAATGAAAATGGTAAACATAATCCCAATGCCGCCTTTGCATCTACATTAGCGGTATAAGCAATCACCGTAGACATAAAACCTGCAAGCACCGGATTTGGTGGTTGTGTTCCTCCAGCTGGAGTTAAACCAGCAAATGCTAATTCTGTCAATGCTCCTGTTGTTAGACCTAATTTAACATCATTAAGGATAATTCCTGTAATTGTAGAAACGACTAATGGTCTAAAAATAAAGAACGCTTCTAACCAATAGTCTACCCCAATGATAATGGCTGCAATTGATAACAATAATCCTTGTATTAATGTTATTTGCATAGTATTATGTTCTCCTTTTATTTAATTGTCGAAATTGCATCTCCAGGAATGTCTTGACAATATACATGAACGCCAAAAGAAGCTATGAACTTTAAATCCTCCATATCTTGATCATCTACATACACTTTCTTTGTAAATGGCTTCTTTCCTTGCGAAAAATGCATATTGCCTACATTTAAAGCTTTGAATCGAACACCAAGTTCAATCAGTTTGCGTGCTACTTGAGGTGTTTTAACAATCAAAAATATTTTTTGATCACTTGATGCACGACTGATAACACTTGCGGTATGCTCTATGGTAAAAAAACGTATACCAGCACCACTTGACTTTGCAACAAACGACATCAAAGATTGCTGTAAAGAATCTTTTGCAGCATCATCGTCGCAAACAACGATTAAATTCGCACCAATTGTTTTTGTCCAAGTTACCCCCACTTGACCATGCACAAGTCGATTATCAATTCGTGCTAGAAGTATATTATCTTGCATCTATTCACCTCCTAACTTAATTTCATTATAACAAATTAATGTTTACTTGAATCATTTTTAGTATAATATATATGTTAAATTACACTATTCATCAAAAGAAAAAGGAGTTCTTTATGAAAAACATATATGATAAACAAACCATTACTTACATTGTTCTTATCGTTATCCTTACGATGATACGCTCTAGTTTTACACCAAATAAACTTCTGACAGCCATTAACACCTTAACGATGATTGCTTTGATTTTAGGCGTTATTGGACTATTTAAGCACATGGCTGATCAAGGAGACTTTAGACTATTAAAAGTAGAACCAAGTGAAAATAAAAAGAATCGCTTATTACCAACATCGATAACGATTGCGATTCTAGCGATTCTCTTAAATCTTCTATATAACTTATAAAAAAATAGTGTGTAATTTAACACACTATTTTAGTTCTAAACGATATTTTTCTAATTCTGCTTGATTTGCCCAAATAAAGTGCCCAGGTTTAATTTCATGGAAACTTGGCTTATCCACCGAATAATCATGTACACTTTCATCATATACAATTAATTCTTTACTTTTTTCAATTTCTGGGTCTGGAAGAGGAACCGCTGAAAGTAATGACTTTGTATATGGATGTAAACTATTATTAAATAACTCTTCCGTTTCAGCCAACTCAACAATACGTCCTTTATGAATAACCGCAATACGATCTGAAATAAAACGAACAACCGATAAATCATGCGCAACAAAGACAACCGTTAGATTTCTTTCTTTTTGGAATTTCTTTAATAAATTTAATACTTGAGCACGAATCGAAACATCCAAGGCTGAAATAGGCTCATCCGCAATTAATAACTTTGGTTTCATAATCATCGCACGTGCAATACCAACACGTTGACGTTGTCCACCTGAAAACTCATGTGGATATCTTGATTTATGCTCAGGAAGCAATCCTACATCACTTAAAGCTTGATCAACCTTAGCCTTACGATCTGCTTCATTTTTATATAATTTAAAATTATATAGACCTTCTGAAATAATATAGTCAATAGTAGCTCTTTCATTTAAAGAAGCAGCTGGATCTTGAAACACCATTTGAATGTTTTTAATAACCCACTGATCCATTTCTTTACTTAGTTTACCACTAATTTTTTTGCCATCATAAATAATTTCTCCGCTACTCAATGGATTAATTCTTACAATTGCACGACCAATCGTTGTTTTACCTGAACCAGATTCTCCAACAATCGCAAATGTTTCTCCTTCAAACACATTGAAATTCACATTCTTTACAGCTGTAAATGTTTTTTTACCAGAACCAAAGGTAATGGATAAGTCTTTGACTTCAAGAATTACTTTTTTATCATCCATTAGTTTTGACCTCCATTTACTACTTCTAATAATTTTTCATGTAAATTTTTAATAGAATCCGGTAACTCCACCTTTGGAGCACGCGGATCCAACAACCATGTTTTTGCAAAATGCGTTAAGCTAATCCCAAACATCGGTGGTTCTTGTTCAAAATCAATTTTCATCGCATAGGGATTACGAGGTGCAAACGCATCTCCAATTACTTCACTAAATAACGATGGAGGCGTTCCTGGAATCGCAAATAAATCTTCACCTTTTTTACCGATTTGTGGTAAAGCTGATAATAATGCCCAAGTATAAGGATGCGCCGGACGATAGAAAATATCTTCTACTGTACCATACTCTACAATTTGCCCAGCATACATAACCGCAACACGATCTGCCACATTGGCAACAACCCCTAAATCATGAGTAATAAAAATAATTGTAAAACCATATTCTTTTTGTAAATCTTTAATTAATTTCAAAATTTGTGCTTGAATCGTTACATCCAACGCTGTAGTAGGTTCATCACAAATCAAGATATTTGGCTTACACGCTAAAGCAATCGCAATAACAATTCTTTGACGCATCCCACCAGAATATTGGAATGGATACTCATCAAAACGATTTTCCGGATTAATAATTCCTACTTTACGCATCAAGTCAATCGCTTCTTGTTTCGCTTCCTGTTTATTCTTACCTTGATGTTTCATAATGACTTCACTAATTTGATATCCAATCGTACGAACCGGATTTAACGACGTCATTGGATCTTGAAAGATAGTAGAAATCTTACGTCCACGAATCTTTTCCCATTCTTTATCTGTTTTAATATCAGTTAATACAGTACCATCGTATACAATCTTCCCATTACTTACAGAACCATTACTTTCTAACATACCTGTAAATGTTTTTGTAAATACAGACTTCCCAGATCCTGACTCACCAACAATCGCAATGGTTTCTCCCTCATAAATATCTAAGGAAACATTACGAATAGCTGTTAATGTTTTTGATCTAACTTGGAATTTTACCTCAACATCTGTTGCAGATAATATAATTTTTCTTTCACTCATTGTTATTCCTCCTAGACCATATGTGTACGTGGATCACTTGCATCCGCTAATGTTTGTCCTACAATATAAAAGGAAACAGAAATAAAGGCGCTTATACAAACCGGAATCCAAAATAAATAAGATGCAGACTGTAAATATACAGAATACTTTTGAATCATACCACCAAGAGAAGCTTCTTTTTGCGATAAACCAACACCAATAAAAGATAAGAACACTTCATAAGAAATAAATAAAGGTACATCACGTGAAATTGCAGTAACAATAACTGAAACTAAATATGGAAGTACATTTTGTTTTAAAATACGATGTGTTGGTGTACCAAGACATCTTGACGCTAAATTGTATTCTCTATCACGAATAATCATAACTTGTACACGAATGAAATAAGCGGTACTAAGCCATGAAGTAACAGATAAAGCAAAGATGAGCTGTGCCATCCCTTGACCAAATGTATACATCAACACCATAACTAATAAAGTAAAAGGAATATTTGCAAATACATTATAAATTTGAATCATAATTTGATCCATTTTTTTGGAATAACCCCAGAACATACCTACAATAACTCCCAATACCGTTGTAATTGCAGTTGCAATTAAAGAAATTATCAAGGAATTTTTTGTACCTGCCCAAACCGCATCAAACAAAGAATTTCCAACATCATCCGTACCAAACCAATAAGTTGCATTAGGTCGAATATATTTCATAGTGCGATCGTTAATATGTGGCATAATTGTTGGATTGTACTTAGAAAATATTGGTTGAATAAATGCAATTAATAATACAGAGAAAGCGACAATCAACATAAAGATGGCAAGCTTAGAACTAAAAAACTTACGAAATACACTTTTCCAATAAGAGTATTGAGGAGAAGCAATATGTTCAGATGCACTTTCTTCAAGTTGCACAAATGTAAACTTGTTATCTGACATTAACGTGTACCTCCTTTTGTACTTAATTGAATACGTGGATCAATAAAAATCATTAATAAATCACCAAATAATAAAGAGAAAATTGACAACGATGTAAAAATAAACGTCAATGTAATAACCATGTTGTTATTATAAGACTTAATTGCATCCGGTAGCATTTTACCCATACCCGGAATCGCAAATACAGACTCTGTGATAACCGAACCAGAAATCGCTAAGATAATCGAAGCCGGAATACCGTTTACAATTGGTAAAATTGCATTTTTAAGAATGTGACGATTAAAAATTTCACGTTGTGATAACCCTTTTGCTTTAGCAAACTTAACATAATCCGCATTCGATTGGTCTACCATATAACGACGAATCCAAGTCATTAATCCCGCTGTTTGTAATAACGCTAAAATTAAAATTGGTAGAATATACGACTTAATATTTCCATATCCTAATTGAGGGAACTTATCTGGCAAACCAAAACCTTGTCCAAGTAATTTCACAAAATAAATAAATGCTAATGAAGGAACGGCAATTAAGAAATTGATATAAGCAATCCCAACTTTATCTTGCCACTTTCCTTTTTTACGTGCCATGTACATACCTGCCGGCAATGCAATTAAATACGATAAAAGAATCGAAAGTATACCAAACATATATGAAGTCGAAATCATAGATGGTGAATCATAATTTGACTGACAATTTGCATAATTATTATTAAATTTATTTTTATCTAAATGATCTAAAGTAGAACTTGCTTTATACTTACAAGTATGCAAATCTACTGCACTTTTACTCACATTTCCACTTGGAAACTTCACCTGTTTATTTACCGTTTTACCTTGACCTGTAGAAATAACATCAATAGTAGGAATCCCTTGACTGGTAGGAAATGAATTACCAAAATCTAGTCTAAAGATATTTTGATGAATAAATGGAAACTTTCCGTCAACATAGAGTTGATACTGATACTCGCATCCTGAACACATGATTGCCGGTAAATTATTGTGGTCTAAACCAATGCTATACCCACGTTTTAAATCCTTGTTATCTTCATCCTTAACAAATGTTGGATTATCAATTTTAATCAGCCTTGAATAAAATTTTGAAATCAATTCCAACGCTGTATAATCTCTTGAAGCAAACGGAGTACCATCATTTAAATATTGAATGGTATATCCCTTATCTTTATAAAGATTAACTACTCGATTATTTTCATCACTACCTGTAATCATACACGAACCAAAATCCTTTGATTCTTCTTTACACATAGCACTCATTTGTTCAAAATCTAAATACCCTAAATCTTCCCACTTGTTATATGCGTATATTGTTCTTTTATCACCTGATAATTTTTTTATTGTTGCATCTTGTTCAAAAACTAAAGTCCTTGAAATCATAGTAAAAAGCATAACAATCGCAATGGAAACGACTAAAAGGATAGCTAATATTGATCGAATTACACGATTAATGATATATTTTTTCATAATATTATTTGCCTCCCTAAACGCAAAATAGGAGATTGGAAACTCAAGAAGTTTCCAATCCTCCTTAATAATTATTTTATTTAGCTACAGCTTTTTCCCATTCTGCTTTTGCAGCTTCATATTGTTCAGTTGTTACAATATCATCTTGAAGTTTCATGCCTTTATATTTGTGTTCTGAAACTCCTACAAATGATAATGGACGAGAAAATGGAACAACTTTTGAAACACGTACTGCTCTTGTTTGTTGAGATGTTGGGAATAAAATTGCATGTTCAATCAAATATGAATCGGCTTTTGCAAATGCTGCATAACGCGCATCTAAGTCATCTGTAATTGCATCAGCTGCTTCATACAATGCTTGGAATTCATATAATCCAAGTTGTTCTTTAATTGCTTCATATTCAGGATCATTCTTTTCATTTTTTGCCCATAGACCAAGGTTTGTAATTGTGTCCCCACTAATTGGAGAATGTGTGTTTACAAACGTCTTAGGATCGGCATAGTCTGGACCCCAACCTGCAAATGTATTAATATCGTAATCCGCTAAAGATGGATCAGATAATCCATAAGCTTTTGCAATCAGTGTATCTCTTTCAAGTAAATGTACTTCAATTAGAATTTTTCCACCACTATTTTTTTCTACAGATTCTTTTAATGAATAAGCATTTTTTGTTAAACGATCACTTGTAGACAATGTAGGTAAATCTAATGTAACTGGGAACTTAATTCCATCAGCTTCTGCTGCAGCAATGTATTTTGCCGCTTCTTCTTGACTTAACCAAGGGTCTTTTCCATCACCTAAATCCACATTCATGCCTGTATTTTTATTAAATACTTCTGTTACTAATTGACCATAATCTTTACCATCTGATGTTTTTACGATTTCAGGATAGTTATAAATGTTACGTAATTGATCAATTACCAAGAATTCAGGAGCTGAAATAGCTAATTGAGCAACACGGTCAAATGAAGCACGGAATGCTTTACGGAAATTTTCATTTCGAATAGCCGCTTGTGTGTTTGCTTTATCTTCATCAGTTTTATGAACTGTAAAATCATATGCCTTACGATTGTAATTGAAGTTTACACCAAATGCTGTAGAGTTAGCTAGTGTAACTGTTGTCTTTCCATCATATTTTTGCATATAAGCATCAAAGTCTTCCCAACCAGCATTTAAACCTGCAGCCGGATAAGTTCCTTGTTCAAAACCTTTAATTGTTGAGTAGCTATCTGAGCCATCATCATAAATCAACTTAATTGTTTCAACAAATACATTTTCAGCATCCCAATAAGCTTCATTTTTTTGTAAACCTTGTTCTGCTTTTGCATCATTCTTTGTTAAAATATATCCACCGTTATATAGGATAGAATCAAATTCTAAAGCACCAAATGTACAATCATCGCGATTTGGAGCACCTAATTTACATCCAACACCTTTTGATTCTAAGAATTGTTGATTAATTGGAGTAAAAATACTATATACAGTCATTGTAAAGAAATATGGAGTTGAATTTTCTAATGTATACACTAATGTATGATCATCTAAAGCTTTAACACCAACTTCATCAAAGTTTACTTCTCCACCAGCGAATTGCTCTAAATTTTTAACTACACCATATAAAATAGGTGCACTTTCAGATTTAAATTCTACAGCGTGTTGTAATGCTGTAACAAAGTCATGCGCTGTTACTTCAGCATATTCTTCTCCTTGAGAAGTTACCCATTTCACACCTTTTCTGATGTTAAATGTCCATTCTGTTGCATCATCATTTGCACTCCAACTTTCTGCTAAAGCACCAACAAAGTTACCATGTCTATCATTTTCAAGTAATGTGTCAACTAAATTGGCGTGGATTTCCGAGTCACCGTTTTGATTTGTCGTTGTATAATCCAATGTCGTTAAATCATTTGTATAAATATAAACAAATTCTTTAGGACCGTTGTAGGCTCCTTCCGTACCACCATCACCTTGTTTGCCTGTATCTTTTGTACTACAAGCTGCAAGAGATAATGCAGTTAGAAGGCTCATAAATAAGATTAAGAGTTTCTTCATTTTCTTTCCCTCCGATAAACTAAATTAGTTTATGGTACTAATTTTAGCACCATTTACAATTTTGTCAATATTTTTCATTGAAATTTATCATTTTTTTATAATTTCTTTCATTCATTTGAAAAAACTTTCTTTCTTTACTGTAACAATTTTCATAAATAAAAGAAACTCCTGAGAGTTTCTCTTCTTACATATAATATGGTTTTACGTATGCTGGAATACCATTTTCATAGATTACCACAGGTGAACCCATAATCAATGGTCTTAAGTATTTATAAGCTTCTTCTGTAATCCCACGATAGTTATCTAGCATCCATTCTTTCGGGAATGATTTTACAAAGTTAGCAACCTTATTTGCATCGATTGCAAAGTATTCTACATCATATTCTTCTTGATCTTTACGTTTTACACCAACCATTTTACCAGTAAATGTCTTATCTGCACTTCTCATATGAGCAGACATTCCTAATTTAAATGATTCTTCTACATCCACTAAAGATTGTTCAGAAGCATGACATCTTTGTGCTGTTGATAAATCTTGCACTTTACATCTTTCTGCTGTTTTTGATTCTAAAATCATATTTTTAATCGCATTACCAGCTCCACCTAATACCGCATGACCAAAGCCATCGTTTTTTGCTTCACCAGCTGCTAAGTATGTACCATCTGGATATTTAACTCCTTCCGATACTACAACATAACATTTATTTTTAGCATCAATGCATTTTTTCACTTCAGCTAAGAACACTTCTTTGTTAAATGGTACTTCCGGCAAGACAACTAAGTCTACAATACCACTTAAGCAAGCACTTGCCGCTAACCAACCGGCATCACGACCCATTGTTTCAAGAATAAATACTTCTTGACGAGTATATACGTTTACATCAAGCCATGTTTGCATTGCAGTTGTCGCGATGAATTTTGCAGCTGATGCAAATCCCGGACAGTGATCTGTATGTTGTAAGTCATTGTCTACTGTTTTTGGACAACCAACAAAACGTCTATTTGTAATGCCTTTTTCTTTTGCATATTCACTTAATGCCGCTACTGTATCCATAGAGTCATTACCACCTGTGTAGAATAATGTCTCAACGTTATATTTTTCCATGATTTCAAATAACTTTTCAAAATCTTTAATATTCTCTCTTTTTAATTTATAACGACAAGAACCTAAAGCACTAGATGGTGTTTGACGAAGAATACGATTTTCCTCTTCAGACATATGCGTTAAATCTACAAATCTTTCTTGTAGAATTCCTTCAATCCCATTTAAACCACCATATACAGTTTCATAAATTGGATTCATTTGATTTGCTTTTACCACACCTGCAATAGTCGCATTAATTACTGATGATGGTCCTCCAGATTGAGCCACGATACAATTTGCCATTTTTTCCTCCTTTAGCACTTTTGCTCATTTATTATATTAAATTAAGACAATTTTTTCAATCTTAATCTCTTTTTATACTACATATTTGATAACTCTTCCCAAAGTAGCATCGCCCTTGCAATTTCATTATTTAATTCATCAATTTCTTCATTTAATTGATTCATCTTTTGATAATCATGATAATACTCTTCTTCAAAACGCAACTCTCGTTTTAAAGCAATGGCTTTCTCTAATTCATCAATTCTAGCTTCTACTTTTCTAATTTGCGTATTAATGCTAGATTGTTTCACTTTCGGCTTATTGGCAATTTTGATTTCTTCCTTTTTTGCCTCTTGCTTTTCCATATAATCCATATAACCATTTGAATAATAAATCGCCTGCTTACCATCTAATACCAAACAAGACTTCGCAATTTGTCTAATAAAGTAACGATCGTGAGAAACAAATAGTATCGTTCCATCATAATTCTTTAAAGCTTCTTCCAAAGCTTCTTTTCCAACAATATCTAAGTGATTGGTCGGTTCATCCAATATCAATAGATTTGGCTGTTGAAGCATGAGCTTTGCAAAATATAATCGTACTTTTTCACCACCTGATAATACTTGCACATGTTTAAACACATCATCTGCAGTAAATAAAAACTGTCCTAACACGTTACGGACTTGAGTATGTGTTAAATCCGGATAAGCATCCCACAACTCTTCCAAGACGGTCTTATTGGAATCAAACTGGGCTAATTGTTGATCAAAGTAACCAATTTCAATTTGATGACCAAATAAATAATGACCTGAAATTTTAGGAAGAAGTCCCATTAAAGTTTTCACTAACGTTGATTTTCCTGTTCCATTATCTCCTAAAATGCAAATGGCATCTTGACGATGAACATCTAAAGTAAGTTTACATAACGGTTTATCATAACCAATCACTAAATCTTCCATCATTAAAACATTTTGTCCACCCTTGTGTTTGCATCGAAACTGTGCCTTAAAACTTTTCGTATCACTTTCTTTTAAAAGCTCTACTTTATCCATTTTTTCTAAGTATTTTATTTTAGATTGAGCAAATGATGCTTTACTTGCTTTATAACGAAAACGTTCAATCAATTGATTTAAACGTTCTATTTCTTTTTGTTGTCTTTGATACTCTTTCACATTTTTCTCTCGTTCTAATTTTTTTAGTTCTTGATATTTCGTATAATTACCAACATATTTTCGCATTACACCATATTCAATTTCATAGACTACTTGAGCAATTTGATCTAGAAACACTCGATCATGCGAAACCAAAACAATCGCTTTGGGATACTTTTTTAAATACCCTTCTAGCCATTCTATCGTCTTTAAATCTAAATGATTGGTTGGCTCATCCAGCAATAAAATATCTGGCTTTGAAAGCAATAACTTCACAAACGCAATTCTTGTTTTTTGTCCTCCGGAAAATGAAGCAAGTTTTCGTTTCAAATCATCTTCCTCAAAACCAAACTTTGTAAAAACCTGCAACAGTTCATTATGGTAGGTGTAACCACCTAAACACTCAAACTTATTTTGTAAGATACTGTATTGCTCAAGTAAATCTTCATAATTTTCTTGCATCTTTAACGCAAGCTTATCCAACTGTTCTTTTAACATCAATACTTCTTCAAATACTTTTAAAAGCTCTTGTTCAACCGTAATGGATTCATCCTCAAACGTGCTTTGTGCCAAATAACCGATACGAATATTATTGACCACATGAATTGTTCCACTGGATAAAGCTTCCTGATTCATCATGATTTTAAGCAAAGTAGATTTACCACAACCATTGCGACCAACAATCGCAATTTTCTGTTGTTCTTGCACTTCAAAAAGAATGTTTTCAAAGACATCCGTTGCACCATAAAATTTTGTTCCATTTTTAATTTGATATAACATAAATCCTCATTCTATTCCTAAATACACTAACAACCCATGCACTGTAGATGCTGCTACATCATCTAAATGATGTTTCCAAACCTCTACATCTTCTGCATTTGACATATATATATACTCTATCGTTACTGCCTGCATTCCATATGGACTTTCTGCATTAAATGTACCATTTTCATTTCTAGAACGCTGCGAATATAAACCGGCTCCTAAAATCTTACCACCACTTTCACGTATCATCATTCGTCCATCAAAACCTTGATCAACAACGGAAGCCAAGACCCCATATACCTTCCCTTTTCCTCGATTAGCCGTAGCCACTAAGTTTGTTCGGCTTGTAATGCTTTCAAGAATACTGCTAGCTAATTTATTAGAAGAAAAACTGGAATGTATGACTTGTGTTCCGCGAATACTTGGATTCGTCGACGCTTTTAATTGTAATTCAATAAAATATTTACCATGAGCACTATACGCCTTATACAAACGTCCATCTTTACCATAACTATTTACAAAAGATTGATCATCACGTGTGATTAAAACCTTTAATCCGGCTTCTTCTAAATACTTTTTCATTAAAACCGCTAATTTGTAAGTTTCTTCCGCTTCATTTAAATCATTAACCGTAATCCCTTTTTCTAACCAACCATCATCCTTCGTTAAATGTCCCGGATCTAAAATGACATCATAATGCTCATCACTTGCCATCTCTTCACTGACTTTAATAAACATATAATGCTTATCCAAGTAATTTTCTTCCTGCTCTTCTTTAAATAAACTTTGATCGGCAATCACTTCAATTTTACGATTAGTCTGATTACGTGTAACGGTATAAAAAGTATCATATCGCTTTTCATTAAAATACAAACGATACGCCTTAAAATTATCATTGACATATACTTCATAATAACCCGGTTCTAAGGTCTCTAATGGAATTTGACCATCCACCTTTTTTTCAAGAACATAAGCGTAATCTAAACCATTGCATACATTTACAAGCGTTAAGGTTTTCCCATGGAAAAAATCTTTTTGGTTTAATACAAAAGGCTCATGAAATAAATTTAAAGTTTCTCCATAATATAAATGTTCACTGACAGGCATGGAATTCAAACTATTTTTGATTTTCTGACGTGTTTGCTTATTGGTAAACCCACATATCCCATATGTTGTTATGGCATCTTGTTGTCGCTGATGATGAATCTGATAGGTAACATATAAACCTATTGTAACCACGATGAAAAGAGAAACCCATAGTTTCCACTTTATTTTCTTAGGTTTTGGTATATATGTTACGGAATAATTCATACTACAATTTAATATCTACAATATGTTTAGGATTACGCTTCTCTTTTGGCGGGAGTTGATGATAGGTCGGCGCAATCGCCACCGTTAAATATTCATGCGCATTGTTTGCTACTGGAAGTTGAAGATGTTCAAACGCAACATACTTCACGGGATAGATATGTTCTTTTTTAAAGATAAACGGATTCCATGCACTCTTAAAAGTCCATGTTAAATCAAACCCAATATATTCACTATCTTTATTTAACTTCCCATATAGACGTGCATTATTCACAAACCATTTCTTTAAAAAGATCGGATTTAAACCAATATTTTCAATTAAAACAATCCAAGGCATTAAAAACTGATTTAATAAACGCAACGGCAAATCATATAACTTATTTTTATTACAATAATCATAAACAAATACATCTACAAAAATACCGTCACTATCTTTACACTTATTTGATAGTAAAGAATTCGCTTCTTTAATATACGTATCTTTTTTTCGAATCTTCATAGCGGGTATTAACACATTGTATTCTTTATGGGTATCAAAACATTGAAAGATATACTCTGATGATAAATCTTGTTTTAATACATCGATAAATTTTACATAATCTTCATGCATCATCGCAATATCCGCATCA
Organism: Erysipelotrichaceae bacterium; assembly: GCA_030528645.1. GTDB lineage: Bacteria > Bacillota_I > Bacilli_A > Erysipelotrichales > Erysipelotrichaceae > RQZE01. The sequence goes on along the minus strand of JAUMYM010000006.1, from coordinate 4,861 downwards.
TCATCCCAAGGGATAAATCCCTTATGACGAATAGCTCCTAATGCAGAACCTCCATTTAAAAAATAAGGTATATGATGTTTTTTGCATATCGCATCAATATCTTCCAACATCTTTAATAAGACTTTATGAACATCATGCACATAAATTTCACTGCCATCTTCATTGACCTTCAACACATATTTCATACGTTTACCTTTCTAAAAATAGGAAACACTAAGTGTTCCCTATTAAAACATTAAATTACGTGGTGTACGTGCAAATGGAATCACATCACGAATGTTTTGTATTCCTGTTAAATACATAATGAAACGCTCAAATCCTAAGCCAAAGCCTGCATGTTGACATCCACCATAACGTCTTAAGTCTAAATACCATTGTAGACCTTCTTCATGCACATTCATTTCTTTCATACGTTGTTTTAATACATCTAAACGCTCTTCACGTTGTGAACCTCCAACCAATTCTCCAACATGTGGAACTAATAAGTCACAAGCCGCAACCGTTTTATTATCATCATTTACACGCATATAAAATGCTTTAATATCTTTTGGATAATCCGTTAAGAAGACAGGACCCTTTACCACAACATCAGATATATATTTTTCATGCTCCGTATTTAAGTCCATACCCCAAGATACTTTATTTTCAAACTTAACATCTGCCTTTAATAAATGGTCAATAGCTTCTGTATAAGTCATGCGAACAAACGGTGTATTTTTCACTAAGTTTAAACGATCCATTAGTCCTTTATCAATAAACTGATTGAAGAAATTCATTTCTTCAGGACAATTATCCATAATATATTCAATACAATATTTCACCATATCTTCAATAAGATCCATATTATTCTCTAAATCCGCAAACGCAATTTCAGGTTCAATCATCCAAAACTCATTCGCATGCGTTGTCGTATTTGAATTTTCCGCTCTAAATGTTGGACCAAAGGTATACACATCACGAAATGCTAAGGCAAAGGCTTCAGCTTGCAATTGTCCTGAAACAGTTAAACTCGCTTTTTTACCAAAGAAATCCTCTGCATAATTTGCATCTTGACGGTTGGTAACGGTAAATACTTCTCCTGCCCCTTCCGCATCGTTTCCTGTAATAATTGGTGTATTTACATACACAAAACCTTGATCTTGGAAAAATTCATGAATAGCCATTGCCAAACTAGAACGAACACGAAATACAGCACTAAACGTATTTGTTCTTGGTCTTAAATGTGCTATCTCTCTTAAATACTCAAAACTATGACGTTTCTTTTGCAATGGATATTCACTGCCACAAGCTCCTTGCAGGATAATTTCTGTTGCCTCTACTTCAAATGGCTGTTTCGCCTGAGGGGTAAGCTTAAACTTACCAACAACGGTAATCGCACACCCTGTAAGCATTTTTTCCACTTCTTCAAAGTTACTTAATCGCTCACTACATACGACTTGTACATTCTTAAAATACGAACCATCGTTTAATTCAATAAATCCAATCAAACCCATTTTACGGTTTGTGCGAATCCAACCATCTAATGTAACATACTCAATCTGATCTAATTCAATTTGATTTTTTGAATAACAAAGTTCATATAATTCTCTTACTGTTGCAAATAACATATTTATCTCCAATCTATCTGCGTGCGTTTGTCTCAAACACTAATTCTTGTATGGTCGAAACAACGTCTACATTTCGCACCGATACATTCTTTGGAACTTGAAAATGTTGATGCGTAAAATCGGCAATGCCCTTAATACCACATTCAATTAATCGATCAACCGTTTGCTGAACATCTTGTGAAACACAAACAATGGCAATACGACAACCCTTTGGCATATATTTACTTAAATCTTTAAAATCATAAACAGGAATATTTAAATTTGTAACTTGTTCCGGATTAATATCAAAGGCACAAACAATCTCACCTACAACATTATCCCAACGATTATAATTTAAAAGCGCTTTTCCCAAGTTACCAGCTCCAACTAAAATAATTTTTTCATCAAAGCCCATACCTAACTCTTCAGAAAATACTTCAATTAAACTTTCAACATCATATCCATACCCTTGTTTTCCTAAACTACCAATCAAAGAAAAATCACGACGAATCGTTGTTGGTTGGATATCTACATATTCCGCTAACTCTTTTGACATTATCTTCTCTACATTATTATCTTTAAGCTTTCTTAACGCTTTTAAATAGATTGGATATCTTTGTAATGTCGCCTTTGGAACTGCTTTATTTTTTAACATATATTTCACCCCATAACATTCTAGCACAATTTGTTAAATATGTGAATAATTTGTCACTATGAACTTTCTATATCAATCCAAGGGTTTGCTCCAATCGATAAATCTGCAAATAGCCCTTTTTGATAAGCCATATATCCACTTACTCCTATCATTGCCGCATTATCTGTACAACAACTTAATGGAGGAATTGTTAACTTCACATCGGGATAGGCTTCCATTTTTTCCGTAATTAAACTACGTAAACGAGAATTGGCTGCTACTCCACCAGCTAATACAACATGCTTAGGCTTATATTGCTCTACTGCAAGCATAGTTTTATCCACCAACATGTTTAACGCTACTTCCTGAAAACTATAGGCAATATCTGCCTCTACAATTTCTTCTTTTTGTTTTTTTAAACGTTCCATCAATTGTAAAACGGAAGATTTTAAACCTGAAAATGAAAAGTCATAAGTGCCTTCTGTTTTTGGTGTTTTTAATGTATAATGTGGCTTCCCTTGCTTTGCCAAACGATCAATCTGTGGTCCTCCAGGATATGGAAGGTGTAATAAACGAGCCACTTTATCATAAGCTTCCCCCACCGCATCATCTTGTGTTGTACCTAATACTTTAAATGACCACTCATCTTTCATAAAGACCAATTCACTGTGGCCACCTGAAACCACCAAGGATAACAAAGGAAATTGAATCTCATCAACAATTTTATTCGCATAGATATGACCAACGATATGATGAATTGGAATCAGTGGTTTATCATACAACCAAGCGATGGTCTTAGCAGCCATAACCCCAACATGTAAAGAACCAATCAAACCTGGTCCTACTGTAACAGCTACACCTGCGACTTCATCCATCGTAATTTCTGCTTTCTCTAAAGCCTCTTGAATAACAAGCGAAATATTTTCCACATGAATTCTAGAAGCCACTTCCGGAATCACTCCACCAAATTGACTATGTATATTAATCTGTGAAGAAACAATATTACTTAATACTTCTTTCCCATCTTTAATAACGGAACATGCTGTTTCATCACAACTTGTTTCAAGCGCTAAAATATAAACACTCATGATAAACCTCCTATCGCCTTAACCATTAAGTAGGCATCTTCATAATTATCTTGATAATAATTCTTACGTATATTTACAATTTCAAACCCGTAGTTTTTATACAATTGGATTGCTTTAAAATTACTAATACGTACTTCTAAAGAAATAAACTCACATTCAACATCAATAGCCTTTTGAATCAAATCGTCCATTAAGACCTTGCTAAAACCTTTTCCTTGAAAAGAAGGCTTAATCCCAATCGTTGTAATTTGAGCTTGTTCAAATAAAATCCATAAACCATAATAGCCTATGATTTCTCCTTCTACTTCATATACAAATAAATGAGCAAACTCATTACTCGTTATTTCTTGATAAAACATATCATAGGTCCAACAAGAAGAAAATAATTGTTGTTCCAACTTCAAAATCACATATAAATCTTCTACGCACATTTTACGTATCATGATTTTATATATTCCTGATCACTTTTTAAATACGAAGGAATTAATGTATGGATAGAATCTACCTTCTTCCAATCCGCTTTCGTATTTAAAAAACATTCACTGATACATTCATAATGATCTTCTAATCCAAGTAAAGAGGCATCGCCAACAAGATGATAACTACGATCTAAGTTTAATTCATCAATTGTCGTGACATGTTCTTCCATTATTACTTTTCCTTGGTCATATAAAGCATGATAAACTCGATTACCTCTAGCATCTAACATGACATACGTATTTTTCATATTATTTGCGTATAGCTTCAACGTAGAAATTACGTATAAATCCAGTTTCTTCATACTACACATAACCTTAGCTATCGTCAATGCAATACGTAAACCCGTATATGAACCTGGACCAATTGAAATACAAACACTATCAATCTCTTCTTTTTTTATTTTAGCTTCTTGAACTACTTTTAAAATAATTGGAAAAACACTCTCAGATTGTTTTTTAAAGCATAACTCATCATAGCTAGCTAAAATTTTTTGATCTTTAATAATGGATACAGATAAATATTTATGACTTGTATCTAAACACAATGTAAGCATATTATAACTCCTTTAATAAATCATCATATTGTTTACCAATTGACGTTAGGGTAATTTCTCTTGTTTCATCATCAATATACGCTATTTCTATCTTTAATAATTCACTTGGAAGCAAATCCACTAAATGATTTGACCACTCAATTACAGAAAGTCCATCTTGATTGATATATTCTTCAAACCCTAACTCATGACTTACTCCTTCAAGACGATACGCATCAAAATGATATAAATTTAAACGTCCCTTATATATTTTTAAAATCGTAAATGTCGGACTTGTTACTGTACTATCAATACCTAATCCTTTCGCAATACCTTTGGTCAGTGTTGTTTTTCCTGCACCTAAATCCCCTTCCAAAATAAAAACCATTTTATTTTTCGTAAGATGACCAAGTTTAATCCCTAGGGAAATCGTATCCTCATACGAATGCATTGTAAATTTTTTTTTCATACTAAAACCTCAATCTTAAAAATTATACCACATAAAATAAAAAAGATATCAAAAGATATCTTTAGAGAAAAC
>JAUMYM010000024.1 GCA_030528645.1 Erysipelotrichaceae bacterium | reverse complement strand
TGATAATGAATACGATTTTTATGTAAAAGACGAAACCTTTGGAGCAATGTTTGAAAGTATCATCAAAGAAGTATTTGAAATAAGTCACGATGATAATAAACTTGTTCAAGAGTACACAAATAAAATTAGAAAAGAATCAAAAAAAGATATTATAAAGTCAATGGATATGCTTGATAATCTTGCAGATTCTCCAACAAAACTAGAATTAAGTATGGAAATACTTAATGAAAAAAATATTAAAATAATAGAAGAACATATAGAATCGATTGAAAGAGAGTATTTTGCTACAAATGAAAATATATAAAGAAGATCAACTCATGATAGAAATTGCTAAATCTATTTCAAAACATAAAAAAATACATGAAATGGATGTCAATGAAATCTGTAAATTAGATACAATAAAAAATTCAAAATACTTGAAAAACGCGCTTCAAAAATCTGAATGGTTAGTGGATGCAGTGAAAAGATTAAGTAGAATTTGCGACGACAAAGAAGAAATAAATAAAAAATTTCACGCAGACACAGAGACACTAAATTTATCCTTTTCTAAATATATTGGTGGTAGTGGTAAAAAAATTAAATATATAAGATCAGTAAATAAAAACAGACACGATTCATTAAAAGAGGAACCCCTTTATAAGCAATATAAAGAAATATTAAATAATTTATATATTTGCCGTGATCAAAACTGGTTAAAAGAATATGTAGAGTTAAATATTATAATGAAGAATATAATATCAAAAAATAAATATTTTTGCCCTATATGTCAGTGTAAAATGATGACAAATTATCAAAATGATCATTTTCTTCCTAAATCTCTTTATCCTACATTGAGTATTTCCAGAAATAATATACTACCAGTTTGTACGGAGTGCAATCAAAGAAGAAAAAGACTCTTTCCTAAATTTCCACTGATTAATCCGAATAAAATCAATCAGAGATTTTTTAGTAATTATGTAGAAATATTAGTAAACAATAATTTTGAAATAGATGTTTTTCCCAAAAAGAATTTAGAAAAAATAAAAAACATATTAGTAATCTATAATATAAAAAAAAGATATAATTTTGATACGACAAAAGATATATTAATACAAAAACAAAATGAAATAATAGAAGAAACCAAAAAATATTTTTTGAATAATTTTAGAAATTTAATTGGAAAAACGAAAGATTCAAAAAAAGAAATAATTTTTTTAAAAATAAAAGAAATAACAACCAATAAAGTAAATAACAATCAGGATTTAAGTTATAGAGATTTGCATATAAAATTTATTGAAAAATATATTGAAGTAAACGAGGATGAAATAATATGTCTAATAAACTACTACATATTGAAAAAAATACTGTACAAGAAACATTAATTGTTCCTCTTTATGGGCGTAAGATGTGTTCAGAAAGATTTCCGGAACTCTATCAAGATGAGTTGGCGAAAGAATTATGTCAGCGTCTTGATTATGATTTTTCTTCCTTAGAAAAAAAGAAAGCTTCTTTTTTCTATGAGTTTGGAGCTTTGGAAGCTGCTATGCGTCAATTGGATATAATGTGGGAATTAAAAGCATATTTAAAGCAACATCCTAGAGCTACCATTGTGAATCTAGGATGTGGTTTAGATCAAACAGGTAAGACATGTGATAATGGACAATGTCGTATTGTAAATATTGATTTTCCAAAGATTATTGAAGTCCGTAATCGTCTAATACCACTAAGTAAGAATGAAAGAAACATTGCGATGGATTTAAAAGATGAACGTTGGATGGATGAGATTGATGGAAGTCAAGGCGTATTCTTTTTTGCAGCTGGCGTTTTTCATTATTTTCAAAAGGAAGAAGTAAAAACTTTACTTCATAAGATGTCTTTAAAGTTTCCCGGTGGAGTCTTGGTGTTTGATGCGGTTGGTAAAAAAGGATTAAAATTGATGTTGTCAAAAACACTTAAGAACATGGGTATTAAAAATGTCGGAGGTTATTTCTACGTTGAAAATCTAAAAGAGATACAGTGGTTTTCAACTATTGAAGTATCTAGCAAAGGTTATATGTTAGGTTATTACGATATGAAAGTACCTTCTATTGGGTTTCTACATCGCTTTTTAGCGAAAATTGGCGATTCCATCTTTAAGATGGCAATCATTAAAATGCAATTTAAAAAAGGATAGTTCATCTAGTTGTTAGAGAATATCCTTTTTATTTATTAAATCATGTTCATTTGTCTTAATACTATAAGCAGTATCACAAACAGCATCAAAAACAAATCGAATACAATATCTTTTTTGTATCTTTTATAATTAGTTTACATATGATAGTAATCAATAAGAAAATCGAATATAGTATCACTACATATATATAATTTTGAAAGAAAAAACTTGAAATAAATACAGCAAAATTTGAGGCAAATGCTAAGTGATTAATAAATTTTTTGGTAATAATCTTTTTTAAGGTCTTCATGGTTTGATTACTCCTTGTAGCTTGAATAAAATATGAAATTCTTTTATCTTATTCTATTATATAGACAATGTATTAGGATAATAAACGTAGATTTTGTTTAGAAATAGTCCTGAAATAAGGAAGAGTCTATTTCCAAAATATCATCAAGTAAAATCTTTGTATCATCTTCCAGATGTAAGCAACCTTGATGATCTATTTTACGCATTATTGAAGAAAGCGTGACATAACATCCACCTTCTTTTAAAGAGTCTTTTAAAAAATAGGTAACGGTAATCAAAGGATTTTCCTCTTTATGCTGTATGAGCAGTTGAATTTTTCGATTTAATAAATCGAAAGCATCTTGACTTAACGATCGTTTTTTAGAAACATAACGAGCAGTTTCATCTAAGGTTTCCTTGTGTCCGGTTAAAGCGGCAAACGGGGCAAATTGAGCAGCACGATCAAAATGAGACATCCATGGATGACGTTTCGACTTTACATAAGTTTGTGTATAAGAAAGTTCATCTTGACTCATGCTTTATGTCCCCCAATTTGTTGATTACGTTGTTTAGCAGTTGCCTTTTCGGTAAAACTTCTTGCTTTTAAGATAGCATTTTTTCCATATTTCTTTTTAATCTTAAGTAAAGAAGCCTGTAATTGTTCTTCACGCTTTCTATCTTTATCTAGGTTTTCTTGTTGATCTAAGAATTGTGCTGTATCAAAGATACTTACTTGTGTAACTTCTATTTTCTGATTGGCTTCCTGTTTCGTTATGACATTCATCAATGAAATATTTAACCGTTTGATCCATAAGTCAGACTTTACAATTTGATGAAACAGGGTTTCAATGGAGGAAGTCATAAGGGAAGAACAATAAGTATAATAAGGCAGTTTGATACTTCCATGGGCGTTTTTAGGGAGCTTACGTCCATAAGGATCTATCGTAGTATTTCCTTGGAAATACTTATCCACATTACAAGCATCATATCCAACGGTTAATAACAATTGATTGGTTACTAATTGTTTTTCCGTTAGATCCAGCGCTAATTGATCTACCATTTCCTTGACAACCAATAAAGCATCTTTAAAGTTATAGACTTCATGTAGGACTTGACCTGAGCCAAGACTACGATGTTGAGGCTTATAGTCTTTTATATCCTGCATGGTACAGGATTCATAACCCCAAGCATGATCAATCAATAATTCCGCATTGATTCCAAAGGTTTTATACAGTAAATCTTCATTGTGATAGTCACTATTTTTTCCTAAAGAACACTTGGCAACATCATACATGGTATATAAACCAAGCTCCGCTAAGCGTTTTTGATACCCATGACCAACACGCCAGAAATCCGTAATAGGTTTATGATGCCATAGCTCTTTGCGGTAACGTTGTTCATCTAAAAAGGCAATGCGCACACCATTTTCATTTGGTTTCATCTTTTTTGCCATAATATCCATTGCCACTTTGGCAAGATATAAATTTGTTCCAATGCCTGCTGTGGCGGTAATACCTGTTTGTTTTAATACTTCTTCAATCATACGCAGGGTTAATTCATAAGCAGATAAGTTATAAATAGAAAGATAACTACTCACATCGATAAACACTTCATCAATTGAATAGATATGAATATCCTGACTGGATACAAAGTTTAAGTACACTTTATAAACTTCGTTGCTTACATCAATGTATTGTTGCATGTTGGGAGTTGCGATAACAAGATCTATTTGACTGCTTGGATCGCATTCCAACACTTTACTGTCATAGGATTTTTTTGTGAATGCTCGATAACGATTTTCTTTGAAACGTTTACGATTTTCTTCTTTGATTTTCGCTAACACTTCAAATAAACGTGGTCTTCCTTTTATCCCTAAAGATTTTAAAGAAGGAGACACTGCAAGACAAATTGTTTTTTCACTGCGACTTTCATCAGCGACCACTAAATGGGTTGTTAAGGGGTTTAAGCCTCTTTTTTGACATTCTACAGAGGCATAAAAGGATTTTAAATCAATTGCTACGTACATCATGTTCTCCTTTCTAGGGTATTCTTATTATACGTTACAATGACTTTCTTTTTAAGGGTGAAATAATGTCTTTATTTAGTGTATAATGCTAGTATGAAAACCTTAATTGAAATCTATGATAACGACTATTTAAAAAATGTTACGGCAGCCTTGGCTTTGGATTTTCAAGAAGTCCATTTTATCTGTGTCAATCAAAAACCATCTGCTAAAATTGATAGTCTCAAACAAATCATTGAAAAGAATAAAAACTGTAAAGTAAGAATTCATCATATTGTAAATTCACGTTTAGAAAATTTATATCCCATTTTAGAAACCATTAACCAAGATGTCTATGTCAATTTAACAGGAGGTTATGGCATTGATTTGATCAATATGTCAACGGCTTGTAATAAGAAGGGGTATCGTACCTTCTTTATTGACCATGATCATAAAGATATGATGAATGTAAGTGGTAGTAAGGATATTAAAGCCATTTTTAAATATCCAAAGTTAAGCATTGCAGATCTCATCTTTTTAAGTGGTTCTAAGATTAGTAATACCCAACACTATCAAATTGATTTACATAATCATGAGTTAGTCAATGATGTCTTTCGTGTCTTTGAAATCATTCAGTATGATTTTCGTTATTTTACCAATGTGATGAGTGATTTTATTAAATTGATGAGTATTGAAAAAAATAATATTGCAGATAACAAGTTATATATTCCTAAGAATCATGTATGGATGATTGATAATAAAGTTTTTCGTCAGTTAGAAAATTTAGATTTACTCTATTTTGATAAGCGAAATAGTATTATATCCTTTAAGAATAAAATCATCAAACATTTATTTAAAGATGCCGGGGCTTGGCTTGAAAACTACACCTACATCAAGTTAAAACAAAGTGGATTTTTAGATGATTGTATGGTAAGTGCCATTATTGATTATGATGGTAGAATCAATGCCGGAAATGATGCGCGTTGTGAGATTGATGTTTTGGCTTGTAAGGATATGTATCCCATCTTTATCTCTTGTAAGATGAATAAGGTAGATGCGGAAGCATTAAATGAAATTAAGTTGCATTCGATTATTTTTGGTAATAGTTATTCCAAGTGTATTATTGTTACAGGTGCTCATGTTTCTAAAAGTAATCCAATCATTTATAATAAAGCTAAGGAATTAGGAATTTATATTATTGATTCTTATGATTTAAAAAATGATTTATTAGTTAAGAAAGTGCAAGAAATATGTAATAATACATATGAGTATAAAAAGGTAATGTAAGATGGCGTCCATTGCGTATATCACAGATCGTACTATGTTAGAGTTTCATCGTTTAAATGGTAGTACAACGATGAATTTTTGGCGTTTAGAAAGCAGTAAACAATTTAAAGATTTTAAAGAAGGAGATTTATTATTCTTCTTAACGAAATGTGATAGTAAAAAAGAAAAAGGGATTTTAGGGTATGGACGTCTTGTAAAACAGGGCAATATGTCGGTAAAGAAGATGTGGGATGTCTATGGAAGTCAAAATGGCTATCGTAGTCTGGAGCATTTTCAAGAAGGTATTACCAAGATTTTAAAGCAAGAGCGTTTGCCAAAGAAATTAAATAGCTTGTATTTAACGCATGTAGTTTTTTTTCAAAGTCCGATTTATCCAAGTGAGTTGGGATTAGAGATTTCCAATAAACTGGAAAGTTTTGTATATCTAGATCGTCAGGATAGTCAAATTACGTTTAAGATTTTACAGAAGGCAAAAGAAAATGGCATTGATTTATGGTCTTCTTTGGAACATGAAGTAAGTCATGATGTTATTGAACATGAAGAAGTACGTGTTGCGATTTTAAATAGTTTTAAAGAAATAAAGGCACTTACTTATCTGGAAGAAAATCCTTCAGGTTTAAAGAAAGTGATCAAACAATATCAATTGGATCATCCGGATTTCATTGCGCTGAAAGGCAATCCTTATCTTTTATATCGTTATCAAGAAGGAAAGATTACATTTGTTTTGGCACATGTGATAAAAGATCTTCATGATCGTAATGTGCAATTGGTGTTAGGTTATTTACAGTTGTTTCAATATTATATGAAACAGTATTGTCCATATAGTGTGTTGATGGAGTATGTGTTAGTGCCGGAAAATAGTGAGTTGTTAAAGATTATTGAACATATACGATAAAGAAGAAGTTTTAATATATAGAATATGTAAAGATTTTGTATAAGTTAAATCATCCAGATTTTAAACTCCTCGAATTCGAGGAGTTTTTAAAAGAAACAGGTAGTAATGCATTTACATTATCACCTTAAAAATAAATAATAAAATTTAGTTTGTATTGAGATTTTGTAAGATTTTAAAGATGATGTATGTATCATAATAATGACTAGGTAAATAGACTTAGAAAGGAGAAATAAGTTTGGATAACGAAATTAAATTATTTGAAGGAAGTCAGATACGTTCTGTTTGGGATAATGAAAAAGAAGAATGGTATTTTTCAGTAGTAGATGTAGTTGGAGTGTTATCAAGTAGTAAAAATCCAACTGACTATCTTAAGAAGATGAGAAAACGTGATGAGCAACTAGCATTCTACATAGGGACAAATTGTCCCCAGGTAGAAATGAAATCATTAAATGGGAAAAAAAGAAAAATATTAGCAGGTAATATTAAAGATATTTTCCGTATCATACAATCCATTCCATCTCCAAAAGCAGAACCATTTAAAATGTGGCTTGCAGAAGTAGGGAAAGAAAGAATTGATGAAATAATCGACCCAGAATTAACAATTGATAGAGCTTTAGAAACATACCTAAAAAAAGGCTATAGCAGAGAGTGGATAAATCAAAGACTACAGGCGATCCAAGTAAGAAAAGAACTAACAGATACTTGGCAAGATCATGGAGTTAAAGAAGGAAAAGAATATGCAATCTTAACTAATGAAATAACTAAGGCATGGTCTGGTATGACAACTAGACAATACAAAGAGCATAAAGGTTTAAAGAAACAAAATTTAAGAGATAATATGTCGACACTGGAATTGGTTTTAAATATGCTTGCAGAAGCTACAACCACAGAACTTGCAAATGCAACAAACCCTCAGGGACTTGAAGAAAATAAAAAAGTGGCTAAAGAAGGTGGAAGTATTGCTGGTAATGCTAGAAAAGAAATAGAAGACAAAACTGGAAAACCAGTAATTACATCAAAAAAAGCTATTGATTTAGGAAAGTTAATTGGCGATGTAGCTAAAGAGACTGAAAACGATGAATAGAGTTATAAATTATAAGTTGGGAGAAAAGAATTTATGAAATTAAATAAAAATAAACAAGTACCTGTAGGAATGCTATTTTTGGCTTTGGCAATTATTTTAAATAAAATATCACATGTTAGTGATTTAATTTTAGGAATACTTTATGGTATATCAATAGCAGTATTGATTATTGGGATATTGAATAACCGCAAATAATTTTCGGTTTGTATGGTAAGTATCCCTCCTGAATAGATGGAAATTTAGTGTCTTCAACCCTTGATTTTACTACATGATTTAACATATGGGTTTTATGTCATAATTATGTTAGTGGTAAAAAGTCTAATAAAATCAAGGGTTTTAGTGCTTCTACAAATTTTTAAAACTCTTAAATACAATAATTTATGTGTTGTTTAGAATCATCTAATTTGTAGATACTTGTAAACAGCACATAGAACCTAGAAAGGAGAAATAGTTTTGTCAAAGATTAAAAAAGAAACAATTGAGGCAAAAGGATTTGAAATACAAATTTACACAGAAGATTTCAAAAATGATTATATTTCCTTGACAGATATTGCAAGATACAAAAATGAAGATGATCCAAGATTTGTCATTCAGAATTGGATGAGGAATAGAAACACAATGGAGTTTATTGGATTGTGGGAAATATTAAATAATGAAGATTTTAACCGTGTGCAATTCGACACGTTTAAAATGGAAGCTGGTTTAAATAGATTTACAATGACACCGGGAAAATGGATTGAGAGTACAAATGCAAAAGACATTGGATCAAAATCTGAAAGATATGGAGGAACATATGCTCATAGTGATGTTGTATTAGAATTTTCTTCTTGGTTATCTTCGGAATTTAAGTTGTAGATCATTCAAGATTATCAAAGACTAAAAGAAGACGAAACATCAAAAAATGAATCGTTGATGTGCTGTTTAGAGCAGTTATTTTGAAAAAATGTTGTAAACAGTACATCAGCATAAAGGAAGGGTGGGTAAAAATGGCGCAGCAGAACATATATGATAATGAAGTATTTTTTGAGGGATACAAAAAAATTAGAGATAATAAAATAAATGCAAATAATTTATTTGAAGCACCTGCATTATTTTCTCTGATGCCTGATTTAAAAGATAAAAAAGTATTAGATTTAGGGTGTGGTTTTGGAGAACATTGTAAAAGATTTATTGATTGTGGGGCAAAAAAGGTAGTAGGAATCGACATATCTGAGAAGATGTTGGATATTGCTAGAAATGAGAATAGTGATCCTAATATAGTTTATATCAACATGCTCATGGAAAAAATTGCAGAATTAAATGAAAAATTTGATGTTGTAGTTAGTTCATTGGCATTGCATTATGTAGAGGATTTCGAAGAGCTTGTTAATGACATTTATAATATTCTTTATACAAAAGGTGTATTCATATTTTCGCAAGAAAATCCATTATGCACATGCCATTCTGGTGGAAATAGATGGACAAGAGACGAGAAAGGTAACAAGATACATCTTAATCTTGCAGATTATGGAATAGAGGGAGAACGAGAGTCAGTTTGGTTTGTTAATAATGTAAAGAAATACCATAGAACTTTTTCCACAATTATAAACACATTAATAAATGCAGGATTTACAATAGAAAAAATGATTGAGCCATTACCAACGGATAAAATACTGGAACAATATCCGGATTACAAAGATTTATTGCATAAACCAGACTTTTTATTACTAAAGGTGAGGAAATAAAATTTAAGTTTTACGCAAACAACAATTGTTTCTTGTACTAAGAATCCACCTGAATAGGAAGAAAATTTATATCCACAAGTGTTGATATTACTATATGGTTTTGCAAGTGGGTTTCGTGTCATAATAATGACACAGGCAAGGAGTCAAGTAAATACAAGGGTTTTAGAGCTTCTACCAAAGTTTAAAACTAAAGAAACTGATAGCTTATGTGTTGCTTAGAGCCACTATCGACTAAAATAATGGTTGTAAGCAGCACATAAGCTGAAGAGAAAAAGAGGTAGTGTATGCGATGGATATTAAAAATTATCTTATTTCCGATTAGTCTTGTTTTATTAATTTTAACTGCTTTTCTGACATTCCTGCTTGGAGTTGGCACGACATTACTTTATATTGTAACGACAATCTGTGTGTTTGTAGCATTTGGTTCATTCTTTATGCTACACAATCCAAAAGCAGCAATATAAGCACTCATCATCGGATTTTTACTAAGTCCCTATGGACTTCCAATGATAGGAGCGACTGTGATAGCGTTTATTGAATTGATAAATGAGAAGATTAAAGCAGTGTAGACAAATTTTAATTTACAGGGGGAGCGTGATATTGGAATGTGCAAAGAATGTTATGTTGATAATAGTAGAATAACACCACTTTTAAACCCATTTGATTGCTTGGAAAATCATACACAATATATCTGTGGTACTTGTGGTAGATGCATTTGTATTGAGCATGATCAAAATCGAGGTTTACAGCGATGGAATTTTCCTTTCAAGTCATTAGAAATTGCTAAGTTATATTTGAGAACTGCTGATTATACAATGAAAAAATCTTGTGGAATCTATGAGATTAAGAGTAAGAATAGCAGATTATCATACAAAATCTTTGTGGATAATGAAGACTTGCAAGTGTATCTGAGAAAGAATAAAGATAAAATCTGTGAAACGATGTCTCCTATTTTTCGAGTTGAAGAATATAATGAGTATTCTAATACGCAGGTTAGAAAATTAACTTTTGACGAAATACAAAAATATATGTCGGAAAGAGAAATTTGAAGTTGTGTAGGTGATGAATATGATATTTCATGAATTTGGTGATAAAAATTTTCCACATATATTATTGATACATGGCGGAGGTAATTCCTGGTGGAATTATCTTCGACAAGCTCAAATGTTATCCAATAAATACCATGTAATTTTACCAACACTTAATGGTCATGGAGAAGAACATCAAAAAGATTACATTTCAACCGAAGATTCTGCACTGCAAATTATGGATTATATAAAGAATAATTGTGATGGGAAATTGTTTGCTGTGGGTGGCGTTTCGCTGGGTGGTCAAATTGCAATTGAGTTATTATCATTAGATAGTGATATAGCTCATAAAGCAATAATAGATGGGAGTATTTGTATTCCTCAACCCAAATTAGCAAGAATTAGTATAGTTATTGTAAAGTTATTTGGAAAACTTATGTTTAGCAAAGTGGCAAGCAAAATCCAGTTGAGTTTAATGAAAAAAATGTATCCCAATATGGCTTATCCAGAAGAAATAGAAAACTACTATATGGAGGATATGCCAAGGATTCCCATTAAAACATTAGTTACTATGTACCAAACATATATGGGAAGATATACACTTAAAAATGCTATTACAGAAAGTAAAGCACAGGTTTTATATATTTATGGTGAAAAAGAAATGAGTTGCGTTAAGGAGTCGGCTAAGTTATTTAAGGAAATGCATCCCAATTGTACTCTGTATGAAGCTAAAGGTTATAATCATGGATATTTATCAGCTTATCTACCTTTAGAGTGGATGGCTCTGGTTAATCCATTTTTGAAAAACAATATTTATTAATAAAACCTAAACCTAAATTATAAAGTTATATGACAAATTAGAAGTTGTGGAGGAGATTTGAATGAAAAATGCCGTTATATATGTTCATGGGAAGGGTGGTAATGCAGAAGAAGCTAATCATTATAAACAATTTTTTGACGATAACT
>JAUMYM010000002.1 GCA_030528645.1 Erysipelotrichaceae bacterium | reverse complement strand
TCAGAAAATATAAAATCAGAAAATAAAAACTGGTTTTTGATTTCGAAAAATATAGAAGAAAATTTGGTTCGTGTAAAAGAAAATTTGGAGAAAAGTTTTCAAGAAAAGTATAGCGATGCAATTCAAGAAATACACGATATAGAAAAAGAAATAAGAGAATTTTCAGAAAAATATCATGAGGAAAAAAATAAGAGACTGAAGGAATTAGAAGAACAAAATCAAAAATTAGTGGATAATTTATCAGTTTTAGAGACAACATATAAAGAAAAACTAAAATTAGAAGCTCCAGAACAACTATGGATTGAAAAAGCTAAACAGCAGAAAAAATCAGTAGTAATTTGGCTTTTAATTACTATCTGTACCGCTATTTTGTTGATTTACTCATTGGGTTGGCTCATTCCAACAATCTATGAATCTAATTTGAAAGAGAATATAATTCTAAATAAAAGTTTTTTCTTGATTGCAATTATAACATTTTTTGTCTATATCATTAGGATAGAAGTTAAAGTTTTGCTTTCTTCAAGGCACCTTCAGTTAGTATATGAAGAAAAAGCTGCATTAACTAGATTTTATCAAGCATTAATATATGCTGGGAATCATATAGATGAAAATCAACTACTTTTAATTTATAGTATGTTATTTAAGGATACGGACACTGGATTGGTGAAATCAAGTGATGGCACAGATATTGAAAGTATTGTTTCCACAATAATTCGAAAATAAAATAGTTTATACTCGTTGAATAATTACTTACAATTCTTAAATATAAAAAGAAGTTTAGTTTTAACTAAACTTCTTTCTGTTTTCATAAGGTAACAACTCATCTACAACACCTTTTAGTACAGGGTGATAACTATAGATAAAGTCTTTCACTTCATGAAAGTGAAGTACATTTGAAATATGTGTAAGTAAAATTGTCCTATTCGTAAAGACAACCACCGAAACCAATGAGTCATGATCAACACCTGTAAAGGCTGAGATAGTCTTTGTATGCGCGTAGTTTTGTCTTAGTGGATTTTGAAAGCTAAATTTTTTATCTCCCAAGCAATGTGCCCATTGATTACTTAAGGATTTTCCATCTACACTACCTGCATAGTTTTTAATTTCTACAACAAACGTACTTCCATTAAATTCAAATACACAATCGATTTCAATTTCCCGATCATCATCTTCTAATACAACATTCATCGCAATTTTACTAACACCTAAACTTACTAACAAGTTATAGAAATCAACTTCCGCAGATTTTCCTTTATCAAATAGTGGATATGATTCATCGTCTTGTTTTTGATAAGGAGGTTTTTCATTATTTAATTGATAAAAAACTAAAAAAAGCATATAAATAATTGCGATGATTGATACGGATATAATAAGTGACAAAAGTATATTCATGCTTCACATTCCATCCTCAATAAGACTATTATATAATAAAACTAAAGAAGGCAATAAAGGATTTTAAAACCCTTTTAGAAAGGTCATCTATGAAAACACTCTTAATTGGAAATGGATTAAATCGTTGTCTAAATACAAACATAGACTGGGGAAACCTTTTAAACAGCATGAAAGAACGCTATCATCTAAAAAATAAAATACATCCTGACATCAGTTTTCCTATGCAGTTTGAATGCATTGCCAATCATGTAAGTAAGCAAAAACACCATAAAAACGTATATACTCTTCTTAAAGAAGAAATCGCATCTAAGGTAAAGGAAATCAAAACCATAGATGATAAGGAAATGGTACCACATAGTTACTTTTTAAAAGACAAACGATATAAACGCATTCTAACAACCAACTACGACTATGTAATAGAAGACTATTTAAAACATACCTGTAACATTGCTGATGAAGACCTTACATCCAATCAAAAAGAAATTAAGTATAGTTTAAGACGTTATCGTAAACTTCAAGACACTTACATCTTTCATATTCATGGAGAAGCCGATAAACCTGAAACCTTATGTCTAGGCTATGAACATTATGCAGGTAGTATTCAATATCTACGCAGTAAACTTGCGTTGAAGGAAAAATCACCACTATTGCATGTTTTAAAAGATAAAAAAGTTACTCCAGACATCATTGATACCTATGCTTGGGCAATTTTATTTTTGATTGACGATATTGAGATTATAGGCTTAGGTCTGGATGAATCGGAGATTGATTTATGGTGGTTAATTAGTTATCGAGCTTATTTAAAAAATATGCACCCAGAAGCTTCTAAGTATATTCATAACACCATTACTTATCATGAAGTAATTAGTGAACATAGTGATTTACAATATATTAAAAAACGTAAAAGTCTGTTTGAAAGTATGGACATTCAATACAAAATGCATGAAGTAAAACATTCTAATTATCTGGAAGGTTACTACAACATTGCAAAGGCAATCGAATAAGGTAGTATATATTAAAATTAGATGCTAGAAATATGATACAGTATACTAAGACATTAGGGGGTTATCATGCAAAAACTAAAGGTTTTCTTTCTTAAAAATATTACATGGATTTATACACTGGAATACATTGCGTTTTCAATTGTTTTATTATTTATCGTTTCCTTGATTGATTTGCGAATTTTACCAATCAAAGACTTTCTTCCGGATATTATTAAACTTCGTGTGGATTTTTCACAAGGAATTTTAACATCTTTAGCAGCAGCCTTTTTAACAATCACAACCTTTACCTTTTCAACCATTTTAACGGTATTAAATACCTATGCTTCCAGTTTTACACCAAGAGTAGTAGAAAACTTTATTAACCGAAAGATTACTTTAAAAGTAGTTGGTATCTTCATTGGTGGCTTCTTTTATTGCATAGGATCCTTAATCTTTACACGAGAAGTGTTGCATAATGAAGCGGTAATTTCAGGATTTGTAGCGATTATTTATTGTATTATTTATTTCATTATTTTTGTACAAGAAGTCATCACGAAGTTTCAAGGCGTTAATGTTATTTTAGATGTTGCGGATATGGCACAGAAAGTCATTGATGAAGAAGTAGCGATTCGTAAACAAAGCCAAGCCATTCAACGTAAAGAGCATTATGTAACCCATCAAATTCAAGCCAAACAATCCGGTTATTTCAGTTTGGTTGATTTGGATGCGATTTTAAGCATGATGAAAGATCAGGAAGGCTACTTAAGCATTGATTGTAAGATTGGACAATACGTTGCCAAGGGAATGGACATCGCAACAGTGTCATTAAAAGATGTTTTTGAAGAAGAACTGGAAGAAAAGATTTTAGATACTTTTGTGTTTCAAGATCAAAAACTGGCAGCCACAGATTATCGTTATAACATTACTAAGTTATTGGAGATTGCTTTGCGTGCGATTTCTCCGGGTATCAACGACCCAAATACCGCAATTCACTGTATTAATAAATTAGGGGTTTTATTATCACCAATGGCAAGCATCGATACCTATCACATCCAAAAGGCAGAAAATAGACAATTTCGTATTTACTATAGTTCTTATGGCTTTCAAGATGATTTAGAAACATTTTATTTACCATTAATGCAATATGGCAAAGAAGATTTACAAGTTGTAGTAGCAATCTTACAAAGTTTAACGTTGTTGTATCAAAACGCAACACAAATCAATAAAAGACATATTCAAACGGTGATTCAACATTTAGAAGAAAAAATCAAACCATGTTTTACCACTTCTTTAGAATCATCCATTCTATTACAACATCTGCAAGGTTTCAAAGACACTAGCCAAGAAGGATAAAATCGTATAGAATAAGGCTACAGTTACAGTAGGAGGATTTATGAGTTTTATTGGAAATCTGATTTGGTTTATTTTTGGTGGATTTTGGTTAGCCCTTGGTTGGTTTGTAGTGGGAGTATTATGGTGTATTACGATTATCGGTATTCCTGTTGGTGTACAGTGTTTTAAATTTACAAGACTAGCCCTTTCTCCATTTGGAAAAGATGTCGTATATGGATATGGAACATTTTCATTTATTATAAATGTTTTTTGGATTATCTTTGGTGCAATTAGCCTTAGGGTTTTCTATCTGAGGTTTTCTATTATGTTTAACAATTATTGGTATTCCATTTGGATTACAATGCTTCAAGTTTGCAAAACTAGCACTGTTTCCTTTAGGTGCTAGAATTGTTCGTATTTAAAATCATAAAAGTATAGCGAAACAGTGCAAAGGGTAGCGAAAAGCTACCCTTTAAAATGTCGGTTTAATGTTGGTTTATCTTTTATATAAAAAACACTTCTTAGCCTAGAAGTGTTTTACATTGTGATATTTTTGATCGACTAAAGATACTGAGCATATAACACCATCTGAAAGAACATACTCTACCTTTGCTTGTAATGTTCTATGAAATTTATCATAAAGTCTACCGGCTGAAATCGATTCTCCAATGACCGTACTTGGTGAATTGGCAATGTATCCAATCTTTCCAAGACCGGGAAGTTTTACCATAATGGCTTCTGCATCATAGTCGTTATTATAATCTTTTTCAAGGCATACTTCCATTCCTGTTTCAAGAAACTTTGTTCCATGATAGTAGTTTGTACCGGTAATTGTTAGATAGTATTTTTTCATTCTCATACAAGATACCTCCTTGTTTACATCTTTACTGTAGCAATTTATCTGTACATAAAAAATGCCAAGTGTGATAAAATACATAAAAAGGAGATAATTATGGCAGAGAAAAAACATAGTGTACTAGCTCTTTTAGATATTTTAACGCAATATAGTGATGAACAACATATCTTAACGATGAAAGAACTTCAAAGTCTATTGAAGCAAATCTATGACTTAGAATTAGAACGTCGTACTGTATATTCGAACATGGATATGTTGGAACAAAGTGGCATTAAAATCAATCGTTATGAAGAAAATGGTAAGGGTTATTATTTACAACAACGCCAATTTCATAAGGGGGAAGTATTATTAATGTGTAATGCCATTCATGCTTCTCATTTTATCGATGAGCCTCAAAGTAATGCTTTGATTGTAAAACTGTTAAAGACGTTAAGTAAGTATGAAGCCAAGGAATTTAAACAACAGGTTTATATGCCAAATACATTAAAGACCAATCATCCGGAGTTGGTAAGCAATATTGCCAAGATTTCCAAAGCTATTGTAGGCAAGTGTAGGATTTCCTTTTCCTATTTAACATACAATCAAAATAAAGAACTTGTTTTAAGACGTAAAGAGCCTTATGTATTAGAACCGCGTTATATTGTCTATGTTGATGGTAGAGCGTATTTAATTGGTACACATCCAAAGTATGATGATTTTATTCATTATCGAATTGATCGCATATCAAAGTTAGTCATTCTTGATGATGGCATTAAGAGTTTGCCTAGTGATATGGATGCCTATGAGTATGCCAAGCATAAGTTATTTATGTATTCAGGTCCTATGCAACAAGTCACCTTTTTATGTAAGATGAAGGCGATTGATCATATGTTGGATTTATTTGGAAAGGATGTCAAGATTTATCCGGTGGATGATACACAGTTTACATTGAAGGTAAGGTTAAGTTATCAAGGGGCTATTTATTTAGCTCAGCAGTATTTAGATGTGATTGAGATTGTACAGCCACAAGAGTTAAGGGATGAGGTTGTTAAGCGATTAAAAGAAGCATTACAGGTATATGCATAGAAAAAGACAGTTTCTTGAAACTGTCTTTTCATTTTTATTCGTTTGTTGTTAAGATTTTCTTGCTGATGATTTCTAACTTATCTGATAATTCAAATACAATTGGTTGACCAGTTGCGATTTCTAAGTCTGTAATTACATCATCAGAGATATTTTCTAAGTATTTGCATAATGCACGTAATGAGTTACCATGTGCAGCTACTAAAACGTTTTTACCTTGTTTTAAGCTTGGTGCAATGTGGTCTTCATAAAATGGCATTACACGTTCTAATGTAATTTCTAAGTTTTCAGTAAGAGGTACTAACTTTTCATCTAACATTGCATATCTACGATCTGCACGGAATGCTTTCCCTTGTTCTACATCCATTTCTGGTGGAGATACGTTGTAGCTTCTACGCCATACATGTACTTGGTCTTTACCATATTTTTCAGCTGTTTCCGCTTTGTTTAAGCCTTGTAATGCACCATAGTGACGTTCATTTAATCTCCAGCTTTTTTCCATTGGAACCCATAATTGATCTGATTCTTCTAAGATGAATTGGCAAGTTTTGATTGCACGTTTTAATACTGATGTATAAGCAATATCAAATTCAATGCCTGCTTCTTTAATTAATTTTCCAGCTTGTTTTGCTTCGTTAACACCTGTTTCACTTAAATCAACATCTGTCCATCCAGTAAATAGGTTTGCTAAGTTCCATTCACTTTGTCCATGTCTTACTAACACTAACTTCATTCAAACATCCTCTTTCTTTCTATATTGAAACATATTTTCATCTACAATTTAATCATATTTATGTGGTTTTTACAACCAAAAAGAAAGGACACTTAAGTGTCCTTTCTAAATTAATGACGCACTTTGCGATTTTTACGAATCACGAAGTATCCTAAAGCAAGGAAGCTTGTTAGAAGCATCATTGTATAGAATGTCACATTTGTTGTATCACCTGTTTTAGGAACAGAAGGATTTGCTTTAGGTGTAGCTGTTTTTGATACACAAGCATTTGCTTCTTGACTCCATACTAAGCCTTTGGCTTCACATGTATTTGTTGAAGCTTCCGGTTTTACAACAGGAGGTTTTGGTTGTACCACTGGAGGAGTGATTGTGTTTTTCACGACTACATATGGTGAGAAGTCTTTTGATTTAAATTTAATACGATTCGCATCTAATACTTCATGTGGATATGCCGTTAACGTATTGTCTGCATTGACGTGATATACCGTAACGTTATCACTACCATTTGCCAGTGTTAAGATTACTTCCACTTCCACTTCCGGTTGAATTTTTACGTTGCTTCCTGCTTCTGTAACATAGATATCAAATGTCTCTACTTGTTTACCATCTAGTGAGCTTGGTAATGTAAAGCTTGCTACAGAAGGGTGAGAAACATAAGCAATTGGTTGCCAGATGGCTTTTAATGTAATGTTATCCACTACCGGATTTGTAAAGTCATAAGAAACAGTATCCAGTTTCCATTCTACAAATTTATAGCCAAGTTTTGTTGGGTTTTCCGGTTGTTGTACTGTTTCACCAGTATAAACCATCTTCGATTCAATGGCATTACCACCATCGGTATTGAATGTTACCGTGAATTTAGTATGTTCTTGCCATGTTGCAACAAGTGTCATATTTGTTTCAATTGGTGTTGTAAATGTAAATGGTTGGTTGTTGTATGTCCATCCGGTGAATGTGAAGTGAGTTCTTGTTGGTGTAACTGGTGTAATCATTTCATGTTTGTACACTTCAACCGGAGCAATGGCATTACCACCTTGTGTATCAAAGGTAACTGTTACTTTTTCATCTTCTTGCCAGATGGCTTTTAGTGTGATGTCTTCTTCTACAGTTTCTTCAAATGTATAATCTACATCTTCTTTCACCCATTTTACAAATGTATGATGAGGTTTTGAAGGATCACTTGGTTTATTGACTTTGCTTCCGCGTTCTACTTGTACAGGTGTTAGTGATGTACCACCATCTGTATCAAAGGTAACTGTTACTGGGTCGACTAAAGCAATCGCATTCCATTTTGCCACCAGCGTGATGTTTCGATCAACCGCTTCTGTAAATGTGTAGTCCACATCATCAAGTGTCCAACCAACAAATGTATAACCATCACGAGTTGGATCTTGTGGTTTGTTTGCTGTTGCGTTGGCATTTACAGTTTGAGCAGGAATTGCACTACCGCCATTTGAATCAAAGGTTACCGTAAATGTTACAGCATTTTCCGGACGATAAATCGCTTCTAATGTAATGTCTTCTGTTACTGGTGTATCAAAGTTATAGACAACACCATCTTTTTGCCATTCTACAAAGACATAGCCATCTTTTTGCGGATCTGTTGGACGATCTAAGATGCTGCCAACATATACTTCCATATCTGGACTTGCAGAGCCATTGTTTAAGTTAAAGATTACATGAACTTTTGCTTTTTCTTGCCAGATTGCTTTTAAAGTCATGGCTTCTGTTACCGGTGTTGCAAAGTCATATGGTGCACCATCTTTTTGCCATTCTACAAAGTCATGGTCGGCTTTTGTAGGATTTTCAGGACGAGTAAGCGGTGTATCAATCGTTACTTGTACATCTTGGATTTCACTTCCACCATCTGTGTCAAAGTGAACCGTTACTTTTTCTTTTTCGGCAAAGAATTGAATTTCCGCTAACGTTGCAAATTTATTGTTGTCTTGTGGGAAGTTAGCGAATGATTCTAAGACTTTAATTCTTACGTATTGAGCTGCTGCCGGTTTGAATTTTACATGGTAGAATTGATCTTTATTTACTAATTGCGTACCATTGTGTTCTAATTCAAAGCTACCAGCTAAGGCATAATCTGTATTATCTGTACTTGTGTATACTTCAAATTTCTTGAAATCACCATTACGTGAATTTTGTCTTGCTAATAACTTAATATCCGTTAAGGTTACTGTTTTACCTAAATCATATGTAATTTCTTGCGGTAATTTGTTATTTGCAGGAATCGTCCACTTAGAATGCCAGTATGTATCGTTTTGACCATCTAATGTGTAACGTAGTTCAGCATCTTCACCAGTTGCCGCTGTCATTTCATTTTCTGTTGGTAAGTTTGTAACACCTTCTAGCTTGTTTGCTTCAATTGCCGGAAGGAAACGTAGCGCATTATATGCTTCTAATAATTTATCATATGCTTGATTTACAGCTTCTTGAGCAACACTATCATCATTTGCTGTTGTACTTGCTTGTGTGTAAGCTACTTTAAATGGTTCAAATGTAGTTGCTTCATATAAATCTTCCGTATCAATGACAGATGCAAGTTGTGCAATTAAGTCATTTAAGGCTTGTTTGTTTGCACCGGCATGTACCATTGCTACTGCTGTATTTGTTACTGTTGGATTTGAAACAGAACTAATCGTTAAGTTTGCACTTCCCGGTTGAATTGCTGTTGCATAGTATTTGAATTGATCGCCTTCTTTGCTTGTTACAATTTTTACACTGTCATTATCTGAAGTAATCTTCACATACTTGTTGCTTGCTTGTTCCGGTTGTACGTCAACATCTAATTCAACTACATCACCTACATATAGATTACTTAAGTCTGTTAGGATATTTACAGCCGTTACATCTGTATTGGCATTGTATCCGATAGTAACTTCATTAATAGTAATCATACGATTTGTTGGTTGTGATAGTTTAGAAGCGTTTCCTGTTGTTTCAAGTGGAGTAACATCAATGCGTTTCATGTTAATACTTTGATCAAATGTGAAGTTAAATACTGCATTTGTACTTGTTAATTCACCTAAATCATGTTCGTTGTTACTTTCATCGACTAAGACAACTTTTGCTTTTTTAACGGTACCATTTCCACCATTACGTCCATAAAGAGTTACACTATTTACTTTACCAGGTTGATTTAAGTGGAATGAGAACGTTGATGGAATCTTAATATAGGCAGGGAATTGAGCATCTGTTTCTGTGCCATAGTACCATCTAAATTCAAATTGAGCACCTGTTTTTACTCCATCTAATAATACATTTGGATTTGTTTGTCTTTGTGCTAGTAATTTATAGTTATTACCATCATCATTTGGTAATTGATCATTTGTAATATGGATTGCTGAGAAGTCGCTTGCTTGGTAGAAGCGTTCACCTTCAATGCTTGGGAATGTAGGCTCTACACTTGTCGCATCCACGACATTTAATTTCGGTCCTACTAATTTCGCTGTGTTATCTAATAATACAGGTCCATCTTGTAGGGCTTTTAATTTAATTGTTCCAAGCAAGACATTGCCTGAAATTAATGGTTTATTACCAATGTTTGCTTGTGTTAAAACGAAATCATTTGTTCCATCTTGACGATTTTTATCAGATACAAATGGTTTCATGCTTCTAGTTACAAAGCTGTGGTCGAATTCTACAAATTGAGCATGTTTATCTGTTAAGTTTAAACGAACGGTATAAGCATTTACAGCACGTAAGTTAACACCCATTACTTTTAGCTCATATACTTCACCAGTTGTAACATTTGTTTTGCTTGGAATTAAAACAATCTTACCACTTGCATTTCCTTGTTGTTTTGTGCCACCTTCTAAGTTTGTAGTTACAAACGATAAGTCGTAAGCATCAATAATGTTGTTATAGTCAATATCTGAGCCTTTATCAACCACGTAACTCCAGTCAGAATCTGATGTAATTAATCCGTGATAGTTTTCATAGAATGTTAAGTCGTTTTGGTCAATAACACCATCTCCATTTCCATCTGCTACGGCATAAGCATCAGTACCATCTACTTTATATGGTTGAAGCTCTGCTGCACTTAGGAAACCACCTACGGTTTGAATTGGTGTTAAACGAATATAACGAGCAAGCGTTTTTTCACTTGGTAAGAATTCTTTTGTTAGATTTGATGTTGATAAGTTCCAACGCTCATCTTTGTTATAAAGAGTTTTCCAGTGTACACCATCTAAACTTGTTTCAATCGTTGCCTTTTGAACCGTACCATTACCAGCGTTTTCACGTGCAATGTATACAAATTTTTCAAGGTCATACACCATTTTCATATCTAAGATAACCGGTTTATCTGTTTGTGAACTGCTGTGGAACATTGATTTTGGATCTTTATCAATCGCTTGTTCTTTTGCACCCCATCGATCGCCATGATTCCAAATTACACTCATGTTTTCAGGAACATTACGATATGGATCTAATAAGGTTCTAGCATTCACATAGTCTGACCATTGCGAATAACCATCTTTATTCACAGCACGTACACGGTATTTATGTGGTGTGTCAAATGGTTGTTCAAGGTGAATAAATGTTGTTGCTGTAATATTACGGTTTAAGATACCGTCTACTTCGACATCATATTTTGTTGCTTGATCAACTGCATCCCATTTCAATGTAACAGAAGTAGGTGTTAATTTATCAGTATCAACGATGAAGTTTGTAGGTACTGTTAAAGCTGGATTTAATACATCTTTGTCAAATTCTGCTTCATTTTTAAAGCCATTAACAACAACAGTTTGTGCTGTTTGATTTACATCCGCTCTTGCAAATTTAACCATTAATTTTGGGTTTGTAATGATTTCTTTGTCTTTAAATGTACCTGTTCCATATTTATTTAAGTTGTACTTGCTGTTATAGAAGTACACCGTTTCTGTTGCGTTTTTAAATTCTTCAAGAGAGTTTACTTCTTTAATTGGTGTAGTACCATCTGTAACACTTGTCGGATGTTCACTTACGTTAACAATAAATGTTGTAACACGGTTTGAATCATATCCATTGTAGTTACCAGTTGATGGATGTGCTGTTAAGGTTGCAACATCACCAACCACTTCAGAGGTAAAGCGTGTTTTTACATTTGGTCCATAAGTTGGTTCTTCTTTGTTGGTGTTATTTAAAGATACACCATCATCTTCCAGTAATTCATAAGATGTAGAACCATCCGGCCAGAATTCAATCACACGTTTTGTACGATCTAATCCTTTTACGTTTGTTGTCGTTGGTGCAAAGGCATTGTTATTTTCTTCATACATTGGAACAATGGCACCATTTCTTACAAATAATGGTAGTTTCCAGATTGGAGCATCAAAGTTATTGATTGTGCTACCACCTTTGTATTGTTGACCTGTAAAGTAATCAATCCAGATTTTTCCAGGTTCCGGCAAATAAATGTTATTACGAATATCATCACCTGTTGCCGAATTCATAGCAGTGTTTTTATAGATTGGTGCCACTAGGAAGTCATTGCCAAACATGAATTGATATTGTAAGTTTAAGCTATATGCATAAGGATCATTTGGATAATTTAAGAACATTGCACGCATCATTGGTAAATCATCCATTGATTTATAAGCTTCGT
Source organism: Erysipelotrichaceae bacterium (assembly GCA_030528645.1). GTDB lineage: Bacteria > Bacillota_I > Bacilli_A > Erysipelotrichales > Erysipelotrichaceae > RQZE01. The sequence continues at coordinate 163,554 of JAUMYM010000002.1, read as the reverse complement.
TATAGAAATATGGTAATAATTCAGAACGTAGTTTTAAATACATACGGTTGATTGATGTAATGTCATCACCAAAGTAATAAGGTTTCTTTGGATAACTTCCCCAACCATCCATATTTAATAGTAATGGTGTAAATGTTTTCCATTGGTAATCACGAGCAGTAATCACATTTGAACCACCAAAGATACCATCCATATCGGAACCTACGTTTGGATTTCCTGATAGTGATTGACCAATATAAGTTGGAATATGGAAACGAATGTATTCCCAGTTACCACCTGTTTGATCCCCGGTCCAGATACCACCAAAACGTTGTGTACCTGCCCAACCATCAAGGGTGATGATTGTAGGACGTTCGTTGTTTGCTCCAATGATGTCATAAGCACCATGAATTCCATTTAAACCAAATGAATATCCAGGACCAACCCATGCCACGTCTGTTTTTAAGATTTTAATACCACCGTTATTTACTTCTTTTGCAAAGTCACGTTGTAAGTGGTCTTTTTCTCCTTTTACAGGGCTTAAGTTTGATTGTGTCCAAAGACCTGTAATAATACCAAACTGACTTGCATAGTCGGTAAATGCTTTAAGATTTGCAACGTTTTTATCGATGTTGCTTGTAGGATCGCTACTTACTTGGTTAAAGCCATGCGTTCCATATCCACAACCATATCCATCGTTTGGTAAAAACCAACCAAATGGCATATCGTTATTTACATAGCCATCAATTACCGCTCTTGCTGAAAATGGATCTTGATTATTTAATGTTTCAAGTGTTCCACCGCTTTTAATTAATCCCTTATTGTTGATTTCATTGTAGGTATTACCGTTTTCTAAACGGATTCTTGTACCATTTACCCATTCATCACGGTTGTAACAGTTTAAATGACCTACATAATAAGAGTTAATGTGGAAAACAACCGGTTTCCCTGTAACCTTATAGTAATTATTTAAGATGGCTTTAGGTGTACTTCCTACAAAGTAGTAGGCATCAAAGCGACCATCTTCATGAGTTGTAACAACCTGATTGGCATCTTTAAAACCAAAGTCGTATACCCCAGGTTTAAATGTATTTCTTAATACCCCATAACCATTGGTTGTGTAGTAAAACGGATTTGGACTTGCAACTCCACCATCTACCCAGTTATTTGTATTTTTAATCGCAATTTTCTTATTTGTATGAATGTAACGACCATTTTGTGTACCTCCACCAAAATAGTGTTCACCTTCTACTTTACTTAATGTTTGATAAGTTTTTGTACCAACTGAAAGAGGGCTTACTTCAGTAAATAATACTTTACTATTCTTATCTTTTAATGTGAGTTTACTTGTAGCTTTATCAATCTCTAAGATTGCCTTTCCAGTTGTAAGAATATATCTATCATCCTGCTTACTTAACTGTGGAGTAGGTTTTGTATATTCATTTGAACTATCAGGTTGTTGTTGAATTTTAGCTTCCGGATAGCCTTGGCTAGGCTTTGCATATTCATAGAAATCACCGTTTGGATCAACCGTGAATCTAAAAATATCATCTTCTAAAAATTTAATTTGACCTTTTTGTCCATTTGAATATGTGATCTTTACAAGATTTCCTTCTACCGTTACATCCGTTACACTACCAAGCGTTGCTTCATTTGCATATACAACACTAGGATTTTGAATGGAAAGAACTGAGAAAGAAACCAACAGTGCCAAAAACAATTTAAATAAATGTTTCATGTGTCCTCCTTTTGTCTTTTGTCGGTAAGAGTTCAAAGAGCTTATAAATCCTGCAAGTCATATCCATAGATTTATAAGCCAACGAATCCTTACTAGAAAGCCCTAAATGATATAAGAATTGCTTCTTACTCCCTCCCTCATTTAAACGCTTACATTGGATATTATAAACTAGATAAAAAGGACAAGAAATGTACAAATTAGTCATCTGTTTATACTTTTTAGTAAACATATGTTTATTAGGAAAAAATCATATTGAAATGGAAAAGGAAATCAAGAAAAGTATTGTGGCATAATGGTTTATTAAAAAATGGGGATTTGTATTTAAAAAAATATTTTTACTAGAAAACGCATAAAATTAGTAAAAAAAGATCAAATGGTCTTCTTTTAAAATCCAAATAATTCATCCATGAGAATTTGAAATTTATTACGTTGCTTATTATAAGCAATACCTTCTTTTACATCCATGACAAAATCGGTAATAATACCATCAATACTTGAGTTTACAAAACGATGAATGGATTCTTCGGTATTAACTGTCCAGACAATGGCCTTTTTACCCAAGGAATGAATGTATTCAATGTGCTCTTCGCTGGCTTCTTGTTCTTCCATTAAGTAGTAATCGGCTTGAATGTGTTTCAGTGGAATAATACGGAAGAAGTAGATATAGCCACTTTGTACTTCCGGATAATGGGTTTCGATATAATCGATGAGTTTATGGTCTAAGGAAAGTAAGACATGTTTATGGATGGCATTGTATTCGTTTAGTTTGGAAACAACATCATCTACCATTTTATAGTCTGCACTACTTCCTTTTAATTCAATGAATAAGCCAATACGGTTGTTTGCCAACTGCAATACTTCATCTAAAGTGGCAACCGGTTGACTGTTACGTGTTTTATCAAAGAGGTCTTTAATGGAAAGGGCTTTGATTTCTTCCAGTGTTAAATTTGTTGATTTTACTTTTTTTCCTGCTACACGTTTAAAGGTTTCATCGTGATTGATAATATAGTATCCATCTTTTGTACGTTGCACATCAATTTCGCTATAGCTTACTCCTTGTTCAATGGCTTTTTCAACTCCCAGCAAGGAATTTTCGGCAGCTAAATTTCCACCGGCTCGATGGGCAATGATCATCATATTGTATTCTTTTTCAAAGATGTCTTGGTAGTTGGTAGCTAAAAAATCTGCCAGTAAAAAATTTGAAAATACTAATATAAATAGAATAGCTAATCCTAACAAAGCGGTTAGAAGGCGATCATATTTCTTTGTAAAGTTAGGCTTAGGCATATTGATAATAGAAGGATTTGATAAGCGATGTGGTTGGTATTGATAGAAAAGATCGGTAATGACACTTACTGTAATTGGAATAGTTAAAAAGGCAAAGAAAGAGGCACTTTGGGTAAAAAGTAGAAAACCGAAGATAATCGTTGTTTCATGTAGTTGTTTTGTAAAGGCACTATAAAGTATCAATGGTAATACAATCATCAAAACAACCATCAAGAAGATACCTAGGAGTTTTAAAAAACTTACTATAATTGACCATAAGACACGCAAGAAATTCTTTTTTACAAGAAGTATGGATTGTTTTATCGCATCAAGGGGTTTACTATTTTGTAATATAATGAAGTGTAGTGTAAACATGAAAAAGAAACTAAAGATACTAAATAAAGCTAAGATAAATAGGTAAAGATAAAATTGAAGAGGATCACTGTAAATCGTAAAGGTAATAAAGTTGGGGATACTGAAGTTTAACATCGGTGAAATCGTTAAGCCAATGTTAATGAGAGGTAAGATCAAGGCAATATAAAGCATCATGAATAATCCGGTGATGTTACATAAACGTTTGGTTGATTTGATGCCTTCAAGAATTACATTTCTTAAACGATAGTGCTTTTTTCCTTCTTTGAGTAAGGCGGTAAGAATAATGGATGCATGAATGTCGATACCAACTAAAACCGTAATGAAAACAAGGGTAATAAGAATGGCTATAAACCCTTGTGGACTGAATAAAATAGGAAAGTAGTCCGTAGAGGTTAGATAAATTCGCCCTGTTGAAGAAATCAAGGCTATGATGATTTCGGTATAAATAGGAAGAATCAACAAGAATAGTATGGTTTTGGTAATGAGTTGATATTTGGTAAAGACCCATAGTTTTTGGAAGAAGTATTTCATAAGTAGGCATCCTTTTTTCTTTTTATTATAGACTATTTTTATGGAGAAAATAGTATTTCAATCTATTTCATGCTACAATGAAAAAAACAGGAGTACGGTATGAAAAAGTTCTTAAATGTAATGGTTGGTAGTTTCTTTGTTGGATTTGGTTTGTTTTTGTGGTTGAATCCGGTAACTACCCTTGTGACATATTCGTTTTATCTAGGTATGCTTCATTTATTGGGTACCATTGGTACACTCATCTTTTATGTACAACATAAAATACAACCCATTCCTTATGGTTCTATTATGCTTTCTTTTTTAATCGGCATGATAATTTTATTTATTCCTAAGATTTCATTAACTGTATTGCTTTGGGTTTTAGTTGGTAGTATGATTGCTTTAAGTGGATATTGGTTGTTTCATATTTTAACAACAAAAGAAAAACATTGGACAGCGATGTTACAATTACTGTTAGCTTGTGCCGGTGTAGTGTATGCATTAGTATTGTTGTTTTATCCGGATACAGGATTTAAAACATTGGCGAAAGTGATTGCCGGTGTTGTGATTCTTAATGGACTTTCTTATTTTATTGCGATTAAAAAGAATAAAAGTTAGTCTTACTTGCTTTTGAAGTAGGAAAGTGATATAGTTGGCAGAGGATACATTCCCCCATGATGGAGGGAATTTTTTTATGGAAAATTTGACAGTTTTTGATTATGAAGACATCCAACTCATACCACGTAAATGTGTTGTTACAAGCCGTAGTCAGTGTGATACAAGTGTAAGACTTGGTAAGCATCTATTTAAACTGCCAGTAGTGCCTGCAAATATGCAAACCATTGTAGATGAAAGAGTTGCGAAGTATCTTGCAAGTAATGGATATTTCTACATCATGCATCGTTTTTATGAAGAAAGTCGTTTGGATTTTGTTAAACAGATGCAAGCCAACGGTTTAATCGCATCGATTAGTGTCGGTGTAAAAGAAAATGAATATCGCTTTATTGAAACGTTAAGTAAAGAACAAATTGTTCCTGAATATATTACGATTGATATTGCCCATGGTCACAGTGAACAAGTGATTGATATGATTAAGCACATTAAACGTTTATTACCGGAAAGCTTTGTGATTGCCGGAAATGTGGCAACACCGGAAGCAGTGATGGAATTAGAAGAAGCTGGTGCTGATGCGACAAAGGTGGGAATTGGTCCCGGGAAAGTGTGTATTACGAAGATTAAGACAGGGTTTGGTACAGGTGGTTGGCAACTTGCAGCGATTGATTGGTGCAGTAAGGTTGCGAAAAAACCAATCATTGCCGATGGCGGAATTCGTACACATGGGGATATTGCCAAGTCTATTCGTTTTGGTGCAACTATGGTTATGATAGGATCGCTATTTGCCGGACATAAAGAATCACCGGGAGAAATAATCTATGAACATAATCAAAAGTTTAAAGAATACTTTGGCAGTGCTTCAGAGTTTCAAAAGAAAGAAAAGAAAAATGTCGAAGGTAAGCGTATGTTAGTACCTTATAAAGGACCACTGGAAGATACTTTATTGGAAATGCAACAGGATTTACAGTCTGCAATCTCTTATGCTGGAGGTATGCGTTTAAATGATCTTAAGACAGTCGATTATGTTGTGGTAAAGAATACCATTTATAATGGAGATTAAAAAGGAAGTTGGTTCCCATATATTGACAAAATGTCACAAAAAATATATAATTTAAGCCTAAGATTAGGTCAGTAAGCATACGGTGCGCTGGCCATTTTTTTAAGGTGTTTACATGAAAGTATATAAAACATTTAATCAACAACTGAGTATTTTGCGTTCAAGAGGACTTATTGTTCCTACGGATGGAAAACCAAAAAGATTTTTAGAGCAAGAAAATTATTATAATGTGATAAACGGCTACAAAGATTTATTTTTGAAGAAAAATAAAGATAATACTCCTTTAGTTCCAGAGGTTTATTTAGATGGTACACATTTTAATGAGTTAAAAGCACTTTTTTTGTTTGATCGATAGTTAAGGATTTTATTTTTAAAATATATCTTAATATTTGAAAATTCATTTAAAACGGTTATAGCACATGAATTTTCAAGAGCATATCAAAAAGAAAATTCTTATTTAGAAATACAAAATTATGTAAATGATAATCCAAAAAAAGTATTACAACAAATATCCATTTTGACGAAGACAATACATGATAATGTTGATAAAAATGGAGCAATCAAGCATTATATTGAAGAACATGGATCTGTTCCTTTGTGGGTTTTGGTAAATTACTTAACCATTGGAAATCTCTCACATTTATATGATATTTTAAAAGATGGTGATAAGAATTCTATTGCAAAATATTATTCCCACAAATATAAAAATCAATACCATACATCGCGTGATTTAAAAATCCAAAGTTCAGGTTTAAAATCAGCCCTTAAAATTATAAATTTAGTACGTAACAAATGCGCACACGATGAAAGATTATATAATTCAGATTTTGGTCATGTTGGACTTTCTGGTGTTTCTGATTATTATGGAATGAATAAAATTAATAACAAAAAAATAGTTGTTGTAATCATATGGCTTAAAGTTCTTTTAGATAAAAAATATTTTCAGATATTTTATTCCGAACTAGAAAAAATCTTCAAAAAATATCAAGAGGACTTCAAAACTGTAAAATTTGATTCTATCTTAAAGATAATGGGTATTAATATAAAGGAGATTCAAAAATTAAAATAAAGAATTAAAAACTTAATTCATTGTTAATATGAATTAAGTTTTTTACTGTTCCACCTCAATTACTTCTGTTTTTATAAATACAGGAAGAAATTGTCCTTTGGTTAACTCTTTGATGTCTTCTAGGATGCTTGGATGTTGTGTATAAAAGGTATAACGTACATCTTGTTCATATTGTTTTTCTATAATGTAGGCTGTCTCTTTTAAATAATACTCTAGGATGTTAATTAGATCATAAGAAAAAGTTAATGTGTAGAAACTAACGGATTTAGTATCTACTTTTTTTGCTTGTTCAAGGGTTTCTTTTACACTTCTTGTATATGCCTTGATCAGTCCGCCTGTACCAAGTTTAATGCCTCCAAAGTAGCGCACCACAACCACGCATATATCATCAATATCACTATTGATAAGAACATTTAACATGGGTGCTCCAGCTGTTTTGGCAGGCTCTCCATCGTCATTGCTACGCATGATTTGACGGCTTTGACATAGGAAAGCAGTACAGTGATGGGTAGCTGTTGGGTGTAATTTCTTAATACTTTGTATGTAATGACGTGCTTCTTCTTCATTGAAACAACGATTCATATAAGTTATAAATTTTGATTTTTCAATTTCAATGGTATGGGTATATTCTTCTTTTAAGCGCATAGTAAATTCCTTTGCTTTATTATACGCTGAAATGTTTTTTTAGAAAAGTTTTTGATTAATCATGTCAATTCAAGTTATAATATACTACTAAGGAGAAATTTATGAGACAATCAGATAAAATGGCAAACTGGTCAATTCCGAAGTTGTTGTACTCAATGAGTATACCAGCAGTTTTTTCTATGTTTGTTCAAGCCATGTATAACATTGTAGATACCATCTATGTTTCACAAATATCAGAGGATGCCTTATTTTCGATTGGTCTTGTTTTCCCGGTACAAATGTTGTTGATATCGATTGCACTTGGAACATCCGTTGGATCAGGTTCTTTGATTGCACGTCGTTTAGGGGCTAAGAATTATGAAGAAGCGAATAAAGTAGCGACAACCGGTTTGGTTTTAACATGGATAAATTACATTGTTATTGCATTGGCAGGTTTTTTTCTAACCAAACACTTTGTAACCCTATTTACAAGTAGAGCAGTGATTGTCACTATGGCAAGTGATTACTTATTCATCGTTATGATGTTTAGTATTGGAATGTTTATGGCAATCTATTTTGAACGTGTTTTACAATCACAAGGAAATATGATTGTTCCGATGTTATCACAACTCATAGGGGCAGTGATTAATATTGTTTTAGATCCCTTGTTTATTTTTGGGTATGGCATTATCCCTGCATTAGGTATTAAGGGTGCCGCCATTGCGACCATTACTGCACAATTTACCAGTGTAGTATTTATGCAGATTGTATTTTGGAAGATTAAAAAAGATGTGCATATTGAGTTAAAAGGATTTCAACTACAATGGAAACGTATAAAAGATATTTATAGTATTGGTATACCGGTAGCTTTTATTAGTGCTTTATCTTCTGTTGCAATTACTATTGTTAATGGACTATTAATTAGTATTTCAGAATTAGGGGTAAATGCTTTATCTATTTATTTTAAACTGCAATCGTTTGTGTTTATGCCATGTTTTGGGTTTAATCAAGGAACTTTACCGATTCTATCCTATAGTTATGGTGCAAAGGATTACCATCGTTATATCAAAACATTTCGTTTATATGTAACCACAACGATCTCCATTACTTTATTAGGGGCTCTTATGTTTTGGTTACATACCGATTTCTTTATTAATTTATTTCATCCTTCACAGGACTTATTGGTGATTACCCGTGATACGTTACGCATTATTTCATTGTGTTATTTCTTTTATGCGTTATCCATTGCAATGGGTACGATTTTTCAATCGTTAGGGATTGGAATTTATAGTATGTATATGGCAACGTTAAGACAAGTGATTTTATTGCTTCCGCTGGCTTATCTATTATCACGTTTTTTTGGTTTAACAGGGGTTTGGATGGCGTATCCGATTACGGAGGCTGTAATTTGTATGGTCTTTGTGCCAATTTGTATTAAGAATGTAAAAATGAAGTTTAATAGGGCTTAGGTATCATGGCTTTTGTGTGAGTGTGCTATAATTGAGGTGATTTAGAGGTAAAGTATGAAGCAAGATAAAATAGTAATTAAAGGAGCTCGAGTAAATAACTTAAAGAATATTGACTTAGAGATTCCTCGTAATAAATTAGTAATTATGACGGGCTTATCGGGTTCGGGAAAGACGTCACTTGCCTTTGATACGATTTATGCGGAAGGACAACGACGTTATGTAGAGTCTTTGTCTGCGTATGCTCGTCAGTTTTTAGGTGGAGTGGAAAAACCGGATGTCGATTTGATTGAAGGGTTATCTCCGGCAATTTCCATTGATCAAAAAACAACGAGTAATAATCCGCGTTCGACCGTAGGGACAGTAACAGAAATCTATGATTATTTACGTTTGTTTTGGGCGCGTATAGGCACGCCTTTTTGTCCGATTCATCATGAGCCTATTGAATCACAAACCATATTGCAAATGATTGATCGCATTATGTTGTTGGAAGATGGATCAAGATTGGAAATTCTAGCACCGGTTGTACGTCGTAGTAAAGGAACACATAAAGAGTTGTTGGATAAATTGTTTAAAGATGGTTATGTACGTTGTTATATCGATCAAGAGTTGGTGTTAATTGAAGAAGCACCAAGTTTAGAAAAGAATAAAAATCATACGATTAGTGTCGTAGTAGATCGCATTATAAAAAAAGAAGATATTCGTAGTCGTCTACATGATTCTTTAGAAACGTGTTTAAAATTGGCAAATGGTTTAGCGATTGTAAAGTGTAAAGAAGAAGAGACTTTATTTTCAAGTAATTACAGTTGTCCACATTGTGGCTTTAGTGTGCCTAATTTAGAGCCTCGCTTGTTTTCTTTTAATAGTCCTCTTGGTGCTTGTCATCAATGTAAAGGTTTAGGTATTACGCAAGAAGTGGATGTAGAGCTTTTGATTCCGGATGATCGTTTAAGTATCCATGAAGGTGGTATTCGTTATTATAAAAATATTGTAAATACGACGAATTTAGAGTGGCAGAAGTTTGAAATCTTATGTCGTCATTATAAGATTGATTTAGATAAACCATTGAAAGACTTTACTAAGAAAGAGTTGGAAATGATTTTAGTGGGTTCTGATGAAGAAATTAAGTATGAGATTCATTCTAATAGTGGAAACAAATACATTCGTAAGGAGTATATTGAAGGCGTAAAGACCTTAATTGAACGTCGTTTCTTTGAAACCAACTCTAATTTTTCAAAAGAATGGTATCAAACCTTTATTATGGAAACAACGTGTAAGACTTGTTTAGGAAAACGTTTAAATGAAGTTGCTTTATCGGTGAAAGTAAATGATTTCAGTATTCATGATTTTACACACTTATCCATTGAAAAAGCCTTAACATGGATTCAGGAAGTAAAATTAAATGAAACACAAATGGAAATTGCAAGGTTAGTGATTGCGGAAATTACCAATCGTTTAACATTCTTAAATGATGTTGGTTTAGGTTATATTACTTTAGATCGCTTTGCCGGTACTTTAAGTGGTGGAGAGGCTCAGCGTATTCGTCTGGCTACTCAAATCGGTTCTAAGTTAACCGGTGTTTTATATGTCTTAGATGAACCTTCTATAGGATTGCATCAAAAAGATAATGCGAAGTTAATTCAAACGTTAAAGAATATGCGTGATTTAGGAAATTCCTTGATTGTCGTGGAACATGATGAAGAAACGATGATGGAATCGGATTACATTGTTGATATTGGTCCTGCGGCAGGTCTTGCAGGGGGTCAAGTTATGGCGGTGGGTACTCCGCAAGAAGTCATGGAAAATCCAAATTCGATTACGGGGCAATATCTAAAAGGAACATTGAAGATTGAGTATCCTAAGAAGCGTAGTAAGGGAAATGGCAAATTCATAGAAGTCAAAAAAGCCAGTGAAAATAACTTAAAAGATGTTGATGTTAAGATTCCACTTGGTACGATGTGTGTGGTAACCGGTGTAAGTGGTAGTGGAAAATCGACGTTAGTGAATGAAATTATCTGTAAGGCGGCTAAGCAGTATCTGGGGCATGTGCGTGTAAAGCCCGGTAAATATAAAAGTATTAAGGGTTTAGAACATATTGATAAAGTTATTGAGATTGACCAAGATCCAATTGGTCGTACGCCACGTTCCAATCCGGCTACGTATACAGGGGTGTTTGATGATATTCGAGATTTATTCGCATTAACACCATTGGCGAAATTAAAGGGGTATGATAAAGGTCGTTTCTCTTTTAATGTGAAAGGTGGACGATGTGAAGCCTGTCAAGGAGATGGGCTAAAGCGTATTTCTATGCATTTTTTACCGGATGTTTATGTTCCTTGTAGTCAATGTCATGGGGCTCGTTATAATGAAGAGACACTTGAAGTGAAATACAAAGAGAAGAGTATTTATGATATTTTAGAGATGACCATTGAAGATGCGTTGGTGTTCTTTGGTAATATTGCAAAAATTAAAAATAAACTAGAAACGTTAAACGATGTCGGTTTAGGCTATCTAAAACTTGGACAAAGCGCAACAACTTTAAGTGGTGGAGAAGCACAACGTGTCAAGCTGGCAAGTGAACTGCAAAAAAAGGCAACAGGGAAAACCATGTTTGTTTTGGATGAGCCAACAACAGGGTTACATACTCATGATGTAGCGAAGTTATTAAAGGTATTAAAACGCATTGAAGCCAATGGGGATACGGTTATTATTATTGAACATAATCTGGATATTATTAAAAATGCGGATTATATTATTGACCTTGGTCCATTGGGTGGCGATGGTGGAGGTCAAATTGTAGCGAAAGGAACGCCTGAAGAAGTAAGTAAAATCAAAGAAAGCTTTACAGGACAATATTTGAAGAAGGTGTTATAAGATGGAAAATTTTGAAGGAAAAGTAAGAATTCGTGAAATTAAAGAATATTTTAATTTCAATGTCATTTGTGGTAATGAAGAGGCATTAGATCGTTGGGTGATTGTTCCTGATGTCAATCGTCCGGGTTTAGAGTTGGCAGGGTTTTATAAACATACAGAGCCAAAGCGTATTGTAATTATTGGGGATAAGGAGCAGGCATATATTGAAACGTTAGAAGAACATGTATTACGTGAGCGTTTTGAGTTTTTAACGGATGCGTATACGCCATGTATTATCATTACTCGTAATCGTCAATGTCATCCGTTGTTGATGGAGATTGCTCAACACCGTAATTTTCCTATTTTACAAACAGAGCTTCCAACGTTCCGTTGTATGGTTGACTTGATTAGTTTTCTGGATGAGAAATTAGCGGATACAGACTCATTGCATGGTGTATTGGTAAATGTGTATGGGATTGGGGTATTGTTGAGTGGAGAATCCGGTATGGGGAAATCGGAAATTGCCCTAGAGTTAATCAAAAAAGGTCATGTCTTAGTCGCAGATGATCGTGTCGATGTTTTCCGTATTCATAATTCCCTAGTTGGTCAACCACATGAATTGTTGCAGGGAATGCTGGAAATTCGAGGAATAGGGGTCATTGATGTGGGTAAGATGTTTGGTGCCAGTGCGATTTTGGATAAGACCAAAATTGATTTGGTAATTTATTTACAAAAGTTTGATTCTAAAATTGAATTTGATCGTTTAGGTATTGAAGATGAACGTTATATGGATATTTTAGGTGTTCATGTTCCCAAGTTGGATCTTCCGGTTAAAGAAGGGCGATCAATGGGAGTGCTTGTTGAATCGGCAGTTACAAATTTCCGTTTAAAACAAATTGGCTTTAATAGTGCCAAAGAGTTTGAAAAACGTGTGTTAGAAAATATTGAAAAAGAAAGACAAAGAAATGGGTAGAATAAGACTATGAATTTATTTCCAGATATGAAAACAGTGGTTTCCTTTGGTACACTTGAGATTAAGTGGTATGCAATTATTATTTTATTTGCTGCCATTATGACGTATTATTTATCCCTACAAGAATTTAAAAAATTTGGATATGAAAAAAACATCATGGAGGACTTTTTTGTCTATACCTTTGGTGTTGGTTTAGTGGGAGCACGTTTGTGGTTTTGTGTGTTTTATGATTTTAAATATTATTTTTTCAATCCGATTAACTTATTAAAGGTGTATGAAGGGGGATTAGCCATTCAAGGTGGTTTAGTCTTTGGGGCACTATTTGCTTATTGGTTTTTAAAGAAACGTAATATTAGTTTTTTACGTATGGCAGATGCGATTGCACCTAATATTTTAATTGCTTCATTTATTGGACGATGGGCGAACTTTATTAATCAAGAAGCGTTTGGTCCGATTGTGCCGGAAAGTTTTTATCAATATTTCCCAAGTTTTATTAAACAAGGAATGTATATTCAAGGTAATTATCATTTACCAACGTTCTTTATGGAGTCTATGGGTTGTTTGATTGCTTGGTTATTGATTAAGTTTGTGTACCGTCGTTTCTTTAAGGTAAAACGAGGGCATTTGGCGTATAGTTACTTACTTGCCTATGGTATTATTCGTATCTATGTAGAAAGTTTCCGTACCGATAGTTTATATATCGGTCCATTAAAAATGGCACAGATGACATCTTTAGCATTTATCATTGTAGCTATCTTGGGTTATAGTGGGCTCTTTGATCGATTTATTAAAAAACGTAAACCTTATATTTTATTTAAGGTAACCCACATGGATCAAGTGGTTTATGATAACTTAAAGAAAGAATATCAAGTAGGCATCTTAGATAAAGACTTAAAAGAATATATCAAAGAACATAAGATTAGTCATGATGAATTTATTTTGGTAAGTGATGAAGAAGCATTGTTAAAACAAGGAACAAGCCTAGGTTTATATACGGTAGGGTATCATGTTCCGGCTAAGAATCAAGTCATTAATGATTTAAATAAGATTCATGGTATTTTAAAACAAAATATTCATTTTACATACAATGAGGTCTAAATGGTTACTTTAGAATTTAAAGAAGATTTTGAAGGAAGCTTTAGTAAAAACAATCAAACCATTGCAATTGGAAAAGATTACTTTCTGCCTTATGATTTTACCTTTGCAGCGTTAGGGAGCTGTTTATATGCGACTTTTTTAGATGAACTGGAAGTTTTGAATGTAAAGGTGTATGATGCCAATATTACAGTTGATGGTGTAAAACGTAGTAGTGTACCAACGACATTGGAAGAAGTTACGATTGTATGTAAATGTTGTAGCAAAGATGATCCCAATATAGTGAAAGAAGCGTTTCATTTGGCTTGTTTACATTGCAGTATGTTTCAAATGATTAAGCATGTGGCGGATATGTTTGCGGATATTGAAGTAATTTGTAATAATAATGATTTTCATTTCAAAAAAAATATAATAAAATAAGTGAGTAACTCGTAAAGAGTACGGGAGGAAAAATGAAGAAATTATTACTTTTATGTGCAACAGCAATGTTATTGGTAACAGGTTGTAGCACTACAAAAACAGCAAAGTTTAAACCGAGTGTATTAGCGAAAGAGTTGGTAGAAACAAAAGACAAGGCATTCTTTATGTCTTTGACAGAACAAAGTCCGGATGAATTGGAAGTAATCAGCTTGCAAGATGTTTCATTTATTGATGGTTTTGCATCAAAAGAAGCATGTGCAGCGGATGTATTAGCTAAGGATAAAGAAACGTATACAACAGCGATTCAAGATTTAGGAAAAGCGTATAGTGAATTATTAGCTGGCTTCGATGGAAAAACAGAAGAAAAAGCAACGTTAAATGCGAAAGATGTTGTATTTGGATTTAAGATTACAAGTCCTGGTTTAAATAAAACGATTTATGTTTATTCTAGTAAATTTGTAAAATTATATGATGGTACTACTGATTATATTTATGCATTGACAGATGAGGAGTTCGCTAACTTAAGTAAGGTAAAAGATGACTTCTTTGGTTATTACTATGGCGAACAAATGCCTTGTTGGAATAAAGAATAATTTTTAAAAGACAGTGAGAAATCATTGTCTTTTTTGTAAAGAAGTGTTAAGTCGTATATTTTAGGGAACATTTTGTATATAAATATCTTTAAAAGTTCCCTAAAATATTGTTTTGTAGGGAACTTTTTGTTATTATTTTGATAGGAAAGTTCCCTATAAGAGGTTTAAGAAGATGAACAATACATTTAATATTATACAGAAATTACTTCAGGAAAAGGCAGATTATCAAGCTCGTTTAAGCTTGATTCCTTATGATGGGTCTCCTGAAGTTAAAGAAAATACGAGTGGAAAATATCTATATATTAGAAAAAGAGTTAAAGGGAAATTGACATCCACTTATGTTGATATATATTCGGATGAATTGTATCAACTTTTACTTCGTAATTTTAAAGAAGTGCGAGAATTAAAAAAACAGATTCGTCGTGTTGATAAAGAACTAACTAAAAATGGTTATGTATCAGAAGAACTTTCATTAGATGTGTTGATGAATCTAGATTTTGCAAGAGCGAATATGAAGGGAAATATCTATGATCAAGCTATTTTGGAGGGAGTTGCTACAACGTTTCCACAAACAGAAGAAATCATAGAAAATGGTACTGTAAATGGAATGTCAGCTAGTGATGTACAAAAGATTCTTAATTTAAAACATGCATGGGAGTTTATCCTTGATAAAGATGTCATACAAGCGGATAGTAACTACTATTTATTGTCACATATAGCTAAATTGGTCAATGAAGGATTCTTTCATGATGGTGGAAGGATTAGAGGGGTTCCGGTCAGTATTGGTGGTACCAGCTATATTCCACCATTACCTATAGAACCCATTGTTATAGAAACGATGAATGCAATTGTAAAGTCAAACAAAGAACTTATTGATAAAGCCATTGAACTTTGTATGTATTGTATGCGAACGCAAATCTTTCTTGATGGGAATAAACGAGCATCCATCATCTTTGTGAATCATTTTATGATTTCTCATGGATTGGGAATCCTTGTTATTCCTGAAAATCATGTTACAGAGTTTAAGAAGAAACTGGTTGAGTATTATGAAAATGCCGATATACAAGGAATGAGTGTATTCTTAAAAGAAAAATGCTGGAAGAAAATGAACGATTAAAATTTAAGAATTTAAGAATTGTATAAATGATATATTGACTATTCAGTTAAAATTCTATATCATATTATGATTTAACTTTAAAGTTGAATGGGCGGTATGGGCAAAGAAAGGATTTAATTATGTATCATTTTGAATATGTAAAAAAAGTAGAGTATATACCAGAGAAGAAAAAATCATAAAACTTCTACAAGATGTAAAAAGAGATTTAAGCAAAAAATTTACAATACGTTTTAAGTTTGTAGGGAGTGCGGCACGTAATATGATTACACGAGACAAAA
Organism: Erysipelotrichaceae bacterium; assembly: GCA_030528645.1. Taxonomy (GTDB): domain Bacteria; phylum Bacillota_I; class Bacilli_A; order Erysipelotrichales; family Erysipelotrichaceae; genus RQZE01. Next base: position 147,526 of record JAUMYM010000002.1, on the reverse strand, counting down.
AAACAAATGTTGGATATGATTTTGATGTAAATATTTATGTGGATAATGTTGATGATTACAAACCAAAATATATACGTATGGAAATTCGAAAATCCATTGATAAATTTGTTAAGAAGCATGGATATGCTACAGTTGAAGATAGTACAAGTGTACTCACTATTAAGGTGAAAGACAAAGCAAAATCTTGTATTAAGCATAGTTGTGATTTTGCAGTGGTAGATGAATTTGAAGATGAAGATGGAAATTGGAATCATTGGTATATAAAACTCAATAAAAAAGTAATTCTTATATCTGGCAAGAGCGATCAAATAGTTTTTATGACCTACAATATAAAATAGAATGGCTAAAAAAGAATAATTATTGGAATGAAGTTCGTAATCAATACATTGAAAATAAAAATGAAAATCCAAAAGTGAAATCAAGATCAATCTTTGCATATACAGTAGCGGAAGTATTTCATTGGTATAGAGAAGCAAGAAAACCAAAAGTAAAACAAGATATAGTTTTAAACTTTTGGTGAAATAAGTTTCATAAATAATAGGAGTTAATATGATTAAAATTATGTTTGTGTGTCATGGCAATATTTGTCGTTCAACCATGGCAGAAGCGATTGCGAAAGATATGATTATAAAAAGAGGACTTCAAGATAAGATAGCAGTGGCATCTTGTGCGATAAGTTGTGAAGAACTAGGTAATGAGCCGGATGCTAGAACGATGAAGGTATTGAATCGACACGGCTATGATGCAAGTACGCTTTTAAAGGGAAAACGTGCTAGACAAGTAAAACGTCATGAATATGCAGATTGGGATTATTTCTTTGTCATGGATGACAATAATATCCGTAATCTTTCTAGAATCTTTGAAGATAGTAATCAAAAAGTTCATAAGATTGCTGCATATACAAAAGGACTAAATAAAAATGTGGCAGATCCTTGGTATAGCGGTGACTTTGAAACGACATATCAAGAATTAATTGAGTACATTGCTATTCTTTTTGATAAGCTTATTGATGGTGTATTATAATAGCTTCAAGGATTTTATCTAGCTATAATAAATATATGGAGGTATGGTATGACAGATTTAATTCAGATGATAAAAAATCATCGCAGTATTCGAAATTATACGGATGAACAAGTAAAAGAAAAAGATTTACAGGCTATCATTGAAAGTGCAATTCATGCACCCTCATCGATTAATGGACAACAATGGAGCCTTTTAGTAGTTAAAGATCAAGTGAAGAAAGAACAATTGGCGCAGTTATGTGGTGGACAGCCATGGATTGCGAAAGCTCCGGTTTTTATGATTTTTTTAATGGATTATTATAAAATTGCAAAAAAGATGGAAGAATATGGATTTTCATTTGAGCACTCGACATCTATTGAATCTATTATGGTTGGCTCTGTGGATGTTGGAATTGCGTTTTCTAATGCGATGAATGCGGCAGAATCGTTAGGGTATGGCATTGTTCCTATTGGGGGAGTGCGAAATGAACCAAACGAAATCATTGCTCTTTTAGAGCTTCCAAAATATGTATATCCTGTGCTTGGGATGTGTATAGGTGTAGAAGAAGGTAAACAAGAGGTGAAACCTAGACTTCCGTATGAGGCAATGGTTTCGGTGGATGTGTATAATCAGAATAGTGATTTATATGTAAAAGAATATGATGAGACGATTAAAGAATATATGAGTAAGCGCACAAACGGTAAGAATCAACGCTCTTGGAGTGAAGCAGTAGCTTCGGTATACAAAGCAGTTTCTTCTACTAAAGTTCGAGATAGTTTAAAAGAACAAGGTTTTACAAACGAGAAATAATTAATATAGTTGTTTAATAAAATATAGGTCAATGCAAGTCGTTGACCTATATTTTATTTAGGGGTTTTAATTTGGTAACCAAAACACCATGTTCTTTTAATTTTTCACATTGTTCATTGCTTGCGTTAATGTCTGTAATCACATGATTTATAGAACGAATATGTCCGGTTGTAAAACTGTGATCATTACCAATCTTAGTATAGTCACATAATACAAAAACAGGTCCGTTGCAGCGTTCAATCATCATCTCGTTGATAGGAACTTCATTTTGTATGGCAGTGGTAATTCCGTTAGTTACGCTAATACCGCTACATCCGATAAAGCATTTATTGGCAGAAACACGACGTAAATTATTTAAGGCAAACTCTCCAATCATGGCTTCTTTAGGAAAGCGTAATTCTCCACCTGTTAAAAAAATGGATACCAACGGATCGTGTTTTTCTAACAGTGATTTGGCGTTGTTTGTGATAATGGTTACTCGTTTATGTTTGATATATTGAATAATTAATAATGCTGTGCTGGAAGTATTAATAAAAATCGTATCTCCATCTTTGATAAATTGAGAGGCGTATTTTGCGATGGCGTGTTTATAACGATCATTGGTAAAGTTGGTATTGTTGTGGTTTACCATGTGTTGTACTAATTTAGCACCACCATGAAACCGAGTAATGGCACCACGATCTTCCCAATACTGCAAGTCACGACGTATTGTGATTTTAGAGGTTTGAAATTCATTGGCTAAGGTATCTACATCAATTTTACCAAGTTTTTGAATTAAAACCATAATGTTATCTCGACGTTGTTTTACAATTTCATAATTTACTTTCATACTTCTACCTATAACATTTTCTCTACCGGAAGTTTATTACACACTTCGTAGAGTTCTTTTTTTATACCTTCTGCTTGTTTTGAATTGATTTGTAACATTGTTTTATATTGGTATAAATAAAATTGTGTAAGTTCTTTGTTGTTCATATATGCCGTATTTACTAATTTATAGTTTTTTAGTGCTTTTTGATAATCATTACTCATATAGTAAAATAAGGCTTCTAATTCCGTGTAGTGATAAATAGGAGCAATCTTATGTCCTTTTACTTTTGCATCTTTTAACTTTACAATTTCAGGATACCATTTTTTAGCTTGTGTTTTATTATTGGCATAAACATAGGCTTGAAAGGTTGATACATTTCGGATGAACAACATATCAATGGAGCTGCGAAATTGCTTGTCGTAAGTTTCCAGATGTTTTAAAATACGTTCACTATCAAAGGTTGCGACATAATAAAGTAAGTCAAATAAAATACGATCGTTTTTGTAGGAACGAAAGATATCTTTTTTTTGTAAATGATTAAAAATTGTTACTGCTTTTTCAGGATCACATTCCATATTTAAGGCTTTAATGGCTAACTGATATTGATAATTTAAATATTCGGCAAACAGGGCGACACTTAACATAATCAGGGTGATTGCTAAGTAGAGTGCTTTTACTTTTATATCTTGTGTTTTTAAGATTAAGTTTACTGAAAAAATGACAAAAACTGTATAAATAATAAAATTGATTATGCGTTGTGTTCTGGGATGAAAAATAAATTGTTTTAGTTTCATATCGTTTTAACCTCAACCCATTATATGTTTATATAGACATAAAAGTCAATGTATTTAAGACATGTAAACGCTTAATTTCATGTATAATTTTGTAAATAGTTCATATAAACGGTCAAATAATCATATAATTGTATTGTGAATTAATGAGTAATTATATATGATTACTTTAGGTAAAGGAGTGTGAAGTATGCCAAAAGTAAATGATGTTACACGCGAATCTTGGATTTTAGGGGCGTTTCCGGAATGGGGAACTTGGCTAAATGAAGAAATTGACAATGAAGTTGTAAAACCGGGGAATTTAGCGATGTGGTGGCTTGGCTGTGTTGGTCTTTGGATGAAGACAGAAAATGACACAAATATTGCGATTGATTTGTGGTTTGGCAATGGAAAACGAACGCAAAAAGTAGCAGAGATGTTACCTTACCATCAAATGAGAAATATGATGGGAGTTAAGGCACTACAACCAAATTTAAGAGGTGCACCGATTGTTTATGATCCATTTGCAGTTACAAAGTGTGATGCTGTATTATCAACACATTATCATAATGATCATATTGATTTGTTCTTTGCAGCAGCTGTACTTAAGAATTGTAAGGATGATGTACCGTTTATTGGACCATTGGAAAGTGTTAAGAAGTGGCTTGCATGGGGTGTTCCTGAAGAACGTTGCCGTGTAGTAAAACCGGGAGATGTGATCCAAATCAAAGATGTGAAAATTCACGTATTGGATTCTTATGATCGTACATGTCTTGTAACAACAGAAGTAAATGAAAATATCAGTGGTATTTGTCCAAGTAATATGGACGATAAAGCGGTTAACTATTTATTTGAAACACCTGCGGGTAATATTTATCACACTGGTGATTCACACTATAGTATCTGTTATGCAGAAATCGGTAAGAAGTATGATATTGATGTAGTATTTGGTTCTTACGGAGAAAATCCGGTTGGTTGTCAAGATAAGATGACTTCTGTGGATATTTGTCGTATGGCAGAAGCATGTAATGCAAAAGTGGTAATTCCACTTCATCATGATGTATGGACAAACATGAAAGCAGATCCGGAGGAAATCATGATGATTTACAACTTTAAGAAAGATGTATTGAAGTATAAATTCCATCCATTTATTTGGGATGTTGGTGGCAAATATATTTGGCCACAAGATAAAGATTTATTAAAATTCCATTATCGTCGTGGATTTGAAGATTGCTTTACAGAAGAAAGAAACGTTCCGTTTAAGAGTATCTTATAATGAGTAATCTATTGCAAACGATGGTCGATAACAAATTGACTTGTTATCATGAAGGATTTGAAAATTGGAAAGATGCATTAGTGGCTTGTGGACAACCATTAATGAAGGCTGGTTATATTACAAGTGAGTATATCGATGCGATTATTGATTGTGTTGAAAAATATGGTTCTTATATTGTAATTGCTCCAAATATCGCAATGCCTCATTCTACTGAAAATGCGAAAGGGACATTGAAAACAGGCATTGGCTTTATGAAGGTAAATCAAGCCGTAGTGTTTGAAAAAGAGGATCGTGAAAAAGATGCAAGATTGTTCTTTACACTTGTATCTTGTAATCATGAAGATCATTTGGCAAACATGATGCAGCTATCTGAACTTTTAATGAATGAAGAGTTAGTGAGTGAATTGCTTAAGGTGAATAACGATGAAGAGTTATTAGCCGTAGCTAGAAAGTATGCGTAAGCATAAAGGGGAATAATATGAATTTTTTATTTGAAATATGGAAATTTTTTGCCAGTAACATTCTAACCCAACCGGCTTATTTCATTGGGTTTATGGTTTTAGTAGGATACTTATTATTACGTAAACCGGTCTATGAAGCATTTGCAGGTTTTATTAAAGCAACGGTTGGTTATCTTATTTTAGGTGTTGGTTCTGGAGGATTAGTTAGTAACTTTAGACCAATTTTAGTTGGATTAAAAGATCGTTTTAATTTAGATGCGATGGTGATTGACCCATACTTTGGACAAAATGCGGTTCAAACAGGTATGGAAGAAGTATTTGGTCGTACATTCTCACAAGTAATGTTGTTACTTCTTGTGGCATTTATTTTTAACTTATTATTAGTACGTTTTAAAAAGTTCACAAAACTTCGTGCCGTATTTACAACCGGGCATGTTCAAATGCAACAATCAGCAACAGCATTTTGGCTAATTTTATTCTGTTTCCCAGCGTTGGGTGATAATGTAACATTAGTGGTTATGGGGCTAGTGTTAGGTCTATATTGGGCAGTTGGTTCAAACTTAACAGTTGAAATTACACAAGATTTAACTGAGGGTGGAGGCTTCTGTGTGGCTCACCAACAAATGTTCGGTTTATATTTCTTCTCAAAATTATCAGAACGCTTTAAAGGTAAGAACTCTAAGCGTTTAGAAGATATTCAACTTCCTGGTTGGTTGTCAATCTTTAATGAAAACATGGTTGCGACTTCCATCTTAATGTTAGTGTTCTTTGGCATTATCTTAGCAGTTTTAGGTAAACCATATTTAGTAGAACAAGGTTTCTTAAAAGCGGATAAAAACTTCTTCTTCTACATTACAACAACATGTTTTAACTTTGCAGTATATTTAGCAATCTTACAATTAGGTGTTCGTACATTCGTTACAGAACTTACACAATCATTCCAAGGTATTTCGAACTCATTCTTGCCGGGTGCAGTTCCAGGTATTGACTGTGCTGCTACATATGGATTTGGATCTCCAAATGCCGTTACAGTAGGATTCTTAGCTGGTGCTTTTGGTCAATTCTTAGCTATCGTTGGATTAATTTTATTAAAATCTCCAACATTGGTTATTGCAGGTTTCGTTCCTGTGTTCTTCGATAATGCAACAATCGCTGTATTTGCAAATAATAAAGGTGGTATTAAAGCTGCCATCATCATGCCATTTATTGCAGGGCTATGCCAAGTGTTAGGTTCAGCACTCATCGCTTCTTGGGTAGGATTAGCATCATATGGTGGATACTTAGGTATGTGGGACTGGGCAGTTGTATGGCCAATCTTTACAGTAGTTATGAAGTACTTGAGTTATGCCGGTTTAGCAATCGTGATTATTACATTAATCGCAATTCCACAATTACAATATCGTGCAAATCCGGATACATATTTCTTAATCACAGAAGATTATGATGCATATAAAGAAAAAATGGAAAGTAAGAAAGGGATGAAATAATGTTAAAAATATTAGTTGCGTGTGCAAATGGTGCCGGGACATCATTAATGATGAAAATGCGTGTGGAAAAAGCTACAAAGGATTTAAATCTTAAGGTTCAAACGATTCATCACTGTTCACTTTCAGAAGGGAAAAGTGCTGCTAGTCAATATGATGTAGTATTTTGTCCATTGAACTTTGTAAGTATGTTTGATGATGCTGCAAAAAAAGGTGTAAAGATTTGTGGTATGAAAAATGTCTTATCGGATAAAGAAGCTCAAGAGTTATTAAAAGCTTCTGGCTTAGTTGAGCTACATCAATAATCATTTAAGCTGCCAATTTGGCAGCTTGTTTATTAAAAGGAGAATACAATGAAAATTGAAAAAATACATTTAGATGATATAAGAAGATGCTATAGTGCAAGTCATATCACAATTGATAATAAATTTTATGCCTTATTGGCAAGTGAAGATCCTAACAGTTTATGTATGGCATATTCCGGGAAAGATTTTAGTGAAAAAGAAGTGGTTTGGAAGGATCGTGGTGGCTGTATGTCGATTATTCCGATTCCGGGTAAAAATGGTGAGTTTTTGGCAGTAAATGAGTTTTATTTAAAAGTATCTCCAAGTCTAGCGAAGATTGTTTGGGGTAAAAAAACAGAAAATGGATGGGAAATAAAAGATTTATTTTCACTACCATATATTCATCGTTTTGATATTTATAATGTAAATGGTGTAAATTATTTCATTGGCGCAACTATCGCCAAAGATAAACAACATAAAGAAGATTGGAGTTTACCGGGACAAATATATGTAGCAAAACTTCCGGATGATTTAACGCAAGAAATACATTTAGAAAAGATTTATGATGATTGTTATCGCAATCATGGATATGCTCAAGGTGTATATGAAGGAAAAGTATGTGGATACTTTGCATCGGATCAAGGAGTGGTGCGTGTTATGCCTCCATATGATGGGAAATGGACAATTGAAAAAATCTTAGATGGAAACATCAGTGAAATTGCTTTTAGTGATGTTAACAATGATGGACAATTGGAAATGATGACGATTGAACCATTCCATGGCAATCAAATGAAAATCTATAAGTTAGTAAATGGTAAGTATGAATTGGATTATACATATCCAACTGAGATTGACTTTGCACATACTTTAGTTGGTACAACCATCTGTGGTGTAAATAGTTTTGTTGGTGGGGTACGTCGAGTAGAAGCTGAGTTATTTATTATTCAATACCACAATGGTCAATATGAGGTAACCATTGTTGAAAAAGGGGTAGGTCCTGCAAACTTAACGGTTGTAAACTTTGAAGACGAAGACATTATCATTTCAGCAAATCATACAAAAGATGAAGCAGCTATTTATCGCATTACAAAGTAGGAGGTTTGTATGTTAGAACAATTAAAAGAAGAAGTATTTCAAGCGAATTTACTATTACCAAAATATCAACTTGTAACCTTTACTTGGGGTAATGTATCAGCCATTGATCGTGAAAAAGGCTTAATTGTGATTAAACCAAGTGGTGTTGAATATGAAACCATGAAAGTGGAAGATATGGTTGTTTGTGATATGGATGGAAATGTCGTGGAAGGACACTATAAACCATCAAGTGATTTAATGACTCATCTTGAACTGTATAAAAATTTTAAAGATATTAAGGCAGTTGTACATACGCATTCAAGATATGCAACTTCATGGGCACAAGCCAATCAAGACTTAGTGGCATTGGGAACAACGCATGCGGATTATTTCTATGGTAACATTCCTTGTACCGATAAAATGCGTGTGGATGCGATTCAAGGTGAATATGAACTTGAAACAGGAAAAACCATTGTTGAGGAGTTTACAAAACGTAATATTGATCCAAATCAAATGCCGGCTGTGTTAGTAGCAAGTCATGGTCCTTTTACGTGGGGTAAAGATGCAAAAAATGCGGTATTTAACTCTGTGGTGTTGGAAGAAGTTGCGTTTATGGCAATGAATACGTTATTAATCAATAAAGAGGTTGGACGTATGCAACAAGAATTATTAGACAAGCACTTTCTAAGAAAACATGGTCCGGGAGCTTACTATGGGCAAAAATAAACAATATCAATTAGGGCAATATGAAAAAAGTATGCCTAATGAGTTAACTTGGGAAGAAAAGTTAAGTTATTGTAAAGAGTTTGGGTTTGATTACTTAGAAATGAGTATTGATGAAACGGATGCGAAACTTGCACGTTTAAAGTGGAGCGATGATGAAATTTATGCCTTAAGACATCTCATGGAAGAAAAAGATCTATACATTAAATCCATCTGTTTAAGTGGACATCGTCGTTTTCCTTTAGGCGATGAAGATCTAGAAGTAACAAAAAAAGCACTTGAAATCATGCAGGAAGCGGTTGATTTAGCTTACAAATTAGGTGTACCTATCATTCAGTTGGCTGGTTATGATGTCTATTACAAAGAAGGTAATGAAAAGACGAAGGCAAATTTCATTGAAAACCTAAAAAAAGCGACACTTATGGCAGCAAATAAAGGAATTCTTTTAGGCTTTGAAACGATGGAAACACCTTTTATGGATACAGTAGGGAAGTCAATGGAATATGTTAAGTTAGTCGATAGTCCATACTTACATGTATATCCGGATTTTGGTAACTGTACCAATGCGGCATTGAAGTATGGGCATAACGTCTTAGATGATTATCGACTAGGAAAAGGGCATATCATTGCCGGACATTTAAAAGAAATGTTACCCGGGAAATATCGTGAAGTTCCTTTTGGAACGGGACAAACGGATTTCAAGGGTGGTATTGAAGTCTTGAAAGAATTAGGTGTTCGTCGTTTTGTTGGTGAGTTTTGGTATGTTGGTCAAGAAGACTGGCAGAAGGATTGTTACTTCGCAAATACTTTTTTAAGAAGTTATTTGGATGAAGTGTTTAAAGAAGATTAAAAAATAATTTTTACGTTATAATGGATAAAAGGTAAAAAGGTGAAGATAGGATGAAAACAGTAGGAATTGTAAGTTTATCAAGTGGAATGCTCGGAGAAGACTTTGTAAAACATGAATATGATTTAGGGATGAAACGATTAGAAGAATTTGGAGTAAACGTCAAGATTATGAAACATGCCTTACGTGGCATTGCATACTTAGAACAACATCCGGAAAAAAGAGCGGAAGATCTTATTGAAGCATTTAAAGATGAAGAAGTGGATATGATTTTATGTGCGATTGGGGGAAATGATACGTACCGTTTACTTCCTTATGTATTTGAGGAAGATGCATTAAAGAACGTAGTATCGCAAAAGGTATTCTTAGGTTTTTCAGATACAACCATTAATCATTTCATGTTACATAAATTAGGGATTTATACCTTTTACGGACAATCCTTTATCGCTGATGTTTGTGAGTTGGATCAAGACATGCTTCCATATAGTAAACAATATTTCAAAGAGTTATTGGAAACAGGCAAGATTCAAGCAGTGTATCCAAGTGATGTGTGGTATGAAGAGCGTAGTGATTTTAGTGAAAATGCATTAAATACGAAGCGTGTTTGTCATAACAATCAGCCATTTGAACTGTTACAAGGAGCAAGCACATTTGAAGGAAAAATCTTGGGTGGATGTTTAGAATCAATTTATGATTTATTGGTAACAAATCGACATGTAGATAGTGTAAGTTTACAAAAGAAATATGGTTTATTTCCAAGTAAGCAAGAATGGCAAGGTAAGATTTTATTGCTAGAAACCAGTGAAGAGAAGCCATCCGTAGAACACTTTAAAACCATGTTAGAGGCATTAAAACAGACCGGTATTTTTGATGTGATTTCAGGAGTTTTAGTTGGTAAACCGATGGATGAACTTCATTATGAAGAGTACAAAGAGGTGTTAAAGGAAGTTATTCATAATCCAAAGTTACCTATTTTATACAACATCAACATTGGACATGCGACACCTAGATGTATTATTCCTTTTGGTGTTCATGCTAAAGTTGATGCTTTAAAACAAGTGATTACATTTCATTATGATTAAAGCTTTAAAGTCATAAATTGTAACTTTAAATGAAAGTAATAAGTATAAAGTATTAATAAATAAAGTTATACAAAAAAAGACCTATTGAATAGGTCTTTCACTTTTATAATATTCATCCAACTTAGCTTCAAAGTAGTCTAAGTCTTGTTTTAACTTCTCTACATCTTGATGTAAGATATGCTCTTTTTTAAAGATACCACCTGCTGTACCGATGTATTGATAACCACCTTTTAAGTAGTTTATTACATTATCTGCCGTAACTCCTCCTACTGCCATAAGCTTTAAATCCTCTACAGGTTCTTTAAGTTTCTTGGCGTAGTTACAAGAATATTCATTGGCTGGAAATACCTTGATGATAGAAGCTTTTAGAACATGTTGCTTGTAGATTTCTGTGGGGGTTAAGGCACCCGGTACAACCGTTACGTTATGCTTTATTGCATAATCAATCATTTCCGGACTATAGCCACTTGGAGAAAGAACGAATTTCGCTTTTGCATCAACCACTTCTTTTAATTGTTCAAAGGTAATAACGGTACCTGCTCCAACACATAACGTTGGATAACGTTGTATAATCTCTTTGATAATGGAAATAGCCCCTTCACTATTTAGGGTTATTTCTACATTTTTTATATAGCGACTATCGTTTAAGACATCCATTAACGTAAGTACTTGTTCTAAGTGATAGCCCCTTAAAATCAAGACGATATTACTTTTTAGATTAATCATGGCGTCTAGAATTACTTGCAACAATCACAATGAGACGTAACATTTGAGCAATCGCTGTTGCCAGAGCAGCTACATAAGTGAGTGCAGCAGCATCCAAAACTTTTTTCGCTCCGCTTAATTCTTGTGAGTTTAAGTAATTTCCTTCTTTTAATGAAACCAATGCTCGCTTAGAAGCATCAAATTCTGTTGGTAATGTAAATAATTGAAACAATACGGCAAAGCCAAATAAGGCAATACCAAAATAGGCAATGGTTGGTGTTGTGTCTTGTTGGAAAAATAAACCAACTAAGATAAGCGGCCAAGATAACATGGAACCAATGTTGGTCATTGGAATAATCGCATTACGTAAGCGTAGTGGTCTATATCCATTAGCATCTTGTATGGCATGCCCTACCTCATGACAGGCAACTCCAATAGCGGCTGTTGATGAAGAGTTATATACGCTATCAGATAGACGTATGATTTTACTTCTTGGATCATAGTGGTCAGTTAAATTACCATTGATACGATCAATACGCACGTGTTGCAATCCATTTTGGTCTAACATTCTACGTGCAGCATCTTGTGCTTTTAGCCCATTGCTTGCGTATTGTTTGCTATAGGTTTGATAGGTGCTTTTTACTTTGTTACTTGCCCAAAGGGCAAAGAGGGCACAAGGGACAATGAATACAAGGTATGTCCAATCAAACATATCATCACTCCTTTATTATTTTACAATGTCATATTGCCAAGAAGTAATACCTCCAAAATCATAGACGTTCGTATAGCCTAAGTCTACTAGTATATTTGCAGCTTGTCTTGAACGATTACCACTACGACAATATACTAATATCTTATCATTTTTATCAAGTTTATTTAAGGCTAACGTTGATAATTGATCTAAAGGTAAGTTAATCGCATCTTTAATATATCCTTCTTTAAATTCTTCCGGAGTACGTACATCCACGATGATTACATCTTCCTTCTGCATAATTTCGTATGCTTCTTTTTGACTAATGTGTTTATATCCTTTACTATTGCTGAAGCAACCGGCTAAGAATAATGATAACGATAATGCTAATAATTTTTTCATTTTTTCACCTCACAATCATTGTAGCGAATTCCAATAATTAAGCAAACTAAATGCCCATATTATAAGAGTTTTTTATCTTGGGTATACAATGATATAATGTACATAAAGTAGTGATGTTATAAGAAATGTAAAGTCCTTGCACATCTTTTCATATCTAGTGTACAGTAAAAGAAGTTTTTTAGGAGGTAACCATGTTACAAGAATTGATACAAGTATTTATAGAACAATTTGATTTCTTTATACATGCGTTTTTTACCCATATTAAAATATCCTTTATTTCTGTTTACTTTGCAAGTGTCTTAGGAATTGGTTTAGGCTTATGGATTAGTAAGCATAAGAAATATGCCCAAGGTGTTATCAGTGCAGTTAGTTTGTTGTATACGATACCTTCAATTGCGTTGTTAGGATTTTTGATTTCCATTTCAGGAATTGGAAATACTACTGCAATTATTGCTTTAACTCTTTATGGATTACTTCCTATGGTAAGAAGTACTTATACCGGCTTATTGGAAGTAGATCCCGCCTTAATTGAGGCAGCAAGAGGAATGGGAAGTGATGAGAAACAAATCTTAAAGAATGTAAAAATTCCATTGGCATTTCCTTTTATCTTTTCCGCTTTTCGAAATATGACAACCATGACGATTGCCCTTGCAGGGATTGCTTCCTTTGTTGGAGCCGGTGGTCTAGGAGTTGCGATTTATCGAGGAATTACTACCAATAATGTTATGATGATTTACATTGGTAGTATCTTAGTGGCTGCTTTGGCGATTCTTACTGATGGATGTTTACAATTGTTAGAAACATATTTTATAACATATCGAAAGAAAGGTTTGGCTTTTATTCGATATAGTTTTCGTTTTGCTTGGATTGTTGTTGTATTAGTGCTTTTTCCTTATGAATATCATAGTAATGTGATTAAAATTGCCGGTAAACCGACAACAGAAGGTTATATCTTGGCAGAGTTGGTATCCATTACCATTGAGGAACATACCGATTTAAAAGTAAAACTAACCCATGGAATTGGTGGAGGAACCGGAAATATTCATCCTGCAATGGTCAAGGGGGATTTTGATATATACAGTGATTATACCGGTACGATATGGCAAGTGGTATTAAAGGAAGAGGAGCCTTATAATGAAAGTCGTTTCCATGAGTTAAATACAAAGTATTTAATGGAGTATGGATTGATGTTTAAGGGGTTATATGGTTTTAATAATACGTATGGCTTAGCGGTTCATAAAGAGATTGCTGATCGTTATCAACTAAAAACTTATAGTGATTTAGCGAAGTTTTCCAATCAATTAATCTTTGGGGCAGAGTATGATTTTTATCAACGTGAGGATGGATTTAATGCCTTAAAAGATGCTTATCATTTTCGATTTAAAAAGGTGGTTGATTTAGATAATGGATTGAAGTATCAAGCTATGGCAAATAAACAGATTGATGTTATGACAATCTTTACAACGGATGGTATGCTTACAAGTAGTGATGTTGTAGTCTTAGAAGATGATCTCATGTTTTATCCGTCTTATTTGGCCGGTAGTGTTATACGACAAGCAACGTTAGAAGAATATCCCCAATTGGAGGACGTCCTTTTACTCTTAGAGAATCGTATTAGTGATCAAGAGATGGCTCAAATGAATTATGAGGTCGAAGTGTTAAATAAAAAGCCATCGGAAGTAGCCTATGCTTTTTTGAAGGAGAAAGGATTGTTAAAGAAATGAGTGCCATTGTTAAGTTTGAACATGTCAGTAAAGATTATCAAAAGAAAACCATCATTGAAGATTTTGATTTAGAGATTGAAGAAGGGAGTTTTTTAGTTATTATTGGATCAAGTGGAAGTGGTAAAACAACGATTATGAAGATGATTAATGGTTTAGTGCTTCCAAGTAAAGGAAATGTGTATGTCCAAGGGAAAGATGTTTTATCGCAAGATTTGATTGCTTTGCGCAGAAGCATAGGTTATGCCATACAGGGGAATGTTTTATTTCCTCATCTGACGATTAAAGAAAACATTGCCTATGTATTAAATCTATTAAAGAAAGATCAAAAAGAAATTGATGAAGTTGTTTTAAAGAGTTTGCGTTTATTAAACTTGCCGGAGGATGTGTTGCATCGTTATCCTAGTCAATTAAGTGGGGGACAAAATCAACGGGTTAATATTGCTCGTGCATTAAGCAATCAACCAAGGATTTTATTGATGGATGAACCGTTTGGGGCATTGGATGCGATTGTCAAATATCAACTACAAAGAGATTTAAAGAAGATGCATCAAGAGTTAAAGAATACCATTGTATTTATTACGCATGACATTAATGAAGCATTGAAGTTAGCGACTCATATTTTAGTTATGGATCAAGGTAAGATACAGCAATACGCCACAGTGAAAGAGATTGTAGAAAAACCTGCCAATGCCTTTGTGGCTCAGCTTTTAAATATGGCATGTAAGGAGATTGTATGAAATTAGTTGTAAGTCATTTAAAGAAGCGTTTTGGAAGTAAGGAAGTATTAAAGGATATTGATTTTACATTTCAACAAGGTAGTATTTATGCGTTATTGGGACGTAATGGTTCTGGTAAGACAACGTTGTTTAATCTTATTGCGTCTAATTTTAGTAAAGATGCCGGTACTGTGAAACTTATGGAAGAAGATGGTTCTATGCATGATATTAAAAATGAAGACATCTTTTTAATGGTTGCAGAACCCATCTTGCCTCGTTTTTTAACGGGTTACGAGTTTATTAAATTTTTTGTAGAAGTGCATCATGTAACGGATGTTGACATTGATGCGTATTTTAATCAGATTGAGTTTCATCCACAAGATCGTCATCGCTTGATTCAAAGTTACTCTACGGGAATGAAGAATAAGTTACAGATGATTATGTTTTTAATTTTAAAACCTAAGATTATTTTAATGGATGAACCCTTAACTTCTCTTGATGTAGTGATTCAATTGCAAATGAAACGAATTATCAAACAAATCCAAAAAGACCACATTATTATCTTTTCAACGCATATCTTACAGCTTGCGAAAGATTTATGTGAAGAGTTAGTGATTTTAAATGATGGGTATTTACAGGCAATTGATCAAGAAGTTATGCATACGCAAGATTTTGAACATAATATTATTGAATTATTAAAGGATAAAGAAGATGAACATCATTAATTTATATATTCGCTTAAGTTATATCCAATTATGTCAATTGATCAATGCGATTGTGGCTTTTTTCTATAACTTCCCTATTATCAAGAAGATGCATGGGCATACGTATGGTTTTTATGGATTCAAGAGTGTTGTTAATCGTATTGCCTTTGTTGGAGCCTTTCTCTTTCATTTTTTTAAGGATGCTCTTAGCTATGTCGTAGTTTTAGGTGGAATAAGTGTAGGAATTAAGTCTTTGTTAGGTTTACTACCTATTGTAAATGACTTAAGTGTTTTGGAAATCTTAATTTTATTAAATCTGGCGATGTTTCTCTTTGTATCTAACACGATGAATCACATTGTATCGATTAAGCAGTTAAAAACGTATTATCATTTACCGCTTATGGATTTAGTCTATATCAAAGAATTTGTAACACCTTTCAATACATTTATCAATGAATGGATTATATTAAGCATAGTAGCACATTTTACTTCGATGATTACCTATGTGCAAGCCTTTTTAATAGCGTTATTATTCCTTACAACAAACATTGTATGTTCTGCATTGAATTTAAAGTTACATCATGTGAAGAAATCTTTGGGTGGCTTTATCCTGTTTATCATTTTCTTAGTGATTTTTTTTGGACTTGTGTATAGTTATCGTTTGTGGGGACAAAATCAAACGTTTGTTTTATTGGTGTTAAATGGTATGTCTTTGGTTGCTTTGCCAATGGCAATTGGTATCATTCAAACGTATCCGCATTACGATGGCATCTTAGAGGATTCTACGTTGAGTAAGTATGAGGCTGCAACGAAGCATCGTTATACAAATCAAGTAGCCTTAAAAGATAGTGATGTACGTATTAAGAAGAGCCATAAGAAGGGCTATGCCTTACTCAATGATCTGTTTTTTAAACGTAATTTTCGCTTATTAGTAAAACCTTCCTTGATAAAAACAGGTGTTTATCTTGCTATTACTGCATTCTATGTCTTGGCAATGCGATTGAATTGGTTTCATTTTGCTGAAAAAGATCATCTGTATGCCATCTTGTCTACTACACCCATTGTGATGTATATCGGTTGCAACGATTCTTCGATTATTATTTCGATGTATTATAACTGTGACAATAGTTTATTGGAGTATGGGTTTTATAAACAATCCAAAGCAATCTTAAATATGTTGTATTTGCGCTTATGGTCAATGTTAAAGATTTTCTTAATGCCAACCTCTGCTTTTCTGTTCTTTGTTGCCATTGCATCAAAGTTGTCAAAAATTCCTTTGGATGATATGTTAAAACTAATGGCATCCAGTCTATTTCTAATGGTCTTTTTTGCCTTCTATTTACTCTTAATTTATTATTTATTAGTTCCGTTTACTCAAGATGAAAAGATTAAAAATCCCATTTATTATATTGTTAATTTTGCAGTGTATATGATCTTTATTTTTGGTAATAAATACATTACAAGTGTAGATATGTTGTTTTATCTTTCGTTGATAGTAATGATAGTGGTTGTCGTTTTTGGTGGGGTAGCAATTTATTATCTGGCTCCAAAAACGTTTCGTAGAAAATAAAAAGTGCCAGGCACTTTTTATTTTATCAACTTCATGAATTCTTCGTAGCTTTTACAGTGAAGGACTTTAGTAAGGGAAGGTATATCGGTGTAAAGGCTCGTAATCCATTCAAAGAAGAGAGTTAATATGTGATTGTCATAGCGATCAACAGCCAGTAAGAAGATAATGCTTACTTCATAATCTCCCCATTTTAAGGGTTTGTTTAAAATCATAATAGAAATATTAGATTGATAGACAAGACTGGAATCTAGGGCATGAGGAATCGCAAAGCCATAGGCAAAAGAAGTTGGGGAGAAGCTTTCTCGTTTCATCAGACTTTCATAGAAGGCTTCCTCGACATTCTTGCTTTGGTATAAATCATCGGCTAAAAATTTTAAGGTAGCTTCTACGGTTTCAAATTCTTTGTTGGTGTAGAAGTGTTCCTTCGTAATGATGCGATCTAAATAAATTTCATATTCTTTCTTTAGTTTCTTTTGGGTTAAAAGCGATATGGATGAGCGTATCTTTGCTTCATCTTCATGGGTCATAAAGAAAGAGATTTGAATCGTTAAAATATCAAGACGATGTTTTAAGGGAGTCGTCGTAATGATCAAATCGGGTTTTAGTTCATGAATTTTATCTTCTTCAAAGTAGGTAAATTGTTGAATAATTTCAAGACTATCTTCAAAGATATTAGTAATTTTGGCAATTGGGATCTTACTAATTGCCTGTGTTTTTGGAAAGATTAAAACCGCTTTGTATTTTTTAGGGAACATTTGTTCATAAGCTAAGCCTAAGTGTAAGGCAATAAAGCCAATTTCAGCTTCTTGGATAGTAATGTTTAACAGTTTTGATAAAAAATCAGAGGCAGATACGGCAAGTTCAAAGATTAAAGGAAATCGTTTCTTAATTTCATTGAGATAGAAATTAGGAGAATGAATTTTATCTTTGTTACGTTGAACAAGAGCTTGTAGATGTAAACTTAAACCAACTACAAGACTTTTGTTTGATGAAAAGTTAATGCCGTATTGACTGTATATGTAGTCAATGAGTTCATGGATAATCATTTCATATTGATGATTATTATTTAAAAATAACCATTTACAATTATAGTTATAGCTTTTCTTACTCATTAGTAAGCAGGAAAGCAACATAATTTCTGATTCTACAATGGGAAGTTGAAAGACATTGGAAATCTGTTGAAAGAAGTCCGTTGATATTTGATATTCAACGGTTTTTTTAATGTCTTCATTTTCAATGTTACTTGGTAAATAGTTAAAGTCTAACATACGTTCAATCGCAACCCCAATATGAATCATTAAGGTTGGAAAGTGAATTTCATCGATGTCATATTCATACTGATGGAATAAGCCTTCCATGATTTGTTTGGCTTTTAAAAGATCGAATTTCTTATATAAACTTGCGATTTCATTCATGTTGAAGAAGTTGTTAGACGCTTCTTGAGTGAGTAAGTTTTTATATAAAAGACGTTTACTTTTTTCATCTCCTTGTAGTACTAAATAATTATCATGTTTGCTGATCTTTAGATTTGGATAGTTACTCAGCATTTCTTTTAAACGTTTTAAATCATTATCTAAGGAGTATTCACTGATGTAGATTTCATCTAGAAGTTGGTGAATGCTAATCTTTTGTTTCTTAATTAAAAGCTTTTGTAAGATATAATCGCATCGTTCTTTTGGTGTGATGGGAATATTGATGTCTTGTTGGTTTTTAAGTAAGTGATTTTTATTGTCTAAAAGACGATAACCTTTTCTTAAATCAGATTCAATGACTTTATGTTGTCGGTTAATGGCTTCAATGTCATAGCGAATCGTACGATCGGTAACATTTAACATTTGGGCAAGTTGTTTGCCTGTAATCCAATCGCTTTGATTTTCCAATAACATGAGTAGTTTATCTTTTCTTTTCATGATTTTATTATATCTAAAAACAAGGATTGTGGTATAGATAGTTTTTCCTAGGTTTAGGAAAAAGAAGTGCATAAAGTTAGGGGTCTCTACGTTATAATTAAATTATGAATAAGAAATATGTGTGGAAAGAGAGTATTTCAGTCATCTTAATTGTACTTTCAAGTTTAGTACAAGTTTTTGCGATACAAACATTTGTATTACCTAGTCGTTTATTAAGTAGTGGGTTTACAGGGTTAGCGATTTTAAGTAATCAGGCATTGCAGCTTATCCATATAGAGTTTAGTGTATCTTTAGGGATTATTTTATTTAATATACCTGCCATTATGCTGTGTTTAAAGAGTGCAAATTGGCGATTTATTGCTCGCTCCATTTTGCAGTTAACATTAACGTCCTTCTTATTGAGAGTATTGGATTTTCAACCGGTTTTTACAGATATCATTTTGAATTGTTTAATTGGTGGTGTCGTGTATGGAATGTGTACGGTGTTGGCTTTAAAGGCAGATGGTTCAACCGGTGGAACAGATTTTGTGGCAATGTATGTAGCAAATAAGACAGGTAAGAGTATTTGGAGTTATGTGTTTTTGTTTAATGTGGCAATGTTAGTTGTATTTGGGTTTTTATTTGGATTTGAATATGCCGGTTATTCCATTGTGTTTCAATTCGCATCAACAAAGACCATTGAGCGTTTCCATCATCGTTATGACCAAATGACGTTGCAGATTACAACCTATCATCCGGATAAGGTGATTGCGCATTATACACGTTGTTATCGTCATGGCATTACGGTAAGTGAAAGCTATGGCGGATATTCCGGTAAGAAGTTGTATTTATGTCATACCGTGGTATCGAGTTATGAAATATCGGATATTGTGCGTATTATTCGTAAGGAAGATCCAAAGGCAATTATAAATGTATTAAAAACGGAAGATTTCTATGGTGGTTTTTATCGCCATCCAATTGGCGAGTATAAAGAGATGGAGGAGTAAGGTATGTGGGCAATGATTGGGACTTGGCGTATGGCTTTAGAAGCGATTGACCAAGTTGTAAAGAGTGATGAGTGTAAGAAAGATGCAGGAAGTGCCATCGTTAAGGCAATCAAACAAATTGAAGATTTTGAGTATTTTAAGTCGGTAGGCTATGGTGGGTTACCAAATGAAGATATGGATGTGGAGTTGGATGCCGGATATATGAATGGAGATACGTTGGCATTTGGAGCCATTATGGCAGTAAGAGATATTAAAAATCCAATTGAAGTCGCTTATGCCTTATCCAAAGAATATACAAGTTGTCTTTTGGCTTCCGCTGGAGCAAGTCGTTTTGCCAGAAATCATGGGTTTCAACAAAAGGATATGTTATCTCCGCGAGCAAAATTGCATTATCTTAAGCGTATGAAAGAAGAAAGACAAGTAGAGTTAAAACCGTATATTGGACATGATACGGTAGGGATTTGTGCTTTAGATGAAAAAGGTTCTTTATGTGCAGGAACTTCTACTTCAGGTTTATTTATGAAGAAAGCCGGACGTGTAGGAGATAGCCCAATTTTAGGTAGTGGCTATTATGCAGATAGTGATTATGGTTGTTGTAGTGCAACAGGGCTTGGTGAAGATTTAATGAAGGGGTGTATCAGTTTTCAAGTAGTGGAGTTATTAAAACAAGGCATTCCTGTTCAAGAGGCTTGTAGTCAAGCTTTACAAGCGTTGCATGATCGTTTACTTAGAAAACAAGGGAAAGTAGGGGATTTATCCATTGTGGCATTAGATAAAAATGGTAACTTTGGAGTTGCGACGAATATTGATAATTTCTCGTTTGTCTATGCAAGCAAAACACAGGCTCCAACGGTATATTTGGTAAAGAAACAAAATGGTAAGATGGAACTTGAAGTTGCAAGCCAACAATGGTTAAATGACTACTTAACAACAAGAATGGCAGCGATTGAACTATGAAAAAAGTATTAGAGATTTGTTGCGGAAGTTACGAAGATGCGTTTGTTGCTTATCAAGCAGGGGCAAATCGCATTGAATTAAACAGTGCGCTGCATTTAGGTGGTCTAACTCCTTCTTTAGGTAGTTTAATCTTAGCGAAAAAGAATATGGATATTCCTATTATCTGTATGCTTAGAAATCGTGGAGCCGGATTTTGTTATAGTCCATCGGAAATAGATGTCATCTTTGAAGATGCCAAAATCTTATTAGAACATGGTGCAGATGGCTTATGTTTTGGGTTTTTAAAGGAAGATTTTACGATAGATGTAGCCCTTACTAAAAAAATGGTAAGTTTGATTCATAGGTATCATAAAGAAGCAGTGTTTCATCGCGCGTTTGATTTAACAAGTAATTTGAATGCCAGTATGGAAACGTTAATTGACTTAAAAGTAGATCGTGTTTTAACCAGTGGTGGCTTAGAAAAAGCTCCAATGGCAAGTAAAAAATTAAAACAACTTCAAGAAACGTATGGAGATCAAATAGAGTTGTTAATGGGGAGTGGTATTTCTGCCGATAATGTAAGAGCTTTAATGCAGGAAACAGGCATTTATCAAGTACACAGCAGTGCTAAGGTGTGGAAAGAGGATCCTACTACCGGTAATGCATACTTAGGGTATGGTTATCATAAAGAGAAGGATTACGATGTGGTTGATAAAGATAAGGTTATCGCTCTTAAACAAGAAGTGGAGGATGTTGTATGAAACAGTTAGGGATTAGTATTTATCCGGCGCATTCCAACCTACAAGAAGATTATGCCTATTTAAAAAAGGCTTCTAATTTAGGGTATCGTCGTTTGTTTATGTGTTTATTATCAGAAGAATCTTCTGCTGAAGACATTGTTAAGAAGTATCAAGAACTTTGTGCGTATGCGCATTCTTTAGGATTTCAAATATCTGTAGATACCAATTATGATGTATTTAAGAAATTAAAAGCGAGTCCATTTGATTTAAGCATTTTTCATACAATGAGATTTGACATCATTCGTTTAGATGGTCCTTTTACAGATTATGACTATGTGGTTATGACGAATAATCCATATCAATTAATCATTGAGTTTAATGGGGCTAGTTATTTAGATTTCCCTTATTTATTGAAACTAGGGGCAAATCGTGATCAAATGGCAGTGTGTGCAAACTTTTATCCATGTCGCTATACCGGATTAAGTTTAGAATTATATCGTAGTTTTACAAATAGTTTTCGTTCATTAGGTTTTCGTAATGCAGCCTTTGTATCAAGCAATGAAAAGCATACCTTTGGTCCTTGGCCGGTGTATGAAGGCTTGGTAACTTTAGAAATGCATCGAGATATGGATCTTGTAGATCAAGCTCGTCATTTATTAGCTACCGGTTTGGTGGATGATATTATCATTGGCAATTGCTATGCCAGTGAAGAAGAATTAACACGTTTAGCAAATCTGGATATGCATAAAGTGTATTTTAAATTAAAAGAAGAAGTTATGGATGAAGCAAGTGCCTTTATTGTTTATAAAGCATTGCATTTTAGACGTATGGATTGTGGGGACTATATGATTCGTAGCAGTTATCCTCGTAGTCTTAAAGACATTGATATAAAACCTGTAACATGTACAAAAAAAGAGTTTACTTATGGAGATGTCTTGTTAGTAAATGGTAATTCTAGTCATTATCAAAGGGAGTTACATATTGTAGTAAAGCCAATGAAGAATGATGGTACACGTAATCTTGTTGGTTCTTTAAGTGAGTTTGAAATGGAACTTGTTACATTGTTGAAAGACAATCAAATATTTACATTTGAAAGAGAGGTATAAGGATGGAAGATTTAGAATTGGTTGCGTTTAAGATTATTTCAAATGTTGGTAGTGCAAAGGCAAATTATTTAGAAGCACTTGCCAAAGCAAAAGAAAAAGAGTTTGCACAAGCAGAAGCGTTATTAAAAGAAGGGGAAGCCATGTATTTACTTGGCCATAAGGTGCATTCAACATTGATTACGGATGAAGCAGCAGGTAGACCGGTAAGTGTTAATTTGATTTTAATGCATGCGGAAGATCAATTGATGAATGCAGAAACCGTACGTATTTTGGTAGAAGAGTTCATTGAAGTTTATCGTAAACTATGAAGATGTTTGTAAGTGATTTGGATGGTACTCTTTTAAACAGGCAACATCAATTAGATGCATTAGAGAAAACGATGATTGAAACGTTGTTACATAAAAACTATCGTTTTGTTTTAGCAAGTGGACGTAGTTTTCAAAGTATCAAAGAGGTTGTTAATGTCCAGGGTGTAGATTACATCTGTTTAAATGGAGCTTTGGCTTATACTAAGGAATTGCGTTTAATTTATGATGAGCCTATCAATGCTTCCTGTTTAAAAGAGGTTTTAAGAATATTAAATAAATATCGCATTGCTTATTTATTATATGGAAAAGAAAAGACTTATTGCAGTAGTAAGTATGCCTATTTTTTTAAAATGTTTCGTTGGTTAAAACGTTATTCCTTAACAATAAATTGGCTTAAAACTTTTCAACCGATGAAAGAGTATGATCAACAAGCCATCTATAAAATTGAATTTGAAACCCTTAATCCAAAGGTTTATAAGGCAATATCCAACATCAAAGAGCTTCATGTGGTAAATACCAATCCCATTACCTATGAAGTGACAAGCAAGCAGGCTAGTAAAAAAGAGGCATTGCTTGCCTTATTAAAGGATAGTGGTATTTTGCAAGAGGAAGTGATGTGTTTTGGAGATAACTATAATGATGAAAGTATGTTACGCCATTTTCCACATAGTTA
Source organism: Erysipelotrichaceae bacterium (assembly GCA_030528645.1). Classification (GTDB taxonomy): domain Bacteria; phylum Bacillota_I; class Bacilli_A; order Erysipelotrichales; family Erysipelotrichaceae; genus RQZE01. The sequence continues at coordinate 123,731 of JAUMYM010000002.1, read as the reverse complement.
TCTTATGGCAAATGCCCATGCACCCTTAAAAAAGAGAATCTTACAGCATACCTTATCGAATCAACAACATGGTGTTTATCATATATTAAGGAGATATTTATGAATACATATGGCTATTTTGCAAAACGAATCTTAGCGTTTCTTTTTGATTTGTATTTTTCTTCGGTAATGGGAAATGCAATCTATAATTTAATGATTGAGTTTAAAGTTATGGATGTTACCGTTGCGTTTTATCTTTGTTTATGTGTATCGACGTTACTTTGGTTTTTATTAATTCCACTCATGCGTAAAAAGACACAAACCATTGGACAACGTTTTATGCGTTTAAAAGTTGTGACGTTAGAAGGTGGTAAAGTTAGCTTAATAAATTATATGAAGCGTTTATTTTTGGGATGTTTTGTACTAGAATGGTCGTTTTATGTGTTGTCGGTTAACCTCATGGATTATCTATTTAAGTGGATCGGGGTAGGAAAAGATATGTTGCTTTATGTGGTATCGCCTTTTTTACTATTTTCAACCCTAGCGGTTTTATATGCCTTAAAGAGTAAGCAACATCAAACATTGCATGATGTGATTGCACATACTAAGGTGGTTGAGTACTAATTTCCTAAGTCAAGGAAAATAACTTGTGAATTATTCCTAGTAAAACATGTGACAATATAGTTAGAAAGGGATACATCTATGAAGAGAATATATTTATTTTGTGACAATGGTATGTCAACGAGTCTACTTGCAACAAGGATGCAGAAGGTTGCTGATCAACATAATTTGCAAGTAGAAATCAAAGCTTTTTCGGACAAAGAAATGCCAATGATTGTAGAAGAATATAATCCGGAAGTTATTCTTTTAGGTCCGCAAGTAAAGCATATCTACAACAAGGTCAATGAGCGTTATGGTAACGATAGGCCGGTTTTGGTTATTGATCCAAAAGATTATGGTGAAGTAAATGGTGAACGAGTTTTAAAAGTAGCTTTAAAAGCGTATAAAGAAAGGAAACAATAATTATGTTTGATAAATTAGAGAAAACATTATCGCCAATTGCCGATGCCTTAAGTAAAAATAAAGTATTGGTGGCAATTCGTGATGGGTTTATGATTACAGTTCCAATTGTAATCGTGGGTTCAATCTTCTTATTAATTGCTAGTTTCCCAATTCAAAACTGGACAGAAATGCTTGCTTCTGTTTTTGGACAAGGATGGGATAGTTATTTATATCGTGTCGTATCCATCGCTTTTGATACAGTTGCATTGCTTGCAGCTGTAGGTATTGGATATTGCTATGCTCGTGAATTGGGTGTAGATAATAAAATTGCAGGGGCAATGATTGCATTAGCGTGCTTCTTAATCATTTCTCCACAAAAACATCCATTATTTGTAAATGAAGCAGGAAGAGCATTCAGTGGGTTTGCATTTGCAAATCTTGGGACACGTGGTATGTTCTTAGCGATGATTACAGGTATCTTATCTGTTCAAATCTTTGCTTGGGCATTAAAACGTAAATTGATTATCCGTTTACCGGATGGAGTACCTCCAGCTGTTATGGATTCCTTTGCATCATTAATTCCGGCTGCAATTGCAATTGTAATCTTCTCTATCGTAAATATTATTTTTGCAAATACACATTATGAATATGCACATAATTTCATTTATGAAATTTTACAAGCACCATTAATTGGTTTAGGGAAAACACATTTATTTGAAGTTATTTATCAATTCTTATCTACGTTATTCTGGTTCTTTGGTATCAATGGTCCGGCTGTAACAAATACAATCTTTGGTCCAATCCACAAAGCATTAACACTTGAAAACTATAATGCGGCACAAGCCGGTTTACAAATGACTAACATTTATACTGCCGGATTCTCAGATTTCTTCTGTAACTTTGGTGGTGGAGGATCTACATTAGGTCTTGTTATTATGATGTCTGTTATTGGTAAGAGTAATCGTATTAAAACATTGGGTCGTTTATCACTTCCAGCTGGTATCTTTGGTATTAACGAACCAATTATCTTTGGTTTACCAATCGTATTAAACCCAATCATGGTTATTCCATTTATCTTAACTCCAGTAGCCAATACCGTTTTAGCTACTTTGGCAACAGTCTTTAAAATCATTCCGATTACAAATGGAGCACAACTTCCTTGGACAATGCCAATTGGTTTCTCCGGATTCTTAATTACAGGTTCAATTGTAGCATCGCTATTCCAATTCTTCTTATTGTTTGTAGATATGGCAATCTATTATCCGTTCTTACGTGTATTAGATAAGAAATATCTAGAAGAAGAAAAGAATTTAGTGGATGTAAAAGATGAAATTGATGAATTGTCATTTGATGATTTAGCATTAGACTAATATGAAAGTTGTCTTAGTATTTGATCAAGGCTTAGCCGGTCTTGGTGGGAAGGGAAATACACATTTACCTTTAACCATACAAAAGGGTGGGATTGGTTCCTACTTGATGCTAAAGCCACATTTTGAAGAGATTCATGCAGAAGTTATCGCAACATTATCGTGTGGAATTGAAACCTTTATGGATAATCCTGATGATGTGGTCATGAAGCTTTGTGCCATGATTAAAAAATTAAATCCAGATTTTGTTCTAGCAGGTCCATGTTTTGACTTTAAAGAATTTTCATTAATGAGCGCACGTGTGTGTAAATTGTTAAAAGAAAAGGGTATTAGTCAAGCGGTAACAATGATGTCTAGCGATAATACCAAGGTGATTTTAGACTATGCCAAGGAGATTGATATTATCAAAATGCCTAAAAAGGGTGGTACTGGTTTAAAGGATAGCTTTGTAGAGTTAAGTAAGTATATGGACTTTAAATATAATCAGAAAGCAGAATTTGATGATTTAAGAAAACAGATATGTTATTAAAGGTTGCTTAGAGCAACCTTTCTTTTAGGAGGTTTTGTGAAAGAACAACTATTTGAAATGGTAGATTCTTTAAAAGAAGAATTGATTCAAGAAGTATGTAATCTTGTTTCCATTAATAGTATCAAAGATACACCTTTAAACGATGCACCATTTGGGAAAGGGTGCAAAGAAGTGTTAGACTATATCATCGATTTAGGGAAACAAGATGGATTTTTAACAAAGAATGTAGATGGTTATATGGCGTATGTTCAAAGTCATCCGGGTGATAAACACATTGGAGTTTTTGGACATTTGGATGTCGTAAGTGTCGAGGGAGAGTGGATGTATCCTCCTTTTAGCGCAACCATTGCAGATGGGCGTATTTATGGACGTGGTGCTTTGGATAATAAAGGACCAATCATGGCAGCGTATTTTGCCTTAAAAGCCTTGAAAAAAGTTGGTGTAACGCTGAAGCATCCAATCCGCATTGTTTTTGGTGCGGATGAAGAATCCGGTATGAGTGATATTGAATATTACTTAAAGAAAGAACCGCTACCTTATATGGGATTTACTCCGGATAATAAGTTTCCGGCGATTTATGGGTATCGTGGTCGTGCCGTTGTAAGTGTAACCGGTAATAAGGAAGCAATACGTGAAGTGATGGACTTATATTTTAAGGATGAAAATCCATTACATAAGCTTGGTATTTATCGCTATGATGAGGATTTTAAAGAGTTAATCTTAAGAAATATCAGAGTGATAAATGAAGAACCTATGGAGTTTGTTTTTACACTTTGTTATGGTAAGTGTGATATTGAGGAAGTGGTTCAAGCTATGCAAAAAGAGGTTTCTAATGTAACATTTAAAATCGTTAGTAATAGTCCTTATATCTTAAAGGATAAAAAAGAACCGCTGGTTCTTACTTTAAATAGGGTGTATAATGAAGTCATGCATCAACAGTTACAACCTACTACAACAACGGGCATGACTTATGCCAATAAATGTTCAACGATTATTCCGTTTGGTCCATCTTTTCCCGGACAAAATGGAATTGCCCATTTACCAAATGAGTGGATGAATATAGAAGATTTAGTGCTTTGTTGTAAGATTTACGCTTATGCACTTTATTGTTTGGCAAATCAAGGATAATTGTTGATGGAAAAGGAGACATTATGAAAATTATTAAAGCAGTCATCGTAATGGCTGTCATATTTGGTTTAGCGGCTTGTGCTAAAGAAAAGAAAGAAGGTTCTATCAAAGATTTAAGTGCGGTAGAAACTATGCCTTATGAGCTAGGTAGTTATGAAATTGATATTCCTACACAATGGGAAAAGGATGAGAATTTCTTTTTTATGGAAACAACGCCGGTAGATCGTTTTGCGATGTTACAGATTGCCACAGAACTATTAGATGAATTGGAAGTGAATGAAACTGTCATGAAAGAATTTGTTGAAGGTTTTGTTACTGTTATGGATAAACATAAGGTAACAGAACTAAAATCAAAGCAATTCCATGGTGTAAAAGTGATGTATGCTTCTATTGATGGTGTTATAGAAGGACAAAAGGTAAAGGTTGGTATTTATCTTTTCCAAGATAAGGATCCTAAACAATCTAATATTCTTGCACTATATCAAGGTAGAAATACAAAGTATGATTATATCAAAGATGTTGATCTTATTTTAAATAACATGAGAGAAAAATAATACTGTATAGATGTTTAAAGATAGGGATGTTCTTTGTCTTAAAGGTATGGAAGATGAAAAATAAAGATAAATTAGAGAGTGTAGCTACGTCCATATACTGCATAGACTCGATTAAACATATAATATTGCAAAAAAAGGATAATTATAGCATATGAGGAAATTAGCATTTATCATAGTGCTGATTCTGTTCATAGTAATTGATGGATATACCTTGTGGCTAATGTCACCTGATTTTTTGTTTCCAAAAAAAAGTATATATGTTACAAATCAAGACGACTATATAGTGGAAAGTGTAAAAGAGTATTTTCACATTGAATATGATATTAGTAAGATTGTCTATCAACAAGGTTTTCCAGATGGCTATTCTTTGGATATCTATGATGTAGCTGGAGAAAAGCACGAAGAATTTGATGACACGTTTAATGTTGCTGAAAGTGACAGAATACAACAATATTTTTGGGATTTAAAGCCGGATACACCCAAATATTTGAGACTGTTCGAGGCAGAACTTATAATTGAGTTCTTTATAATTGTAATGATTATTATTGTTAATATAAGAAAAAAGCGAAGAAAACACTTGGCAAATCGCTCATAATTTTTGTGGTAACATGGATGAACAATTTTGAAAGCAGTTTAGCAAATTAAAATTTGTAAGTATAGATAAACCGGGAGTTGTAGGAAGGGACAATATGATTGGTAAAATTGTAAAAGTTAAAGTAGATCGTCCACTTGGCAGTTTCCATCCTGATTATCCAGAACAAATTTATCCAATAAATTATGGTTATGTTGAAGGAATAATCGCTGCTGATGGAGAAGAACAAGATGTGTATATACTTGGGATCAATGAAGCGATAGGTGAATATGAAGGAGAAGTGATCGCTGTCATCAAAAGAGAAGATGACATTGAGGAAAAATGGGTTGTTGCTCCAATAGGAATAAAATTTACAGTAGAACAAATTGAAGAAGCTGTTAGATTTCAAGAGAAATATTTCAAGAGTCATATTGAAATGTAATGCTCAAATCTTAGTTTGTCGAAGTAAAACAGTTAAATAAGAGCACTAAATAGGAAGCAGAAGTAAATAACGGATGCTTCTTTTTTACATATGAAAGTAGAAAGGTAATAATAGTCAATGTCTTGCTATATGTGTGAAGATAATCAATACAGATAAATTGTTAAGGCATACAGAAAAAGGAGTGTATTATTTTGATAATAGTAATTTTTGATTGGTTTACCTTTATTTGTCTTCATAACAAATTTCTATGCATTTTACCTATCTTTCACAATTTCGTAGTATAATGTATGCCTATTGTGGCACACCAACAAGCGTGGTACAATTTACTAAAGGTGGAATGTTATGTTAAAAAAAGTAGTTTTAGTTAGTGGAATGTCTGGTGCTGGGAAAACCTTAGCTTCTTCTATCTTAGAAGATATGGGATACCACATTATTGATCAATATCCGGTACAGTTATTATCGTTATTAGTCGATTTAATTGAAAATAGCAGTGATCCTAGATACAACAATGTTGCCCTAGCGACATCACTTACCGATTTTAATGATTTTTATCGTGCCTTTAATGGCAGTGAATTAGATGTACGTGTCTTATTCTTAGATGCAAGCAATGAAGTCTTATTGCATCGTTATAAATCAACACGTCGTACACATCCATTGTTAATTAGTAATGTAAGTAATACTTTAGAAGAAGCAATTAGTATTGAACGAAGTGATTTTAATACCAAAAAGGATCAAAGTAGTGTGGTAATTGATACAACGTTATTAACCGCATCAATTTTAAAGTCTAAAATTGAAAAGATATTCGCATTATCAACAACCCCTGTTTTTACGATTAGCTTTTTATCGTTTGGATATAAACATGGAGTTCCTTTGGATGCGGATTTAATGATTGATGTTCGTTTTCTAAAAAATCCATATTGGGATTTAGATTTAAGAATGTATTCAGGTAATGATGAAAGTGTCTATAACTATGTTATGGAAGATCCTGTTACCCAAGAATTTATTGTTAAGTTACAAGACTTTTTGGATTATGCATTTCATCAATATGTTAAAGAAGGAAAAAATCATTTTACAGTAGCGATTGGATGTACCGGAGGACAACATCGTTCGGTAACAATCACTAATTATCTTTATAAATTATATAGTAAGACGTATAACTGTTATAAAGATCATCGTGATGTAAAGGAATTTAAGCATGAAAAATAAGAAGGTGGTTGTTATTGGTGGAGGACATGGTTTAAGTACCATTTTGCGTGGGATTAAAACCATTGAACACATTGATATTAGTGCCATTGTGACAGTGGCGGATGATGGAGGTAGTACGGGACGTTTACGTAATTACTTTAATATACCGGCAATGGGAGATATTCGTAGTGTCATGATTGCCCTTGCGGATAGTGAACCGTTATTAAAGACACTTATGGAGTATCGTTTTGAAGGAGATCAGGAACAAGATGTCATTGGTCATAATTTAGGGAATCTTATTTTAACGGCGTTAACACAAACCAGCGGTTCCTTTATCGAAAGCATTCAAACCATTAGTAAGGTGTTAAATGTAAAAGGGGATATTATTCCTTCCAGTAATGAAGTGATTACGTTATATGCTTTAATGGAAGATAATACCATTGTTAAGGGAGAAGCAAATATCCCTAATATGAATAACCGTATTAAAAAAGTGTATTATGATTGTAAAGTCAATGCGACATCTAAGGCGATTTTAGCCATTCAACAGGCTGATTTAATCATCTATGGAATAGGCAGTGTTTATACGAGTATTATGCCAAATATCATCATTGAAGATATTAAAGAAGCACTTAAGAAAAGTAAGGCGTATAAAGTTTATTTTTGCAATGCCATGAGTCAGCCGGGGGAAACCGATGGATATAGTGTTGAAGATCATGTGCAGGCGATTATTGATCATGGTGGTGTTTTAGATAGTGTTGTGATTCATAATGATGTCATACCAACGTATCTATTGGATAAGTATCAAAAACAAGGGAGTCAGGAAGTAAAAGTGAAGAAGCTTCAACATGATTATGAGTTATTGTCGTTTAATTTGTTGAGTTTTCAAAATGATTATGTACGACATGATTCTTTAAAATTAAAAAAATGCGTCGAGGCATTGCTTAGAAGGGTTGATTAGATGTCATTTACCAGTGAAATAAAGAGTGAAATTGCTCGTAATGAATTAAAGGATTGTTGTAAGAAAGCACAGCTTTGTGCTTTAATTCAATTGTGCTCGACATTAACGATTTCAAATAAGCAATTTCATTTAGTGATAAAGAGTGAAAATATAACGACCATTAAACGTATTTATGTATTACTAAAAGATCAATATCAAGTGGAACAGGAAATATCCGTTGTTAAAAAGATGAATCTTAGAAAAAACAATATTTATAGTTTAAGGGTATCTACATTTGTAAAAGAAATCTTAGAAGATTTAACCTTATATTCAAGTAAAGGGTTACTTGAAAAACCCATGGCAAGTGTAGTTGTAAAAGAGTGTTGTGCTCGTAGTTATTTGGCAGGAGTTTTTATGGCGATGGGTTCTTGTAATGCACCAACAAAGAGTAATTATCATTTAGAGATTGTGACGCAATCGGAAAGTCATGCCAATTTTATTACTAAGTTAATGTTACGTTTTGATTTACCGGCAAAAGTGATTGTACGTCGTTTGAAGTATGTAACGTATTTAAAGGCATCGGATAAAATTGGAGATTTCTTACGTTGCATTGGAGCTTTTGATTCATTGTTAAAGTTTGAAGATATTCGTATTCAGCGTGATTTTCGCAATAGTTTAACACGTGTTAGTAATTGTGATTTAGCAAATGAAATGAAGTCGATTAAGGCTGCCAATAGTCAAATGGAAGATATTGATAAGATTAAGGAACATGGGCGTTATCCATATTTAGATCAAAAATTAAAAGATGTGATTGATTTACGTTTACAGCATCCGGATGCCAGTTTAAATGAGCTGTGTTTGGAGTATGAACAGCTTACGGGGATACCGATTAGTAAGTCAGGAATGAAACATCGTTTTGTAAAGATTGCAGAAATTGCAGGGAAACTGTAGGAGGTTTTTATGAGAAGTAGAGGATATGATGTATTATCGTTAATTGGATTTTTTGTTGTGTTGTATTTGTTGTGGCCAATTATTAAGTGGTTAATCTTTTTGATTATCTTAGCTGTAGTTGGTTTGGTTTTAGCATTTAAATTTGCCAGACATAAACAAAAAAAGGCGATGAATGAGTATTTAAATCAAGAGAATCTTCAAGATTTTAAGCAAAGTCAAATGCATAAAGAAGATGTAATTGATGTGGAATATGTTGAAAGAGAACGTGACTAAGCATGGTGGAAGAGAAGGAATGTGACTTTGAGCCTGTATCCTTTGAGGATATTGCGACAATTGAAGCGTATTTAAAACAAGCCAATTACTGTGAAAGCAATCATAATTTAATTAATTTATATCTATGGATGGAATATTATCCGTTGTTTAAGTATCAACATCCGAATTATTTATTGTTGTTAGGTATTCATTTAGGACAGTTTTTTATGTATATGCCTCTTTGTAAGCAGGAATATCTACAAGAGGCACTTATCAAAGGGAAAGCGATTTTTGATTGTTATAAACAGGAGTTTGTACTGAGTTGTTATACAAGAGAAGTCATTGATGTGGCGCATCAGTTATTTCCAAAGTATCAAATCTGTGCCATTCGTGATAGTTATGATTATATCTATGAGGTAGAGTCATTTAAGACTTTTTCCGGTAAAAAGTTACAGAAGAAGCGTAATCATTTAAATGCATTTTATCAGTTGTATCAAGATCGTTGGAGTTATGAAGCGTTGAGCAAAGAGAATATCCAAGAGTGCATTGCTTATGTAAAGACATGGAAAGAAGAGTTAGATGATCGCTTTGCTTTAGAAGAGAAAAAGGGGATCGTTAAGGTCTTAAAGCAATATGATACCTTACATTACATTGGTGGAGTGTTGCGTATTGATGGTAAGGTAGAGGGTTTCTTAATAGCTTCAAAATTGACAGAAGATATGATTCAGGAAAATGTTGAAAAAGCAACCGCCAGTTTTCGTGGTGTTTATCAAGCATTGATTCAACAGTTTTTCTTGCATGAAGGCAATGGCTATCGTTATGTAAATCGTGAAGATGATTTAGGCTTAGAGAATTTAAGACAGGCGAAGCTGGCGTATAATCCGGTGTATTTATTAGAGAAGTATCGTTTGTGTAGGGGGGATGTTTGTGAATGTGATAAGATCACAAAGTGAAGATGCAAAAGAGATTTATCAGATATGGAAAGATGTCTTTTCGTTTGATGATTTTGGGTTTACGGATTATTACTTTAAGCATCATTTTAATCCATTTACAACGTATATCATAAAAGAAGACCAAAAGGTTGTTTCAATTGGTTCCTTTCATAAACATGTGTATAAGTTAAATCATCGTTTTATACAAGCATCTATGATTGTTGGTCTAGCTACCCTTGAAGAGTATCGTCATAAGGGATATATGCGTGCGATTTTAGAAACGATGTTAGACCATTTGGCAAGCCAAGAATTGATTACGTTTATTCAGGCATATAATCCGGAATTGTATAAGCCTTTTGGTTTTGAGATGGTGTATTATCGTAAGCGATATATCCTAACTCAACAACATATTAAATCCATTGATTTAAAAGGTGTTACAACAGCGATTCATTATGAAGATATGTTAAAGGTGTATGCGAAGTTTGCCAAACGTTTTCATGGATTTATGATTCGTGATTATTCCTATTTTAAACAACTTGAATTGCAGTGTAAGGCTACCAATAGTCAAATCGTTTGTGTATATGAAAAGGGATTGATGAAGGGTTATGGTATCTTGCAACAATTTGAACAACATGTATTAATAGAAGAACTTATTTATTTAGATTTAAAAACATTGTATAAGATTTTATCATTAGCTTTAAAAGTAAAACCTAAGGTGGAATTAGTGGTTTCTAAGCATGAACAATTAGACCGTGTATTTAACATGGAAGGTGAAGTATTTGGTTATACAATGGCACGTATTCATGATTATGAATTGTTTAATCAATTGTTTAATAGTCAGGTTTCAAGTGTGCAAGAAGCCTTTGCGTTAGTGGATAAACCACTGTTTCTAAGAGAAAATATCTAAAATGTGTGATTAATGTATAGGAAAATATGATAAATATGTGTTATAATGTGATAAAGTTTAGTACCTAGCAGAAAGGGGATTAAATGTTAAAACGTGTAAGTATATTGTGGGTATATTTGCTGATTACCGTTTTAATAATTGGATGTAGTCCAAATAAGGGGATTATAAGTACAGTTGATACTAATGGAAACAGTCAAAATGATGAAATTATAGTAAAACTAGAGATTATTAAACCAGGGATTTATAGGGATGACACTAATTATAATGAAGTAGATATTCAAGCGAAAGATGTCACATTGCGTGATATTGTAGCGGATACTGTGATGGTTACAGATAAGGTAAAACAAGGGGATGTTTTCCTAGAACATGTAACGATTCATGATACTTTACAAGTGTACGGTAATGATGCAAGTGTCTATGTAAGTGATGCAAGAATTGCAAATATAATAGCCACATCAAGTAAAAACTTAAGACTACTTTTTCAAAAGGGAGTTGAAATCACAGAGACTTTAGAGGTGAAGGATGCTGAAGTTATCTTTGATGGTGCTTTCGTAGTGAAAAAGCCAATGAAATTACAAAATAGTGTCGTGAAGCTTGATGATCATGCGATTACACCTGTTTTACATTTGCATAAAGATAGTTTTAATGTGCAGTTTGTCGTTGATGGCTATGCAGATAAAATTGTTGTTTATAATGAAGGAAATTCTAACATTACATTTAGTGGTAATGGGTCTGTAGGAATCATTGAAAATTTAGGAACAAGTGAGTTACAGTTGGCAGGCTTAAGTGTCAATGAAGTTGTTATGCCAAATAAAAAAATAGTAAAAGAAGAAGTTCCGGTTGTAAAAGAAAAGAATGAAACCAATAAAAAGCCAACGATACTTTTACCACCAAAAGAGGTTGTAGTAGAAGAAGAGGAAGAAGCACCAACGGATATAAAGCCACCGGTTGTAGTGCCTTCTTGGAAGTTTGAAGAACGTGAAGATGGCTTTTGGGTTGTAAATATCAATCAACATGAATTCAATCGTATTCATCATATTATTTTTGAAGAAGTGCAAGGAAATCAACGAGTTTCTTTTGATCTTCAACAATTACAGAAACAAGGCAATTCGATACATATTTCAAAACAAGAGTATCTAGCGTTAAAAAATGGTGCTTATAAGATTCGTATATTGAGTAATCAAGAGGATGTTTTAAAAGAAGTTTCGTTTCAGGTTGCTTTAGCGAGTCAAGAAGAAGTAAAAGTAGAAGTTAAAGTGGTTGATTTTTATCAAGAAGAACATGGAGATTTCATTGTTACGTTTGATAAGTCGCTTCAAATGGAAGATATTAAGCGTTTTAGTTTTAAAACGCATCATTATGAGTGGATCATTGATAAGGATTTTGTGGTAGATGGACAAACCTTAAAGGTTCCTTATGGTTTATTTAGCAGTTCTAAGTTGTATCCAAATTTATGGTATGACTTCTACATAGAAACCAATTCGGAGAATAAAATGGTACTTCCTAGCAAGGTGTATTTTAAACAAGCTAGTGTACGTACTCCAAAGTATGCCTTTGGTTCTTATCAATTAGGTAAAGGTACTATCTTATTAGATGATATTGTAGTAAGCAATACGGATGAAAGAGCGTTAGGCTTCTTTATCAATGGAGTACCAATTAAAGACTATCGTAGTGATTATGGCGATTATGTAAGTTATGGTATTCGTCGAATGGATGATGGTTATATCATTCGTAACTTTACGATGGATGTTGCGTTGTTCCCGAATGATTGTAAGGATATTACGATTTCGTTGTTGCCGGCTGATTATCTTGTTACAGATATGGTGGATGGCTTTTATGCAAGTTTGACATTTAATGTGTGTCCAAGTGATCCCATAGAGCCAATGCCTATGGATCCACCGGTTAAGCCTGAGCCAAGTCCTATTGAGGCAATACCAACGCATGGCAATCCTCATGATGTTGAAATTAAAAATCCATAAAATTTTTAAAAAAGAGTAAAATGTGCTTTAAGTAAGCGCTTTTAGAAGATAAAGTATAGTGGAATAATTGACTTTAAAGTGTATTAAAATTATAATATAGACGTGTCATAAGGAGGACAAATGAATGACAGTAAAAGTAGCAATTAATGGTTTTGGACGTATTGGTAGATTAGCGTTCCGTCAAATGTTCGTAGCTGATGGTTATGAAGTTGTAGCAATCAATGATTTATCAAGCCCTAAAATGTTAGCTCATCTATTAAAATATGATTCAGCTCAAGGACCTTATCATGGTCATACAGTAGAAGCAAAAGAATCTTCAATCGTTGTTGATGGTAAGGAAATTGAAATCTATGCAAAAGCAGATGCAAATGAATTACCTTGGAAAGAATTAGATGTTGATGTTGTATTAGAATGTACAGGTTTCTATACTTCAAAAGAAAAAGCTTCAGCTCATATCAATGCTGGTGCTAAAAAAGTAGTTATTTCAGCTCCTGCTGGTAATGATTTACCAACAGTAGTATTTGGTGTAAATGAAGACATCATTACAAGTGAAGATAAGATTATCTCTGCTGCTTCATGTACAACAAACTGCTTAGCTCCAATGGCTAAAACATTAAATGATTATGCACCAATCTTAAGTGGTATCATGACTACTGTTCATGCTTATACTGGTGACCAAATGACATTAGATGGTCCACATCGTAAAAATGACTTACGTCGTGCACGTGCTGCTGCAGTGAATATCGTTCCTAACTCAACAGGTGCTGCAAAAGCAATCGGTTTAGTAATTCCTGAATTAAATGGTAAATTAATCGGTTCTGCACAACGTGTTCCGGTTCCTACAGGTTCTTCTACTATTTTAGTAGCTGTAGTAAAAGGTAAAGATGTTACAAAAGAAGGCATTAACGCTGCTATGAAGGCTGCAAGTAGTGCTTCATTTGGATACACTGAAGAAGAAATCGTTTCTAGCGATGTAATCGGTAATACAAATGGTTCATTGTTTGATGCTACTCAAACAATGGTTACAAAAGTGGATGAAGATACTTACCAAGTACAAGTTGTTTCTTGGTATGACAATGAAAATTCATACACTAGCCAAATGGTTAGAACAATTAAATACTTCGCAGGTAAATAGTTTAACAAGAGGACATTTGTCCTCTTTTTTATTATAGATAGTTTATCTATCTATAAAAACCATACGCTATGCGTATGTGGATAGAATAGCTTTTAGCGATAAGAAAAACCTCCTTTATAATAAATAAGGCTGACAACCAAATTTATAAAAGGAGGTTTATCACTTATATGAATACAAATGACGATTCTAGTTTATCACATACGAGATGGAACTGTAAGTACCATATTGTATTTATACCAAAATATAGAAGAAAAGAAATCTATGGAAAATTAAGAGCGGATATTGTTTTAATATTAAAACAATTATGTGGTTATAAAAATGTAGAAATAATAGAAGGGCACGCTATGATAGATCATATACATATGCTGGTTAAGATACCACCTAAATTGGCAGTGTCCAGTTTTATGGGATATTTAAAAGGAAAATCTTCGCTGATGATTTTTGAAAAACATGCAAATTTAAAATATAAATATGGGAATCGAAACTTCTGGGCAAAAGGATATTTTGTATCAACAGTAGGATTAAATACAAAAGTAGTGCAAGAATATATTAGAAATCAAGAAAAAGAAGATATGATACAAGATAACATCAGTAGGAAAGAATATAAAGACCCCTTTAAGGGGTAAGCCATAGTGCAATGCACGGTTGTCAGTCTTTCACAAGACCCTTAAGGGTCGCTGTGAAAGTAAAGTCCCTTATAGGGTAGACTAAAAACCACACGTAAAACGTGTGGATTGTTATTTTGGTGGTATAATGGATGAGTAATTAAGGAGAGTAATCATGATTGAAACTATTATTGATAGGGATGAAACGATTTTATGGCAAGATAAACCGTCGAAATGGCTTTATGCTTTCGGTAGTTTTGGGTTTTATATCTTTGCACTTATCTGGGCTTGTTTTGATGGATTTATGTTGTATATGTTTATGCAAGCTGGAAGCTTTACATCTGAAGCAGGAGTTCCATTTGGATCTTCATTTGCTTTTATAGCGTTTTTTATCATTCACATGACACCGGTATGGATTGCGATTATTGCACCAATTTTCCGTTTAATTGCTTGGAAAAACATTGAATATGCTTTAACCGATCGTCGCATTTACATGGTCTCTGGTTTATTTGGAAAGGATATTATAAGTCTTGAATTACGTGACATTCAACATCTTACGGTAAATGTGAATCCGTTTGAGAATATGTGTCAAAGAGGAACCATTCGATTAACACCGGATGTAAGTACAAATCGCCGTAATTCTTCTTCAACAACACGTGGCTATCGCTTATACAGCATTGCAAATCCATATGAGGTGTATAATCAAATTAAGCGTGTTGCCTTGGATGTAACAACGGATCAACAATATCCAAACCAATATCGTCCATCGGAAAATCCTGGTTACCATACAAAATATCGTAAATAATTCTATTTTTCGTGTGTGATATTATTTACATATACGCTTTCAAATGTTAAAATGTTGGCGGTGATATCGTATATGAAAGTAGATCGTTTATGTGTTAAAGGAGATGGAATCCTTAACGAGGACGTTATAGGGTTCCATTTTAACGTTTATTGGGTGATTGATGGAGCAACGCAATTATTCGATGATGAGTATTGTGAGATGAGTGGGGGCGTTTATTGGTTAGTCAATAAAGTGAATCGTTTGTTACCATCGTTCATTAACAACGAAGATAGTCTAAAGACTATTTTGACAAAAGTATTACAGGAAGTAAAAAAGAGTATTGATTATTATGAAGACATCGAGGATTTGTATAAATTACCTAGTTTTGCCATTACGATGATTCGTGTTCATGAAGATTACTTAGAGTATTATGCTTTAGGAGATTGTGGTTTAGTGGTTGATGGCTTACATATTGTAGATGCTCGTTTAATGCATTATAGCAATGCCAAAAAGGTTGAGTATGCTCATTTAGAACCATTGGAATTATGTCAAAAGATTCGTGAGGGTTTAAATGTAGATTATTGGATTGGTACCATTGATGGGTTAGGGATTTCTAAGGGATTAACCGGTATTGTTCCAATTCATAAAGATAGTAAGATTATGTTGTATACGGATGGCTTATTAAAGGTGTTAGAGTATAATCAATTGAATTTACATCAAGTTGGTATTGATTTTACAACGATTAAAGAATTAGTTGCCTATACATTTTTAAAACGTGATGATTTAAAGGCAAAAGACAGCTTAAAATTATTAGATGATACAAGTGCTATCTGTATTGAGTTAGCGTATTAAGTTCCAATTTTATTGGGACTTTTTTAAAAAGTTGAAACTTAGACTTAAAATACTTGGTTTTTGTTGTAAAATAGATGTTGGAGGATTGTTATGAGATCAGCAATTATTATGGCAGCTGGCAAAGGGACTAGAATGTACTCGGATTTACCAAAGGTACTCCATAAAGTGGCAAATAAGACTATGGTTGATAACATTTTAGATTCGTTACATGAAATAGATGTCGATCAAGTGGTTACAGTTGTAGGTTATGGTAGTCAATTGGTAATGGATGAAATTAAAGATCGTTGTCAGTATGCAATACAAAGTGAACAGTTAGGTACGGCTCATGCCGTAATGCAAGCAAGTCAACTGGAACATCTACAGGGGGAAACCTTAGTTATTAATGGGGATTGTCCGTGTATCTTAAGTTCTACATTAAAGATGTTGTTGGATGAAGCTAAGGAAAATGATATGGTAGTTTTAACAACGAAGCTTGATGATGCAAAGGCTTATGGTCGTATTGTACGTAATCAAGAGGGTTATATTGTTCGTATTGTAGAGTTTAAGGATTGTAGTGAAGATGAAGCTTGTATTCAAGAAATTAATACGGGTATTTATTGTTTTAAAAATGAAGCATTATTTAAGTATTTAAAGCTTGTTAAGAATGATAATGCTCAAAAAGAGTACTATATTACAGATTTAGTTCGTATTTTTAATGAACATCATTTAAAAGTAAAAGCCGTTCTTAGTAATAATCCTGAAGAAGTACAGGGTATTAATAATAAGGTTGAATTGGCAATGGCAAATGCCTTTAAGCGTCGATTGATCAATGAGAAGTTAATGCTTGAAGGGGTAACCTTGTTAGATCCAATGCATACGTATATTGATGCGGATGTTACATTTGGAAAAGATTGCATTGTATATCCAAATGTTGTCATAGAAGGAAAGTGTCATATTGCCGATCATAGTGTGATACTACCAAATTGTTTTATCAAAGATAGTGTGATTGGCAGTCACAGTGTGATTGATTCTTCACGTATTACGGATAGTGAAGTAGGCAGTCATGTTCATATAGGACCTAATTCACATTTAAGAAATGGATGCAAGATAGCTGATGAAGTACGTATCGGTAATTTTGTAGAGTTGAAGAATACAAGTCTTGGTTATAATACGAAGTGTGCGCATCTTACTTATGTTGGAGACAGTGTTGTAGGAAGTAAGGTAAACTTTGGTTGTGGTGTGGTTACGGTCAATTATGATGGTAAGCATAAATATCAAACAATCATTAAAGATGGAGCCTTTATTGGAAGTAATGTCAATTTAATTGCGCCGGTTTCTGTGGGTGAAAATGCAGTGTGTGCAGCAGGATCAACCATTACTGAAGATGTAGAAGATGGTGCAATGGCAATTTCAAGAGCGTATCAAATTAATAAGCCTGATTATGGCAATCGTTATAAAAATAAATAGATGGGGGAACTTATGAAAGAAACAGTAGTATTTGCACTTACATCATCACAAGAACTTGTAGAAGAAATCTGTGACTATTTAAAATTGCCAACAGGGCAAATCAGTGTTAAGCATTTTGCAGATGGTGAAATTATTGTTGAGCCGGAAGAAACTGTAAGAGGTCGTAGAGTGTATATTGTACAATCGACATGTGTTCCGGTAACACAAAGACTTATGGAAGTTTTAATTGCCATTGATGCTTGTAAGCGTGCCAGTGCCGGTGAAATTAATGTGGTTATGCCATATTATGGCTATGCTAGACAAGACCGTAAAGCTCGTCCACGTCAACCAATTACAGCGAAGTTGGTGGCTGATTTAATTCAGGTAGCTGGGGCAAATCGTGTTGTTACCATTGATTTGCATACTACACAAATTCAAGGTTTCTTTGATATTCCAATTGATGACTTATCTGCAATACCAATGATTGGTCAATACTTTAGAACAAAAGGCTTAGACTTAGATAATGTAGTTGTAGTTTCTCCAGATCATGGAGGTACAACAAGAGCACGTCGTTTGGCGGATGCGTTAGGGGCTCCAATTGCGATTATTGATAAGCGTCGACCAAAACCTAATGTGGTAGAGGCAATGAATGTCATTGGGGATGTACAAGGTAAGATTGCCATTGTAGTAGATGATATTTGTGATACTGCCGGTTCTTTGGTTGCCGGATGTAATATTTTAAGAGATCATGGAGCAAGTGAAATCTATGCAGCCGTGACACATGGTATTTTCTCAAAGTCAGCGCTTGATACAATTAATAACTCACCAATTAAAGAAATGGTAATTACAAATACGATTCCATTTACAGAAGAGAAAGCACAAAAGACAAATAAAGTAAAAGTAATCTCAGTGGGTATTTTATTAGCGAAGATTATTGAAGCAATTGATTCGCATTCACCGGTGAGTAAGGTTTACGATTTATTCCAAGATTAAGTCCATTGTATGGACTTTTTTAAATTGGTATTTTAGTTTGAATGTGATAAAATAAGGGTATAATTAAGGAGGATACTATCATGAATGAAGATAATAAATTTGAACCGACAAAGGAAGAAGTAAAACAAGAAAAGTCTGTAAAGGATGTGGCTGGGGATGCGTTAAATTCCGTTAAGAAATATGCTGAAAGCATTGATACAGACAAGTTAAAGAATCAAGCACACGGGTATTTAGGATGGTTAAAGGAACATAGTTTAAATCCATTCCATGCGATTGAAACATTAACAAAAGAAACGAAGATTAAAGTTGTAGTTACAATGATTGTTGCTGCTGTGCTTGGATGTTTACCAATATTAATCAATTATAAATTGTTCTTGTTTGTAGTTCCTGGTATGGAAGGCTTACAAGGTTTCATGTACTTTTTATCAAAATCAGAAATATTTAAATTGGTATTTGAGTTATTTATACGTTTTGTAGTTGTAGCACTTATTTTCTACCCATCCTTAGCGCTTGTATCGGTATGGGTTGATAAGCGTTACATTAAAAGTAATGTTAGCTTTTTAGATTGTTTTATTAGTTATTTAAGAAGATATGTATTTACAATCTTTATTGATGCGGCAATGGTGATTGTGGCACTTATTTCTTTAGCAGTTGCAAAATTAGGCTTTTATGTATTAGTGAGTTTATTTGTTCTTCGCTCATTAATGTTCTTGTTTATATTCTATGAATCATTTGCGCGTATTCCATTTAAGAAGGTACATCCGATTTATCCAATCGCAATAACTGTAACAGTGATAAATGCTGTATTGTTCTTTGTTCTTAACGCAATCTTTAAATAATATAAAAACCTCCTAACTTGTTATAAGTAGGAGGTTTTATTGTAGTAATGGGAAGATTACTTTAAAGTGAGAGCCTTCTTTCGGTTTGGAGTGTAGTTCAATGTTGGCATTGTGTAAATCAACAATGGATTTCACTAAAGATAAGCCTAAACCGCTTCCTAGTTTACTGTCTTTGTTTCTTGCATCATCAATTTGATAGAAACGATTCCAGATTTTCTTTTGGTGTTCTTCACTAATGCCTATTCCATTATCTAGGATACTTAAGGAGCACGTATGGTGTTCTTTTTTTACTTCAATGGAAATGGTATTGTTTGTAAATTTTAAAGCATTACTGAATAAATTATCGACTAGACGATGCATAAGGGTCGCATCGGCTAAAATCATACAGTTTTGATCAATGGATGTAGTAAGAGTGATGTGTTTGCTTGAGCATAGTTTTTGATAGTCGTTGGTGTGTTGTGCAATGAAGGTAGATAAATCAAAAGGAGCTAGTTTACTACTTTGATGGTGTTTTTGTTTGGCTAGTTCCATGATTTGATCAATCATTTCTTTCATTTGAAGAGCTTTTTTATTGATAATCGCAAAGGATTCTTGTGCTTCTTGTAAGTTTTCTGCATAATTTTTTCCATATTCACTTTCGGAAAGAATGACTGCGACAGGGGTTCTTAATTCATGAGAGACGTCATTATTGAATTGTTTTTCTCTTTGAAAGGTTTGTTCAATGGATTCCAACATCAAATTAAAGGTATTGGCTAGACGAAAGAGTTCGTTATTGTTTGCTTTTACGTTAATGCGTTTGGAATAGTCATTGCTTTCTTTGATTTCTAAAGCAGTATTGGTGATATGATCTACAGGAGAAATGGCTTTTTTAAGGATGCGGTAGCCTCCTACAACAATGATGACCAATAAAAGAGGTCCAATAATGGTAATGGCAGTAATAAATAATGACATATCTACTTCATTGTTTTTAATGGTCATAATGGAACGTAGATAACGTTGTTCATCAATCGGTAAATCGTAGTAAAGATATTTTACACTTCCACTGATGTATTGTTTTACGGTACTATTGGTAAAAGGTAGGGTATCATCAAAGCCTAAAGGAATATTATTGACTAATACTTCATGGGATTGACTGCCGTAGATGGAAAAGTAAATACCATCTTCTCCATTGTCCAAATCATGCAGTTCATGGATGGCTTCATAGCTGGCTTGTACCAGTTCGTTTCGACTTTGGTTGGAAAATAAGACATCCGAAAGTAATAAAGAAGCGACAATCATTAAGATAATAATAACCACAATAAAAAAACTATACCAAAAGGTTACCTTAAAGATGATACTTCCTTTTTTACTTCGTTCGTATGACATAGCCTACCCCTCGTTTGGTTTGAATGATAGAAGGTTTCTCTTCTAAATCGAGTTTTCGTCGAATGTTTTTAATAATTACTTCAATAATGTTAGATTCTCCTTCATAATCAAAGTCCCAAACATGTTGACGAATTTGTTCCTTGTCTTTGATGTGGTTTGCATTGCGGACAAGGTATTCAAATACTTCGTATTCTTTGGCGGTTAGGTCTACCACTTGATGTTCTTTGGATACTATTTTGGTAGAAAAATCAATGGTTACATGCTGAATCTGAACTACATTTGTGGTGTGAGTACGATTTAAGCGTCGTAAAAGGGCTCTTATGCGTGCCAAAAGCTCTTGAAATTCAAAGGGCTTTACAAGGTAGTCATCCGCTCCTAAGTCGAGTCCTTTGATTTTGTCTTCAAGGGAGTCTTTCGCTGTCAGCATTAATACCGGAATGGCACAGTTTCGTTTTCGCATGCGTTCAATGAAGGTATAGCCATTCATGTTGGGCATCATAATATCTAAGATAATCACATCGTATTCACTGTAGTCTAAGTAATCAAGGGCTTCTTGTCCATCAAAGGCAGAGTCTACACTGAAGTTATTTTTCTTTAATAGTTTTGTGATACTACGGTTTAAGTCTTTTTCATCTTCTACTAATAGTATTTTCAAATTCATCACCTACTTCTATTATACTGTATCAACGCAAAAAATAACTCAGAATCCGAAGACTCTGAGTTAAAATGTATGAAAGGAATTAGTCATCGTAACGATCGTCATCATCGTCGTCATCGTCCCATTGATCATCCCAGTCATCGTAGCGATCATCATCATAATCTACTTCAAAGCGATCATCGTCGTAGTAATCATCGTATTGATCGTCTACATCATAGTGGTCATCATCAATGTGATTTTGAAGAATTGCGCCAGTGTGGGCATCAATTTTTACATCTTTTTTCACGTTGTTTTCGATTACATCAACATCATATACTAATACACCGTGTTCATAATCTAAATCCATACTTGTGATTCTTGCGTTATTAAAGTTATTTGTAATGACTGCTTTTGCTTGTTCCCAAGTTAATTGTGTTGCAGCTGGTGCAGGTTGAGTTGGTTGTACCGGCTGAGGTTTTACTTGAGGTTTTGTTGGTTGTGTCGGTTTTACAGGTTGTGTTGGTTTTGTTGGTTGTGTAGGCTTCACTGCCGGTTGAGTCGGTTTAACAAATTTTGTTTCTTGCTCATTCTTTAGGATTGCCCCTGTATTTGCATCAATGTCAAATTCAAATTCTGTGTTTCCGTTAATTACTTTTACTTCGTATTTTGCTACATTGTGTTCATATTCAAATTCTACTCTTACAACTTTACCACCGTTGGCTTGTTTTAAAGCAATGTTTGAAGCATCTTGTGCTGTTAGGGTAGTTGTAATTTGTGTTGGATAAGTTGAGTTTGTTTTATGTGCATAGATTGTTGAACCTGCTAGTACTGCTACGGCTGCTGTGGCGATAACGCCAGATAGAATAAATTTTTTCATATTTGTGTTCTCCTTTTCTTTCAAATATTTATTTGTGTCTTGAGATTAACATTGCTAAATGAATGCTAAATGAATCGACATTGATGGTTTGCAAAGAATTTTTTTTGTTCTTCTCTTCCTTTGCAACTATATCTTAGAATAGTTAAATGAATATAAAATGAATCGGAAAAACTTTTTTAGTATTCTTGATGTATTCTATTTCTTTCGTACTTATTTCTATGTTAAAATTTCTATGATATTTAGGAGGTAGCTATGGATAACGAAGTAAAAGAATTTGAAGAAAAAGAGATAGAACATGAAAAGGCCTTAGAAGTAGCTATCGAGAAACAAGATAATGAAAAGTTAAAAGATATTGTTGAGCAAATGCATCCGATTGATATTGCGATTGCTTTAGAAGATAGTGATGATGAAGATTTAACGTATATCTATAGTAAGTTAAATGATGAGCAGATTGCTGAAATCATTGAGCAAGCGGATGAAGACTTACAGATTACAATGATTACTTTATTAGATGCTTCTAGAACAATGGGTGTTTTTGAGTATATGTCTAAGGATGATATTGTAGATATTTTAGGGATCTTGCCGTTAAATAAGCGTAAAGAATTAATCAATTTAATGAAAAGCGGCGATAAGAAGATTATTCAAGAACTCTTAGGCTATGATGAACGTACTGCCGGGGGAATTATGACAACTGAGTATGTGGCAGTTTCTGATTCCTTAACGATTCAACAGACCATTAATAAGATTAAAGAACTTGCGTTAAAGAGTGAAGTCATTGATACGATTTTTGTAATCAATCATAAAAAAGAATTAATTGGTAGTGTTGATCTTCGTGATATTTTAGTGGCTCCTTATCAAGAGTCACTGCAACATATTATGAATGAAAATATTATTTCTGTTACTCCGGAAACGGATCAAGAAAAAGTATCACTGTTAGTATCGAAATATGACTTGCGTGTTATACCGGTTGTCAATAAGCGTAATTCGTTATTGGGGATTATTACCGTTGATGACATTATCGATGTTATCGTAGAAGAGTATCAAGAGGATATGTCACACTTAGCTGGGACAAGTGTAGAAGAAACGATTTATTCGCCTATTAAGGATTCGATTAAGATGCGTTTGCCTTGGTTAATGGTTAACCTAGTTACTGCGTTTTTAGCTTCTTTTACCGTTTCTTTATTTGAAGGAACCATTGATAAGGTTACAGCCTTAGCTGCAGCGATGCCAATTGTTGCGGGTATGGGTGGTAATGCTGGATCTCAAGAATTATCGATTATTGTAAGAAGCATTGCGCTAGGTGAGGCAAGTTTACAGGAGAATTGGACATTAATCTTTAAAAAAGCTCTATTAGGGATTATTAATGGGGCGATTATTGGTTTATTTGCAGGAATTATCCTTTATTTCATGTATGGTAATGTATATTTAGGATTTATTATTTTTGCATCTATGATTGCTAATCTGGTGATTGCAGGTGTGGTTGGGGTATTGGTTCCTTTAACATTAAAGGCATTTAAGGTAGATCCGGCATTGGCAAGTGCGGTTTTTGTAACCACGGCTACCGATGTCTTAGGGTTTTTTATCTTTCTAGGTTTGGCAACCTTGATCATTCATCGTTTAATATAAAAATAAAAGTGCTAGAGGGGAGCTAGCACTTTTTTGTCGACTATCGTATATGGTTGTTAGGTATAATTATTAGATATTTATTATTAGGGAAGGGATAGAGGGGGATATCTAATAAAGAATTCTAGGAGCTCGAAATGCATTTACCATTATAACCTAGCTTACATTGACCATATAATCCCGTATAGTTTTATCTTTATGGTCGACTTACCCTAACAACGTACATAAAGTTAAAACGTAAAATTACTGGTAGCATTTTGATGTCTTATTTTAGCCAACATATCATTCTTCTGTTGGTAATTTTATTGTAACATTGAATTTGGTAAAAAATAGTGACTATTGTGTCATATAAGAAAATTTTTCTATTTTTTTGTTTTTACTTGTATTTTTATCTTAAAGTATAGAATTTCTTTTTTGTCAACTTTAATGCTTATAATATTTGTTGACACTTAAAAAGAAGTGTGCTATTGTTATGTAAGTTAGATAAAACTAACAATATGCATGTCTTACAGATTGATTAGATGTGTATATATAATCTTCCCCTTATTGTCAAGAAAAACCAAGATGCGCAGATCTTGGTTTTTCTTTTATACAGCAATAAATTCTTCTAAGTAGAAGGAATAGATATAACTTTCTACCGGTTTTTTATAAATCATGAATAAGACTTTTTTATATGTTTGTATTTGACTTTGATAGCGTTGCAATAAAATTTCTTTGGTCACATCACTATCTGTTTTATGATCGATTAAAGTAATGGTATCTCCAATAGCGATGTAGTCCATATAACCATGAATAAGATTGCCTTCTAATTTACAATAAAATGGAAATTCTTTGATGATGGTTTTTGTGTGTGTACTTTTCGTAATGGGATGCATTGAAAAACGAATGAGTTTTTCTATTTGTGTCGGTGTAAAATTAAAGTTTAAAGTATCAATCATCTCTTTTGTATAGATTTGATTTGGAAGTAATTCAATGGCTTTGTGTATCATACTACCTACTTTAAAGCCAACTTGTTCTTTGAGATTTAAGGTTAAATCAAATTGATCAAGGGATGATGGAGCAAGACGTTGTGTTTTTTGATTGTCTTGTATTGGATACTTTTCGATTGTGTAATCTTCCGTGTCTTCATATCCTATTTCAGGAAAATCGATGTTATCAATAATTGTAATGTTACAGAGTTCATTTAAAGGGGTTTTATCTAGAATAGCTTTACTAATGGTATTTGTCTTTTCTGTAGTGCTTAGCAATCCTCGATAGATTAATGTTGTAAAACCCTTTTTGGCTTGAATTAAGTCCATGGTTAGTGGATAGTATGCAATATCATTATCAATTAGATCTACAATGAGTAAGCGATGTTTCGCTCGTGTTAGGGCAACATAAAGTATTCTTAAATATTCTTGATATTCTTCAAGGTTACTACGGTGTATGATGGCTCTTCGTAAAAGATGATTCATTTTATATGTATAGCTTTCATCATAGTGACTTAATGCAACTCCCAGTTCATCATCGACAAGGACTTTGGATATAATGTCATAGTTAGTGTTTTGGGTTGTGCTATATAGAAATACACATCCAAATTGTAGTCCTTTTGAATGGTGAATGGTCATGACATTTACAACATCATCTTCGTTGTTAATGTAGCTTGCACTGGCTCCTTTTTCTTTGCTGGCTTCTTCAAAGTAAGCTAAGAAGTTAAAAATAGAATCATGGATGTATTGACTTGCCATAGATAGTAGGACATCGATATTACTTTTTTCTTGGATAGTTAATGCATCGTTATAGTAATCATTGATTGATAGTATATATCCAATGACTTTCACTAAATCTTTTTCTTTTACCAGTTCTTTTAAGTATTGATAATCTTGATAGATGGGTTCGTTTCTAAAGCGATCAATGGAAAAACTGCGATGCTTCATCTTTGCTAAGTCATCTTCTGAATAATCGTAGAGTGGAGAAGTTAAAAGAGAAACAAGAGCAATTTCATCAGTAGGATCTACTAATACTCTTAAATAACTAATAATGGTTAAGACACTGGCACATTGTAAATAACCATTGTTTTCATCGATGTAACATGGGATGTTATAGTGTTTAAATAGTCGTTTAAACAACGCTTTATCCGCATGCCCACGTAATAAAATACAGAAGTCTTTCCAACGATAATTTAACGTGTTGATATGATCTTGTAGATATTGATATTCTTTTGTATCTGGTTCAAATAACGTTAAATCTTGTTTTAATGATAGGTAGGTTTGATAGTCTTGTTCCTTAATTTCTTTTATTTTATTAATAATTAAGAAAATCTTAGCTTCTTTATTTTCAATGCTTTCTTCTTCTTTTTCTTTTTTCTCTAACGAGCTATGACGTGTTTTTTCTTTCTGTAACAGTAGAAATTCCACCGGTTTTTGGTTGGCTGCTTGTTGAGGGAGTTCTGCAATTTGGCAGTCTAATTGATTGTATTGGATGGACAATCCATCAATGTTGAGTAGTTGAGAAAATAATAGATTATTAAAGTCTACAATGCGTTTATTCGAACGATAATTGTTTCGGATAAAGATTGGTTCAATATCATCGCTTGTGAGTAAACTTTGCATAATGCTTGGTTTGGCACCACGGAATTTATAGATGGATTGCTTTACATCCCCAACACGAAAGATATTGTTGTTTCCAACAAGGTTGATAATGGCATCTTGTACGTGGTTAGTATCTTGAAATTCATCGACCATAACTTCTTTGAATTTGTTTTTGTAGTAGTTGCTCACTTGATAGTTATTGGCAATTAAGACTTTATAACATAAGTGTTCCATATCATCAAAGTCAATGCCTTTGGCTTGTCGTTTTAAGTGTTGATAGTGATCATCTACAAGGCGTGCTAAAGAGGTAAGATAACGATTATAAGGAATGCTGGTATTATAGATTTTGACAATCATATCTTCATCTTGGATACTAGCTACAATGTCTTTGATGATACACATTACAATATCTCTTTGTTTTTTATAGTCGGCTTTTCCTCTTGCGGTAGGAACTTTAAAGGATAAGTGTAATGTTAATTGGTCGATATCTTTTTGGTAAGTATCAAGGTGGATGGTACATGTTTTTAAAGCTTCCAGGTTTGTTTCTATATCTTTAACATCAACGTTGTAATTGTTTAAAATATCTAGTAAACAGATAAGCTCTATGACTAGTTTTTTTATGGCAGTATTTAAGTCGTTGATGTAAGGGTCAATGATACTGGAATCCATTTCTTGAATATTATAAATGGGTTTATATTTATAGATGATTTTTTTATACCATGCCATTGGATCTAAGGTATTTCGACTGACTTTAAAAATCGTTTCAAAGCCTTCTTTTAATGGTTCTAGATGATGTGTATTTAACTGCATGTAGTTACAAAGATCCATAAAAGTATTAGCGTTATAGGTTAATTCATCTTTGACAACCTTTAAAAAGGCTTCTTCTTTCAGTTTATTTAAAACGTGAGATTCTAATGGTTTTAAACTGGAAGGATCAATGTTAATGGAAGCATAGTGTTTTTTTATGATGTTTAAACAAAAGGCATGAATGGTTGAGATATTGGCATTTTCCAACAACATTAATTGTTGATGACAGAATTGTAGTTCTTCTTCGGTTTTGGCTTCTTTTTTACGAGCATTTAATTTATAGGATAAGCGTTTTTTCATTTCGTTTGCAGCAGCTTCCGTAAAGGTTACGGCTACAATTTCATCCAGTGACAAGTGATCGGTGAAAAGACGTTTTTCTAAACGTCCAATTAAGACGGTTGTTTTACCAGCTCCGGCGGAAGCAGAAACAACGATATTTTTATTGGTAAGTTCAATGGCTTTTTGTTGTTCTTGATTAAACTTCATAAATATCTTCCTCTTCCTCCTCGCTATTTATCATAAAGGCCTGTTTGAATATTGGGTTTGGTTTTTCAGATGGTTGAAAGTGACGACAAATACTCTTATATGGACAATATGTACAAGCATTGTTTACCGGTCGCACATCAATGTCACCATCTAATAAAGAGTCAATGAGATATTGGTAGATGGTTGGTATTGCAAATTTAATTACTTCAAAGTCCATGGATGTATATTTACTTGTTGAAATGAGTGAACATTCTTGTTCATATTGTTTTTTATCAACATAAGTAAAACCACTGACTTTATGCTTTTGAAAGTTTGGTGGATATTCCATCGTATTTTTTTGAACCTTATCCTTACCATAAGTATATGGTACATATTCAAATGTTTTTTTATTAAGAGCTAAATAGTAATTACCAAATGCTTGTCTATAGTCTTTTAACGATAGAATATAGCTATAAGTTAATAATTGTAATTGTAAACCGGCATGTACCAGTGAAGGGGATAGTTTTAAATTGGATGATTTATAGTCAATGACACGATAAAAAGAACTGTTATAGTCAATACGGTCAATTTTACCTCTTAAGCGTAAATGAGCGTTTTCCAGTTTTAAGACCACGTTTTCAAAGGTATATTCTGCTTTCTTTGGTATTAGTTTTGAGGTTTGTTCAAAGGCATCTAAAAACAGAAAGACATTCTTAAGCAAATGATTTATTTGTTGTTGTACGTAAGGGATGAAATAATCATCTTTAGGAAGCAGTTGTTTTAAATCACTACAACATTGTTCAACCAATACAAAGGCTTGTTCCAAGTGTTTGGTATATTTTTGTTTATAAGTGGTTGTTAAGTGTTCTAACACATAGTGTAGGATAGTACCGATGATGCTGGAATCAATACGAAGATATTGTCTTTCTTTGAGTTTAAGTCCTTGATTTAAGTAGTATTTGTAAGGACAGTGGAAGTATTGTTCAAAGGAAGAAATACTTCCATCTAAATAGAGGTTATCTTCTTCTTGTTTAAAGAAGAGTTCTTTGGCAGTGTCTTTGTTAAGGTAATGGAAGGAAAGCGGGGAATTGTTGTTTTGGATGATTGGATATTCTTGATTCTTTTTTATGCGTGTTTCAATATGATAAGAAAGTTCAATGGCTTTTCCGGTATAAGAGCTCATTGGATAAAAGTAATAAATGGATTGACCACTATGAAAAATCCACTCGAGGTTTTTCATGTGGAGTTGATAGCGTTGTTGGTTATCAATAAATGGTGTTTTAGCTAAGTATTCTTCATTGAAGTATCCACTGTATTCTTTATAAGCCGGATAGTGGTTTTGATCCAGACCAATGACATAACTCATCTTTCTGGCATCGACAGGATGATTTAAGTCGGTTACACAGATACAATTTGAATAGTCTTCATAAAGATGATAGTGATGATTGTGTAAACGATGAATCAGTTGTTCCGGTTGATTTAGTAATTCTAAGTGTTGTTCAATGAATTGTTTGGTACGTTTTAATGGATGATATTTTTTTAGATATTCAAAACTTGCGGTTAACGCATCTTCAAACGATGGACTATTTAATATATTTAGTACATCTTTACGGAAACAAACAAAGGAAAATTCTGCTTCTTTTTCTAATTCAATGAGATCTTCATAAGGAAATAACGTTGTTTCAAGTTTTAAGGTTTGATAATGCATGAATGGTTTAAAACAATCTTCAAAGTCTTTTACATAGTCTTTTATATAAGTAATTACAAAAGAGCTGGTTTTTAAAGTTTGATCCATGCAGATTTTAAGGAGTGTGGTAAGATCTCTTGTTTGATATAGTTCTAATAGGTTAGCTAAGTGATAACTTCCCATATCTTTTTGTCTTAAAATAGTAAAACTATAATCCAATTGATAACGATGAAAGACTTCTTTGATGATGTTTTGATATTGAGTATCGGTAATAATCACATTTACATCATGAAGCAGATAGTTGTGTTTGATAATATCTTGAGCGATGCATTCTACTTCATAGCGAGTGTTTACGGTGTGATACAGGTTTTCTTTTGGTGTTTTATATTGTTGTAATTTAAGTATGGTTGCTTGTTTTTCAACCAAAAAATCAATGATCTTTTTTTGTAGAAAGGTAGGACTTGGATATAGAATTTCTACCTCTTGAAAAGTATGATCCAAGCGTTTTTGGTAGTCTTTGTAGTTATCTTGAAGAAGGGGTTTATGATAGATGCTTTCTACCAAACGATAGAGTTCTTGATTCATTAAGGTATCTTGTGGCAAGTCTTCCAGTGCTACATCCATACTTTTAATAAGACGTGTAAAAGAAATAATTTCATCAATGAAACTTTGAAAGTAAAGCATTTTTTTAAAGAAAGTAACGTTCACTTCTTTAATGCATTGGCTTAATTCATAATTGTTTGTGTCTTCATTATGAAAAAAGTTACTTAAAAAAACTTCTAAGCTTATAATGTTGGTGTTAATGAGATAAGGAGTTTTTGTTTGTTTTAATAATGTTTGTGTGAATGCTTGTTGTAAATAAGTTGGTGTTAGTATCGTTTTCATACCTAAATTATAAGCGATTATGGAGTAAAAAAAAGAACTTTTTTTCAAAAGTTCTATTTTATAAGAAGGGCATTTTCACTTACCGTATAAATGTCTTTGTAGGCTTGTGGTAATACGATGTGGAATTCTCCTTGTTGGCTATGAATACTTTTACGATGCTTTAAACAGGCAATGATTAAATTGATAAATTCTTTTGAGTGTTTCATATCAATGTCATTTTCAATGTAGACTTGTTGAAAGAGATTGCTTTGTTCAAAGCGGATGCGTTTACCTAATATGGCGTTTGTTGATACACGTATTTCATCTTTTAAGTTTTCATCATAACTTACTTGGATTGGACCGGTAAAGTAAAGGGATTGCTTTGGATTTACTTGAATGGTTTTTACAAGGTTATTGACCGGTACATATTGACTTGCAAAGCTTGTAGAAGCTTGATCAAATTGTGATAGTTCATAAGCGGATGTAAAGATGCCGGTTGCCAGTAGGGCAAACATGGCTGCAGATAGAAATAACCAATTGCGATGTACTCCTTTTTTGCTTTGAAAGATGGTACGATAGATGCCTGTAATAATAAAGTAAAGCAAACCCATGGCACCAATGGTTAACATGGTAAATCCAATAAAGAAGATCCCTTTTGTTAGTAAAAAGAGTAATCCGGCAAATAACAGTATTGTTGATAGGAATAGTACTAAGAAAGGAGATAAGAAGATAAGGGTAAAGAAGCGTATGATAAAGACTAGGATACGAATACTGATGTCTTTGGCAATGCTTGTAGTTACTTTTTCTTCTTTTTCTTCTTGATAATCACTTAAGGTTTCTATGTTTTTATTTTCTTTTGGTAAATCTTGTTTGATTTGTTCTTTCTTAGTATTTTGGTAGGAATCATTCGCACGTTGATTGAGTTCTTTAAATTTTGCGATATTTGATTTCATAGATGGTTTGATAATGCTTTTTACATTAAGGGGTTCTTTACTTTTGGCAGCATTGTAGACACTAAATAAAACCGTTATGGCAATTAGTAGATGAAGCATGCCAAAGATGATGGATACAATGAAGTTGGCAATGCCTGATAAAAAGCTTGGAAAGATGATGTCAAAGATTACGATGATAATCGTCTTTATAATGAATAATGGTAGTTTTGCAACGGCGATAATAATTAAGGCTACCACTAAGAAAACAACAAATTTTGAAGTGCCTTCGACATTAAAATCTGCAAAGATGGTTTTAAAGAAACGAATCGAATAATTAATGATATCTGTAATTAAAACGCCTGTTTTATGGGCTAAAGAATCATCTTGATTGATGTGATAGGCTTGATTAATATCGGATACCAATTCATTGATGTCTCCAAAAGAGGCAACAGCCTCTTCTTGACTTAGTCCATCTTGTACTTTTTGATCAATGTAATCACTGTATTCATCAATAATATCTTTGATTTCACTTTCTTCTAGATTACTTAATTTTAGTTTTAGTAGAGAAAGAAAACTTTCTTTATTCATTCGTTGTGTCCTTTCCATTTAGGAAACGGTCTAGTGCATTTACACCTTTTTGTGCAAGTTCTACCGTTTTTACTTTAGCTTTTTTAATGTTTGCCTGTGTCTTTTCACTCTTTAGATAGTTATTGATGTCGTGATACACTTTAACCGTTTCTTTCTTTAAAGAATCTACAAAGCCTTGTACTTTTGGATCGGTATAAATCCCTTGAGCTTGTTGTTTTAAGTCGTGTAGTGCTGTATGTAAGTCGGTATTATTTTTGATATCATTGATCTTTTGAATGGTATATTGTGTTGCCTCTTTTGTTTTAGCGATGATTTTGGCAAAGAGAGTTTCCAAATAATGTTCGTCTTGTTCATGTTCCACAAGGTCTTCTAAGCGGACAATGGCTTCTTTAATTGTGTTTACGGTATTGTTTTTGATTTCTTCAATACGTTTTGCATTGTAAGGACTTGCCAGTTGTTGATTCTTAGTAGCGATGTCTTCAATTTCATGGATTTTTGCTTGCATTTGAGCAATGGTTTCCTGTAGTTTTTCATTAATATTTGTCATAGTTATTCTCCTTTAATAAATTTATTAATACTATCTGAAAAGTGGATCCATTCCGCTTTCAGTTGTTTCATCGTTTGAATGCCATTGGCGGTGATGTGATAATATTTTCTTGGAGGTCCTTCGGTGGATTCCATTAAATAGGTTTCAAAGATATGGTCATTGGTCATGCGTTTTAATAAAGGATAAATGGTACCTTCATTTACATGAACAACTTGGCAAACTTTTTTAACAAGTTCATATCCATAAATATCGTCTTCACTTACAACCATCATAACGACAAGTTCAAGTACTCCTTTTTTAAATTGACTATTCATGTTACCTCCTGATACCAATGTATCACCACTACTATGTATTGTCAAGTACTAGGTATAATTTATTAATTTGTGAAATGTAAGTATAGTATTATTTTTATTTAATGTTATAATTTACTTAAATAGTAGTCGGAGGTAAATAATATATGACTTTGTTTTCCATTCTAGAATCGGTTGAAGATGTTAGAAAAGGTGGCTATTTAGCTGATTTTAATGGGTATCTGGAAGATTATTTAGAAATTATGGATTCAAATGAAAAAGCATATGAAGTGTTTAAAGCGTTGTTTGAAGCAAATCATGATTTAAAGATTATTGTGAATTATCGTACCAATATTTCTAAGGAATCCATCTCTAACCAAATTATTCGTTATAAAGATGTATTTAAATTAAAAGAAAATTCAATTGTATGTCCTTATATCTTATATGGGAAAGAGAATGATGTTGAAAAGGCAATTCTGTTAACCAATGAAAGTTATATCTTTGCGAAAGGATTGTATTATTGTTTAACGGAACCATTTAACACGTTCCAAGAAGTTAATAATGATTTACTGGCGATGTGCTTGGATAAGCCTGAATTAATTTTAAAGGTATTTAATCGTTTATTTACGTACCGTACAGGTGCTTTACAACGTGAAGTAGATCAAAGTTATTTTACAAGTTATGAAGATGCTAAGGCTGCGGCGTTGCAACTTTCTTTCGACTTGAAAGAAAAAGCTCAACAAGAATTAGTTGGGAAAGAAGATGCGAATGAATACATTACAGGATTAATTGTAAAGTGGTTTTTAATTAAGAAATATATTTATGTACAATATATGATTAACAAAGACATTTTAAAGAATGTACATGAAGGTAATGTTAAGAAACAAAGAAATCAAGCGAAAATCTATGCAGATGAAGTGAGTTTCTTATCGTTTTCTGAACTTTGGAAAATAGCGACAAATAAACAGGCATAAGTCTTGCATTAAACATTAAGACAACTATAATTAAAGTATAAAAAGGAGAGAAAAGATGAAATTACAAAAAGAATTTAATTCATATTTAGCAGATTTAGCAGTTATCACATTTAAATTACACAACTTACACTGGAACGTAGTAGGTACTCAATTTGTTGCGGTTCATGAATTTACTGAATCAATTTATGACACAACATTTGAATACTTTGATGAAGTTGCAGAGCATCAAAAATTCTATGGTGTTATGCCGGATTGCACGTTCGCTGATTACTTAAAGAACGCGACAATCAAAGAAATTCCTGCGAAAAAGTTTACAGCGGAAGAAGTGTTAAGCATTGTTCATGAAGACTTAACAACATTAAGAAGCAAAGCAACAGAGTTAAGAAATGCTGCAGATGAAGAAGGATGGTTCTCAGCAGTTGCATTGTTTGAAGGACATGTAGATTACTACAACAAACAATTATGGTTTATTGCTGCAACATTAGATAAATAAGAAAGTATAAAGACTGCCAAATGGCAGTTTTTATTTTTCTGGAAAAAGTTAGTATAATAAAGGTGAAGGGATAGTCCTTGAAAGGAGACTGGAACATGAAAAAAGAACAATTCTTTAACTATATTAGCTATCTATTGATTCTCATTCTTTTCTATGTACTTCTTCCGCTAGGGATTAAAGATACAGGAAGTGGGATGTTTATTTTAATTGGATTACTTCCAATCTTAGTATTCCTTTTATCTATTGTTTTTGGTATAAAAAATGGAGTACAGTGGCATTTTTCAGTGCTTGTAGCTTTATTATGGATACCATTTATTTACTTTTATTTTAATGATAGTGCGATGGTCTATGCAGCTATTTATGGTGTCTTAAGTTTAGTTGGACAATGGATTGGTAGTTTCTTTAA
This sequence comes from Erysipelotrichaceae bacterium, assembly GCA_030528645.1. Classification (GTDB taxonomy): domain Bacteria; phylum Bacillota_I; class Bacilli_A; order Erysipelotrichales; family Erysipelotrichaceae; genus RQZE01. Next base: position 89,258 of record JAUMYM010000002.1, on the reverse strand, counting down.
GAAATAACAATTAGAAGATAAGGGGATAGTATGCGAGAATTAATTTTTAAAGGTCATAAACAAACAACGAACTATTTTGAAGGTTGGTATTTTAAGTTTGTCGATGAGAGTCATGATTTGATTCTCATTTTAATACCGGGGATTTCAAAGTTTAAGGAAGATATGGCTTTTGTACAATATATTTTACATTATAAAGGAATGGTAAAAAGTGGATGTTTAAGATATGCATTGGATGTTTTTGAAATTGGCACTCCTTTTTACTTGAAATTTGAACATGGTTTTATATCAAAGGATACTGTAGAAATAAGGATAGATGATATTTATATAAAACTACAGCTTAAAGAATTTACACCTTTAAAAACAAGTCTGTTTAATCCCTCTATCATGGGATTCTTTGAATATCTTCCTATGCCATGTTTTCATGATGTGATTAGTATGAGTCATGAAGTGGTAGGGGAAGTAAAGATGCAAGAAGAAACGATAGCTTTTAAAGGAAAAGGCTATATAGAAGCAGATCGAGGAAAGAGTTTTCCAAAGTATTATCTTTGGGCCCAATGCAATCATTTTAAAAACAGTAATGCTTCTTTGTTTCTTTCCGTTGCGGATATTTCTACAAAATTTTTTAAGTTTTTAGGACATATTGCAGTATTTTATTGTGAAGGGAAAGAGTATCGTTTTGCTTCTTATCTTGGTAGTAAAGTAGAGGTTGAAATCTCAAAGGATAAGAAAAAAGCGAGTGTATGTTTTTCAAATCGAAAGCATACATTACGTTGTTACATTGAATTAAAGGAAGGACATACACTCATTGCACCAATGCATGATAAAATGGATTTTAAAATTAAGGAACAAGTAAAATCATACATTCAGATTGAATTTGATGACTATCAAGATGAAAGTGCTTTTTGTGCAAGCGAGTTAGTAAATTGGAAGGGATAAATTTTAAAATGGATAAACAAGCATTATACAAAGTATGGAAAGAAGAGGAAAATCAAGCACATATCAAGGGTTGGGATTTTTCACATATCCATCATCGTTATAAGGAAGAAAATGATCTTCCTTGGGATTTTAAAGCAATCATTCATAACTATTTAAAAAAGGATAGGAAGCTTTTGGATATGGAAACAGGTGGTGGAGAATTTTTACTTTCTTTAAATCATCCATATAACAATACCTCTGCTATTGAAGGATATAAGCCTAATGTTGAATATTGTAAAGAAGTATTAGTACCATTAGGAATTGACTTTAAAGAAGCCGATGGAGAAGAAGTATTACCATTTGCAAAAGATTCATTTGATCTTATTACAAATCGTCATGGTGCATATAACATTGCAGAATTAAATAGAGTGCTAAAGAAGGGTGGATTGTTTATTACCCAACAAGTTGGAGCAGAAAATGATAAAGAGCTCATTCATCTTCTTCAACCTGAACTTACTACATTTGCGTATTCGAACCTTTATCTTGATGTACAGAAACAAGAGTTTATAAAGCACGGTTTTGAAATTATAGAGAGTGGCGAAACATTTCGACCAATCTATTTCTATGATGTTGGTGCCTTGGTTTGGTTTGCAAGAATCATTGAGTGGGAGTTTCCGGGATTTTCCGTGGATACACATCTAGAGAACTTATACAAGGCTCAAGAGATGATAGAGAAACATGGTTTTATTGAAGGAAGCATTCATCGTTTTTATATCGTTGCCAAAAAGAAGTAGAGATACTTCTTTTTATGTTTTAAAAAGAAGGCAATATCGTTAGAGTAGTAAGAGTATGATAGAATAAATCTAAGAATATAGAGGTGTTATATGAATTATACAGTAATTATTTTAGAGTCTATTGTGTGGTCACTATTGTGGATGGCTATGATTGCTTATGCACTGCGAATATATCCATTTACATTGGAACACGATTATCCGGAAGATGTTAGAAACGTGGCTAATATTCAAAAACCATCTTCCATTGAAAAAAGAAAGGGTATGATATTTTCAGTACTTAGTCTTATATTGTTGTTGGGGTTATTGGTTGCTTTTGGGGTATTGGGACACAAACAAAAACCAATCCATCTTCCACATTTATTTTTGTATATTTGGATGATAAGTATGAGTTGGAATATGGTTGATTTAGTGATTGTAGATTGGTTATTGATATGTATGTGTTCGTGCAAGTATTTTGTACTTCCAAATACAGAAGCTTACCGTGGTAATAAAAATTATGTATTTCATTTTAAAGGGTTCTTAAAGGGTATCGTTGCGATGAGTGTGGTAGCTCTTATTGCAACAGGTATTGCTTATGGGATTATTGTGTTTTTCTGTTAGTTTAAAATCAAAGATAATTATATTTCAAGTAAAGAATATTTTTATGAAATAAGTATTGTATTAAGGAGTTATTATGGTTCATTTAAAAGAAATTACAAAAGATCAAGAACAAGTTTTATTTAATGTTATGCAGAAATATTTATATGAAATGAGTCAATACTACGATAAATCAATGGATGAACAAGGGAATTATCCTTATAAATATTTACCTTGTTATTTTACTGAAGAAGATCGACATGCGTATTTTATCTATGAAAATACATTGTTAATTGGATTTGTATTAGTGAATAAACACTCCTTTACAAAGGATGAAATAGATTGTTGTATTGCAGAGCTTTGCATCTTTCCAACCTTTAGAAAGAAAGGCTATGGCTTAGATGTGATAGAAGAAATAAGAAGGCTTCATCCCGGAAGTCTTCAATTAAAATATTCCAAAGCAAACACATTAGGTATGGCTTTTTGGAAAAAGGTATGTAAGAAATATCAAGGCATTGAAATGATAAGTGATGATGAAATCATAGTAACAATCAAGCCATAAACTAGATAGAAGCGACGAAACACAGTCGTTTTTTAATAGGATAAGAGTGTGATAAAATAGGGATATAGAGGTAACGATATGGCATCAAACAAAGAATACTTAGAGTTTATTTTGGAACAACTTTGTGATTTAGAAGATGTTAGCTATCGTTTTATGATGGGTGAATATGTTTTGTATTACAAAGGTAAAATTTTTGGTGGTATTTATGATAATCGCTTTTTGGTAAAACCAGTGCCAGCTGCCATTCAATATGTCTCAAAGATAGAGTATGCCTTACCTTATAAAGGTGGTAAAGAGATGTTGTTGGTAGATGATATAGATGATAAAACATATTTAAGTGGTTTAATAATTGCAATGTATGATGAGTTACCTTTTTTAAAATCAAAGAAACGTAAATAAGAAAAAGAAATGAAAAGTATTGGAGGATGAGTTATGAATGCGCATATTGATATTACAGATGTTGTGCTTAAGACAAATCGTTTAACACTACGTTCTTTTCATCAAAATGATTTAGATGATTTTTTTAGGTATGCCTCTATCGATGGTGTAGGACAAATGGCAGGTTGGAAGCCACATGAAAGCAAGATTGAAACACAGGTTGTCTTAGATTCTTTTATCAAGAAGAAAAAAACCTTGGCTTTAGAATTTCAAGGTAATGTAATTGGATCTCTTGGTATAGAAGAATACGATGTAAAACAATTTCCTGAGATGAAAATGAAAAAAGGTAGACAGATTGGCTTTGTTCTTGCCAAAGAGTATTGGGGAAATGGTTTGATGGTTGAAGCAGTAAAAGAGGTAGTGCGTTATCTTTTTGAAGAGGTTGGTTTAGATTTCATATTGTGTGGTCATTTTATTCGTAATCATCAATCTCAAAGAGTTCAAGAAAAATGTGGATTTAAACCATATAAAAAAAGGGTGTATCAAACCAAGATGGGTGATGTTGAAGAAAGCATGGATAATATATTACGTAAAGAGGAATGGAAACAAAATAACTAGCTTGTTTCAATCATATTGATAGAGCTAGAGAAGTTAATTTAAAGTGAGAAGAAATCATAGGAAATGCATTTCTATAATATAAGTATATATGGAGGTAATTATGAGAAGTGGACATGTTATATATAAAGTAAATGATTTACAACAAGCAGTGCAAGAGTGGAGAAGCAAAGGATTTGAAGTTGAGTATGGAAGAAAACAAAATCCGATTAATGCATTAATTTATTTTAGTGAGGGTGCTTATATTGAGCTCTTACAGAATACAGGTATGCCTAAAATGGTAAAGATATTGACTAAACTTTTTGGTCAAAATAAGAAAATGGAACGATTTCATTACTGGGATACTTGTAAAGAAGGGTTATGTGGATTTTGTATTGAAAAGGATTTTGGAAGTTTAGATGAAGAAGTGGCGTTTTTAAAGAAGCATGGTATTGATGGAGTATTGTTTAATCATCTTAAACGAATAGATACAAAGGATAGAGAATTACAATATAGATGTTTCTTTCCGGAAGGGATCGATTTTCCTTTTTTGATGAGTTATTTTGGTATTGATCCTAAGCCTAAGAATTTTATCCATCCAAATGGTGTTAAAAAAATCAAGAAGATTGTGTTTAAGATTGATGAACATCATGCGAATATCTTAAAACAGTTAGTTAAGGATGATAGTCTTGAAATTATAGCCGATGATAAAGAAAAAGGTATTGTTCATATTGAATATGAAAAGTAGAAGTAAATGGAAAAGATAGGGGATAGAAGATATGTTTCACATTAAATACATGGGATATTATAAGGAAGAGAGTCAGCTAATCAATGGTGCTGCACTTCCTGCTGGTGCAGTACAATTTAAAGAAGGAGATAAGTTAAGTAGTATTTTTATTCTTGGTGCTATGGTAGGAATGCCATTTATATTAAGTATAATTTTTTTAGCTTATTTTAAAATGAAAGAAGTAAATTATGGATATACTTTTGAATTAAATAGTGTAACTATTATAACCTATCTTGTAGCATGTTTAATAATGGTTGCTTCCTTGTTTGTTCATGAGTTTATTCATGCGATTTTATTTCCTTTAAAAGCAGAGAAAACAATATGGTTTTATCCTCAACAAGGAGCTTTATTTGTTTATTGCAATGCTTTGGTAAGTAAGATAAGATTTGTTGTTATTTGTCTTGCGCCTGCGTTTATCTTGGGGGTAATTCCTTTTGTATTTTGGTATGTGTTTGCTAAACAAATACAAATGCCATATAGTTACGCTATAGTGGTAATATCCATTGCAAATGTAGTGGCTTCTGTTGGTGATTTTGCTAATGTGTATAATGCGATTCGACAAGTTCCTAAAGGAGCAAAAATATTTAATTATGGATTTCATACTTTTTGGTTGAAGTAGTTAAGGTGAAGGATATGACAAATTATATAAAAGAAATGAGAGCATTCGTTGGGCATAAAACCATCATACAATGTGGTGCAAGTGTTATTGTACTTGATGAAAAGAATCGCATTCTTTTAGGGAAACGTTCTGATAATAAACTTTGGGGATATGCTGGCGGAGCTATTGAAATTGATGAATATGTAGAAGTATGTGCAAAAAGAGAATTATATGAAGAGATGGGATTACAAGCAGAACAACTTGAATTTTTTTGTGTAAATTCAGGACCGGAAGCTCATTATATTTATCCTAATAACGATGAAGTTTCTAATATTGAAATTGTATATCTTTGTAGACATTGGCATGGAAAACCAAATTCTTTAGACCAAGAGATGGAAGAGTTTCGTTTCTTTTCGTATGATGAAATTGATTTATCTTTGATTTCTCCACCTATACGCAATGTTATAAAAAGATTAATTGAAGAATTAAAGAATAGGGAATAAGGAATGGAGTCATTGTATGGATGAAGTAAGATTGAAAAAATTACAACGTTATATTGGAAAAAGATCACAGGGACAAAGTGATGAACAGGTTATGGAGCATATTGAAAAAGAAATTGCAAAGTATGGCATTACACCGGAACAATGGGCAAAGTTATTGTTTCCACTTTGTGCCAATGCGGAACATATCTTTTTTCTTCAATTATCTCAAAAAGCTAACTTAGAAGATATGGCAGAAACGTTAATTAGTCATACCGTACGTTTTCGTCAAAACACCATGGAAAAAGAACAGAATCAAGTGGCTATTGTAAAGCATCTTCTAAGTTATATTCCTGAAAAATACAAACAGGAAGTGATGGATAAAGCACTTGGAACCTCCACTTGGTTTGCAGAATATGAATTAACAAGCTATCTTATCGAATGTGGGGCAAGTCTTCAAATGGTTTCCAATGGTCGCAGTTTATTAGAACTTGCAGAACATGGCAAGAATCAATTTGAAGATGATAGAGTGTATAACTACATCAAAGAGCGTATGTAGTTGTTTGCGTATTTGACTATTTTGTATATTGGTGTTAGATTAAGGGTTGTGTAGGAAGGAGTGATGATCTATGGATGAGATACCTAAGTCGGTAAATACAATCATTACTTTTATACTACGGCTTAATGAATGATTCCTTAAGTATTTTTAATTGAGCTGTCGTATAAACGATAGCTTTTTTAAAGGAGGAATACATTATGAATATCAAAGAAATAAAAGCTTTATTGCATCAAAAGAAATATAAAGAAGTACATCAATTAACATTAGATAGTAACCCTGTTGACTTGGCTGAATTACTAAATGAACTTGAAAAAGAAGAGCGTGGTTTATGTTTTCGTTTATTAGAAAAAGATAAGGCTGCAGAAGTCTTTTCTTATATGGATAATGATATAAGAAAAGCATTATTAAAAACCTTATCCAGTCAAAATGTTGCGGAGTTATTTGAAGAGATGTATGTGGATGATGCGGTTGATTTTTTAGAAGACATGCCTAGTAATGTCATTACGAATTTATTGGATAATGTAGATGTAAAAACACGTAATCAAATCAATCAATTATTGCATTATTCAAAAGATAGTGCCGGTAGCATTATGACGGTTGAATTTATTGAGCTATATCCAACGATGAGTGTAAAACAAGCACTTGATAAAATTCGTCGTGTAGGAATAGATAGTGAAACCGTATATACTTGTTATGTGGTTGAAAAGCGTAAGTGTTTAGGGATTGTAACGGCAAAGGATTTGATGATTCATGATCCTGAAACATTAATTCAATCGTTAATGAAGAAAGAATTTATTTTTGCCCAAACACATGATGATCGAGAAGACATCGCCAATAAACTACGCAAATATGGACTTATCGCGATTCCTGTATTAGATGCAGAAGGGTGTATTGTGGGCATTGTAACCTTTGATGATGCGATTGATGTCTTAACAGATGAAACAACAGAAGATATGCAAAAGATGGCAGCGATGATGGCAAATGATAAACCATATCTATCGACAAGTGTGCTACAACATGCGTATAATCGTATAGGTTGGTTATTAATTTTAATGCTATCTGCCACTTTAACAGGAAGCATCATCAGTAAGTATGAGCATGCGTTTGAGGTATTACCAATATTAGTGTCGTTTATACCGATGTTGATGGATACCGGAGGAAATTGTGGATCACAAAGTTCCACTTTAATTATTCGTGGTTTAGCCATCGATGAAATTAAGTTTAAAGATATTTGGAAAGTGTTATTTAAAGAATTTCGAGTATCTTTAGTTGTAGGTTGTGCATTAGCTTTGGCAAATGGTTTACGTATTTTCTTCATTTACAAAGATCTTTCGTTGTCGATTGTAGTTGCGATTTCCTTAATGGCAACCATTGTGATTGCTAAAATCATTGGTTGTTGTTTGCCAATCTTAGCTAAGAAATTAAAGTTGGATCCAGCGATTATGGCTGCACCATTAATTACAACAATTGTAGATACTTGTTCTATTATGGTGTACTTTAGTATCGCAACGATTATTTTTAAGATATAAGGAGTAGATAAAATGAAACAAAAAGTAATTATTATTTTTGTAGTGATTTTAATGATGTTAACACTAATTTCACCATTATTTAGAATGTAAGATAATATGGAAGAAATGTTGGTGATTGTTATTCTCTTGATTTTAGGTGTGGTATCGTTACAGGTAAATAAACTAAAGAATATCAATAGAACGTTAAAACAACGCTTAATGAATCAGGCAGATACAAAGTTAGATGATAACTATGTACTTTAGAAGAACTAAAACACACAAGCAGTTAAAGAAGTAAGAGAACTAACGTCCATGTCTTTACTTGAAGCAAAAAAATACATCGATCACTTATAAGTAGATTGTAAAAAAGAAAGCACAAAAAACCGGTGATATAATAGAGTTATAAAGAAAGAGGTAAATCATGAATCTTATAATTATAACAATGTGTATTGGGTTACTTGGTGCTTTTTTCATGTTTTTAGGAGATATGTCTTTGTATTACGATAAAGATGGATTTGATGTTACAAATGCACAAGCTTCTATTATTGAAATTATGAAAAAAGTAGGAACAAAACGTCTATATATAGGTGGACTATTAGGACCACTATCTGCCTTTTTATATGTTTTTGGATATTATCACATTCTTCTTTTTACAAGGGTAGAATATGGACTGCTGGCATTTATTTGTTTTTTGGTGCTTTGTTTGGGTATTGTATTTGCAGCAGCCTATCACTCACAATGTGCAAACTTAGGACTCATTGGGCGATGTGAACATATCCCTTCAATGCAAGAAACTTTAAATTATACCAATCTACAAAAGAAATTTGTATTTACATTCCTAGGTATAGGGAATTTACTACTAGCAATTCTTATTGGTTTAGGTTATACAATATTACCTCAATGGATGATTCTGTTTTCTCCACTGGCTTGGATGTTTTGGCTACCACTATTAAATAAACTACCAAAGAAATTACATATTATTTTGGTCGGTGGTTGGTTTAACTTAGTGAGTGTGCTATACTATGGTAGCGCTTTAATTACGTTTTTTTTACTGTAAACATAACATAGGGAGGGAATTATGAATATCAGAGAAAAAGAAAATGAGCTATTTAAAGATTATGTTGTAACGGATGAAACAAAGACACAAAAAGATATTGTTCCAGATGGAGTTATTGATGAGGCTTCCTTTTTAAAGGCAGAGAAGAAAATACTATTTTTATTAAAAGAAGTAAATGGTGGAGATGGATGGGATTTAAGAAATTTTGTCAATAAGAATTGTAGAGAAGACGATAATGATAATAAACCTCGTATACAAACTTGGGATAATGTTTATCGTTGGACAAGAGCTATTTTAGAAAGTAATAGTATTTGTTGGAAAGATGTTGAAAATGTTGAGCGAGAACAACATAGAGAAGAAATACTAAAAAAGATAGCTGTAATGAATGTGAAGAAGACATCAGGTGGTTCTTCTGCTGATGGCACTGAGTTAAAAAAGGCGACAAAAGCGAATAAAGAGGTATTGAGAAAACAAATCGAACTATATGATGCGGATTACATTGTGTGTGGTTATACCCATGAATATTTTGATATGTTAGATTATTTAACAGAAGAAGATAAAAAAACAAAAGGATACGTATATTTCCCAGAAGCTGTTGGTGACAGAAAAGACTTATATAGTTCGTATTTTATAAAGAAAGATAAGAAACAAGCGATTGTTTATGTTTATCATCCACAGTCATATATTAATCATCAAGATTTATTCGATGTGTTATTGAAAACTGTAAAAGAAATTGAAGAAAAATTAGAAAATGTAAAATAATTAAAAAGCCACGTATGTTGTTATACGTGGCTTTGTGTTTTAATGATGGCTTGCAATTTCTTGTGCTTTTTGTAGTGTTACTTTTGTGATGTATGGTCCAACTAATTCATAGATGAGTGTGGCACATAGTATGATGGCACGAATGGTTTGTCCATGACTTGGTACTGCAGCTTGAGCGATGAGTGATAGCCCGATTGCAACCCCGGCTTGTGGAATTAAGCATGGTCCTAAGTACTTGCGTACATTTTCAGGGGCTTTGGTTATTACTGCTCCAGCATAGGCTCCAAGGTATTTTCCAATTACACGTGCAATGATGTAAACACTACCTAATACACCAATGGTTGGGATAATGGCAGGGTTTAATTCTGCACCGGATAATACAAAGAATAACATGAATAGTGGTGGTGTCATTTCATCAACCAACTGCATCACTTTTTCCGATGTAGTAGATAGGTTACAATATACCGCTCCAAGTACCATACATACTAAAAGTGAAGAAGCATGGAAGATGACAGATAAGCCTAAGGCTAATAGGATAATCGCAATGACTAAGCTATTGCGGTTTGCATTATCTTTGAAGTAACGAATGACATACGATAATACAAGTCCTAATAGTAAGCCAATGATTAAGGAAACAATGATTTCAACAAATGGGCTTAATAACATTTCCAGCATATTACTATTAGCGTTGTTTAAGTTGTTGGTAATAGCTAGGGCAAAGCCAAAACAAATTAAGGCAGCCGCATCATCGATGGCTACAACACTTAGTAAGGTTTCACTGACTGGTCCTTTGGCTTTATATTGACGAATTACCATGATGGTTGCTGCTGGGGCAGTGGCTGATGCGATGGATCCAATCATTAAAGAAAACGATAAATCATTGCCTAGCAGTAACATAACACCAGTTACAATCAAAACGGCTCCAACGGCTTCTAAAAAGGCGATGACAACTGGTGTTACACCTACTTTTTTAAAATAACTAATCTTGAATTCACTTCCAATAGAGAAAGCAATAAAGCCAAGAGCGATGTTTGAAAAAACCATGAGTGTTTCTAATGTGTGATGACTTACAATTTGTAAGACATTAGGTCCTACCAGTAAACCACCTACTAAATAACCGGTTACGGATGGAAGTTTTACTTTTTTGGCTAAAAGTGAAAATAGTAAACCGGTTGCAAATAAAAGTGCAACTTGTAAAAATAAATGATCCACAATTAATCCTTCTTTCTAATAGGTAAAACATCCACCTTCGATGTAATCGCAAGGTATTGTAAAAATAATTCCGGTATCCGGTTTTGATAAATCACCAAGTACAGCGTGAATTGCAGCACGTGCCAATAAGACTTGTTCATCTTTTAAGACACAAATAATGGTACGATTTTCATCACGTTCTGGATTTAATAGAAAGCGTAATGATCCAATAAAACGTTCGGCTTCATTACGATGACCATTAAATAAGTGATGTGCCATACCTGTACTGTTTAAAATAGTAGCCCCTTGAATACCATTATCTCCAAGTTTAGTTAATAATTCATCTAACTTATCAACATTGTTTAAGATAATAAACATACATTTCATAATGTTTTCCCTCCAATAATAAAAACTATAAAACTTTTAATACAGTTTTTCAATACTTACCCATGAAAAATGCTATACTTATAAGGCGAGGTAGAACATGAATAAACAAGATCGTATCCTCCATTTAGCAACCCTAACAGGATTTTATTTGCTAGAAAGTGGTGGGGAAACATATCGAGTCGAAGATACCATTTGTCGTATCTTACAAAATTATGGTATGAAAGAAGTAAGTGCCTTTACTTCTCCTACAGTCATTATTTCATCATGTATGGATGACGAGCGATCTTATAGTAAAGTATTGAGAGTGAATCGTAGTAAGGCTAATTTACAGCGTATTGATTTGTTAAATCAATTATCACGTGATTCCGATAAACTCTCTATTGATGAATTTGAAGCTCGTTTACAGCATATCATTCAACAACCTACTTATCCAGCTTGGATTGAGATTTTATGTGCCGGACTTGTTGCCTTAGGGTTTACTTTGTTTTTTAATGGCATAGTACTGGATGCCTTAGCAGCCTTTGTAATTGGTTGTTTTGTGCAGGCACTACATGGTTTTATCAATAAAAAAGCGTTAAATCCTTTTGTCGGTGTTGCAATTACATCGTTTGTGATTACTTTTTTTGCCTTGCTTGGCTATAAGTATCATCTGGTTGTCGACTATAACCTAGTAATTATTGGTACGATTATGTTATTGGTACCGGGACTAGCGATTACCAATGCCATAAAGGATTTTTTATCCGGAGATTTGGTTTCCGGAACAACACGTGGCTTTGAAGCGTTCTTAATAGCGATTTTTGTTGCCTTGGGTTCCGGGATTGCCTTAACGATTTGGTTACGATTAGGAGGTCGCTTATGAGTATTCGTATATTAGGCGCCTTGCTTGCATCGTTGGGCTTTGGGGTATTATTTAATTTAAAGCAGCACAAATTATTCTTTGCCTGTCTTGGTGGAGGCATTGGGGCTTTTATCCATGAATGGACTATGTATCTAGGATTTTCTTCGGTATTATCCTTACTTGTGGCGTCTATGGTGATTGCGATGTACAGTGAGCTTATGGCTCGTAAGTTAAAGACTCCTGTAACCAGTTTTATGTTAGTGGCTCTTATTCTTTTGGTTCCAGGTGGTGGTATGTATTATACGATGTTGGAAGTCATTTTAAATCGTACGGATAATGCTATAATAATAGGTGTTGATACCTTAGCAAAGGCAGGAGCTTTGGCATTAGGAACATTTGTTTCTACAACAATTAGAAAGTTATTATTTTTCAGGGGGCATCAATAATGCAAAATAAAAGGGCAATTTCACCAATTATCATTGGTATTATATTTTTAATCCTTACACGCTTGTTTGGATTTATAAGTTTTATCTTTTTAGGTTTTATCATCAGCTTGTTTTTTACAAATAAAAAAGATCAGAAGCAAACAGCGATGGAGAAACGTCATCATAAGTATAAAATAAAACTTACCAAGAAAAACGAAGAACAGATTAATCATAAATTAAAGGAGTATTTTACGGATAATGATCGTTTGATTGTTATTGATGGAATTAGTTTGCGTCCGTTAAAAGGGAGTTATGAAAATTTAAAGAATTTGAATATGTATTACAATGAGGAGTGCATTGCAACCTTAGATGAATTTGCAAGCAGTTATCCAAGTGTTGCGCAGGAAATTTATGATTTATTAGTGAATTTTGCAAATAAGGAAGTGAAAGAAAAGCCGAAGGTGCAAGAAAGTCCGAAACGCATAGAGCCTAGTGCAACTTTATATATGAATCGTATCAATCAATTAAATAATGAAATTGAACATGAAGAGATTTCAAATGGTTTATATAAAACAGCTTCTTTATTAAAAAACATTGAAGTGATTGAGCAAAAAGATCCAAATAGTAAGGAACAATTAACGAAGTTATATAGTTACTATATGCCTATTTTGGTGGATATTTTAGAAAAATATAAATCATTGTCGTTAGGGGATGTCAATAATCAGGAGTATTTAAAGAGTGAAGAACAGTTAATTAAGACGATTGTTTTAATTAATGAGGCGTTAAAGAATATTATTAGTACTTTAAATGAAGATGATTATATGCATTTGTCTGCTGATATTACGACCTTACAATCTTTACTTAAGAAAGATGGTTTGGTTGATGAAGGTACTTTGAAAGTAGGTAATGATTATGAACGATAAGAGAAATAGCATAAAAGATGAAGTGGAACATATTTTTGATGCTTTGTATGATGATCTTGCTAAGGATAAGTTAGATATTGATCCCAAGGCCTTTGGGCGTGTGTTTAATAAAGATGAAAATGATGAATATACGCTATTTCGTGATTCTAAGTATGAAAAGTATAGTTATCGTCCGTTATCTCGTCCAATGGTGTTAAAGAGTTATCGTGATTTAACGTTTGATTCTCGTTATGATTATTTTATTAATTATATTAGTAATGTGGACTATCGTGGGCGTGGACAAGAAGATCCTTATCGTAAAGGTCATATGGCTGCTTTAGAGAAGTATTATCATAAGGGACAACAAAATAAAGATAATTTGTTAATCATAGAACCGATCTTAGAAAATGAAATCTTACGTGCAAAGGGGAAAAAGAATCATTATCAATATGATGGTGGTTATTATGATGGCTTATTGTATGTGCGTTTGGCACTGAAGAAAAGTAAATGGAATATGATTGATAAGATTGCAGAAGAATTGAACAAGAAGTTGAAGAGGTAGTTATGAAGCAAGAAAAACGTGAACAATTGTTGAAAGAGGTATTAGGGAAAAAACGTAGTTTACATAATTTAAATCAAGAAGCAAAAGAGTTGGTAGATATTACTAATCAAGAGTTATTAAATCTGATACAATCCAATCAACAAGAGATTCTTCAACTATCCAAAGAATTAAATTTTACGGATGAAGATTTTGAGAATCTACGTAAGGATATTGAAAAGGATTTTCATGTCAAAGTGGAAGATACGACCATACCGGTAAATTCTAAGGACATTAAAGTGATTTTTCAAGAAATGGAAGAGAATTTGAATCGTGTCGTATTAGGGCAAGCTCAAGCGATTAAAGATATGATAGTGGCATTAAAAAGACCATATGTAATAGGTAGTCATCCGGATTATTTAAAGAATACAATTTTAATTCATGGTAATAATGGTACCGGACGTCATTTATTGGTTAAGGAAGTAGCGAATGAATTGCTTAAGCATAAACTTAGTCCATCCAATGAAATTGCAATCTTGGATATGCAACGTTATCAATCAAGCAGTCAAGAGACTATCTTTCTTCAAGATTTGTATATGGCATTAAATGGAAATGCCGGTATCATTGCGGTAGAACATATTACAGAGGGATATACAGTGTTTAATCGTATGCTTCAACAATTAGTGGTAGAGAAGCGTATTGTGTTAAACAAGCGTTATACATTAAAACATGGTTATCTTCAAGAGGCGACAAGTGGCTTAGTCAAGGATGCCATTGATGTGTTGACCGGGAATGGCAAGTTGTTAGTTTTTCTTACGGATAAGAAGATGTCGGATGTATTGGATACCTATGGAAAACAATTCATCGATACAGTTGTTGATAAGATTGAAACGGTCAAGTTAAATGATGCGGTGATTGGTGTCATTGTAGATAAGCTTTTAGAGAGTTTATTAAACAAGATGAAGGTTCAGTTGAAGGTACAAGTACAGTTGCATGAAAGTATAAAACAATGGTTATTGTCAAAGTATCAACCAAGTGATGGGATGGATTCGATTACACCATTTATTCAGGTTATTTATAATGCTTTGGTGGATGTGGTATTAAATCATCATGATGTTAGTGAAGTAGAAATACAGTTTGATGAAACATTAATGATTAAGCATCGTGAAGAATGGATTAAAGTGGATTTGCGTGATGATTCGGTTGTGGAGCGTCAAAAGATTCAAGAAGAATTGGATCGTATTGTTGGCTTGGATGAAGTAAAAGAGTATTTACTTTCTTTAGAAGATCATTTAAAGATTACAAACTTGCGTAAGCAAAAGGGTCTAAAGGTTACTGAAGTAAGTAAGCACATGATTTTTACAGGGAATCCTGGAACCGGTAAGACAACGATTGCTCGTTTGGTTTCTCGTTTGATGAAGGTTGCGGGTGTTTTAAAACAAGGACAACTGGTAGAGGTTACTCGTCAAGACTTAGTTGGTAAGTATGTTGGTCATACTGCGCCATTAACAATGTCAGTGATTCAAAGTGCTTTGGGTGGTGTTTTATTCATCGATGAGGCATATTCTTTATATCGTGGTAAAGATGATTCGTTTGGTTTAGAGGCGATTGATACTTTAGTAAAGGCAATGGAAGATTATCGAGATGATCTGATTGTGATTTTAGCGGGTTATTCGAAAGAGATGAGTGAGTTTTTAACATCAAATTCAGGATTAAAATCACGTTTTGCCAATATCATTCATTTTAAAGATTATACAGGGATGCAGTTGTTACAAATTGCTCGTATCATTGCTCAAAGTAAAGAATATAAGCTCAACATGGCGGTTGAAAAGCCATTGTTAGAGTATTTCTTAAAGGTACAAGCAGATAATAGTCAAACAAGTGGCAATGGACGTTTGGCTCGTAATGTTATTGAAGATGCCATTTTAAAACAGGCAAAACGCATTTTAAAGAATCCTGATGCGGATATGTTGGAGCTTGTTTTAGAGGATTTTGATGTATTAGCACAAGACAACGAATAACGTTGTCTTTTTTGGAGGGTGTATGAGTAAGATACAAAAAGAGCTTAAAAAGATGCAGGATCTTGCATATCGTGATTTTAATGCTAAGTTAATTCCGAATGTAGATGTTTCTACTATGATTGGTGTACGCAGTCCTATGCTTAAGCGTTATGCTAAAGAGATTTCTAAGGATGAAAAGACAAAGATTGATTTTTTAAAGAGTTTACCGCACGTTTATTTTGATGAATATATGCTACATATTCACATCATTAATTTAGAGAAAGACTTAGAAATTGCTTTTAAGGAGGTCAATAAGTTATTGCCTTATGTTGATAATTGGGCGGTGTGTGATTCTTTACGTCCTAACATTTTTAAGAAATATCCCGATGAGGTGTATGCGTGTATTTTAAAGTGGCTAACGAGTGAGCATGTCTATACCAAACGATTTGCGATTGGTTTATTACTAAGTAATTATCTAGATGAGCATTTTAAAGAAGAACATTTGAGATTAGTTAGTCAGTTAAATAGCGATGATTATTATTTGGATATGATGATTGCTTGGTATTTCAGTATTGCATTAATCAAGCAGTGGAATTGTACCTTACCATATTTTACTAATCCTACTATGAAACCTTGGATTATTAATAAAGCAATAAGCAAGGGGATTGACAGTTATCGTTTAAGTAAACAACAGAAGGATTATTTACGAAGCTTAAAAATCAAAAAGTAAAATATGGTAAAATAAGATAGAGGGTTGGATATGAAAACAATAACAAGAGATTTATCACTATTGATGGATTTTTATCAATTGACCATGGCAAACGGTTATTTTAAAGATGGCTTAAAAGATCAAGAGGTTATTTTTGAGATGTTCTTTCGCAGAGTGCCGGATGGCGGTGGTTTTGCGATTATGTGTGGCTTGCAACAAGTCATTGAATACATTAATCATTTAACATTTACGGATGAAGACATTACCTTTTTACGTAAGAAACATCTGTTTGACGAAGCCTTTTTAGAATATCTAAAAAACTTTAAGTGCACCTTGGATATTTATGCGTTTAAAGAGGGTACACCGATTTTTCCAAATGAACCCATCATTAAGGTTGTAGGTTCTATCATTCAAGCACAGTTAATTGAAACGATGATTTTATTAACTGTCAATCATCAAAGTTTAATTGCAACAAAAGCCAATCGCATTGTGCGTAGTGCCGAAGGTAAAGTGGTGATGGAGTTTGGGGCACGTAGGGCGCATGGGTATGATGCCGCTTTATACGGAGCAAGAGCGGCGTATATTGGTGGTGTTAATAGCAGTGCCAATGTCTTGTCTGACAAGCTGTTTGATATACCATCGGTTGGGACTATGGCTCATAGCTTTGTACAGTTATATCCGGATGAATACACTGCATTTAAAAAGTATTGTTGGATGTATCCAAATAATGCCAGTTTATTAGTAGATACCTATAATGTATTAAAAAGTGGGGTTCCAAATGCTATTTTGGTAGCCAAAGAGGTACTGCATCCAATGGGACAGCGTTTAAAAAGTATTCGTTTAGATAGTGGGGATTTAACTTATTTGTCTAAAAAAGCTCGTAAGATGTTGGATCAAGCCGGAATGCAGGATTGTAAGATTATCGTGTCAAATAGTTTGGATGAGTATATGATTCAATCATTATTGATTCAAGGGGCTTGTATTGATTATTTTGGGGTTGGAGAACGTTTGATTAGTGCCAAAAGCGAACCGGTTTTTGGTGGAGTTTATAAAATTGCGGCGGTTAAAGAAAATGGTAAGTTTGAACCACGCATTAAGATTAGTGAAAACATTGAAAAAATTACAACGCCGGCAGATAAGGAAGTCTATCGTTTATATGATGAAAATCATAAGGCAATTGCGGATGTTTTGACTCTTAAAGATGAAGTCATTGATACAAGTAAGCCTTATACAATTTTTGATCCAATTAGTACGTGGAAGCGTAAAGAGTTAGTTAACTTTACGGTAGAGCCAATGTTGGTTCCAATCTTTATTAAAGGAAAACAAGTTTATCAAAGTCCAAGTGTAAGTGACATACGAGAATACTGTATACAACAAGTTCAAACGTTATGGGAAGAGTCTTTGCGTTTTGAAAATCCACATAATTACTATGTTGATTTATCAAAGCCGTTATGGGATTTGAAACAAGAATTACTGGAAAGTAAGAACCAGCGATGAAGGCAGTTTATGTAGGGTCATTTAATCCCGTTACCTATGGACATTTAGAGGTTGCCACAACAGCTTTGATGTATGCAGAAGATGTTATTTTTGTTCCCGTTTCAGATTATTATAATAAAACTAGTTTGACAGTATCCGCTTTGCATCGTATTGAGATGTTAAAAAGAGCGTTAAAAAATCCTAAATTTAAGATTTCAAGAATTGAAGTGGATAGTACACGCCAATATAAAACCATCGAAACACTGACATTTCTAAAGAATGTTTATCATGAGGAATTAATGTTGGTGATAGGTGCCGATAATTTAAAGGAAATTAGTCGTTGGTATCAAGCGGAAGAATTGTTAAAGACGTATTACCTTTTAGTATTTAATCGTAATGAAGATTTAAAACAAATTGTACTAACGGATCCATTACTGGCGAAATATCAAGAGCGTATCCATTTAGTCAATGATTTTGATAAAGATATTTCAAGTGAACAAGTGCGTAAGTTGTGTAAAATGAAGCAAAGTATTGAAGAATATGTTCCAAATGAAGTGGCATCTTATATTTATGAACATAAACTATATCAGGAATAAGGAGTTTGTATGGAGTATTTAAGAGATTGGAAACAGGAGATTTTAGATCGTGCAGCATGGATTGCACAATATGTAAGCAATGCCAAGGCAAAGGGTGTTGGCTTAGGGTTAAGTGGTGGTAAAGATAGTGTGATTGTTTCTTTCTTGTGCCATGAGGCTAAAGTGCCTATTTTAGGGTGTGCTTTGCCGATTGGAAATGCGAAGGAAGATGAAGAAATTGCAAAGTATTATGCGGATATGTTTCAGATTGAGTTTTATAATCTGAATTTGCAAAAGCCTTTTGAAGCGTTAATGAAATGTATGGAAGAAACTGCTATTCAAGTGGAGGGCTTATCTATGGCAAACATAAAGCCACGTTTGCGTATGACAACGATGTATGCCTTATGCCAAGCTCGTAATTACTTAGTCATTGGTACCGGTAATCTTAGTGAATATACAACGGGTTATTTTACAAAGTGGGGCGATGGAGCTTATGATTTTAATCCGATTCGTGATTTGACAGTTCGAGAATTAAATGATTTGATGAAATACATTGATGAACATTACGACTATGATTTTAAAACGATTCGTGCTCGTGTTCCTTCCGGGGGGTTATATATTGGGCAAACAGATGAAGAAGAACTAGGTATTAGTTATGAAAAGATTGATGAGTATATTTTAGGGACTCCAGATCTTGAAACAAAGGAATATTTAGATCGTTTATATCAAAGAACCAATCATAAGCGTACATTGCCTCCTGTATACAAAAAGTAACTCACATAATTTTACATAAAGAAAACAAATTATTTCGATAAGAACTTGGTATGATGTATGTACAAGGTATAATAGAAGCCTTGTAGTACATAGTAATATCCCCTTATTATTCGTACAAAACATTCTATCCCCTTATAAGTTTTAGAAAAAAGGTCTTCGGACTTTTTTTCTGTTATACTATTAGTATTAGAGGTGATAAGATGTTTACAAAATTAAGTGAAGTAAAAGTCTTAAGAGATCCGATTCATGGATATGTTCACATTGATTTACAAGTGATATGGGAGTTATTAAATACCAAGGAATTTCAACGTTTACGTCGCATTCGACAATTAGGGGGAGCTTTTGCGGTCTATCATACGGCTATGCATACACGGTTTGAACATAGTTTAGGTGTTTATGAAATTGTGCGTCGTATGGTTGTAGAAATTGAGGATTTAAACCATAGTCTAACAGAGTATGAAAAGGTTTGTGTCATGGTTGCAGGGTTGCTGCATGATGTAGGGCATTTTCCATACAGTCATGCCTTTGAAAGTATTGTAAATTGTAATCATGAAGAATTTACTCAACGCATTCTTTTGGAAGACACCCAAATTCATTCGATTCTTATGCAGCATCATCCTTCTTTAGCTAAGGATGTGTGTGACATTATAAATCATAGTCATCCAAATAACATTTTGACACAGATTATATCATCACAATTGGATGCCGATCGCATGGATTACTTATTACGTGATTCTTACTTTACGGGCACAAAATATGGGCAGTTTGATTTAGAACGTTTGTTGAGAACCATACGTGTAAAACAAGAACAATTAGTCATCAAAGAAAGTGGAATGCATACGGTGGAAGATTATATCATGGCTCGTTATCACATGTATTGGCAAGTCTATCTTCATCCTGTGGCACGTAGCTTTGAGGTAATGTTACAATGTTTCTTTGCACGTTTAAAAGATGTGTATCTTCATCAACCGGAAGTATTAAAAGGAATTACGATGTTTGATGTCTTTTTGCAAGAAGGTACTATTTCAGTCGAAGATCACTTCCTATTTGATGAGCATGCGTGTAATTATGGCATTATGTGTTTAAGGAAGGTAAGCGATCCTATTCTAGCTGATTTAGCGAAGGCTTTATTGGATCGTAAACTATTTGGCTATGTCGATGCCAGTAAAGAGACAATGGCGTATTATAAAAAATGTCTTGAAGAAGCAGGCTATGATTCACGTTACTATTTAAGATATGATCAGGCTAGTAAAAAACCATATCAACCATATATCGGTAGTGATATTTATATTTTGGTAAACAAACAGATTCAGGAGTTATCTCAAACAAGTAACATCGTTAGTGCAATTGTAAAGGCGGAGGTTAAAAAAGAATCTTTATTGTTTGGTCCCAAAGAATTACTACAGGGTTTCTAATACATCATCCTATCAATTAATACATCAAACTACTAAGGGCATTGTTTTCTTTAGTAGTTTTTTTGTAAACATTTAGATGGATATAGGTTTACAATCCAATTGTTATAGTGGGTGTTAAGTGTATATCGAAAACTAGAATGAATAGAAATAGTAATAAATAAAGTGATTTAATAAGTATTGACATTATATCAATAATGGTTATAATTCTAGTGGTATTTAGAAAGTGAATACAATGAAGAAAATTAAAGTAGTTCAATATGATTTTTTAACCGATACTGCATTTGAGCTATATGACGGTATTGTAGAGTCGATCAAAGAGTTTAAAGTGTTAGAGAAAAGTTCAAGAGCTTCCCTTTATGTGAAGGTAGAATCAGAGTCTATGAAGATTTTACGTCTTGAGGACAACGAAACCCATCTGGAAGTATCCAAGGATCAAGGTAGTCTTACTATAAAAACACCTTATGGACAGTTATCGTTTGAGGTTGAAATTGTTTCTTTTCATAGTTCTGAAAGTGAAGTTGTGTGTCAGTATTATCTAAAGCAAAATCAAGAGATTGTCGCACATTTTGAATTTAAAATAATCGTAATTGACAAGATGTTAAATTAAGGAGAGTACCGATGAGTAAAAAATCAATGACGGATGTGGCTTTTGAAATGTTGTCAAAGAAGAAGCGCAGTGTTGCGTTTGCAAAACTTTGGGAAGAAGTGTGTGCAAAGATGGGCTTTGATGAAACGATGGCACAAAAGAAGATTGCTCAATTTTATACGGATATGATGTTGGATAATCGCTTTGCTTCCCTAGAAGATAATAAGTGGGATTTACGTAGCCGTCGCACATATGAAGAGACACATTTTGATACAAGTAGTATTTTAATTGATGATGATGACTTGTTAGATGAAGAGTTTGAATTTATTGATGATGATGAAGTAACAAGTAAAAATGAAGAGGATGAATATTAATAAGCTTACATTGTAGGCTTATTTTTTGTATAATTTATAAAACAGGAGAAAAACAATGAAGTATATAATTTGGGATTTTAATGGAACGATCTTAGATGATGTAGATATATGTTTAAAAGCAGAAAATATCTTAAATAAACGTTATCGCATTAATCGTATTGTAAGTAAAGAAGAATATTTGGAATTATTTGAGTTTCCGGTAATTCGTTATTATGAAAAGTTAGGTTATAATTTTGATGTCATTGATTATCATGTGCTATCAAAAGAATTTATTCATTTATATGATCAATATTTTCATGAAGCAACATTGATGGATGGTTTTATTAATAAGATTGAAGAGTCTATTGCGTTAAATAATCGTAACGTAATTATTTCTGCAAGTCGTAAAGATTTATTGTTAAAACAGTGCCAAGAATTAAAAATTGATCATTACTTTGATGAAATTTTAGGTAGTGATAATATTTTAGGTAAGGGTAAGATGGAAGTTGCCATGCAGTGGATGCAGGACAATAACATTGATGTAAGCAGGTGTTTGTTTATTGGAGATAGTATTCATGACTTGCATTGTGCAAAGGCAATTGATGTTGCGTGTGCTTTGGTCAGTAAAGGACATCAATCTAAAAACCAATTGTTAAAGCATACCGAGTGTGTGTTTGATCATCTTAAGGATGTAGATATAAATTTGTGAGGTAAGTATGTATCGTATAGGTCAATCAAGTGATATTCATCAGCTGGTAATGGGTAGAGAGTTAATTTTAGGTGGAGTAAACATTCCGTATGAAAAAGGTCTTTTAGGTCATAGTGATGCGGATGCTTTATTGCATGCGATTGCA
Source organism: Erysipelotrichaceae bacterium (assembly GCA_030528645.1). Taxonomy (GTDB): domain Bacteria; phylum Bacillota_I; class Bacilli_A; order Erysipelotrichales; family Erysipelotrichaceae; genus RQZE01. The sequence continues at coordinate 66,666 of JAUMYM010000002.1, read as the reverse complement.
GAGGCGATGTTGGGGGCTTTGGCTTTAGGGGACTTAGGGAAACACTTCCCGGATACCGGCATGCAATATAAAGGTGCAAGCAGCTTAATGATTTTAAATGAATGTGGTAAGATGATTCGACAAAGAGGGTATCAAGTAGTTAATATAGATTCCTTAATTATGATTGAACGTCCTAAAATGGCTCCTTATATTGATGAGATGCGTCGTAACATTGCCAAGGAGTTGCATCTTTCTTTGGATCAAGTAAATGTGAAAGCTACAAGAGGAGAAGGTTTAGGGTTTGTTGGTCAAGAATTAGGGGTATTAGCACAAGCGGTTGTTTTACTTGAAAAGCAAGAAGGACATTTTCGGTTAAAATAATGTGAAAAATAGATATTCTTACTTTAAAAATCATGAAAAATGAAGTATTATAGTTATGTCATAATAGGAGGACTTTAAAATGGTATTAGTATCTGCAAAAGAAATGATTGAAAAGGCTCATGCTGGTCATTATGCGATTGGGCAATTCAATATCAACAATTTAGAATGGACAAAAGCGATTTTAGCTGCTGCACAAGAAGCAAATTCTCCGGTAATTTTAGGGGTTTCTGAAGGCGCTGCAAAATACATGTGTGGGTTTAAAACAGTAGTTGCAATGGTAAAGGGTATTCATGATCAAATGGGTATTACAGTTCCGGTTGCTATTCACTTAGACCATGGTTCATTCGATGGTGCAAAGAATGCAATTGAAGCTGGATTTACTTCAGTTATGTTCGATGGTTCTCATTTCCCAATCGAAGAAAACATTGCAAAATCAAAAGAAATCATTGAGCATGCACACAGCTTGGGGATTTCTGTAGAATGTGAAGTTGGTTCTATTGGTGGTGAAGAAGACGGTGTTGTAGGAGCTGGTGAGTTTGCAGATCCTCAAGAATGTAAGACAATTTCAGATTTAGGTGTAGATTTCTTAGCTGCTGGTATTGGTAATATTCATGGTAAATATCCTGCAAACTGGCCTGGATTAAACTTTGAAGTATTAGGTAAAATCCAAGAGCTTACAGAAGGAAAACCATTGGTATTACATGGCGGTAGCGGTATCCCTGCTGAACAAGTTGCTAAAGCAATTACATTAGGGGTTTCTAAAATCAATGTTAATACAGAATTACAATTAGAATTCGCTGCTGCTACACGTGAATACATCATGGCCGGTAAAGATCAAGAATCTAAGGGATATGACCCTCGTAAATTACTTGCTCCGGGTGCAAAAGCAATTCAAACAAAAGTAGTTGCAATGATGAATCAATTTGGTTCAGCTAATAAAGCTTAATAAAGGTATTGTAGGGTGTTATCGAAAGATAACACTTTTTTTGTTATAATTATTTCTGAGGTGATTTTATGATAAAGGCAATCTTATTTGATATGGATGGTATCTTAATGGATTCAGAAAAGCATTATATGGAAGGAACCATTGCTTGGATGAGACGTTTAGGATATACGGGAAGTAAAGAATCGGTGTATCGTTTGATTGGTACTTCCATGAAGACAACTTATCAAATGATTTATGATATGTTTGAAGGAAAATATACAATAGAGGAATTGAAACGAGCGAATGAAGATTATTTTTATCGTGAACATGTCCTTCAAGCGGATTTGTTAATGTTTGATGGAGTCAAAGAAGCATTGGAGGAGTTAGTATCGTTAGGATTAAAACTCGGTTTGTGTTCAGCAAGTCCTAAGCATACCATTGTTAGAAATTTAGAAGCTATGAACCTTACATCATATTTCGATGTTGTGTTGTGTGGAGATGATTTCCATGAATCGAAACCCAATCCTGCTATTTATTTAAGTGCAGCAAAAGCATTGCGTGTAGAACCGTATGAATGTATTGTTTATGAAGATAGTGAATTAGGTATCATGGCCGGAGTGAATGCGAACATGTTTACTGTGGCTCGTATTGATCAACGTTATGGACAAAATCAACAACATGCGGATTTACTTGTAAAAGATATTCAAAGCTTAGTTACGTATATTAAGCATAATGTGTTACACTTATATGGGCATTAAGGAGTTAATTGTATGGAAGATGTAATTGTGATTGAAGGTGGACGTAAATTAAACGGTCAAGTGCGTATCAGCAGCTCTAAAAATGCAACGGTTGCCTTAATACCGGCAGCAATTTTAGCTAATGGACCTGTAACTATTTGTGATGTGCCAAATATCAGTGATGTAGAATCGCTGAGTGAACTGTTAAGTGCATTAAGTGTAAATGTAGTACGACGTAGTCGAGATCATATTGTGATTGATCCAAGTGAAATGAAGAATATACCACTTGATATACCGGCGGTATCTAAGTTAAGAGCTTCCTATTATTTTATGGGTGCTTTACTTGGAAAATACAAATATGTAAAAATGAAAATGCCGGGGGGCTGTTATCTTGGGCCTCGTCCGATTGATTTGCATCTTAAGGGCTTTGAAGCTTTAGGGGCAAGTGTTGAATATTCGCATGGCTATTATGAAATAAAAGCGCAAGAGCTTGTGGGAACAAAAATATTTTTGGATATTGCTTCGGTTGGAGCAACGATTAATATTATGATGGCTTCGGTGTATGCCAAGGGGCGTACCATCATTGAAAATGCGGCAAAAGAGCCGGAGATTATTGATGTGGCAACCCTTTTAAATAAAATGGGGGCAAAAATTCGTGGTGCAGGTACAGGGTTTATTACCATTGATGGTGTGGAATCCTTATCCGGTTGTTTCCATGAAATTATTCCGGATCGTATTGAAGCGGGAACATTTATTATTATGGCAGCGGCTTGTGCAGAAAAGATGACAATTAATAATATTATTCCTCAGCATTTAGAGTCTTTAATTTCTAAGTTAGAGGAAATGGGGATTCAAATGAGCATTGATGTTGATAGCATTACGATTGAAGAAACAAAAGAGATTAAGGCAGTGGATGTACAAACACTACCTTATCCGGGATTTGCAACAGATTTGCAACAACCGTTAACCGCATTAATGACCAAAGCAAATGGAACAAGCAGTGTTCGTGAAACCATTTATCCGGAGCGTTTTAAGAATTGTTTTGAATTACAGAAAATGGGTGCAAAGGCAGATGTATATAATGCTTCTTGTACCATTACAGGACCAACGCCTTTATACGGAGAGCTTGTAACGGCAACAGATTTACGTTGTGGAGCAGCTTTGGTAATTGCAGGTTTAATGGCACAAGGAACTACAACGATTCGTGAAGTATATCATATTGACCGTGGTTATGATGGCTTAGATGAAAAATTAAAGGCATTGGGTGCAGTGATATATCGCAAACAAATTGATGAAATCTAGCTTGTCAAAGTAGTTGGAATGTGCTATATTATATAGGCACTTACTTTAAACACGCAGAGTGATTAAGGCAGAAGGGAGATCAGTATGAAAAAAGGAATTCATCCAGAATATAGAAAAGTGGTATTTATGGATATCACAAGTGGTTATAAATTTTTATCTGGATCTACAAAAGCATCAAAAGAAACAGTGGAATGGGAAGATGGAAATACATATCCATTAATCAAAGTGGAAATTAGTTCTGATACACATCCATTCTATACAGGTAAACAACGTTTCGCTGCTGCAGCTGGTAGAATTGAGAAATTCAATAAGAAATTTGGCTTAAAGAAATAAGAGTTCTACTCTTATTTTTTATTTTAAGGAGAATGTATGAAGAAATTATTTGTATTCGATATAGATGGAACATTGACAACAAGTCAAAAACAAATTACGCAAAAAACAAAAGAAGTTTTGATGTCTTTAGCCAAAAAAGGGCATTATTTAGCTTTGGCTAGTGGTCGTACGGTAAATGGATTACAAGCTTTTGCAAAAGAATTGAAGTTTGATGAAATAGGTGGTTATCTTTTAGCTTTTAATGGAGCTAAGGTAGTAAATTGTAAAACCGATGAAGTGGTTAATCAAACCCTATTTCCAAGTGCATACATCCAAGATATTTATGATTATTGTCAAAAGAATGATGTGGGTATTATCAGTTACATGGATCAAACCATTGTAAGCGGTCGTCGTATTGATGAGTATATTGAGCTGGAACAACGTTTAAATTTTATGGAGTTACGTGTTGTAGAGGATTTTCCATCGTATTTAGATCATCAGCCAATAAATAAATTATTATTGACTGCACCACCTGAAAAAGCTGCGGTGGTGGAAAAAGAGTTGCAGATGCAATTTCATAAAGTTTTAAGTATTTATCGTTCGGAGGCATTTTTTATTGAAGTGATGCCGCTACATGTTGATAAGGCGAGCTCTTTGGATTGCTTGATTAAAACCTTAGGGTTAAAACAAGAAGATGTGATTGCCTTTGGTGATGGTTATAATGATTTGACGATGATTGAATATGCCGGTGTTGGAGTAGCAATGGCAAATGCGAAAGAAGAAGTTAAGCAAGTTGCCAATATCGTTACAAGATCTAATGATGAAGAAGGTATTAGTTATGCCATTAAGGAATTGCTTGATTTATAAAGGTTATTGTTAAAACAACTGAAAATTGATAGAATAAATAGGAAAAATAGGGGTGAAATCATGTATCAAACATATCGACAAGGATGGGTTGAAGTCATAACCGGATGTATGTTTGCCGGTAAGACAGAAGAGTTGATTCGACGTATAAAAGTATTAGAATTTGCAAAAAAACGTATTAAAGTGTTTAAACCTTTGACTGACAATCGTTATAGTAACACCTTGGTTGTAAGTCATGCAGGTAGTAGTGTAGAAAGTATAGTAGTAGAAAATTCTATAAAAATTTTAGATTACATTGATGAAGATTTAGATGTAGTGGCGATTGATGAAGTGCAGTTTTTTGATGAAGGAATTGTCGAAGTATGCGACTACTTGGCACGCAAAGGGATTCGTGTAATGGCTGCAGGTCTTGATCAGGATTTTCGTGGGGAGCCATTTGGTATTATGCCTTTGTTAATGACTCAAGCGGAATTTGTAACAAAGCTTACTGCGGTATGTAATACATGTGGAGCACCGGCTACAAGAAGTCAAAGAATTGTAAATGGCTTACCGGCTAGTTTTGATGAGCCTATTATTTTAGTGGGCGCCAGTGAATCGTATGAAGCTAGTTGTCGCCATTGTCATAAAGTACCAAATAAACCTAGTTTATTTCAGAAATAGGAGGAGTATATGGACGCAATACATGTTCGTTTACAGAAAGTAGAAGATCGATATTTAGAAATTAATGATCAATTAATTAGTGATGAAGTGATTAGTCAACCAAAACTTATGGCAAAACTTGCCAAGGAACAGGCTTCTCTTCGCAAAGTATATGAAGCTTTTCAACAACTAAAGGCATTAGATAGTCATATTCAACAAGCAGAAGCGATGTTGCAGGAACAAGATGTAGAATTAAAAGAAATGGCACAAATGGAGTTGGATGAATTGCTTCCACAAAAAGAAGTGCTGATGGAAAAACTTGAAGTGTTATTAATTCCAAGAGATCCGGTGGATGACCACGATGCCATTGTGGAAATTCGAGGGGCTGCCGGTGGTGATGAAGGAAATATCTTTGCGGGTGATTTATTCCGTATGTATAGTTATTATGCAGAAAATAAAGGGTTTAAAGTTCAAGTGTTGGAATCCAGTGAAGCAGAAGCTGGAGGATATACCTTAATTAGTTTTATTGTAAAGGGTGAAGATGCTTATCGTAACTTTAAATTTGAAAGTGGAGCTCATCGTGTGCAACGTGTACCAAAGACGGAAACACAAGGACGTGTACATACATCAACGGCTGTTGTTTTTGTTCTTCCGGATGTTGAAGAAACGGATATTGAAATTCCAGAATCTGAGTTAACCATTGAAACGCATCGTGCTTCCGGTGCCGGAGGGCAACACATCAATAAGACAGATAGTGCGGTACGTATTGTCCATGTTCCAACGGGGATTACGGTAAACTGTCAAGATGGTCGTTCTCAAATTGCTAACCGTGAAACAGCGTTAAAGTTAATCAAGGCTCGTGTATATGAAGAATATCAACGTCAAAAAGCGGAAGCGGAAGGTAAAGCTCGTCGTGAAAAGATGGGTACCGGAGATCGTTCTGAAAAGATTAGAACCTATAACTATCCACAAAACCGTGTAACCGATCATCGCATTGGGTTAACACTTAATCAGTTAGATCGTATTGTAGAAGGAAAACTGGATGATGTGATTGAAGCTTTACTACAAAATGAACAGAAAGAGATTTTATTAGGTGAGCAATAATGCTTACCTTTAATCATTTACTCAAAGAGTATAAACAAAAACTAAGAGATAGTGATATTCCAATGGAAACGTGTAAATTATTTCTCTTAGAGCTTTGTAATGAACGTCAATATGATTTATATCTCAACATAGACAAAGAAGTGCCTCAAGAAATTCTTGATGCTTTCCGAAAAGGGATCAAACGTATTTTAAACCATGAGCCAATGAATTATGTTTTAGGCTATGCTTGGTTTTATGGCTATCAATTTAAAGTGAATCGCGATGTGTTAATTCCTCGTTATGAAACCGAAGAATTGGTTGCTAATATCTTAATGACCATGGATGATATGTTTAAGGATTATAACGAAATAGTAGCTTGTGATATTGGATGTGGTTCAGGAGCCATTGCGATTAGTGTCGCGGCTGAAGAGCCGAAGGTTAAAATGTTAGCAAGTGATATTAGTGCTGAGGCTTTAGAAGTGACAAAGCAAAATGCAACCTTAAACCATGTTGAGTTAAAATATTACCTAGGAAATATGTTGGATCCACTGATTGAAAATGGTTGTAAAGTAGATGTTTTAATTTGCAATCCACCTTATATTAAACAAGATGAAGTCTTAGAAACATCTGTAAAAGAGTTTGAACCACATGTTGCTTTATTTGGTGGAAGTGATGGGTTAAAGTATTATCGTGAAGTCTTTGAAAAAGCACATCTCATTCTTAAAGACAAAGCCTTTTTAGCTTTTGAAATTGGTTGGGATCAAAAAGAGGCTTTATCAAAGCTTGTAGAGGTAACATTTCCACAAAGCACATTTGAAGTATTAAAAGATATTAATGGTAAAGATCGTATGTTGATTGTAAAACTGGGAGGTTAGTATGAAAAATCCGGTAAGTATTATTGAAGAATATCGTAATGAGGATATCAATACGGTATTTGTGAAGTTGTTAAATGAATTTAAATTAATGTATCAAATGAAGGATAAAAAGTTAGAAGCTCATTTATTGTTAGAAGATCAAAAAGTAAAACTAAAAGATGTCATTGTTAGTAATAGTTTTAAGATTGATTTGGTAGATTCTTTAATTGAGTTTGAACATGAAGTTATCTTAGAAGCCTTAAGTTATGTATTAGGTGCATTGTATAGTAGTTTTCAAATTTATGATGAAACAAGTGAACTACCATATCATTTAGATGAAAAGACTTGTGCTGAGTATATGTTTTCAAATTTATCAAACAGTACCTTTGTAAGTGATTCACGTTATACGATGTTTGACATTTTTAAGGATGTTGATAAACATCATTATGAAGATGCATTAAGGATGAAGGCAGATGTATAAGTATTTATTGTTTGATTTGGATGATACCATCTTAGATTTTAAAACAAATGAATTGGTTAGTTTACGTAAGTTATTTAAAAATCATAAAATTGATAATATCAATGAAGTGATTAAATATTATTTAGAAGTAAATCATGATTTATGGAGTCAATACGAATTAGGTCAGTTAAAGATTGAAGAAGTCGTATCTAAACGTTTTGAAATTGTGTTACGTAAGTTTGATTATGCAGTAGATGGTTATGCGTTTGATCAAGAGTATCGTCAATATTTAAGTCAAGGTGGTCAGTTGATGGATCATGCCTTTGAGGTGATTGAAACATTAAGTAAACATTATGATTTGTATGTAGTGACCAATGGGGTAAGTGAAACACAACGAAATCGTTTGAATTTATGCAGATTAACTCCTTATTTTAAAGCTATCTTTACATCAAAAGATATTGGTTATCCAAAACCGCATAAAGAATTTTTTGATTATGTAAGTCAAAACATTGACGGGTTTAATCCTAAGGAGGCACTTGTGATTGGAGATTCGTTGCATAATGATATTAAAGGGGCGAATGATTATGGTATGGATTCTTGTTGGATGGCAAATAATCGTATCAATGATAGTGCGATTAAAAGTACGTATACCATTAATGGTTTAGTAGAGTTATTAGATTTATTAGCACATTAAAAAACACTGGTTACAGTGTTTTTGTTTGTTTAAAGAAGATGTTACGTATGAGGTTTAACAGTAAGATGGATAAGATACTGACGATGGCTACGATGATCCATTGATGCGTAGTTAATGTGGTAATTTCAAAGAAAGTAGCGAAGAAAGAAACACTGATGAAAAAGGCAAGAAAGATTCCGATGAGTAAATACTTGCGCATAGGTGTAAAGGGATAGCCTGTCTCTACTAGAATATAATACATAATCGCTGCGGTTACGTAGAAGATCATGGTTGTTAAAGCGTGATTCATAGGATTTAAATGATGCAAACCATGAAGTAAGAGGACTGAAAAGACAACACTGATGCCACAAGGGATGGCTTTTGATAATATGAGTTTCATAAATTGTTTACTAATGGGCTTAAAGTTGGATTCCATGGTTAAGATGAAGGATGGAATACCGATGAATAAAGAAGATAGTAAAGTTAACTGAATGGGAATAAAAGGATAAGCTGGAAGAAATAAAATGGTAAATAGCGTTAATAGTATAGAGAAGGTTGTTTTGGTTAAAAAGAGAGTCGAAGATAAAGTGATGTTGTTGATGACTCTACGACCTTGATTTAAGATTTCCACTAAGTGATTAAAGTTATTATCCAGTAAGATAATATGACTGATACTTTTAATGGCATCATAACCATTTGCCATAGCAATACTGATGTCTGCTTCTTTTAAGGCAAAGGCATCGTTAATGCCATCTCCTACCATGGCGGTAATACGACCTTGTTGTTTTAAGGTTTGTAAAATAAGTTTCTTTTGAAGTGGTTTTACACGTGTAAAAATTTGATAATCGTTACAAGCTTTTATGAGTTCTTCATCTAATACATTACTGCAATCCATCATCGATAAGTCTAAATCCAATGTTTTGGCAATGGCTTTTACAGTATGGTAGTCATCTCCACTTAAAATACGTACGGTTACTTCCTGTTCTTTAAAGTGTTGTAGGACACCTTTGGCTTCTTGCTTTAATTCATCTGTTAATACGATAAGGGCAATGATGGTATTTTCACTTGGTAAGCCTTCTTGTTGGTTTTCAGCATGTGCCAAGGCTAAGATACGATAACCCTGAGAGGTATAACTTGTGATGTTTTTTTCTAGGGATTCTTCTATCTTTGCTTGTATAAAGTTATAGGCACCTAATGTATAGGTATCTTTTTGTGTAGAGATGAGTGAATATTTATTGGTAGAGTTAAAGTGAATGCCATCCATAATGGGTAGAGCTTGTTGTATCAAGCAGTATTTGCTTATGGCATCACTGGTTGGGTTTTGATCTTGCAGGTAATTGATTAGATTGGCAAGAATGTTACTGGCATCAAAACAAGGGTCTATTGAAATGATTTCTTTTACTTCCATGTTCCCTGTGGTTAGGGTTCCTGTTTTATCAACGCATAAATCATCAATACGTGCTAGGGTATCAATCGCATGGATTTCTTGAATTAGAGTATCGTGATTAGCAAGATAAATGGATCCAATGGCTAACGAAATGGAAATCAATAGAATAAGTCCTTCCGGAATCATACCTACACTAGAGGCTACCATTTTTAAGATGCTTTCACTTAATGGCAGTTGTGTTAGGTAGAATTGTTTTAAGAATAAGAATAAAGATAAAGGTACTATGATGTAAGTAATGACTTTAATGATGTTGGAAATGGTATCTTTTAAAATGGTTTTTTGTTTTTTACTTTGTTTTAAGTGAGATAAGACACCGTTGATATAAGTATCTTTTCCTACACGGATGACTTTACAATAAGCATTACCACTTAAAACACTACTTCCGGATAAGACTTCTTCCTCAATGCTTTTATGGATAGAATTGGACTCCCCTGTAAGCATGGATTCATTGACTTCAAGATGACCTTCTAGTATCTTACAATCCGCAACGACTTCATCTCCAAGTTTTAATAGAAGAATATCATCTAAAACAACTTCTTCTTTTTGCAGAATTATTTCTTGTCCTTGACGAAGGACGTGTACTTTACTTTGATGTAGGACTTTAAGTTTATCGAGTTTATGTTTACTGCGTAGTTCTTGCACGATGACAATTACGGTATTGATGATGACTACTTGCATAAACAACATATTTTGATATTGTTTAGTGAATAAGACAAATAATGCTAGAATGACATTTAAAAAATTAAACAGTGTAAACACATGACGTAGGATGATGTCTTTGTTAGTGGTATGTGTTTGATCGTAAAAGTGATTGGTTTGTTGCTTTTCGATGCGTTGTTTTACTTCTTGATTACTTAAGCCGGTATAGTTTTTCATAGTTTCTTCCTTTTCGTTTATTTTAACACAATTCAAGCTTTTACTTGTATTACTTACGTATTATAATAATTAATGGTATACTATTGTTATTTGTAAAAAAGAGTCAAAGGAGAAGTTTATGTCATTAACTGCTGGAATTGTTGGGTTACCAAATGTAGGGAAATCAACGTTATTTAATGCGATTACTAAGTCAAATGTGGAGGCTGCAAATTATCCGTTTGCGACGATCAATCCAAATGTAGGGGTTGTAGAAGTGCCGGATGAGCGTATTCCACATATATGTCAATATATTGTGCCAAAGAAGGTTGTATATACTACGTTTGAATTTACGGATATTGCTGGTCTTGTAAAAGGGGCAAGTAAAGGAGAAGGGTTAGGAAATCAATTTTTAAGTCATATTCGACAAACAGATGCGATTTGTCATGTGGTGCGTTGTTTTGAAAATGGTGATATTACGCATGTGGAAGGAAATGTAGATCCCATTCGTGATGCGGAAATCATTAACTTGGAGTTAGCGATTGCAGATTATAATACGGTTGAAAATCGTTTAAGTAAAGTCGCTCGTAAGGCACAAGCCAAGGATGCCGATGCGATGGTGGAAGTGGACGTGCTGAATAAATTACATGAAGTATTAAAACAAGGACAACCGGCTCGTAGTGTTTCATTGAGTAAGGAAGAAGAGAGTATTGTAAAAGGGTATCAATTACTTACAAGTAAGCCGATGATTTATATTGCCAATATCGCAGAAGAAGAAATTAGTCATCCAGAAAGCAATCCTCACTATGTTGCTTTAAAAGAATATGCAGCACAACAACATAATGATGTGGTTGCGATTTCCGCTAAGATTGAAGAAGAATTATCGATGTTAGAGGATGAAGAAAAAGCGTTGTTTTTAGAAGAGTTAGGTATGAAGGAATCCGGGTTAGATCAAGTGATTAAGGCTGCCTATCATATGTTAGATTTACAAACCTATTTTACTGCCGGTGTAAGTGAAGTTCGTGCTTGGACATTTCGTAAAGGAATGAAAGCTCCGGAGTGTGCAGGGATTATTCACAGTGATTTCCAACGTGGTTTTATTCGTGCGGAAACGTATAGTTATGAAGATTTAATGACGTATAAATCCGTAGCGGCTTTAAAAGAAGCGGGTAAATTACGCAGTGAAGGAAAAGAGTATATTGTAAAAGATGGCGATGTCATAGAGTTTCGTTTTAATGTTTAGAAATCATTAGGAATTTTTCGTATGATGAAAAAATATAAAGGTAATTATGTTTTAGCATGTTCTGCCGGACCGGATTCTATGGCTCTTTTGGCAATGAGTGCCTATCTAAAAATGAATATTATTGTTGCGATGGTGAATTATCATACTCGCAAAGAAAGTGATGCAGAAATGCAGATGGTCATCGGATTTTGTAAAAAGTACCATATTCCTTATGATGTGCATCATGCTTACTATAATCAACAAGGTAATTTTGAACAGTGGGCGCGTGATGTCCGTTATACGTTTTTTAAAAGGTTATGTGATCAATATCAATGTGATGGGATCTTGGTGGGGCATCATTTAGATGATTTATTGGAGACGTATTTATTACAACGTAAGCGTAAGATTATACCATCGGTCTATGGACTAAAAGAATGTGTATATCACGGACGTTATAAAGTGATTCGTCCTTTGTTGTCGTATACAAAACAAGAGTTATTGGATTTTGTAATAAAAAATGAAATTCCTTATAGTTTAGATGTTTCTAATCAAAGTGATACGTATTTGCGTAATAAAATTCGTAATCAAATTCTTAAGCGCATGTCTTATGAAGGGAAGATGCATCTTTTAAAGGAGATACAACAGGCGAATGTTGATCTTGAGGCTATGCATAAGGAAGTTCATTGTTTTTTATCACAAGGGGATAAGTATGCGATTCATGAGTTTAAGGAGTTTCCTTATCAAGAATTATGTTTACGTTCTTTGTTGAAGGTTACTAAGAGCAGTGCATATTATCAAGAGTTAATCAAACAAATCTTACAGTGTCCACGCTTATGTTTAGAATTTGATACCTTTTATCTGATGGTACATCAAGGGTACTTTTATATAAGTAGTAAAGAAGAATTTTCTTATCAGATTTTAGAATTAAAAGAAATGAGCTTTCCACAGTTTAAGCTTAGTTTAACAGGACCAAAAAAGTGTGGGGTGATGGTGTATCCTGAAGATTTTCCACTCACCATACGTATTCCTTTACCAAGTGATAAGATTGAATTATCGTTTGGTCATAAAAAGGTATCTCGTTTGTTTATTGATGCAAAAATTCCGATGGATAAGCGTAAAAAGTGGCCAATTGTTTTAAATTGTAAGAATGAAATTCTATTAGTGCCTAAAATTGCCTGTAAAAAAACGCATAGTTCTAACAATATGAATTTATTTGTGTTAGAATTGTAGATATTATGGAGGTTTTGTGTATGCATCCAATGATTAAAGAAATTTTAATATCAGAAAATGAAATTGTAGAGAAATGCAAGGAATTAGGGCAAAAAATTGATCAAGAGTATCAAAGTAGCCAACCGCCATTACTTGTGGCATTATTAAAAGGATCGGTTCCATTTTTATCTGAGTTGATTAAACATATCAAGATGGATGTGGAGTTTGACTTTATGGATGTTTCAAGCTATGAGGGAACAGAATCGATTGGTGATATTCGTATTAATAAAGATTTAGATCGTTCGATTAAAGGTGTTGATATTTTGTTGGTAGAAGATATCGTTGATACCGGTCGTACGTTAAAAAATGTAAAAGAAATGCTTTTTAATAAGGGAGCAGCGAGTGTTAGGGTGGTAGCATTATTGGATAAGCCGTCAAGACGTGTGGTAGAAGATATTCATGCGGAGTATATCGGCTTTGAAATACCGGATGCCTTTGTTGTAGGTTTTGGGTTAGACTACAATCAAAAATATCGCAATTTACCTTATATTGGCGTTTTAAAAGATGAGTGTTATAAATAAGGAGTTCATGAATGAATAATCGTAACAAAATTTTTAATTATTTACCTTTTTTAATCGTTCTATCTTCTTTAATGGCATTATTTTTATTGAATCCAAATGGGACAAGTAAAGTATTAAATTATAATGAATTAAGAAGTTTATTAAAGACGGTTGAGGTAGAAGAAGTAACGGTTACTGTTGGTAGTAACGTTATTGATGTAAAGGGAAGCTATAAGGATAATAATCGTAATGTTTATTTTAAATCCACAATTCCAAATACAGAAGGACAAAGTGATGCGTTAATTTCGATGCTTGAAAAGAGTAAAGTGTCGATTGTGGATGCACAGGCTCGTAATATTTGGATGGAGATGATTGGTAACATTGTTCCATTTATTATCTTTGGGGCGTTTGCAGTGTTTATTTTGACACGTTTGAATAGCGGTGGACAAAATAAAGCTTTTGAGTTTTCAAAATCACGTGCTCGTTTAGAGTCGGATATTAAGATTCGTTTTAATGATGTAGCTGGTTGTGAAGAAGAAAAAGAAGAGATGGCGGAAATTATTGAGTATTTACGTTCGCCACGTAAGTTTGCGAAAATGGGTGCTCGTATTCCAAAAGGGATTTTATTAGTTGGTCCTCCGGGAACAGGGAAAACGTTATTGGCAAAAGCGGTAGCGGGAGAAGCCAATGCACCGTTTTATTCCATTTCCGGTTCGGACTTTGTAGAAATGTTTGTCGGAGTTGGGGCAAGTCGTGTTCGTGATATGTTCAAACGTGCTAAACAAACGATGCCTTGTATTATTTTTATCGATGAAATTGATGCGGTAGGGCGTCAACGTGGTGCCGGTATGGGTGGCGGTCACGATGAGCGTGAGCAAACATTAAATCAAATCCTAGTTGAAATGGATGGTATTAATGATAATAGCGGGGTTGTCATTATCGCTTGTACTAACCGTCCGGATGTCTTAGATCCTGCACTTCTTCGTCCTGGAAGATTTGATCGTCAAATTACGGTGTCTTTACCGGATCGTAAAGGACGTGAAGCTATCTTAAAGGTTCATGCACGTAATAAGAAGTTGGCAGATGAAATTGATTTAGGGGCTTTAGCAAAACGTACACCGGGGTTTTCTGGTGCTGATTTAGAAAATGTCTTGAATGAAGCTGCTATTTTGGCGGTTCGTGAACATAGTGAAGTGATTAAAATGCCTCACTTGGATGAAGCGATTGACCGTACGATGATGGGTCCTGCGAAAAAGAGTCGTACACATGATGAAGCAAGTAAGAAGATGGTTGCTTATCATGAAGCGGGACATGCGATTATTGGTTTGTTTTTAGACAATGCGATTATGGTGCAAAAAGTTACCATTATTCCACGTGGTAGTGCAGGTGGGTATAACTTAATGACACCAAAAGAAGAGAAATTTATGCGTACGCGCAAAGACTTAATGGCTTCGATTACTTCATATATGGGTGGTCGTGTAGCTGAGGAAATCTATTTTGATGATATTACAACAGGTGCTTATGGTGATATCGAAAGCGCGACAAAGATTGCACGTGATATGGTTACCATCTATGGGATGAGTGATTTAGGTCCTATTCAATATGATCAGGCGAATCATTCGGTATTCTTAGGTCGTGATTATAATAGTCCAAGTAATGTATCTGGTAATGTTGCCTATGAAATTGATAAAGAAGTTCGTAAGATTATTGATGAGTGTTACAATAAAGCAAAAGAGTTAATTTTAAGTCATAGTAAAGAGATAGAATTGATTGCTAATGCGTTAATTGAAAATGAAACAATTACATCGGAACAAATTGAAAACCTATTGGCTGGTAAAACAGTGGATGGGGATGTAATTGATGTAGAAGTAAAGGAAAAGGATGAAACACTAGGCTAAGGTCTAGTGTTTTATAAAGGTGAAGTATGCAAGATAAATTAATCAAGGCAGTTGCACGTAATGGAAATGTGCGTATTTATGCTTTAAGAAGTACAAATTTAGTAGAGAAAGCTCGTTTACAGCATGATTTATGGCCAACCTCACTGGCGGCTATGGGGCGCTTATTAAGTGTTACGGTTATGATGGCATCAATGCTTAAGGAAGAAGATCACAGTATTATTGTACAACTCAATGGTGGTGGTCCTATTGGTACTTGTATGGTACAAGCGTATGGAAATGGACAAGTAAAGGGATTTGTTGGAGATAATGAAATCTATTTAAAGTACAATGAATCGAATAAACTGGCTGTTGGTTTAGCGGTTGGGAATCAAGGTTATCTTCAAGTTACCAAAGATATGAAGATGAAAGATAAATTTACCGGACAGGTTGCTTTACAGACCGGTGAAATCGGAGATGATTTTGCTTATTATTTTGCGGTAAGTGAACAAACGCCTTCGGTAGTATCTTTAGGTGTCTTAGTGGATACGGATTATTCTTGTAAAGCAAGTGGCGGTTTATTGATTCAATTAATGCCAAATGCATTAGAGGAAGATATAGTGGCGGTGGAAGAAGTTGTAAAACATCTACAGCCCATTAGTAGTTTAATTGAAGAAGGAAAGTCGTTAGAAGATATTGTTACTTCATTGTTTAACGATGCAAAAATATTAGAAAGCAAACAAGTGGGATGGCATTGTGATTGTAGTAAAGATCGTTTCAAAGGGGCTTTATCTACGTTAAAAGAAGAAGATTTAATCCAAATGATTGAGGAAGATCATCAAGCGGAAGTAAAATGTGAATATTGCAATACCAAATATATCATCAGTGAAGAAGAATTAAAATTTATTTTAGGATTTAAGCGTTCATGTTTAAAATAGGTGATATTGAGATTAAAAATCCCATTGTTATTGCACCCATGGCAGGTATTAGTAACAATGCTTTTCGTGAGATTTGTTATAAGTTTGGAGCAGGGCTTGTCTATGCCGAAATGGTAAGTGATAAGGCAATTGTGTATGAAAATGAAAAGTCTTTGGAAATGACTTACACCTCTCAGGTAGAACATCCCATTGCCATGCAGTTGTTTGGTGGTGATGTAGATACGATGGTTCAAGCTGCCAAGTATTTGGATACCCATAGTGATTGCGATATTATTGATATTAACTTGGGTTGTCCGGTAACCAAGATTGTAAAAGGAAAAGCGGGTAGTTATTTATTAAAAGATATGGATTCTACCGTAAATTTAGTTAAGGCAGTTGTAGATAGTGTAAAAAAGCCTGTGACGGTTAAGATGCGTTTAGGGTGGAGTGAAGATTCTATCAACTGTATTGAACTTGGTAAACGTTTAGAAGCGGTAGGAGTAAAAGCCATTGCGTTACATGGGCGTACTCGTAGTCAGTTATATCAAGGTAAAGCTAATTGGGATATGGTTAAGAAGCTAAAAGAAAATGTATCTATTCCGGTCATTGGTAATGGGGATGTAAAAAGTGCTCAGGAAGCCATCATGCGTTTAAAAGAAACAGGGTGCGATGGTATTATGATTGGTCGAGGTGCTATTGGTAATCCCTTTTTGATCAAAGAGTTAAGCAGTATCTTTGAAAAAGATAGTGTAGAAATGCCTAGAGATAAAGAACGTCTTGCGATGTGTATGGATCATGCTGAAAGATTATGTGCGTTAAAGGGAGAACGTATCGCAATGAAGCAAATGCGTGGATTAGCACCTTGGTATATTCAAGGACTACCTTATAGTACAAAAGTAAAAAATTTATTAACTAAAATCAATTCTTTGGATGACTTAAAATTGATATTGGATGAATATGAATTGTTTTTAAATGAAAAATATGAAAAATATAACAAATAAGATAGTAAAATTATAAATATTTGTTACAATAAATGTATAATAAGTTGAAAGTATTCACTTACAGTAATTTAGGAAAGGAAACCAATATGAAAAAATTACTTATCGTTTTAGTTTTATCTCTTACAATGCTTGCAGGATGTGCTGGTGCTGGTGGACAAAAACTAGCTTGTACATTAAAAGAAGAAGGATCATCAGTAAATGTGGTTGTTAACCATAAGGATAATAAGGCTACAAAGATTAGCTTTAAGGGTTCTATTGATATTCCTGAAGGTGAAAAAGAAAGTGTTGCCTTTGCAGTTGGTATGCTAAAGAGTTACTTTGAAGGTATCAAGAACTCTAAAGTAGAACAACAAGGAAATAAGATTGTGATTGAATTTTCAATCGATTTAAATGATCAAGAACAAATTGACAAATTAGGTGATTTAGGAGGCTTTACAGGTATCAGTCTTACAGATGATCAATTAGATATCAATACGATTAAGAATGAACTAGAAGCTTCTGGATTTACTTGTAAATAGTCTTTGGTGATAGAATGAAGAAACTTGTTGCGATTGTAGCATTAGCGTTAAGTTTAACTGCTTGTAGTGCCGGTAGTAAAGAACATGTATGTACGTTTGAAGATCAAAGTAGAGGTTTAAAATCAAAATTAGTACATACACATTCAGGAGATGTTGTAAAAAGTTTTAAAGAAACAATCGTGTTTCCTTATGAACAATATGGCATTTCAGAAGAACATAAAGAAGCGTTTCAACAACAAATCAAGGAAACGTTTAATCCACTTTATGGAGAAACAAATGTAACATATAAAGATGAAAAAGATACACTTACGGTTACTGTTTCGATTGTCTATGACAAAGAAACAATTAAGAAACTACAAGAAAGTGGTGTGGTAACAGCGGGCAATATATCACATATCAGCCTTAAAGAATCGATTAAAGAATTAGAGGCGAGTGGTTACAATTGTGGTAAATAACAATAGTAACTATTGCTGGTAAAAGAGGGTAAAAATGAAGAAATTAGTATTGATAGTGTTATTAGCTTTAGGTTTAAGTGCTTGTGATGGTGGGAAACAACAGGTATGTACCTATGAACAGTCGGGTATAACGTCTAAGTTAGTACATAAACATTCAGGTGATGTGATTAAAAGTACGAAGGAAACATTAGTGTTTACTTATGCAGACCTTGGTATTACAGAAGAAGGTAAAAAAGAATTTCAAAAACAAGTAAAAGAAACGTATGATTCTTTATATGGAACTTCCAATACATCGTATAAGGAAGGGAAAGATACATTTACGGTTGTACTTTCTGTTGTTTATAATAAAAAAACGATTGAAGAGTTACAAAAAACAGGTGTTGTTGATGCAGGGAATGCGGCTTATATCAGTTTAGAACAATCCATCCAACATCTTGAAAATGCCGGTTATGTTTGTCACAAATAAGTCATCTTGATAAATGGATTTAATAGAATAAGGAAAACAAATGAAAACGTTAATTGTGATTGTGTTGTTTGGATTGGGCTTGAGTGGTTGTAACACTAAGTCTAAAAAGATTACTTGTACCTTAGAGCTACCGGAAAATGTACATAAGGTGGTTTATGGTTACAATGATAATCGTATAAGCGAAGTGGAATATTCTCTTTCATTGTCGTTTGAAGCTTATGGAATAGAAAATACGGATGTAGAAGAAAAGTCGTTGTTCTTTGAATCGCTTATTTCAGCATTTGGATCTATATATGGAGAATCATATATCACACATACAAAGAGTGAAGAATATTTTACGATTGTAGTTTCCATGCCAATCAACAAAGATACAGTTGAAACGTTCAAACAGACGGATATCGTGTATATTGATGAAGATAACACCGTTAATCTAAAAAAGACGATTCAGGCTCATGAATCACATGGCTACGTTTGTAGCAAATAGAATAGCGTTGAAGAGAAGGGTTATTAATCAGCGATCTTAAGAGAGTCCTTGATGGTGGAAATAGGATAATCAAGATTAATAATGAAAGGTCTTGGAGCTATACGTGTACCAGCGTTAATGGAAGACTGTGTAGTCATTAAGTTGTATTAAGTGATTAATGCAAGAAGTAGGGTGGTACCACAAGATAACTCTTGTCCCTTGGGATAGGAGTTTTTTTTATGAAGGAGGAAACATGGAAGTTAAATTAAGTGAACAAGAGGTAGTGCGTCGTGGTAAGATGCAGGATTTAATTGATAAGGGGATTGATCCATTTGGTCAAGCCTTTGAACGCAGCCATCGTTCAAGTGATATTCGCAAAGAATATCAAGAGAAAACAAAAGAAGAATTAGAGGCATTGGGTGTAACTGTGCGTATTGCCGGTCGTATTATGACAAAACGTCGTATGGGTAAGCTTGGCTTTATGCACTTACAAGATCGTGATGGTCAAATTCAAGTTGTTGTAAATAAGGGTGTAGTTGGAGATGACGTTTATGAAATCTTTAAGGTCAGTGATCTTGGAGATATTATTGGGATTGTTGGTAGTGTAATTAAAACGGATAGTGGAGAATTATCTGTCAAGGCACAGGAATATATTCATCTAACAAAGGCGTTGCGTCCACTTCCTGAAAAATTTCATGGGTTACAAGATATTGAAGAGCGTTATCGTCGTCGTTATGTGGATCTAATCATGAATGAAAATAGCCGTAAGATTGCATTGATGCGTCCACGTATTATTCGTGCGATTCAGCATTATTTAGATCAACAAGGTTTAGTGGAAGTAGAAACACCTGTATTGCATCCAATTTTAGGGGGAGCAGCTGCTCGTCCATTTGTGACACATCATAATACCTTAGATATGGATTATTACTTACGTATTGCTACAGAATTACCATTAAAGCGTTTAATTGTTGGTGGTTTAGAGGGTGTATATGAAATTGGTCGTTTATTTAGAAATGAAGGAATGGACCGTAAACATAATCCGGAATTTACAACAGTAGAGGCTTATGTTGCTTATAGTGATATGGAAGGCATGATGAAGTTAAATGAAGGATTATTTGAACATGTCGCTTTAGAAGTATTACATACAACGGAAGTTACATTTGGTGGCAAAGAGATTTCTTTAAAAGCTCCATTTAAGCGTTGGCATATGGTAGATGCGGTAAAAGAAGTATGTGGCATTGATTTTTATCAAGAGATGAGTGTAGAAGAAGCTGTTGCTTATGCAAAGAAACATGATATTGAAGTACAACCGCATGAAAGAACGGTTGGGCATATTATTAATTTATTCTTTGAACGTTATTGTGAAGATAAAATTACACAACCAACTTTTGTATATGGACATCCGGTAGAGATTTCTCCACTTGCTAAGCGTAATCCAAAGGATCCTCGTTTTACGGATCGTTTTGAACTTTTAATCTATGGTACAGAGTATTCTAATGCCTTTTCGGAGTTAAATGACCCAATTGATCAAAAGGCTCGTTTTGAAGCACAGTTAAAGCAAAAAGAACTTGGTGATGATGAAGCAACCGAAATGGATATTGACTACATTGAAGCGTTAGAATATGGATTACCTCCAACCGGCGGTATTGGAATTGGAATTGATCGCTTTGTCATGTTGTTGACAGATAGTGAAGCCATTCAGGAAGTATTATTATTCCCTCAAATGAAGAAGAGATAAAACCCGTTTCGGGTTTTTCTTTTTGTATGATTTCGTATGAAAATTGTGGAATCCTAAGGGTAAATACTATATAATCAATTGTATATTCTCTAGGAGGCAACAATGGAATTAAGTAAGTTTGGAAAAGAATTATGGTTTGATGTAATCGGTGGATTTTTAATTGGTATTAGTGTGCATGTCTTTGCAAGTTCAGCCGATTTTGCTCCCGGGGGCGTAAATGGTTTAGCGTTGATTAGTCAGCATTTGTTTGGTTTTCGTATTGGGCTTGTTACTTTAATTTTAAATATTCCGATTATTATTTTTAGTTATAAATATTTAGGTAAGAATTTTTTGTTTAAGTCATTAAAAACAATGGCTATTTTTGCGTTTATGATGGACTATGTTGTACCGTTAATTCCTGTTTATCATGGAAATCAATTATTGGCATCCATCTTCACGGGTTTTATTGGTGGTATTGGTTATGCGTTAATTTATATGCAAGGATCTTCGACAGGTGGTTCTGATTTCTTTATTATGTCGGTTAAGAAATTATTTCCTCATCATTCCATTGGATTTATTACACAGGTAAGTGATGCGGTGGTTATTTTATTAGGGATGTTTGTCTTTAAAAATATTGAGGCAGTATTATATGGTTTAATTGCTGTTGCAGTAGGTTCTATTGTGGTGGATAAGATTATGTATGGTGCCAATAGTGGCAAGATTGTCTTCATTGTTTCAAGTAAGTCAGAAGAAATTGCAGAGGCGATTAATCAGGTGGTACAACGTGGGTCTACTTTTTTACATGCCACAGGTAGTTACTCTAAAAAAGAAGGGAATGTTATCTTTTGTGCTTGCTCAAGGAATCAAGTTTATGTTATAAAGTCAGTAGTTGAAAGTATTGATGATAGTTCCATTATGATTATTTGTGAGTCAAATGAGGTCTATGGTCATGGTTTCCAAGAATTAAAAAATACATAAGATGAAAAGACGTAGAAGAAAGAAAAGATCGATTAAGTATGTTCGTTTAGCAGTGCTTCTTACAATATTGATTGTAGGAGTTTTTGTTATGATAAAAGGGTATGAAGATTACGTCAAAAAGATGTTTCGATCAAAGGTAAAACCGGAGGAAGTAGTAGCTTTGGATATTGCAAAACATCAATATCATTGGGAACGCTTGATTGAAATAGATGGGAAGCGTTATTATGTGTATGAAGATGAAAGTTATAGTAAATTTGGAATTGATGTTAGTAAGCATCAAAAACACATTGATTGGAAGAAAGTCAAAGATAGTGGTGTTGAATTTGCGATGATTCGTTTGGGTCATCGTGGGTATGAAAGTGGAGCTATTTCGTTAGATCCTACGTTTAAGTATAATCTAAAGGAAGCCATGAAGCAGGGCATTCAAGTAGGGGTGTATTTCTTTTCGCAGGCGATTACTTTAGAAGAAGCGATAGAAGAAGCGGAGTTTGTTTTAAAACACATTAAGCATTATAATCTTGATTTTGAAATTGTCTTTGATATGGAAAATATACATGGAAAAACAGCTCGTATTGATGCTTTAAGTAATCAACAACGTACCGATTTTGCGATTGGTTTTTGTCAAAGAGTGATGGCAGAAGATCATAAGTGTATGATTTATGGAAATTATCATTGGTTAAATGGTTATTTTCAGTTAGATCGTTTAGCAAATTATCCATTTTGGATTGCACATTATAGTGATAAGTTAAATTTTGAATATCAATTAAAAATGTGGCAATATACGGATTCTTTAACCATTGACGGAATTGAAGGACCTGTCGATGCGAATATCTATTTTGATAAGGAAAACTAATATGAAGAAATGTTTAATTATTGGATCTACCGTATGTGATGTCATTTTGTATGTGGATAAGCTTCCTACCACGCAACAAGACATCCATCCAAAAAAACAAGTGGTTTCACTTGGGGGTTGTGCATTTAATGTGGCACATGTGCTACATCATTTAAAAGTGCCTTATACTTTAATTTCTCCGGTAGGTAGTGGTATGTATGGAGACTTTGTAAAACAACATTTGCAAAAGCAAGGCATGCATAGTGAAATAGCGGTGCAACAGGAAAATGGATGTTGTTACTGCATGGTGGAAGATAGTGGAGAGCGTAGTTTTATGTCTTATCATGGAGCGGAATATACCTTTGATCCCGCTTGGTTAAGGAAGTTAGATGTAAATGACTATGCTTATGCGTATGTTTGTGGTTTAGAGGTGGAAGATGTTGATGGCATGAAGCTTGTAAATGCCCTTGCTTCATTTCAAGGACAAATTATCTTTGCGCCGGGACCAAGAGGGATGCATATACAACAAGAACGTTTGGATATTTTATATGGATATAAACCCATTATGCATTTAAATGATTTAGAGATTGAGCAAATGATGCAGGAAGAAGATCTTTTACAAGCAATGCGTAAGTTATACGCACTTACACAAAATAAAGTGATTGTTACGGTAGGCAAACAAGGTGTTTATCTATATGATGGTAATCATATCCAACACATTGAAACATCAAAGGTAGAGGTAGTAGATACCATTGGGGCAGGGGATAGTCATGTTGGTGGCTATTTAGTAGGGAAGTCATTAGGATATGAGGATACAAAGGCTTTATCGTTAGCCAATCGCATTGCCGGTAAGGTGGTTTCCATTTCGGCTTCGACCTTATCCAAAGAAGAATATGCAAAATTATATAAGGAGTTAAGCAATGAAAATCATTCTTTCACCAACAAAAAAGATGAAATATAACCATGATGATTTTGGTCCTTTAACAACGCCTAAATATCTTGATAAAGCAAAGAAGTTATATGAGTATATGCAAGGGTTAAGTGTAGAAGAGTTGCAAGAACAATTAAAGTGCAATGCATCCATTGCTAAGAAAACATATCAAATGTATCGCAATGACTTTCATCATCAAGTAAGTATGGCATTAACTTCTTTTGATGGCTTAGTGTTTCAATATATGAAGCCGGATTTATTTGATGAGCAGGAAATGGCATATATTCATAAACATTTGTTAATCCTAAGTGGAATGTATGGATATGTAAGACCTAGCGATGGCATCGGTTTTTATCGCTTGGATTTAGAGAATTGTATAGAGTATCCATTGTATGAGTATTGGAAAGACCTTGCACTTGACTTTAAGGATGAAGTCATTATTAATCTGGCTAGTAAAGAATATAGTTTGCTTTTTGAGGGATGTAGGATGATTCATATTCATTTTGTAAGTGAAGTAAATGGAAACTATATAACAAAAGCCACCTTGGCAAAGATGGCTCGAGGAAGCATGGTTCGTTATATGGCAAAGCATCAAATTACAAATGTAGAAGAGTTAAAGAAGTTTCAAGACTTACAGTATCAGTATAGTGAAGCGTTATCGGATGATAACAATTATTACTTCATAAGAAAAGCCCAATAAGGGCTTTTTTAGTCGATGTCTTTTGAGTGGATAGAGCCATTACTAGCGTTGATTTCATATTCATACTCTACATTGTTATAGTAAAGTTTAATGTCATATTCATTATCACTACGATCAAATTTAAGTTCTGCAACATATACCTGATCTTTTTTAAGACCTAAATCCGCTAAGACCACGTCCAATGCTTGCTCTTGCGTGATACCGGAAGCATTTTGATTGGATGGCTGTGAAGCTGATGGAATAACATAGTTTTCAATGTCTAAGTCTTTTTCTTTAATTGCACCCGTTGTTGCATCAATTTCATAGTCATATTCTTGATTGTTTATAACAAATTCAATATCATATTCATTCTCATTGTTTAAATAGGCTTGAATAATAGTTACATCAGCTCCGTTTACGTTAGCGTCCTTAAACGCAATGTCTTTTGCCTGTTCAAGGGTAATGCCTTGCTGTTGGGCATTAGAAGGAGCAGGTGCTTGTGTTGGTACTGACGTTGGTTGATTAGAGATGTTTTCAATAATCTTACCGGTATTACCATCTACCTTATATTTATAGTCTATTTGCTGAGTAGATATTTCTACGACCACTTGGTTATTGTTATCTTTTTCAATTTTAGATGAAATAATATCTTTTTCATTGATGTTCGCATCTTTTAATACAATGGCTTTTAATTGCTCTGATGTTAGTTTTTGATCTTTGCTGCAAGAAGAAAGTAAAAGCGTTAAGCTTACGATAGTTAAAAAAATACGTTTCATAGGGTTCACCTCATTTGCTTTCTTACTTGAATTGTATGTAAAAATAAGGATTTAATCAACTAATATTATGTGTTTGTGATGTTAAATTATGGAAAAGAAAAAAGGTGCAAATGCACCTAATCGTTATAAACAATTGCTTGCCACATCTTACCACTGTAACCAATTGAGATTTTACGAGCAGTTGATGTTAAGACATGTTTGCGATGGGTTGGAGAATTCATCCACCAATTTAGTTTATCTTGGACCGTTGATCCTGCATACGTTAAAATTTCTACGGCATAAGAGTAACTTACCCCATAATCATTAAACGCTGTCTTATAAGAAGTACCATCTGGTCTGGTGTGTGAAACATAACCGGCAGCTTCACTGGCACGTACGGCTGAGGCAGCTTGAGCAGAGTCAGAACCAAGTGTTAACGCGTATAAGCCATATTCACTTCTCACCGCATTAATCGCATCTAACATTTCTTGTACACTATAGTCACCACTATAGTTAATCGCAACATTTTTACTCTTTTTTGTTTTTGTTTTTGGTTTACCATCAACAATCATTTTAAAATCAAGTGTTGCTTCATTACCACTTGAATCTTTTACGTGATACGTAACGTAGTGAACACCAGGATTTTCTGAAGAGATGTTTTCTGCACCTTCGACAGAAATATCAAATTCTTGTTCAAAGGAATTGTCGAAGATGGATTCGATATAGTCTAACGGTTTATATTCTTCGTTATATTCTAAGTTATAGTAATTGTATTTCATATCAATGACCGGAGCTTCATTGTCAACAACATTGATTAAGACTTCACTTTGAAATGTTTTGTCAACAAATTGTAAGCTGGCAGATGGTTTTAGTTCTAAGTTAATTAAAGCATTTACTTTATGTTCTTTTACTTTAGATAGATCAATAGCACTTAAGACAATAGATGATTTTTCAATATCAATGGCTTCGATGTCGTATAGTTTACTTTTTACTGTTTCTTCAATAATTGCTTTTTTAATAATTTCATCGGCAGCAGGCTCATTAATAGGAACTTCTACTTTTTGAATCACAAGAATCGAAGTTGGATTTAGATTTGCATCACTTTTAGCATCTTCTGCATGTACTTTAATAGGAGAAATTGCTAAAAGTAAAGATAAAATTAGAACTGAATTTAAACATTTTAATTTCATTTCTGATCCTCCTTCTTTTAATCACACATGATTAATAGTACTACAATTCTTTTTAATTGTCTAATTTATGACTTTCACTAGCTTTGATTGAAAAGGAAAATAACTTGGTTTTCATATAATTCTGCGTTATAATTTAGTAAATGGTATATGAAATAGATAATGATAAGGTAAGGAAAAAGTTATGAAAAAAATACTATCGATCTTTTTGTGCTTGCAACTACTATTTGTTGGTGCACTTTACAACAGGTATGTGTCGGCTTTAAACGAAGAAACTTCAAGTGAAGAAACAGTGGAAGAGGTTGCTGGTGAAATAGTAGAACCGAAAGAGACTGCTTTAAAGGAAACCGAAGAGGAGTTTGTAGAAGCCACTACAGCGGAAACGTTGGTAGAAGAAAACGTCAATGAAGATAGTACTGTAGATCATAGTGCTGCAAATGAAGAAGAGTTAGTGGGGAAGGAAGCGATCCTTACTGTAAGCAATGAGAAGTTTTTTGCTTATGGGATTATTCAGGTGGAATTAAAGGATGAAGAAGGGCATCCTATTGAAGAGGCTACCTTTGAGTTGCATAAAAGAAATGCAGAAGGTCGTTATGATTTTATTGAAGGACTTGATACCAATGAATATGGATTGTTGAGTTTTACTTCTTTAGAAGTAGGTAGTTATCGCATTAAACAGCGTTTTACGCCTGAAAAGTATTTATTAAATGAAAATCCAGATGTGGATGTAGAATTAAATGAAACAAATAGTCCGTATACAGTTAATGTAATAAATCGTTTAAAAAAGATTACGATTAGCTTTACTAAGGTGGATAGCAATGAGCCTGAAAAGAAATTAGGTGGAGCAAAGTTTGGGTTACGTACAGCAAGTGATCAACCATTTTTATATACTGCTACTTCAGGACAAGATGGTCGATTGGTTTTTCGTGATGTTGTACCAAACTATTATGAAGTAGTAGAGATGACACCTCCTGAAGGGTATCTCAATGAGTTTCCTGATGGTGTTATTTTTTCAACGTATTTTACAAGTGATCGTGATTTAGGTGATGTTAAAAATACGGCTACAACAGGGCATGTGCGTATTTTTAAAGTGGATAAAGATAACCGTGATATTTATTTGAAGGGTGCTAAGTTGGGATTATCTTCGAATGGAAAGATTATCCAACAACAAGTTACTTCAGCAGATGGACTGGCGGTATTTAAGAATGTTCCGGTTGGAGTGTATCAAGTTGTTGAAATAGAAGCTCCTATTGGCTATCAAAAAAGCAATGAGCAGGTAACGGTAGAAATTGAACCAACAACAATGGTAGATACCGATTATTTCTTTAATCAAAAACTAGCGACTACTCAACTTGGTTCAATTACATTTAAGAGTTTACATAAAGATACAGGTGCTCCTGTAGTAGGTAGTAAGTTTGTCTTAGTAAAACATGGAGAAGAGCGTTATATTGCTGAGTCTAAAAATGATGGTACGGTTAGTTTTCCGGGTGTTTTACCAGGGTCATATCAATTAAAGATGAAGAGTGCACCGGATAGTTATCTATTAAATATAGAAGTACGTGATATAGAAGTAGTGGCTAATCAGCAAAACGATTTAGCGCCATATAAGATTGAACCGGAAGCACCTGTTTTAAAAGGAGCATATTCTTTTAAAGTGGTAGATGCCGATGAGCAAACCCTTGGTTTACGTGATGCGACGTTTGTTCTTAAAAAAGGCAATGAAATCATCGCTCAAGCGACAAGTAATCTCATTGGATTGGTGCGTTTTAAAGATGTTCCTTATGGAACGTATGATTTATCACAAACAACAACACAAAGTGGGTATTTGGTAAGTGATGAAATTCGTAGTGTTACCATTGCCTCATCTGGTTCTTATGGTAATTCTGTGACGAATCGAAAAGTATTAAATGATAAGGGTTCTATTTTAGTTACCGTATATGACAATGAAACGCATCAACGACTTCCAAATGTTCGTGTTAAATTATCACAAAATAGTGCGTTTGAAACAAAGGAAACAGGTCCGGATGGTAGAGTTGTCTTTTCGAATTTAACTTTTGGTCTTTATACTATTTCATTAGATGGAGATTATGATGGATATTTACCGTGGACAAAATCCTTGAATGTCAATGTTACCAATGCCATTGAAAATAATGTAAGTATTGATTTAGAAAAAATAAAAGGGAGCATTGCATTTGAAAAGGTTGATAAAGAAGATGTGATGATGAAACTGGCAAATGCAACCTTTGTTTTAAAACAAAATAATCAAATAAAATATCGTGCTACTTCTACTGCTAGTGGAGAGGTACTCTTTAACCAAGTGGAACTTGGTACTTATACACTTCAAGAAGAAGTTGCGCCAAGTGGCTATCAATTAAGTAAGGAAACAAGAGAAGTTATTCTTACCTCAACACAACCGAATGTATCTATAGATCCATTTGTAAATGAAAAAGAAGTAATAGTGCCTTTAAAAGGAACGTTACGAGTGTTAAAGGTGGATGCTAGTGATCCGACAAGCCTATTACAAGGGGTAGAGTTTGAATTAAAGAAAGATGGACATGTTGTAAAACAAGGTGTTACCAATCATTTGGGGTTAGTGATGTTTGAACAATTAGACTATGGTAACTATGAACTTGTAGAAGTAAAAACACTAGATAAATATGTATTAGATCCTATGCCTCATTCGGTAGAAATTAATGAAGAGAATCAAGAAATGATCATTCAAAATAAGCAGAAAACAGGACATATCTATTTCTATAAGGTGGATCGTGATAATCACAATATCAAATTACAACATGCAACGTTCATCTTAGAACAAAACGATGTTGCAGTATATACGGCAGTATCGGATGAACAAGGCTATGTAAGTTTTGAAAATGTAAAACTTGGACAATATAAGCTAAAAGAAACCATTGCACCTAATGGTTATGTATTAGATAATATACCAAAAGAGATTGGGGTTAGAGTAGATCAATTAGAAATTGACTTAAATTATATAGAAAACGTTAAGAAACCAACTGTACAGTTTGCAGAAGTTTCCTTTAAAAAGGTAGACTTTGATGATTCAACGATACCACTTGCCGATGCAGAATTTGGATTATTTCAAAATGATGAACTTAAATATACAGCTAAGAGTAATGCCTTAGGAGAAGTGTTGTTTCCACAAGTTGTATATGGTACATATATCTTAAAAGAAACAAAGGCACCGCTTCATTATCAATTAAGTACTCAAACAGTAAGTATTGAAGCAAATAAACCTAAAGTTATAGTGAATGACTTTAAGAATCAAAAACAAGTGATTCAAAAAGGAAGCATTCGTTTTGTAAAAGTAGATGAACAAGAACCAACGAAAACATTGAAGGGTGCAACCTTTGCTTTAGAAGATGAACAAGGTGTAGTAAAAACAGTTACTACATTAGAGGATGGAGTTGTCGTATTTGATAACTTAGAGTTAAAGAATTATACCGTAAAAGAAACAAAAGCACCGGATGGATATGAAATAACAACACAAGCGATTCCGGTTGCGTTAACAAGTGCAAATCCAGATAAAGATTTACAAACGATTACCAATCGTAAATTGGGTGTTGTTCATGATGGACATATTGCCATTGTTTTAGTCGATCAAGAAGATCCAAGTAAGGGGATTGCGGATGCGACTTTTAGTATCATATCCAACGGCATTGAAAAACAAGGTACAACCGATGCTTCTGGTAGAGTAGAATTTACATCATTGATTTATGGTGATTGGGAAGTTCGTCAAGTAGATACACCACTTCGCTATCAAGTCAATTCCGCTATGCAAGTAATTCATGTTGGTGATGGGGTGGTAAAAGAAGTAAATGTTACCAACGCATTAAAGCGTAAGTCCATTCGTGTTGATGTTGTATGGCAAAATGCTCCGGCGAATCATCCGGATGTATGGTTTAAGCTTTATAGTACAACCAATAATCAACCGGAAAGTGAAGTGCCTCAACCGATTTTAAAACTTATGCCAGGCAGTTCCTTTGTAGAGTGGCAATTATTACCACAATATGATGAAAGAAATCAAGAAATACAATATAGTATCAAACAGGTTGATCCGTCAGGACAAGTGTTGGTGTTACAAGAGTATCAAACAAATATTCAGGGATTTACGGTTATCAATACCTATACAAATGCACCACAACCACAACCACAACCAAATCCACTTCCTCATCCAAAGCCTCAGCCAAATCCATTGCCTCAACCTACACCTAAAGTAGTGGATCCAGTTGTAGAGGAAAAAACAGAGGAAAAGACGAAGGTTAAAATAGCTAAGACAAGAGATGATGCAAGTGCATTGTATTATATGATTGGCTTTTTGGTAAGTGTGATGGCTTTGCATGCGATTAAAAAACATGAAGCGTTAAAATAGAGCGAGTGCTCTATTTTTTCATGTCTGAATCATTGTATAATAAAAAAGTAAGAGGTATGTATGAAGTATGATGTAGTGGTAGTGGGTGCTGGTACTAGCGGTCTTATGGCTGCGATTTCAGCTGCAAGTTGTGGGGCTAAGGTAGTTGTTGTTGAGCAAAATCAAACAGCGGGTAAGAAGTTATTATTGACAGGAAATGGTAGATGCAATGTAACCAATGTTTGTAGTATGCAAGAAATCATCAAGCATATTGTAGGAAATGGTAAGTTTTTATATAGTGTATTTCAACAGTTTAATAATCAAGATATTATAGCGTTTTTCAAAGAGTTAGATGTTGATTTAAAAGTAGAAGATCATGGTCGCGTATTTCCTGTTAGTAATAAATCCAAAACTATTTTAGAGGCTTTGATTAATAAAGCACAGAGTTTAGGGGTTGTATTTCAATATCAAAGGGTTGCGGAAGCGATTGTGGTAGAAAATCAACAAGTCATTGGACTTTCTACCAATCAGGAAGTGTTATCTTGCGATAGTGTGATTATGGCAACAGGTGGAAAAAGTTTTCCTCAAACGGGTAGTAATGGCTCGGGTTATGACTTGATACGTCAAGTTGGACATCATATTACACCGCTTTTGCCAAGTGAAGTGGCTTTAGTTAGTAAAGAATCATTTATTTTG
The DNA here is from genome assembly GCA_030528645.1 of Erysipelotrichaceae bacterium. GTDB lineage: Bacteria > Bacillota_I > Bacilli_A > Erysipelotrichales > Erysipelotrichaceae > RQZE01. The sequence goes on along the minus strand of JAUMYM010000002.1, from coordinate 35,329 downwards.
GATAAAACGTTAATGGGTTTATCGCTTAAAGATGTCTGCTTAAGTGTAATGAATCAACACAAAAAAGTGGTAAGTCATCGTCTGGATTTTCTATTTACGCATTTTGGAGTTTCCGGTCCAAGTGTTTTGCGTTGTTCAAGTTTTGTAGTTCAGGCATTGCAACATCAAAAAACAGTAACTTTGCAGTTGGATGTTTTACCGGATGTTTCTTATGAGACCCTAAAGGATTCTTGGTATCAAAAAGAAGTACAAACAATGATGGTAAAACAATGGTTAAAGGATTATGTACCTTCAAGGTTTGCAAGCTTTCTTTTGCATCAACTCTCTATTTCAGAGAAACAACAAATTGCCAATGTATCTAAGAAACAAAGTCAACAACTTTTTTCCATGTTGAAAGCATTTCGTTTTGAAGTATGTGATAGTTTACCACTCCAACAAGCCTTTGTGACGATGGGTGGGGTTTCTTTAAAAGAAATACATGCTAAGACATTAGAGTCAAAACTTGTAAAGGGATTGTATTTTGCCGGAGAAGTGATGGATATTCATGGTTATACCGGTGGGTATAACATTACGGCAGCTTTTGCCAGTGGCTATGTTGCAGGATATTGGGCAAGTCAAAAAAAGTCCTAGATTATTTTCTAGGACTTTTATGTTCTTGATAGAGTTTTGAAAGTTGATTACTACGATAGTACTTTTGTAGTTGTTGGTAGTTGTTTAACAGTTGTTTTTCGTAGTTGGAACTTGGTAAAGGTTGATAGAATGTTTTATCTTTAAGATTCTTTGGTAGATATTGGATGTGATGCCATAGGTCGCTACGGCTATAGTCATATGTTTCATTTTCTTTTAAACCAACAGGAGTTAGTTTTAAGTATTCCGGAATGTGAAAACTTGTGGATTCCACTGTGGCATAGGCTTTTTTTATGGCATCATGAGCACTTCTGGATTTTGGTGATAGGGTTAAGTCAATAACTTGTAACCCTAGGGGAATTAAGGCTTCCGGAAAGCCTACTCGTTTGGCAGTATCAATGGCGTTGATGGTACGAGCTACACAGGCTGGATTGGCTAATCCAATATCTTCATAAGCAGTTACTAAGAGTCGTCGTTCAATGCTTTCTAAGTCATTGGCTAAGGCTAAATAGGCTAGATAAAATAATGCAGCATCTACATCACTGCCACGTATACTTTTTTGAAAGGCACTTAAGGCATTGTAATAACCATCCTCACTTGCATCAAAGGATACGTTTATCTTTGGCATATAAGTTTCAACATCTTTGCTAGTTATGGTTTGGTTTTGACATGCTACGGTTAATACATCCAGTATATTTAAGGCATAGCGAATATCTCCATTGCTATAGTTTGCGATTTGTTGAATGGCTTGAGGTTCTATTTGATATGGATGATCTAAGCCGATCTTTAAGGCACGTTTGATAGCTTGAATAACATCTTCCTTACTTAAGGGTTTTACTTCCAGTAAGATTGCACGAGAGCGTAGGGCCGGATTGATACTATGAAAGGGATTGGCAGTGGTTGCACCAAGTAAAAGAATACTTCCATCTTCTAAATAAGGAAGGAGTAAGTCTTGTTTATCTTTGTTTAAGCGATGAATTTCATCAATAATAACGATTAAGGGTTTTGATAGTTTTGTTTCAAAAAAGATGGCTTCTAAGTCTTTTTTGTTGTTTATGGCGGCATTAAAAAAGCGATGAGGAATGTTTAGTTGTTGTGCTAAGGCAATCGCTAACGTTGTTTTTCCTGTACCACTTGGTCCATAGAAAATCATAGAGAACAGTTGGTTCTTTTCCACACACTTTCGTAGAATTCTATTAGGTCCAACTAAGTGTTGTTGTCCGATGATTTCATCCAGATTTTTTGGTCGTAGTTTAAAAGCTAAGGGTTGTTTCATAAAATACCTCTTTTATTTATTATAACGTAAGAGTGATACAATCATTAAGTTAAAAATATAATTTATGTTTATAAATAGTTATTTATGGAATGTTCATGTATAATTTTAATTAGGTGATAAGAATGAAACTTGTAATGCAAAGAGTGAATCAAGCTAATTGTACCGTGGATGATAAAATTGTTGGAGAAATTCAACATGGGTATGTCATTTTAGTGGGAATTAGTAGTGAAGATACGAAAGAAATTGTTGAGAAAATGGCAAAGAAGGCAATGGATTTACGTATTTTTGATGATGAAGCCGGTAAGATGAATCGCTCGATTGAAGATGTAGGCGGTAAGGTTTTATCGATTTCACAATTTACTTTGTATGCGGATTGTCGCAAAGGGCGTCGTCCGGGATTTGAACAGGCAGCTAAGCCGGAGTTTGCCAATGAATTGTATCAATATTTTAATCAATGTATTGTAAATAGAGGAATTCATGTGGAAGAAGGAGTGTTTCAGGCACAGATGTATATTTCATTAGTGAATGATGGTCCGGTTACCATTGTGCTTGATTCAAAAGAAATATGTTAAAGAATAAGTATGTACGTCAATATGTAATGATTATGTTTCTACTAACAACCATTACAGCGTTGGTGTGTGGTCTTGTATATTTTAATTTGCAACATCCTTCTTATCGCATTGTGGTGTTAGTGTTAGGTGTTGTGAATGTTTTGGTATGTGGCACGATGTTGTGTGCATATACCATTTATAGAATATTTCAGCATAAGGAGTAAGTATGGCAGAGGTAATTTCAGGAAGTGCATTAGCGTTACAGTTTAAAGAGAAGATTGCTTATAAAGTCCAGCAACTACAACAACAAGGAAAACCAAGACCAACCTTGGCGGTTATTTTAGTTGGAAATCATCCGGCAAGTGTTTCTTATGTAAAAGGGAAAGATAAGGCTTGTAAGGAAGTTGGGTTTCATTCTCGTATGATTCATTTGGCACAAGATATTTGTGAAGAGAATTTAAGTGAAGTCATTATTAATTTAAATAATGATGATGAGGTAGATGGTATTTTGTTACAGATGCCACTTCCTAAGCATTTAGAACCTTTGCGTATGATTAGTTTAATTAATCCTAATAAAGATGTGGATGGATTGCATCCCATTAATGTAGGGAAGTTATATCTTGGGTTAAAGGGATTTAAACCTTGTACACCGCTTGGAATTATTGAGTTGTTAAAGAGTATTCATGTGGATTTTACCGGCTTAAAGGCAGTAGTGGTTGGCCGTAGTTATTTAGTGGGTAATCCACTCTCAAAGTTACTACAGGATTTAAATTGTACGGTTACGATTTGTCATAGTGCTACAAAGAATATCAAAGAGATTTGTAAAACAGCAGATATTTTAGTAGTTGCGATTGGAAAAGCACAGTATGTTGATGCAAGTTTTGTTAAGGAAGGTGCCATTGTTATTGATGTGGGTATTAATAAAATAGATGATCATTTAGTAGGTGATGTTTGTTTTGAAGAGGTAAGCAAGGTTTGTAGTTACATTACTCCTGTACCAAAGGGAGTAGGTCCTATGACGATTGCGATGTTGCTTCAAAATACGTTGGATAGTTATTACTTAGCAAAAGGAGGAATAGAATGATACAAGACTATGGATTGCATGATATTGTTGAAATGAAAAAACAACATCCATGTCGTAAGTCCTTGCATTGGAAGATTATACGTATGGGTGCTGATATAAAGATTAAGTGCTTAGGATGTAATGCATCGATTATGTTTGAACGTCCTGAATTTGAGCGTAAATGCAAACGCATTGTAAAGAAGGCGGATGATGAGTAAGTTATATGATACATCCCAACTGATGGAGTTGGTTGAACTATTAAATAAGGGAGGAATAGTTGCCTTTCCTACCGATACGGTTTATGGCTTAGCGTGTCGTTATGATTGTATCGAGGCATTAGAAAAATTAAAACGTGTGAAAGGACGAGAAGAATCAAAGCCGATTCCTTTTATGTGTAGTAGTCTAGAGGATATTTTGAAGGTTGCGATGATTAAGAAGCAAGATTTAAAGATCATTCAACAATTAATGCCGGGGGCATTAACCATTGTTGCACAAAAAAGACCTGAAGTATTGCCTTATATTACCAATGGTCTTGATACAATTGGAATACGTATTCCGAATGATCCCTTTGTATTAGGTTTGATTGCCAAGGTCAATGTACCATTACTTGTTTCAAGTGCAAATCAATCGGGCAAGCCCGCTGCATTGACTCATCAAGAGGTGATAGAACAACTTGGTGATGGAGTAGATGGCATTGTTAAGGGAATTTCCGGTTTACAAATGGCTAGTACCATTGTGGATTTAACCGATGGATACAACATTCTTCGTCAAGGACCAATTACAAAGGAAATGATTTTACATTGTTTAAAGGAGGAAGTATGAAAATCGCATTAGCAGCCGATCATGGCGGATACCAACATAAAGAGTTTTTAAAGAAATACTTAATGGAAAAAGGATATAGTGTAGAAGATTTTGGAAGCTATACGGAAGATGCGGTGGATTATCCGGATGTGGTATATCCATGTGTAAAAAGTGTTGTGAATAAAGAGAACGATTGTGCTATTTTAATCTGTGGTACCGGTGTTGGAGTAAGTATTACAGCCAATAAAGTAGAAGGAATTCGTTGTGCCTTAGTATCGGATTTATTTACTGCCAAGGCGACAAGAGAGCATAACGATACCAATGCTTTAGCTTTAGGTGGTCGTGTGATTTCTAAGGAGTTTATGTTGGAGATTGTAGATCTTTGGTTGGAAACACCGTTTTCAAATGAAGAACGTCATATCAATCGGATTCATAAAATTACACATATTGAAAAATTAGAGTTGAAATAAAGGAGAAGACATGAAGGATTTAGAAATCAAAGCAGCCATCGAGCAAGAAAAGATAAGACAAGATTATAATATTGAATTAATTGCTTCTGAAAATTTTGTTTCACCAGATGTATTGGAAGCTGCAGGATCCATCTTAACAAACAAGTATGCAGAAGGCTATCCGGGGAAGCGTTATTATGGTGGGTGTGAAAAGGTCGATGTTATCGAGGACTTAGCCATTCAACGTTTAAAGGATTTATTTAAGGCGGAACATGCCAATGTACAAGCACATAGTGGATCAAGTGCCAATATGGCAGTCTACATGTCTGTATTACAGCCACAGGATACTATCTTAGGAATGGATTTAGCCAGTGGAGGACATTTAACACATGGACACCCATTGTCATTTTCCGGGAAACAATACAACTTTATTGGTTATGGCGTTAACAAAGAAACCGAAGAAATTGATTATGAAGAAGTGCGTCAACTGGCACTGGCACATAAGCCTAAAATGATTGTGGCAGGGGCGAGTTCTTATCCACGTATCATTGACTTTAAGCAATTTCGTAAAATTGCCGATGAAGTAGGGGCATACTTAATGGTGGATATGGCACATATTGCCGGATTAGTAGCAGCAGGTGTACATCCTAGTCCGGTTGAATATGCCGACTTTGTAACAAGTACAACGCATAAGACCCTAAGAGGTCCTCGTGGAGGCATTATCCTATGTAAGAAAGAGTATGCACAAGCGGTAGATAAAGCGATTTTCCCTGGTATTCAAGGGGGTCCTTTGATGCATATCATTGCGGCTAAGGCAGTGTGTTTTAAAGAAGCAAGTGAAGTCACTTTTAAGGAGTATGCACAACAAATCATTAAAAACTGTAAGGTACTAGCTCAAGAACTAAAAGAAGCTGGCTTGCGTTTGGTAAGTGGTGGTAGTGATAATCATTTATTGTTAATTGATGTTACACCTCTTGGTTTAAATGGTAAACAAGCTGCTGAAATCTTAGATCAGGTTTCTATTACATGTAATAAAAATACCATTCCTTTTGACACGTATTCGCCTTTCTTAACAAGCGGTATTCGTTTAGGAACTGCTGCAATGACGACAAAGGGATTTAAAGAAAAAGAGTTCAAACAAGTGGCAAAGTGGATTATACAAGCTTTAAAGAATCATGAACAAGAAGATGTGTTAAAGCAAATTCGTAGTGAAGTACATGCATTAACAAAACAATTTATGAAGTAAAGAAGACTAAAGTGAAAACTTTAGTTTTTTTAACTTTTATGGACAATTGATTCCTTTTTCATTGTACTTTTAATTCAATTTTAAGAAGTAAATTGAAGTTAAAAGAAATATCTTTTATTATGGAATTAGAGGTGTAGCTATGAAAAAACCAATTTATGTTATAGGGCATAAAAATGCCGATTGCGATTCTATTTGTAGCGCAATTAGCTATGCATATTTAAAACAACAACTACAGATTCATGCAGTAGCTGGTCGTTTGTCTGGAATTAATAGTGAAACAAGATTTGTGTTGGATAAATTTGGGTTTCAGGAACCGGAGTTAATCAATACGGCTAAGTGTACACTAAAAGAAATTGAAATTGATGAAGGCTTTATTGTAGATAAATCTTTAACCATGAAAGAAGCATTAGACTTTATTTTACAGCGTAAAAATAAAGGTATTTTTGTGGTAAATGATGAGGGTAAGTTAGATGGGATTGTATCGGTTTCTAACTTAACCAGTATTCTAACTGCCAATGAACAAGAATTAGTTGCGTTAATGAGTAAAGTAACCTTAGCGAATATAGTTAAAACATTAAATGCGACTGTTTTAAATGAAGTAGTGGACTTTACTTGTAGTGGGCAGGTATATTTAATGCCTTCCTTAGCGAATAATTTAAAGATGCTTCCAAAAGGGATTGTGATTGTTGGAAATAATATTGAAGTGCAACGTTTTGTCATTGATGCAAAGGCATCGATGATTATTATTTGTGGTGAAAATTGGGTAGATAATGTAACGCTGGAGAAAGCAAAAGAAAATAATGTATGTATTTTACATACACCACTTAGTGCTTTAAATTGTTCACAATTGATCTATCAATCGCCTTCGATTGAGCACATCATGACTCATGATGTTATTCGTTTTAATGTCAATGAAACAACAGAGGCAGTTAGTCATAAAATGGCTAAGACACGTTATCGTACCTATCCTGTTGTGGATGATGAGCATCGTGTTGTTGGGGCAATTAGCCGTTATCATTTATTTAATTATGAAAAGAAACGTTTTATCTTAGTGGATCATAATGAAGCATCCCAAAGTGTAAATGACTTAGAGTTTGGTGAAGTAATTGAGATTGTCGATCATCATCGTTTAGGTGGAATTGAAACAAGCAATCCGATTAATATTACAAGTAAGATTGTTGGCTGTACTTGTTCCATCATTGCAGAGTTGTATTTATTGCATAATATACCGATTCCTTATGGAATTGCAGGCTTAATGCTTTGTGCGATTATTAGTGATACCTTGAATTTAAAGTCTCCTACAACAACAGATACCGATCGTAAGATGGGAAAAATGTTAGAAGGTATTGTTGGGGAATCGATGGATGAAATTAGTCAACAAATGATTTATAATTCGGATTCGATTGTAAATAAAACACCGTTACAATTACTTTATGATGATTTTAAAGAGTTTCGTATCAGTGAATATAAGATTGCCATTGGTCAATCACAATGTAAAAGTAAAGAAGAATATGATGCGATTAAAGAGAGTTTTAAAGCGTATTTAGAAGATACGGTGAAAGCGAATCATTATGATTTAATCTTAATCATGTTTACCGATCCAATGGGTAGTGGTTCTTACTTCTTATATACCGGTAAAAAAGCGTGGGTTATTGATGAAGGTTTTAAAGAATTTATGGAAGATGAATTCGCTCACACATTGATTTCAAGAAAAAAACAGGTATTACCTGTTATTGTAGAATTGTTAAGCAAATAGGCATACTCCCTTCTGTCCTCTTGCGTAAAAGGCGAAAGCATGGTCTTTCGCTTTTTACATCTTTCCTAACAATTTAGTCATTTTTATTTAAAATACAATATAAAGTGATAAAATTTAATCATAAATATCTGAGGTGCATATGAAATATTACATAGTTGTTGTTCTGTCTATTTTCTTTCTTGTAGGGTGTAATAAATCAAAGACGACAGTGGAAGAAGTAGAAATGGCTGATTTGGTTTATGATGCATACATCGCTATTGATGAAAGTGAAGTAACGAAAGTTGAATATCGTCAAGAAGAACATGGGTTTGTATATAGTGTTTCTTTAAAAGAGGTACAACAAGATAGTGAGCATATTATCATTGGTAAGGTTTTATCGATTGATGGAGGTTCTAACTATGACTATGCCAATAAGCGTTATGTGTTTCCTTATACCTATGGAATCATTAAAGTCATTGAGCCGCTTAAGGGTTCTTTTGAAGTGGACCAACGTATCCCTTATGCAAAAGATGGGGCAATTATTACCATGGAAGAATACATTAAGGGTAGTATGAGTAATTATAAAAAAGAGTTAAATGAAACTTTTGATCCTCAAAAGAACTATGTACAAGAATATTTACCAAATGATAATAAGATTGAAGTGGGTGAAACGTATTTAATCTACTTTAACAACAATAAAATTGATCAATATTACAGCATCGTAAGTGGAAAAGAGGGTATGATGAAATACCAAGATGGACGTGTTTATGATGATGTGACAAATACTTGGAAGAAGATAGAAGAGGTCGTGAAATAAGAAGTCGTGACTTCTTTTTTTCTTTGAAACTACATGTAGTTTTGTTATAATATTTAGATGAAAGGTGGTAAATAAAATGTTACATGTACTGAATCATCCGTTAATTACTCATAAATTAACACAAATGCGTCGTAAGGAAACAGGAACGAAGGACTTTAAACAGAATCTAGATGAGATTGCTGGATTAATGGCGTATGAAGTTTGTCGTGATTTACCTGTAAAACCCGTTACCGTTGAAACGCCTGTGGCAGCTTGTAAAACATTTGAATTATCAAATGAAATTGTTTTAATCCCTATTTTACGTGCAGGATTAGGTTTGGTGAATGGTATTAATGATTTAATTCCAACTGCGAAGGTTGGTTTTGTAGGTTTATATCGTAATGAAGAAACATTGGAACCACATGAATATTTTGCAAAGTTTCCAAGCAATTTAGATAAGGCTGTAAATCTGGTGTTAGATCCAATGCTTGCTACCGGGGGAAGTGCAGTGGCAGCAATTGACATCATAAAGAAAAAGGGTGCGACTAATATTAAACTGGTATGCTTAGTGGCAGCTCCGGAAGGGGTAAAAGTGGTAGAAGATGCTCATCCGGATGTTGATATTTATATTGCAGCGTTAGATAGTCACCTAAATGAAAAGGGCTATATTGTTCCAGGTTTAGGGGATGCCGGAGATCGTATTTTTGGAACAAAATAATGAAAGATTTTGCTAAGGCAATAAACTTAGGTTTTACTATGGTTGCCTGTATTGGTCTGGGTACTTATTTGGGTTTGTATCTAGATCAAGTGTTTCAAGTAAAGCCCATATGCTTAATCATTGGTATTTTTATGGGTTTTCTTAGTGCTTTGTTGTATTTATTTAAGATGGTGTGGAAATGAAGAGTGTATTTGCTAGGTCTTTAAAGAAGGCGTATCTGCTTGGTGGACTTTTAAGTATAGGATTGTTATTTAAGGATGTCCGCTATAGTGCTTCTATTTTATTGGGTTTAGTGTTTGCGAGTGTGCATTTATATAAATTGGAGAAGGATGTCGATGTCATATTAAAACAGCGTAGGCATTCTTATCTGCGTTTTATTATCAATGTATGGATATTAATCATTCCTTTTATCTTTGCAACCCTCTTTCCACAGTATTTTAATTATATAGGATGTTTTATTGGCTTAATGTTAAATAAACTATTCTTTTATATCGATGGTATAAGGAGTAAATCATGACGTTAACGTTACAAAAAGAAGTAGTGTCGATTGTATTGATTACCGGTATGTTATGTATTCTATGTGTCATAATTGGTAATCAAATTAAAAAGAGTAATCCTTTGGAAAAGCCTAAGGGGATTGTCTTTTTAGGTGTTAGTTTTGTTAGTAAAATGGAAAGCAATGTAGAAACCATTATCAATAAAAAGTATGCGAAGCGATTAGGTCCTTACGTGGCAAGTTTAGCTGCTTATTTGTTGGTGAGTAACATTTCCGGTTTATTTGGATTTCATGCACCAACAGCGAATTATAGTGTCACATTAACACTGGCATTTATTACATGGATTATGGTTCAAGTGGTATCCATTAAGGAAAATGGTCTTAAGAGTTATCTGCATGGTTTTATTGAGCCGTTTGCTTTCTTATTGATTCCAAATATTTTTGGGCGTTTGGCTCCCTTAATTTCAATGTCATTGCGTTTGTTTGGAAATATTTTAAGTGGTACGATTATTTTAACGTTAGTGTATAGCTTTACAAGTTATATCTCTTCGTTACTATTGGGTGTTTTTCATCTGGAGATGTTTAACTTTATTGGTCCATTGATTACACCTGTCTTACATGGTTATTTTGATTTATTTTCAGGGTTTATACAAACAATTATTTTTATTACATTAACAATGGTATTTATTTCAAATGAATTACCAAATGAATAAGTCGATTTCAAGGAGGAATAAAAGATGGATATCGCAAAAGGTTTAATTGCAATTGGGGCTGGTTTAGCTATTATGACTGGTATGATGACGGGTCTTGGTCAAGGGTTAGCTGCAAGTAAGGCAGTAGAAGCCGTTGGTAAAAATCCGGATGCGGAAAATAAGATTCGTTCCATGTTAATTTTAGGTTGTGCGCTTGCAGAAACATGTGCAATCTATGGGATGTTAATTGCCTTCTTATTAATTTTTGCATTCTAAAGTACAGGTTGAAAGGAGGTAAGGGATGTTAGATATTAATGTTGCTGAGCAATTGTTTCCAAATCCACTTACGATAGTTATACAGTTAATTTCAACTAGTATTTTGTTGTACTTTTTGTTTAAGTATTTGTGGAAGCCGGCAAAAGAGTTTATGGCTAAGCGTATGGATGCAATGCAAAGGGATTTAGAACAAGCGAAAGAGGATAAGATTGCTGCTCATCAGTTGTTAAAGCAAGCCAATGAAGAGGTAAGCAATGCTTATCATAAATCACAGACGATTATTGCTTCTGCCAATAAAGAAGCAAGTGTGATGAAAGAGGAGATTTTAAATCAAGCGAAAGTAGAAAGCATGGATATGAAAAAGCGTGCTTACCAAGAGATGGAAATGGAAAAGGCTTCTATGAAGCAAGAGATTGCGGATGAAATTGTTCAAGTTGCGATGTATGCAACAGAGAAGTTATTAAAAGAAAAAATTGATGTAGAAAAAGATCAAGAGGCAATTCAACAATTTATAAAGGATATTCAACATGAAACAGGTAGTTAAGGCGTATGCTGAGGCTTTGTTTCAGTTAGGAATGGAACTTGAGCAACTTGATACTTTTTATCGTGATGCAAAGACGATTCGTACTTCGTTAGATGCTTCTATGGATCGTTTTTTCAAGTGTCATAGGATTGATTTAAAAGATAAAAAAGAAGTGTTAAGGAAGGCATTTGATACACATGTGCATTCTTATTTATTGAATTTTATGTATGTGTTGTTAGACTATAAGCGTTTTGAAATGATGGATGAGATATTAAAGGCATTCAATACATTAGCAAATCAACATTATAAGATTAAAGAAGGAATTGTATATTCTGCCTTTGCGTTGGATGAGGATCAAATAAAAGAAATTGAAGAAGCATTGGCATTAAAATATCATCATAAAGTAGAGCTTGAAAATGTGGTGGATAAGAAGTTAATCAGTGGGATTAAAGTAGAGTTGGATCATGTTGTATATGATGCTTCGATGCGTAAATCCATTGATAACTTGAAGGTAAAACTTCTTAATGAAAGATGGGTGAAATAATGGAGCATAGACCAATTGAAATTAGTGCTTTTATTAAAGAACAAATAAAGAATTATCAAGATGAATTAGAAACCAATGATGTCGGTACGGTTATTAAAGTTGGAGATGGGATTGCTTTAATACAAGGGCTTGATCATGCTATGGCAAGTGAACTTATTTTATTTCCAAATGATGTCTATGGGATGATTTTAAACTTGGAACAAGACCATGTTGGGGCGGTATTACTTGGAAACGATGCTTTAATTAAAGAGGGTGATCAAGTAAAGCGTACTAAGCGTATTGTTGAAGTTGGTGTTGGAGATGAACTGTTAGGGCGTGTTGTAAATGCTTTAGGACAACCGATTGATGGAAAAGGTCCGTTAAATACAAAATTAGCGATGCCGATTGAAAAAGTGGCTCCCGGGGTTATGACTCGTAAGAGTGTTCATCAACCATTAATGACGGGTTTAAAGATTATTGACTCTATGATTCCAATTGGTAAAGGGCAACGTGAGTTAATCATTGGAGATCGTCAAACAGGGAAAACAGCGATTGCGATTGATGCGATTATCAATCAAAAGGGCAAGGGTGTTCACTGTATCTATGTTGCCATTGGTCAAAAAGCAAGTACCGTTGCTCATATTGTTGAAAAGTTACGTAGTTTTCAGGCGTTAGAATATACGACCATTGTCGCAAGTGTTGCGAGTGAATTGGCTCCTCTTCAATACATTGCTCCTTATGCAGGGTGTACAATTGGGGAGTATTGGATGTCTCAAGGCAAGGATGTCTTGATTGTTTATGATGATTTAAGCAAACATGCTGTTGCTTATCGTACCATGTCATTACTATTACGAAGACCACCGGGACGTGAAGCTTATCCGGGGGATGTCTTTTACTTACATTCTCGTTTATTAGAGCGTGCTGCGAAGTTAAATGATGCTTATGGTGGAGGCTCACTAACAGCTTTACCAATCATTGAGACACAGGCAGGTGATATTTCTGCATATATTCCAACGAATGTCATTTCGATTACCGATGGACAAATCTTCTTGCAAAGTGAGTTATTTAATGCAGGAATACGTCCTGCAGTTGATTCTGGTTTATCGGTATCACGTGTTGGTAGTGCAGCGCAAAGTAAGGCGATGAAGATGGTGGCGGCTTCTTTAAAATTAGAGTTAGCCCAATATCGTGAATTATTAGCCTTTACACAGTTTGGTAGTGATTTAGATCCAATTACAAAGGCTACCATTGATCATGGGGCTAAATTAACAGAGTTATTGAAGCAAAATCAATACACGCCTCTTTCAATGTCTTATCAAGTGTTAAGTTTATTTGCGGCGAAGTATGGGTTTTTAAAGGAAGTTCCGCTTGAAAAGATTAGTTTATTTGAAGAACAATTGCATCGTTACTTCCATAACCATAAACAAGGATTATTAAGTCAATTAGAGAGTCAAGAGAGTTTTAATGAGATCTTAATTGAAGAGTTTAAAGAGGCAATTGGTGCCTTTATGGAAGAGTTTAAATTAATTGGAGCTTAAGTATGGCAAAGAATAAACAGGCTTTAAAGAGTCGTATTAAGTCGATTAATGCGACCATTAAAATAACAAGTGCCATGGAACTCATTGCGAATTCTAAGTTATTAAAACAAAAAGAAGTGATGTTAAAAACCAAAGAATATACAGAGTTTTTAAGTAGTACGATTAATGAAATTCTTTCTAGTAACAAAGAGATTGAAAATCAGTATCTACAAGTAAAAGATAATCCAAAGACTATCTATATTGTCTTTTGTAGTGATTTAGGTTTATGTGGTGGGTATAACGTAAATACCAATAAGCTGATTAAAGAGCTTGTAAAGAATGAGGATGAGATTATTTTAGTAGGTACGAAGAGTTATCGTTTTTTAAAGCGTAATCAATATAACATCATCAATCCTTTAACTAGTAGTGAAAATGTAACAAGTGAAGAGATTGGTAAGTTAGCGACAATGGCTTTAGGAAAATATATACGTAATGAAGTGGGTTCTATTAAGGTGATTTATACAGAGTATGTTAATAGTGTTACATTTCATGCTCGTTGCAAACAAATCCTTCCTTATACGGCATCTACTGATAAGGTAAGCTATCAGGAAACATTGTTTGAACCTCAACCAAATGAAATTCTAGATCATTTTATACCGATGATGGTTAAAAATGAAATCTTTAGTTTAGCTTTACAAAGTAAGGTAAGTGAACAAGCCAGTCGTAGAATGGCGATGGAAAGTGCAACGGATAATGCGATGGAGTTAAACGATACATTGACATTAGAATACAATCAAGCTCGTCAAGCTGCAATTACACAAGAAATTACTGAGATTGTAGCTGGGGCAGATGCGATTTAGAAAGGATGCATAGAATGGAAAATATTGGGAAAATTATACAGGTCATTGGTCCTGTAGTCGATATTCAATTTGAAAAGGGGTCATTACCTGCTTTAAAAAATGCGATTAAAATTGTAAAAAGTCCTGAAGAAAGCTTAATTGTGGAAGTTGCTCAACATGTTGGAGATGATTGTGTGCGTACCATTGCGATGGGGTCTACCGATGGATTAGTACGTGGAACAGAATGTATCGATTTAGAAAATCCAATTATGGTTCCTGTTGGACAGGAAGTATTGGGTCGTATGTTTAATGTTTTAGGGGAGCCGATCGATGAACTTCCTCCTTTAGAAGGTGTTAAGCGCATGCCAATTCATAAAGAAGCACCAACGTTTGATCAACAACAAACAACACAAGAAATCTTAGAGACAGGGATTAAAGTCATTGACTTACTTTGTCCTTATGCTAAAGGTGGTAAGATTGGGCTTTTTGGTGGAGCCGGAGTAGGAAAAACGGTATTGATGCAGGAACTTATTCATAACATCGCTAAGCAGCATGGTGGTCGTTCGGTTGTAGCAGGCGTTGGAGAACGTACACGTGAAGGAAATGACATGTATCATGAAATGAAGGACTCTAAGGTCTTAGATAAAACGGTTCTTGTATATGGACAGATGAATGAATCACCCGGGGCAAGAATGCGTGTTGCATTAAGTGGGTTAACGATGGCAGAGTATTATCGTGATTATGAAGGACAAGATGTATTGTTGTTTATTGATAATATCTTCCGTTTTACACAAGCAGGTTCGGAAGTAAGTGCCTTACTTGGTCGTATGCCATCGGCAGTAGGGTATCAGCCAACCTTGGCAACTGAAATGGGTCAGCTTCAAGAGCGTATTACTTCTACAAGTAAGGGATCTATTACTTCGGTACAAGCGATTTATGTGCCGGCAGATGATTTAACTGACCCTGCACCGGCGACAGCCTTTACGCATCTGGATGCTAAAACAGTACTGGATCGTGGAATTGCATCGTTAGGGATTTATCCTGCGGTTGATCCACTTGAATCTAGCAGTCGTATTTTAGATCCATTGGTGGTTGGTCAACAGCATTATGAAGTGGCATTTAAAGTCCAAACGTTATTACAACGTTATAAAGAACTTCAAGACATCATTGCTATCTTAGGTATGGATGAATTGTCAGATGAAGATAAAATCATTGTAAATCGTGCTCGACGTGCTCGTAATTTCTTATCACAGCCATTTAATGTTGCACAACAATTTAGTGGTATTGAAGGACGTTATGTGCCAATTGCAGAAACAATTCGTAGTTTCCAAGAGTTATTAGATGGTAAGTATGATGATTTACCGGAACAAGCCTTTATGTTTGTTGGTACCATTGAAGAAGCATTGGAAAAAGCCATATCTTTAGGTTATCAGCGATGATTAAACTTAAGATAATGACACCAAGCGGTGTTTATTTCCAAGGAAATGCGACTATGATTAATATTAAAACAAGCGAAGGACAACGTGGAATTTTACCGAATCACATGCCTTTGGTTACTGATTTAGTCATTTCGCATTTAGAAGTGAAAGATGGCTTGGAAAAAGAAGAGTATGCGATTAGCAATGGCTTATTCTATTTTAAGAATAATGAGGCTTCGATTTTAGTGGATACCATTGAAAATGTAAAAGATATTGATATGAAGCGTGCACAGGCGGCGTATGATCGTGCCTTTAAGCGTTTGAGTAAACCGGATGCGAATATTGATATTTTAAGAGCTGAGCTTGCGTTGAAGAAGGCGTTAAATCGTTTAGAGAAATAGATGCTTAGGCATCTATTTTTGTTAGAAAGAGGAGTGTATGGCAGAGTATGTATTTAAGTTTTTGTTGTATATGTCAATGTTTACGATTAGTATGTATGCATTAAGTATTATTGATTTTCGTAAAATAACAAAGGGAATTCACCCTTATAAGATACAACTTTTAGTCATTTTATTGGCAATGTCACTGAGTTATTTAGCAAGCAACTTCCTTTTAAATATCATATATAAAATAAATTGAATGTGTTATAATAACTTTGCTGATTGTTTGAAAGGAAGTAGTAAGTATGATGTTTTCTAAAGAAGTTGGTATCGATTTAGGTACTGCAAATACATTAATTTATGTTCGTGGAGAAGGAATAGTGTTAAATGAGCCTTCTGTTGTATCAATAGATGCGCATTCTAAAAAAGTATTGGCGGTTGGTAAAGAAGCGAAAGAAATGTTAGGAAGAACACCGGGGCGTGTTTTAGCGATTCGTCCTTTAAAAGATGGTGTGATTGCAGATTTTGAAGTAACAGAAATGATGTTGAGTCATTTTGTTCGTATGTTAAAGTTAAAGGGCATTTTATCTCGTCCAACGATTTTAATTTGTTGTCCGAGTAACATTACTTCAGTAGAGCGTAATGCGATTCGTGATGCAGCGTATCGTTGTGGAGCAAAACGAGTATTTATTGAAGAAGAACCTAAGGTTGCAGCGATTGGTGCCGGATTGGATATTTCTAAGCCTACAGGGTCAATGGTTTTAGATATTGGTGGTGGAACAACCGATGTAGCGATTTTATCACTTGGTGAAATTGTAACAAGTGCTTCTTTAAAGGTTGCAGGTGATAAATTGGATCGTGATATTGTTAAGTATGTGAAAGAGTCTTATAAATTATTAATTGGGGAACGTACTGCGGAAGAGATTAAGTCTCGTATCGGTACAGCATGGAAATTAAGTGAGAAGTTATCAATGGAAGTAAGTGGACGTGACTTAGTTACAGGTTTACCACATACCATTACAGTAAATTCAGAAGAAACAGAGCTTGCGATGCGTGATTCTCTTCAAGATATTGTGCGTGCTTGTCGTGCTGTTTTAGAACAAACACCTCCGGAGTTATCGGCAGATATTTTCTCAAGAGGGATTGTATTAACAGGGGGAGGAGCTTTGCTTAAGGGTCTTGATCAATTGTTAATCAATGAATTAAATATTCCGGTTTATGTTGCTGAAAATGCATTGAGTTGTGTAGCAGAAGGAACCGGTATTATGCTTGAAAATATCTCTTTAGTGAAATAAATAAGAGGATCATGGTATGAATTTAGTCATGGGTGCCTTAAAGTTTTTTAGCTTACCATTTATCTTATCGTTATTGTTGGTTCCGGTTGCTAAATATATTGGCTATCGTGTAGAAGCTTATGCCATGGAAAATAATCGCACAGTTCATCAAGGTAAAATTGTTCGAATTGGTGGCTTGGCGATTTTTTTAGCATTTCTTATTAGTATGGCAGTGTATATCAATGCCGATCAAACCATCAATGGAATCCTTGTTGGTGGTATCATTATTTTCCTTTGTGGTTTATTGGATGATATGTTTAATTTATCTCCGTTGATGAAGGTTATCTTTCAATCGATTGGTGCTTTATGTGCCATTGTCATAGGGAATGTAACACTGACAACCATATCATTACCATTTTTAAAGATTGATTTACAAGCTTTATCGTATCTCGTTTCATTTATTTGGATTTTAGGTGTAACCAATGCGATTAATCTCATTGATGGATTAGATGGATTAAGCAGTGGAATTAGTTTAATTGTTGTCTGTGTCATTGGCTTACTAGGGTTTTTTATGGGTCGTCGTGATGTAGTGTTAATTTCATTAATGCTGGCAGGAGCGATTGCAGGATTTCTGCCTTATAATTTTCATCCGGCTTCTATCTTTGTTGGAGATTCCGGAGCTTTGTTTTTAGGGTTTATGATTGCTTGTTTATCGTTGTTAGGGTTTAAGACAAGTACATTTATTACTTTAGGGTTTCCTATTATCATCTTATTTGTACCATTATCAGATACCGTATTGGCGATTATACGTCGTAAGCTCAACGGTCAAAAGATTAGTGATGCGGATAAGTCGCATGTTCATCATGTCTTAATGTTTAAGATTGGTCTTGGGCATAAAAGAAGCGTGTTAGTCCTATATGCTGTTACAATAGTATTTGGTATTGGGGCTATTGTAAGTTATTTCAATGAATTTTATGGTGTTGTCTTACTGGTGTTATTTAGTTTCATCGCTTGGATTTTTATTGAGTTAACCGGTATGATTAATCCTCGCTTTCATCCAGTGATTGGATTGTTGCGTCGTACAATAAAATGGCCCCGAAAAAGTAAACATGCTTTTTTTGAGGCAAATCGTATACATGATGATGCCTAGGCATCATTTTTATTTGATAAGGAGAACATTATGAATTTACCCATCAGGAATCAACATTTAATTGAAGCGATACAGCGTTTAAGAGAAGAAATGACATTAGAGTCAGAGGATCTATTGTTTGAAGCAATCAAAGAAGCCCATTTCATCACACCGGTTGTGTTTGAAGAAGAACCCATGAAAGATAGTCATGGTAATTATGTCATTGATGAACAGACTAAAGTAAATTTCTCAATTTTAAGAAACAATCAAGAAGATATTTATTTACCTGTTTTTACCGATTATCAACAGTTTGAAGAATGGTTTCACGCTATGAAAAAGCCATTTCCGATTGTTACAACATGGAAGATGTATATAACACTTATTTTACAGAACAAAGAAGAAGTCAAGGGTTTAGTGATCAATCCACGTAATGAGAATATGATTATTACTCGTAATGCTTTGCAAAGATTAAAAGAAGATGATTTAGATGATGCCTCTGTTGATTATGTAGAAGAAAATCAAGATGGAAAAATAAAAGAAGCTTTAATAACGTTATTTAAGCGTAGTAGTTTTGTAAAGAAAGCCTATCTTCAAAATACGGGTCATGGTTATAATATTATTGTAGAGTTTTCTAATATTAAAGAAGATTTATTATTTAAACGTATTCAACGTGTTGTAGAGCCTTTGTTACATGGCAAGCCTTATGTTTTATTAAATTATTATGGTCCACAAGCTTTATTATTAGCAAAACAAAGTGAATTGTTTTATAAAAAATAACAGAGATGTCTCTGTTATTTTTTCATATAGTCAGTAAGAATGCTTACAAAAGCTTCTTTTGATAGTTGTGTTTTTCCTGTAACAATTTTTAAAGAACCTCCACCTGTTGTTTCCGCTACTTTTTTAAGTTCTTCCAAATACAATCGAGCTTGATCATGGATGGATAATAAGGCAAAGTGAAGTTCGTTTTGTATGATAGTATAAAGAATGGTATCTTGATGAATTTGATTCAGAATCGTAGAAGCGATGGAACGTAGTTCGTTTGGATCTTTGGTGTCATAGTATAACAAGGCTTCTTGATTGTTCAATAGTTCTTTTGCTTTATAAGTCAGCAGTTCTTTTTTCAAAGTATCTACTTCTTTTTTAAGGGTTTTACTTGTTGATAAGATATGTCCTATATTGGTTTCTATTTCTTCTTTAGGTACACTTAATGTTTGACTGATACGTTTAAGTAATTGATGATAGTCTTTTAAGCGTTGGTTTGTAACCACATTACATGTAATAAAGATACGTGTACCACGTGATGTTTTTTCATAATCTAAGACTACAAAACTTTCAATTTGAGCTGTATCTTTTAAGTGAAGAGTACCACATGGTTGACAGTTTACATCTGCAAACTTTACAAGACGAACTTCATCAAACTTTTGATAACGCTCATCGGGATATTCATTTCCTTTGATATACTGAAATTCCGTTTTAATTGGATTACGAATGATTGTATTCATAAACGCTTGTACTTCTTGTAAATGTGTTTCATCGATCTCTTTGCTATCTACTTCATACCATTGATTATTTGGATGTACTCCAATGGCTAAAATACGTAAACCTCTTTTTTCATAGTATCCATCCATAATATGTAAAGCACTTTGCACGGCAGTATTGATATAACGAACATCTTGATTGACTTCCATGTGAATGGGATTTTCTAAGGTGTTATCTACCTTATGGTAAAGGGTATCGTTGATCCATTTTAAATCAACAACAGGTTGTTGATTAATCCATCCTTCATCACTTAATGCACCACCTTTTTCACCATAAAAGATGGTTTCTTCAAAGGCATAGTAGCCATCTTGTTCCTCTTTAATTGTAGTATTACATTGTAACTTTAAGAAATCATCATATTGTCTTGTCATCTTCTCACCTCTATTTCTATTATAGTATAGAAATAAAGTTTCTTTTTAACATTAAGAACGATTGTTATAATCTTCTTTGATTTCTTCGTTCCAGTTTTCTTTTACTTGACAAGTTTTACGATAGTGTTTTATTGTTTCGTTTAATACACGATAATTTAAGGTTGTCCCTTTACTATCACTGATAAAATTACTTGTACGATTTTTGTTGATACCAAATTTCATCGCAGTTTCTTCTGCATCAATGTTTGCACCTAGAAAGATAAATTCCCATTGATAGTTTGTTTTTTGAGCGTTAATAAGTCGTTTTAAACTTGCATACGTAAATTCACGACTGGCATTTTCCATACCATCGGTTGTGATAATAAACATGACTTTATCGGCACGTTTATCCGGTTGTGCATGTTTTTGACGCTGGATCATGCTTAAGATCGTTTGTCCTACCGCATCTAATAATGCAGTGTATCCGGATACCTGATAGTCTTTTTCTGTTAGTGGTTGTAGTTCCTTTAAAGGAATGGCGTTATGGAGTTTTTTGACTTTATCGTTAAACAGTACGGTTGTAACATATACGTCTCCTTCACATTCTTTTTGCTTTAGTATCATATCGTTGAACCCCTTGATCGTTTGTTCTTGTAGTCCGTCCATTGATCCGCTACAATCTAAGATAAAGATGAGTTCCATGTGTTTTTGTTTCATATTCATACCTCCTAGTATTTATAGTATAGCGCTATGAAAAAGAAAAAAGGTCGTTTGCTAAGCGACCTTTTAAAAACCTAATAACGTTTGATCAAAATAAAAGAGAGCCTCATTGATTTCAAAAATATCATAGATTTCCTGTGTAATGTAATATTCAATAATAATATCAAAGACATAACTGTAAGATAGGGCATAGCCTGCACTTTGTAGAAGGTGTTTGGTTTCTTCTAAGTTAAGTTTTAAGGCAATCGCAAAGGCTACTACGGTTGGTTTACTAGGACGATAGTGAACATCATTTTTTATCTTGGAAAAGAGTTTACGATCGATGTTTGCTCGTTTATAGACTTCTTTGGGTTCCATCTTTTTTTCTTTGATAAGTTGCATTAAGGTTAAAGAGAAACTATCTTGAAGAAGCTGCTTAACAAAGTGTTGGACGCTTGCCTCTTCATTGAAAACATAAGGTCTTTCAATACGAGAAGTAAGATAGGTCTTTGCTTGTTCCAGATAGTGATCGTCAATATATTCTTGTACAGGGAAAAGTTTATTCGATACTTGAAAGGCATCTTCATCGTAGACGACTAAGTAAATATCTAATTCATGTTTCATAAGAAAATCGCTAAAGACACGCAACGCTAGGGTTAAGGATAGTTCTTTTGGGCATTGATTGGCACCGGTAGCCAGCAAAGGAAAGGCAATCGAGGCAAGATTGCGATGAAGTGCTTCTTTCAAACATGTGGTATAACATTGTTTTAATTGTTCTTCATACGTCAAACCGGCATGATAAAAAGGCGTAACAGTAAAAAAGATGTAGTGTGCCGGTAAGTGGTAGCCTGAAGTAACTTTGACTTCCCCAATCTTACATGGTTTTAAACGTTTACAAGCTTCCAGTAATTCTTGACCTGCAACATCGTGTATTTTAGCGTTGAGCCACCCGTTTTTGCTTAATTGTTCATCGCTTGAACTCACAATGGCATCGACCTTCATGTTGACTAAGTCATTTCTTATAATAGTAAAGGGCATAAATCCTCCTGTAGAAAGAAAAAGTTGTAAAAAGATTTACAACCTTAACTTTTATTATAGTTTTAAAAATTGTGAGACTTCAAGAACAAATATGGTAGCACCACCTACTTGTACTTCAACAGGGAATGAGGCATATCTACCAATATCATAAGAAGCGGTTGATGGAACAATTTCAGTACGACGTTTTGATTGTTCACCGATAATACGGATGACATCTTCAACCTTGTCATCTTCAATCCCTACGATCATAGTGGTATTTCCTGCCTTTAAAAATCCACCTGTTGTCGCAAGTTTTGTGACTTGATAATTGGCTTTTGTTAAAGCTGAAGATACACTTGAACTATCATCATTTGATACGATTGCTAAAACTAATTTCATGATATATCCTCCTCACTTACATTTTATCATATTTCATAAATAAAGATTCATTAAATCTTACCCATTGCCTTTAAAATCGCTAAGAATAAGGGATTACTGTAGTTATATTCCATGAAACGACAATAGTATTGAGTGTTAAACTTACGCTTAAATTCATATAAGCCATAGTGATGTGGATCTTCTTCTTTTGTTTGGTATCCACTTACTCCACCAAAGTCATAGTAGTGATAGCCATTTTTTTGACTATCTAACATGGTTTGATAAACTAAGTAACTAGAAGCATTAATCCCTCGTACTTCATTGTTGCTTGCGGCATATAGATAATAACTAATGTTTCCTTGATAGGTCATTAAGGCACTTGATAGATAAAGATAGTCGATGTTTTTTTCATAGTAAGGGAGTATTTGTTCTAAGAGTTTTTCCGTTTTTATGATTTGATCGTTTAAATCTTTACATTCATGATGATTAGGGTCGTTGATTGTGGATAGGCGTTGTTTAAATTGTTTCAGCATCGTTTGTAGTTGATGATATTCTTTGGGAATATTCAAACGGGCATAAAACAATTTGCATTGTTCTTGTAAACTATCTTTTAGGTGTCTAAAGTAGCTATATGGTCGAATGTTAAAGGCATCACGTTTACCGGTTTGAACCATTAAGTCATAAAAAATATGTAAATCATCACTTTCCATGATTTCGACACAGTGTTTTTCGCATAGTTTAATCGATGATTTCACAGAAGAATGAAATCCTTTTAATAAAGGTTCTTTTGTTAAATCTGTCACCATGGTAATGCGTGGTTCAATGGTTGCGTTTAAATCTTTCGATAACGGGTTTGTGATGTAGTGGTGTTTCTTGTATAAGGTATCTAAAAATTGATAAGGATGCTCCTTACATTCTTCTTCATTGGGTTTATAAGTACATAGTATTTCTGCAGGGGCAATTTTAATTAAAATGGCTTGTTTTTTTCTTGCGAAATGCTTTAATTCTTTTTGAAAAAAGGCAAAGCTTTCTTCTTCGTAATTTAAGAACAAAGGACCTTTACAAATGTAAAACATCGTAAAGAAACGTAAGATTTTTTTAGTTAATAATAATGCAGTTGCGATGAGTTGTTCATCTTTATATAGACCTAAATAATAAGGGATAAAGCTTTGATTTTTTACAATTCCCCAACGATAGCTTTGCAGTAAGTTATTAAAAGGATGCTGATTCATAAAGGCATCGTATTCTTCTTTTGAAATATTTATTTTAAATTTTAACATTGTATTCACCAACATGATTATAACATAAATTATTAAGAGTATTTTTAAGTAATGTGATAATACTTTCACATAAATAACCGATGTTTATCTGGGATATTAGTGTATAATAGAAACTAGGTGATTAGATGAAGATTAGAAGACTTGCCAAGGATATAGCGATTGTCCTACTTGGTAATTTTATTTTAGCGCTTGGTGTAGGGATTTTTATTATTCCCTTTAATATATTAACAGGTGGTAGTGCCGGTGTTGCGATTTTATTAAAGGTTTTTATCCCGCTTGATACAACAACGTTAGTTAATGGTTTGGTCATTGGTTTATTTATTTTGGGTTCTTTAACACTTGGAAAATCCTTTGCATTAAAGACCATTGTAAGTACCATTGTATTTCCGCTTTTTTTAACGGTATTATCTCGTTTACACTTGCAGTTTGAACTCATGCCTATTTTGGCTAGTTTATATGGTGGCTTGTTGGTTGGAATTGGGATTGGTATTGTAGTGCGTAATGGAGCTAGTACCGGTGGTATGGATATTCCAGCTTTAATCATTCATCATTATTTTCGTATTCCGGTAAGTAAGGTTGTCTTTGTAATCGATGCCTTAACAGTAATTTTTGGTTTATTTATCTATGGTATGCAGCCGGTATTGATTGGATTGCTTTCGGTTTTTGCGGTATCCTTTGGGATAGATAAAGTGATGTCGTTTAATGCTCGTAAGGTATTGGCGGTACAAATTATCTCTAACGAGTATACACGTATTAATGAAGCGATTATTAAAGAGTTAGACCGTGGGGCAACCATTAGTGATGCTAAAGGTGGCTTTACTGGTGAAGATAAAAAAGTAATACTGGTGGTAGTAGGTCATGATGAGTATCAAACATTACTGGATTTGATACATGTAATTGATCGAAACGCGTTTGTCATTGCAAGTGAGACCAATGAAGTAAGAGGAGAGGGATTCTCTTATGGGTTTAGAATATAAGAGGTAAGTTATGATTGAGTTAAAAGATGCGGTGAAAGCTTATAAAAATGGTGTTAAGGCGTTAAATGGAGTAAATTTAACGATTCATCAAGGTGAGTTTGTATATATCATTGGTCCTACAGGTTCCGGGAAGTCTACGTTAATTAAATTATTGGATGGTGAAGAAATTCCTAGCAAGGGTAGTGTGATTGTAGCCGGGATTAATGTAGGAAAATTAAAACATTCAAAAGTTCCCATTTATCGTCGTAACATTGGGGTGGTTTTTCAGGATTATCGTTTGTTAGAGCGTAAGACTGTGTTTGAAAACATTGCGTATGCCTTAGAGGTAATTGATGCACCTAAAAATATCATACGTCGACGTGTGCGTGAAGTGATGAATTTAGTTGGTTTAGATGATAAAGGTAATGCTTTTCCAAGTGAATTAAGTGGTGGTCAACAACAACGTGTGGCGATTGCTCGAGCAATTGCGAATAAACCAAAAGTATTGATTGCCGATGAGCCTACCGGTAATCTTGATCCTACAAAGTCAGATGAAATCATGGTGTTATTAGAGAAAATTAACCGTGAAGAAAATACGACGATTTTAATGGTTACGCATGATGAAGCATTGGTAAATAAACACCAAAAACGTACCATTGTATTAGAAGCTGGTGTCATTGTAGCCGATACATTCCAAGGAGGCTATTTTAAACATGATTAATCGTTTTTTAAGACATATTAAAGAAGGGTTTTATGGCGTTGGTCGTCACTCTGCAATGTCGGTAAGTAGTGCAAGTGCGGTAACGATTACCTTATTGTTGATTTCTATTTTCTTGGTTGTAACCAGTAATTTAGAAAAAATTACTTCTAAGATTGAAAATTCTGTTAAGATTTCTGTTATTGTTTCTTATGATTTTGAAGCGCAAGAAGATTTAGATCGTATTGATTCACAGATTAAAAATATAGCCGGTGTTAAATTGGTAACTTTTAGTGATAAAGAAATGGAGTTTGACTTTTATATCAATTCGTTTCCTGAAGAAGAGCGTGTGATTTTTGAGCCTTATCGTAGTGAAAATCCTATGCATCATGCTTTTTATGTAGAGGTAAATGAAGGAAGTATGTTACAGGAGATTGCTTCTAAGATTAGTGCCATTGAAGGGGTTGAAAAGACAAATTATGGTGGAGAAAGTTCTACGATGTTAGTCAATGCCTTAGCTACAACTCGTCAAGGTGGCTTTATTTTAGTTATTGCCTTGTCGTTATTAGCAATTTATTTGGTTCAAAATACCATTAAGCTAACGATTTTTGCTCGTAGTAATGAGATTTGGATCATGCGTAATGTTGGAGCTAAAAATGGTTATATTCGTGCTCCATTTGTAGTAGAGGGGATCATCATTGGTATGCTTGGTGCCATTATCCCGATTCTTACAACGATATTTGCTTATATCTATTTATATAATAAATTAGGAGGAAAGTTACTGAGTGGTATCTTTGTTTTAATTCCTCCCCATCCATTCGTATTGTATATTTCATGTATCTTATTGGCTGTGGGTATTGGGGTTGGCTTTATAGGTAGTTTCTTTTCAGTAACGAAGTATTTAAGATGGAAACGTTAAGAAAGCTGGTTATTGTTGTTGCGCTATTAATCTTAAGTATCTTTCCAATCTATGCGGAAGAAGAAAGTGAGTTTGACAGTAATTCACAATATTATTATCAATTGTGTTCAAGTAATAGTTTAAGTGAAGAAGATAAGAAGACGTGTGATGCTTTTGCGGCTCATTTAGCAGGAAAGTCTTCTTCGTTGCGTGAACAATTGCGTAATATTGAAGCTCAACGTGAAGAGATTGCGAAAGATATTGAAAAAGCAGCGCAAAAAATTAGGGGTTATAATGTTGAAATTCAAATCTTAGGAAATGAGATTGGTGTATTAAATAAAAATATTGAAGAGAAAGAACAACAAATTGAAACAAAACAAAATGAAATTACACAAAAAGAAGAAGAGATTAATGCCTTAAAACAAAAGGTAAAGAATCGTATGGTAGAGGCTCAATCTACAATGCGTTTTAATAAGTTGCTCGATTTTTTAATGGGTGCTCAAAGTATTGAGGATTTAATTCGTCGTAGTAATGGGATTAGTTCAATTGCGACGTATGATAATAAAGTACGTCAGTCATTGATTAATTTAATTCACGAATTAGAGATTGCTAAGGCGGAGTTAGAAGCGGAAAAAGTAGTGCTGGATGAAAATAAAAAGAGTTTAGAAGAGAAGCAATTTTTATTGATTGTGAAGCGTAAGGAAGCGGAGCTTGTAAAAGTAGAATACTTAAAGAAAGAAGCGGAGTTAGAAGCAAGTTATGGACAAATTGTTGGTGATTTAGATGGCATTAAGAAAATGATTGCCAGCATTGCAGATAAACTTGGAAATATCCCTTCTTCCAGTGGCTTTATCCGTCCGGTTCCAGGAGCTCGTATTTCAGCTGGAACATGGTATTATCCACAGAGTTTTGGTGGTGGGATTCATTTAGGAATTGACTATGCAGCGCCTAAGGGTACACCGGTGTATGCACCTGCCAATGGGGTTATTATCTTATCGGTGGATGGTTGTGGAGATGGTTACTTAGGAAATACTTGCGGTGGTACCGGTGGAGGGAATGCCAAGGGTGGAAATCAAATGGCTATGATTGTGCGTGTGGATGGTAAAACCTATGCGGTAAAATATTATCACTTATTAATCAATACTCCGGTGGCTCGAGGTACAACCGTTATGGCGGGGGATAAAGTAGCTGAAACCGGTACAAGTGGAAACTCGACAGGACCGCATACGCATGTTGAAGTCTTTTACCTTGGAACCAATTCCATTGCAGATTACGTAGCAAGCTGGAATGGAGATATGTCATTTGGTACCGGTTGGGGTAGTGCAACGTTTCGACGTCTTTGTGAAAACGGAGTTGGTGCCCCTTGCCGCGTGAAACCGGAAAGTGTGTTTGAATAGGAGAATGTATGGAATTACTGAAACAATATTTTGAATATAAACATAAATTAAATAGTTATAATACGATTTTAGCGATTGCGCATTATGACTTAGCAACCATTGCACCAAGTGCAGGGAAGGCTTATAACTATCAAATGCTTAATCAGTTAAGCGGAGAAGCCTTTGAATTATTATTGAATCCAACGTTTATTGAACTACAAAAAAATCTTTTAAACGAAGAATTAGATGAATATGTACGTAAAGAAATTGAATATAATCTAAAAGAAACAAATAAGATTATCAATGTTCCTAAGGAAGAGTACATCCAGTTTCGAAATTTAGCAAGCGAAGCGGAAATGAAGTGGGAAGAAGCAAAAAAGACAGACGATTATACATTGTTTGAACCTGCTTTACTTGCAATCATACAAGCGAAACGTAAACTTATGGCTTATCGTAATGTTGAAAACATTTATGAAGCTATGATAAATGATTTTGAACAAGATGTAAGTATTGAAAAATATGATGCCTTCTTTGCGTTATTGGAAGAAAAGTTAGTTCCTTTTATTAAAAAAGTAAATGAACACAATCATAAAATTAAAAATGATATGTTGTATTTTGAAGTGACGGATGAAGTGCAAAAAAAAGTTGCCGATAGGATTGCTGAGTACTTAGATTATGGAAAAGATTGGGGCTATATCGCTACTTCTATGCACCCATTCAGTACAAAAATAAATAATAATGACACTCGTATTACGACCCATTTTGATTCAAAAGATCCGTTTAATTCCGTATTTTCCGTAATCCATGAAATTGGACATTCTACTTATGATTATCAAAGTAGTAGAGATTATAAAGGACATCCACTGGATACGATGATTACAATGGGGATGCATGAATCACAATCTCGTTTATTAGAAAATTACATTGGCCGCAGTTATGCTTTTTGGAAGTATAATTATCCATTACTGCAACAAGAGATGCCGGCGTTAAAGGATGTGTCTTTAGAAATCTTTTACTTGGCGATTAATAGATCTTATCCATCTTTAATCCGTACCCTAGCGGATGAACTTACCTATCCGATTCACATCTTAATTCGTTATAAAATAGAAAAAGGAATTTGTGATGGTAGTATTGATGCCCATGATTTAGAGCGTGTATGGAATGAAATGATGGTGAATTATCTTGGTGTTCAGGTCGACAAAGCCAGTCATGGTATTCTTCAGGACATTCATTGGACAAGCGGTGAATTTGGATATTTTCCAACCTATGCATTAGGCAGTGCTTATGCTGCTCAGTTCTATCATCAAATGCGTAAGGACTTAGATGTTGATCATTTACTGGAAAATAATCAATTTCCTGTGATTAAACAGTGGTTAAAGGAACGTATTCATCAATATGGTGGATTTAAAACAGCAGATGAAATATTAATGCTTGTTACAAATGAGAAATTTAATCCGAAGTATTATGTAGAATATTTAATCAATAAATTTACGGAGATTTATCAGTTAGATTAGAAAGCACCTTGGTGTTTTCTTTTTGTTTCATTGTTTTTTTGATATAATAAATTGCATATAATGAAGCTAGTGAAAGATGTTAGGAGTTAACAGATGGAAGAAAAGAAGGTAACAATAAAGTTAAAGCGTCATCTATGGGAAGATGAACGTGCAGATAGAAGAAGACAAAATCGTTTGATTGCGATGGTTGTAGCTTTGATGCTTGTAGCAGGATCGTTAGGGTTTATTGTTGGTCGTATGGAAGGGATAGGCAATACGCAAGGAGAAACGATTAGTCATAAACGAACAAAGTTAGAACGTATGCAAAATATCATGAATCATAAATGGTATTTTTCATCCATGATTGAAGAAGTGGATCAAAAAATTATGGATAAAGCTTACTACGGTATGACAAGCTTTGAAGAGGATAAACATACTTCTTATATGTCACAAGAAGAAGTAGAGCTTTTTACATCTCATATTGATATGGGTTTTGTAGGAATTGGAGTTCAATACAGTGAGGATAATGGTTCCTTTGTTGTACAAAAAGTCTTTAAAGATTCACCGGCTGAAAAATCCGGTGTCTTAGCTGGAGATGTCTTTATAAAAGTAGATGGGGTTTCTTTGGAAGGTTTAACAAGCGAAGAAATCAGTAAGATGGTCAAAGGGATGAAGGGAACGGTTGTTTCTATTGAATTCTTACGCCAAGGGAATCCTATTGTCATTGATATTACACGTGATGAAGTGAATAATACCGCTTATGGGTATATGCTGGATGAAGATACGGGCTATTTAGAAATTTATAGTTTTGGTAGTGAAACCGGAAAAGAAACAGGTGTGTATTTAAAAGATTTAAACCAAAAGGGTATGAAGAATTTAATTATTGATTTACGTGATAATGGTGGAGGTTACTTAAATACTCTTGTAGATGTCGCAAGTCATTTCTTACAAGAAAATACGTTAGTGATTAAACAGGTTTACAGCAATGGTCATGTTGAAAATGGTTATACAAAAGGTAATCGTATTGTTTATGCGGATCGTATTGTTATTTTAATCAATCATCAAACAGCAAGTGCTGCAGAAGTGTTGGCTTTATCATTAAAAGAACAATATCCAAATACGATTCTCGTTGGTGAAAAGTCTTATGGAAAAGGTACGGTTCAAACAACGGAATACTTTGAAGATGGCTCTGCTTTAAAATACACAACAAGCAAGTGGACAAGTCCAAATGGTATCTGGGTAAATGATTTAGGTGGAATTGAACCAGATGTAGCAGTAAAACTACATGATTACTTTTACTTAAAAGTGCCAAATTTGGAGGAAAGTAGTAGTTATGAAGTAGATTCTGTCAGTGATTATGCTAAGGTCGCACAGTATGCACTTGATTATTTGGGCTATCCGGTGTTACGTAAAGATGGATATTTTGATGCGTATTTTAAAGATACCTTAAATCAATATAAGTTAGAACATAATTTAGAAACAGATGGTATTTTAAATCGTAAGACATTAGATTCCATCATTTCAAGTGTTCGTAAAAATATTAATTCCGATAAAAAGAATGATGCACAATTAATGAAAGCAATGGAACTGATCGATGGATTCTAAGTTTGAGTTAATTAGTAAGTTTAAACCTACGGGAGATCAACCAAAGGCAATTAAACAATTGGTCGAAGGATTAAAGCAACATAAGAAGGAACAAGTTTTACTAGGGGCAACAGGAACCGGGAAAACGTTTACTATTGCCAATGTGATTGCACAGGTGAATAAACCTACTTTGATTTTTGCGCATAATAAAACCTTGGCTGGACAGTTGTATTCCGAATTTAAAGAATTATTTCCGAATAATCATGTAGAATACTATGTTTCCAGTTTCGATTATTATCAGCCGGAAGCTTATATGCCAAAGACAGATACATACATTGAGAAAAATGCGATGATTAATGATGAGTTAACCATGTTAGCGATGTCTGCTTATAATTCCGTGTTGGAACATCGAGACACCATTATTGTTGCTTCTGTGGCTTGTATTTATGCTTCCAGTAATCCTTTGGAGTATAAGGGAATGTTTTTTACGATTAAAGTAGGAGAAGTCATTGATCGTAATGAGTTATTAAAGAAGTTTGTCTTACGTCAATATCAAAGAAATGATGTGGAACGCAAACGAGGAACATTTAAAGTACGAGGCGATGTGATTGAAGTTTCTTTAGGGCATACCGATAGCTATTTGTTGAAGATTGAAATGTTTGGGGATGAAATTGAACGTATTACTGAAATTGATCCGATTACTTCTAAGACATTAAATGGTTATATGGTTTATAACATTTTTCCGGCTACAGGTTATGCGCGTAATCAAAATGAAATTTTAAGGGCTGCCTTAGCCATTGAAGAGGAGTTAGAAGAACGTTTAAAGTATTTTGAACAAGAAGATAAATTGGTTGAAAAACAACGTTTAGAACAACGTTGTCGATATGATTTAGAAGCTTTAAGAGAGTTTGGAGTATGTCCGGGAATTGAAAATTATTCTGCTCATATTGATGGTCGTCAAGAAGGACAGCGTCCATATAATCTCTTTGATTATTTTCCAAACGATTTTTTATTAGTGATTGATGAGTCGCATGTATCGATTCCTCAAATTAAAGGGATGTACAATGGTGATCGTGCTCGTAAAGAGACATTAGTGGAATATGGGTTTCGTTTGCCAAGTGCTTTGAATAATCGTCCAATGCGTTTTGATGAGTTTGAAGATGTTATTCATCAAGTGATTTATATCAGCGCAACTCCTGGTAATTATGAGTTAGAGAAGGTAAATCATGAAGTAATACAACAAATCATACGTCCAACAGGGCTATTAGATCCTATTGTGGAAGTACGACCAACAAAGGGACAGATTGATGATATTTTGGATGAAATACGCAGTTGTATTAAAAAGGGACAGCGTGTGTTATTAACGGCTTTAACGGTTAAAATGGCAGAGGATTTAACAGCGTATTTAAAGAATCATGATTTAAAGGTTAGTTATTTACATCATGAAACAAAAACGTTAGAGCGCATTGAAACCATTTTAGATTTACGTAAAGGAAAAATTGATGTTTTAGTAGGCATTAACTTATTAAGAGAAGGTTTGGATATTCCGGAGGTGGCTTTGGTGTGTATCTTAGATGCCGATAAGGAAGGATTTTTACGTTCTGAGCGATCATTAATTCAAACCATAGGGCGAGCTGCCAGAAACAGTGAAGGTCGCGTGATTATGTATGCTGATCATATGACTGATTCGATGCAAAAGGCAATTGAAGAAACCAATCGTCGTCGTCAAATTCAAATGGCATATAATTTAGAACATAACATTGTGCCAACTACGATTAAAAAAGAAATCCATGAAGCTATTCATGGAAAGGAAACCAAAGAAATGGCTAGCAAGTATATCATGCGTAAGTCAAAAGGAAGTCAAAAGGCGAAGGAAGAATTGATTGTTTCGCTTGAAAAAGAAATGAGGGAAGCTGCGAAAGTATTAGACTTTGAACGTGCTGCTTCTTTAAGAGATATTATTTTAGAATTAAAAGCTGGATAATGACATAATTGTAAGCAACGATTGATGTTAAATAGTATATAATGAATAAGTAAATCAATACTAGGAGGTTTTTATGGGTGATAGTAAAGATTTTTTAAATGAAATTGCGAAAGAAGCCGGTAGCAAGAAAATAGAAAGTTTTCAGGAAGAAAAAGTAGAAAGGTATCAAAAAGCATCAAGAAGCATAGATCCTAAAGTGCTTGTTGGTGGACTTGTTGTATTAGCATTATTAAGCGTAGTGGGCTATTTTGTATTCTTAGCTCCTAAGATTAAAATGCCAGATTTTGTTGGACAACCAAAGAAAGAAATTTCAGCGTGGATCAAACAACAAGGGATAGAACCAGCAAAAATTGTGGTAAATGAAGAATATAGCTTAGAAGTGGATGAAAACGTAGTAATTTCTCAATCAATTAAAGAGGGAACTAAGATTCATAAAAATGCGGCTATTACCTTTGTCATTTCAAAAGGGGCAAACCCGGATGAAAAAGTAGAATTTCCAAGTGATGTATTGTCGTTAACAAAGAGTGACTTAAATGATTGGATCACGAAAAATAAATTATCAAAAGTAAAAATTACAACGGCATATTCAGAAACAATAGAAGAAGGAAAAGTCATCTCTTTTGACCTTAAGGGTGTTGATCGTGACAGTTTTACAAGAGGAACAAATGTAACATTTACGGTAAGTAAAGGTAAACAACCTGCAGGAACGGTTACTGTAAATGCTGAGTATCAAAATGAAGCCTTTGAAACCTTTGAAGCATGGGCAAAAACAAATAAATTAGTAATTGATAAAACAGAAGTGTATGATGATAAAGTTCCTGCCGGTAAGATTGTTTATATCAGTATTAAGAAGGACCAACAAATCAAACAAGGAGAAACGGTTGTAGTAAAAGTGTCAAAAGGAAAAGCCGTTGTTATGATTGATTTTAAAGGTATGAGTAAGGATAAAGTTGCGGATTGGTGTGCAACGAATACAATTAAGTGCTATGCCAAGGAACAATGGAGTGATTCGGTTG
This sequence comes from Erysipelotrichaceae bacterium, assembly GCA_030528645.1. Lineage (GTDB taxonomy): Bacteria > Bacillota_I > Bacilli_A > Erysipelotrichales > Erysipelotrichaceae > RQZE01. Next base: position 1,733 of record JAUMYM010000002.1, on the reverse strand, counting down.
AACAAAATATCGTTATGAGTCAATCGGTTAAAAAGGGAACGGTATTGGATGCCAATTCCGTAGTAGACTATACAGTTTCTTTATGGAGACCTGACTTATTAACATTTGGTGGTACCACTGGTGCAGACTTACAACGTTGGATTCAAGAACAAAACCGTAAGGGTGGACAAGTATTACCGGATTTAAAGGTTGTTGGTGGTAATATTAATAATCCAATCATTGAATGGATTACACCAAGTGAAGCAAACACAAAGAAAACGTATGTAAATCTATACACACAAATTGAAGTGCGTGTAAAAGCGGATGAAGTAGCACCAAGTGTTCCTACACCGGTTGAAATTAATTTAACGAAAAAAGATTTAAAATTTGGGGATGCAAGTAATCCTTTAAAGAATATTCAAGATTTCTGTAATACACAAAATGATGGAAAATGTACATACCTATATGTAGGTGACCATGATCCTGCCTTAAGTTTTGAGGTGGAATTACCAAATGGTTTACGTATATCAAGTCATACAGAAGCAGAATCAGCGGATGTGGTTGGTACGTTTATCAAGGGTAGTGATTTAAAGATTCATGTTCAAAGAAATCCATAATAGAAAAGGAGCGATGTTAAATGAATTATATTAATCGTGCGATTAATAATGTGACACGTAAATTAAGTAAGAGTATTATCTTAATGCTTACATTCTTTGTGATTGGTAACTTTGTTGTTATTGGTCTGGGGGTTAGTGATGCATCAAGCAAAGCAAAAGTCTTAACTCGTCAAAAGATGCGTGCTGTTATTAATTTTGAAGTAGACTATGATCGTTGGTTTCAAGATGTTACTGATTATGATACTGCCAAGTATCCATACATCAGTAATGAATTAATTGAAAAGATTATTGCGGATAAGCGTGTTAGCACCTTAAATGCGATTACAGCAGATATTGTGTATGCCAACGGATTTGAATCGGTTCCATTAAATAACAAGCGTGAAAATGAAAATTCAAGTAACGATAAGAGTTGTTATATTGATGAAAGCGGACAAGAGATTTGTCGTACGTATGAAGAGCCAAACATTACATTACAAGGAAATGCTTTCCCTCAAATGATCGAGTTTGTAGATGGTATTTACAATTTAAAAGAAGGTAATATGTTTACGGCAGATGATATTGCACAAGGAAAACGTGTTGCTTTAATTACAGACACTCTAGCACAACACAATAATCTACGTATAGGGGATTCAATTTCGATTACCATTGTAAGTAAGTCAGATATTGATGATTTCTATGGTAAAAGAGGAGTAACAGAAGAAGATATAACAATTAATTTTGAAATTGTTGGTATCTTTGATAATACAAAAGAAGTTGGTCCAAACTTACCGAACTTTGACTGGATGTCTCGTTATGAATCGCCAGAAAACGTAATTGTTGTACCGGATAAAGCGATTTATGAAACTCGTTACAATATGGCAATTAAAATGTGGGATTGGGAAGTGGAACATGAACCAAATGATTACAACCAAAACCCGGATAATAAACCAAGTTTAGATGAAATTGCGAAAAAAGGAAGCATTACTGTTTTATTAAATGATCCATTAAAAGTAGATGAATTTGTAGAAGAATATACAGAGTCAATTCCTAAAGAAGATTTCATTAAATTAGATGCGAATAATGAAACATTTAAGAAGTTAGCAAAACCATTAGATACATTAAGTCTATATGCAAGTTTTATCGTATGGTTAGTCGTAG
>JAUMYM010000023.1 GCA_030528645.1 Erysipelotrichaceae bacterium | reverse complement strand
AATTGTTTCGAGGTCGCTCCAACACTTTTTAAAATACCATATTGACGAAAACGATAAGAATAACTAATTGCCACAATGTTATAAATCAAAGCACTAGAAGCAATCAATACAACAAATAACGAAATCACAATTAAAATCAATACAATTTGTACATCATGGTCATTAACCACTAAGTTTTTCATATTCTGTAAAGGTTGATTGATATAAAAATGATGCAAAGGATAATGCTTTTGAAGATAACGTTCTACATTGATATTCTTATCAAAAGCGACTAATAAATAACCACTACTTTCATAATCATACGAGCTTGTAATAGCTGTATACACACTACCTTGATCAAAACTACCACTTTTATAAAATCCAACAATTTTAAATGTACGTTGATGTTCATTGATTAAATATTCATGCTCATGAATATCACTTAAAGGTGTAAGTAATTGATTACTAATCGCACGATAGCCTAAATTTAATTCCACCGTTGAATATAAATGAAAATCATTGCTATTTGCAATTAAATTCATTGGTAGCAGTAACTCTTGATCATTTTCCGGCAAACGCCCTTTGACTAAATCAATGGATGCCATATCATAATAATCATTTTTAACACCAATGACATTGATATACATCAATTCTTCTTTTTTATAACCGGCATAACCAAAATTATTAACCTTTACAATACGACTACTTGCATCTAAATCAACGTGTTGTATGTTTGTATTATAAATAATCGCATCGTATTTTCCATGAATATCATAGGTATACTGCATACTATATTGCCTTAGCGTCGATACTAAAATGACAATTGCACTAACTAAAATCGTTGAAAGTATAATTCCTGAAATACAAATAAATGCTAAAGGATAATTTTTTTTAATACTCCCCACTGTAAATCGTTTTAAGATACTCATCTACGTAATACCTCATCTTTAACGATTTTACCATCCTTTAAATGAATGATGCGATCTGCCATTAATGCAATATCTTCATCATGGGTAACTAAAACAATGGTTTGTTGATACAAAACATTGGTTTTTTTCAAATATTGAATAATTTCCACACTATTTGCTGAATCTAAATTTCCGGTTGGCTCATCACAAAGTAAAATATTCGGTTTATTCATCAATGCACGAGCGATTGCGACACGTTGTTGTTGTCCACCACTTAATTGATAAGGTAGACTCTTTAAACGTGGTTTTAAACCAATTAAAGAAATCAACTCTTCAAAATAAGCTTCATCTATTTTTTGATGATCAAGCAATGTTGGCAATTGAATGTTTTCTTCCACTGTTAAAACGGGAATTAAATTAAAAAACTGATAGATAATCCCTAGATCTCGACGTCTTAAAATCGCTAATTCTTCACTATTTAGTTTTGTAATATCCAATTCATTGATAAACACTTTCCCACTTGTAGCTTGGTCGACTCCTCCAATAATATGCAATAACGATGATTTCCCACTACCGCTAGGTCCTACAATCGCTACAAATTGTCCCTTAGGAATGGTAAAAGAAACATCATCCAAAGCTTTAATAATGTTATCACTTGTACCATAGAATTTATTTAAATGTTCAACCTTAATCATATCCATACCTACACCACCATTGCATAAAAACGAATAATAAAACGACAACCTGCATCCGGATTATTTTCTACTTTAATCGTTCCATTTTGTTGCACAATAATCATACGAGCTAAAGCTAAACCAATTCCAACTGATTGCTCACTAGAATTTTCACCTTTATAAAAACGCTTAAAGATATTATGAATATCTTTTTCATTGATACCTGGACCATTATCTTTAATAATAATCTCTGTATAAATCGGATTTTGGCTCACTAAAATGGTAATCGTTCCATCATTAGGAGTATGTTCCATACAATTCTTTAAGATATTACTGATTGCTTCTTTTGTCCAATTATAATCTCCAGTAAAAACTTCATCCCCTTGTTGATGAATAACTAAATTTTGATTTTTTAATTCCATGGGAATGGATATCAGTTCACAAGAATCTTCAATTAAATCGGCAACACGTACTTCTTCTTCTTGAAAACGAGCCGTTTGAGCATCGATCTTACTCATCTTTAATAAAGCGGAAATCAACCAATCTAAACGTGTTAATAAACGTTTCAAATCCTGTACAAGCTCTAAACGCTTCTGATAAGACAAGTCATTCTTTCTTAAAAATGGCAAAATTAAATTCATAGAAGTTAACGGAGTTTTTAATTGATGCGAAATATCCGCAATACTATCTGTCAATACATCTTTATCCTTTTGTAATAATGTATTTTGATTATTTAATATAGATACTAACTTACTAAGTTCATTTTTTAAAATAGATAACTGTCCTTCTTGATACTCTGCAAGTCTTAATTCTTTTTCACCATGCAAAACAAAACGAATCGCATCATTAATCACTTCAATCTCTTTCATTCTTTGAATTTGAAATACAACATGAAGCACTATAAAACTACATCCCACAAGAAAAACCCAAGGCATTACACTTGGTTTTAACACATAAGCAAGCACCATAAAAATAAGAAGTACAGCGATACTTACATAGATTTGTTTTTGAATGTTGACATCACGTAAATACTTCATACTATTCTGAAATATACCCTATACCTCGAACGGTTTTAATAATTTTCGGATCATCAATATCTTCTTCAATCTTTTGGCGCAAACGTTTAATATATACAGTAAGCGTATTATCACTTAAGTAATCCCCTGCAATATCCCAAATTTCTTCTACAAGCTTGGCACGAGAAAGAACAACCCCACGATTCGATAAGAATACTAATAAAATACGATACTCTAAACTACTTAAAAAGATTTCTTTTCCATCTCTTGTCACCAAGCCCTTAATCGTATCTACTTTAATACCATGCAACTCAAAAATCGAAGAAGTCTTTCCCGTACGTCTTAACACTGAACGTATACGTGATAATAACTCCTTAGGTCGATATGGCTTTGCAATGTAGTCATCTGCACCAATGTCTAAGCCCAGTATTACACTTGGTTCATCATTAGAAGCTGTTACAAAGATAATTGGAACATTTATTTTACTTTTAATTTCTTTACATATATCATAACCACTACCATCTGGCAAAGATACATCTAATAGTACTAGATCATAATCATCTTTAAATACCTTATCTAAGGCTTCTTTTTGATTCCTAGCTTGCGTTATAAGAAAGTGTTCGCTTTCTAGAAATTCTGTTAATTTTGTACTAATAAGTGGATCATCTTCCACTAATAAAATTCTATTCATTTTATCACCTACATACATTTTACACTAATTTTATAATTTAATATTAATTTCTTGCTTGATTGTTATATAATAATGAGGAAAAGAGGGAATATTATGACAAATGTAATTCGTTTTAACAACAACTTAGAAGACTTTCAAAGAATTGTACTTGTATATAAAAACCTAGATGGAACACTTCAAATGGGACATACATTCTTCTATGATGGTCGTGACGGTAGTGAATATCTTTTGTTCTTATATAAGGATAAACTAGATACTTCTAAGGATTTTTTAAGTGCATGGAATCATTTAGATGAATCTTCATTTACAACAGTCATTGTACCGGAATCAAACTTAGAAGTTGCGGTAGATGATTTTTTAGTTAGCTTTAATGAAACATTGAGTTGGAAGAATATTGATTACATTCCAATCAAAGACTTTAGTGAAATTGATGCCAAATTAAAAGACTTCAATTTAAAACTGAATCATGCAGTAGGGTTTGTTGTTGAAAAATAAGTTGACAATTTAAGTAAATAACGATATTATTTACTCCCTGGGGATGTCTTGGATTCGACAGGTTTATGTTTGACTTAGATTGCAGTGGTTGGTCACCTAAAACCAAATAAAAATAACTGGAAACAGATTAAGTTTCGCTGCTTAATTAGCCAATAGCGGCTTGCAGCCCCCAAACCGATTGTGCCTATACAAAAGGTAAGGTGTACATTTATATAGGATAAGGAAAACTAATCGTCTAGTTAGTGACACGAAAATTTCATAGACAAATTCAATAGCGGTTGGCTTTTGACCATTCTATTGTCTTACTTAATCAAAAGCTAAACTGTAGACGTCTAAGTGTGGGACTATTCTTGGACAGGGGTTCGATACCCCTCATCTCCACCAAGATACACATTAAGCCTTTATTAAAAGGCTTTTTTTAATACTCGACCCATTTTAGGTTCTATTTAGGTTCTAAAAAAATCCCTTTTTTCAAAGGGATTTTCTTTATTTATGGTTTTTTAATGTTTTTTTATTCATCACAAGCAATAATACCACTGAAAGCATTGCCATCATACCATAAAAATATGGCATACTGTTATCTTGTGTTTTTGGTATCTTAATACTTACTTGTTTTTTTGGAGTAACCACCGGAGGATTTGGACGTACATTAGGATTTACAGGTTTTGTTTTTTCATTTTTGATTACAATACCTGTTTCAATATCCCCTTCATACGTTGTTTTAAAGCCCGGAAGTGGTCTTTCAACAACACGATAGACAAATGGAACACCTGCTGGATCATTAATCGGTAGATGTTCAAAGACTAATGTTGTTTCTGTTTCTAATAGTTCTTTTGTAGCAATTACAACATCATTTTGTAATAAATCAACTGTAATCTTTTGTGCCGTAGCGTTAATCCACTCTTTTCTTACAGTAATATTTCTAATGTCTGGAAGTCCATTATAAACCATATCTGCTTCTGCATAAGCTACAGAACCGTCATAGATAACTTGGAAACTACCAATTGCCTCTGTGTTGGCTAAAGAAGTATTTTCATACTTAGGTGCTTTCATATCCATAATGACATTTAAAACCTTAAAGGCTGGTAATGATTTACCCGGTTTTAATGCAACTTTTATCGCTTTGACATCTTCATAGTTAGCTACTGCCAATTGCCAAGTTGAAGTTGGAACACCTGTTGCTGCATCATAAGCCGGTGCATCTGTTGTATAGAAAATATCATAATCTGCCGATACATCAATACCATCAATTTCAATTCTCAATGGCGCAACTAAACGATTTCTAAACGCACTGTTTCTAGGATTACCATCACTCTTTTTATCATTTACATTTGGAATAACATCATAAAGCACTAAACCTTCTGTTGGAGTTGCAGTATAGTTTTTCACTTCTAATTTATATTGGAAGCGACCACCACTTACTCCACTATCATAGTTTGTCATAATACGATCTGTCCAAGGACGAGTTTCATCCACCGGATCATTGATTGTCGCTCCTTCTATAGAACGAATATACTTATTACTACGTACTAAACTTGGAACTTGTGCCACAACTTTTGAAGTCGCTTCTAACACAAAATCATCTGTTTTACCATTTTCATTGATATCCAATGTATCGACTACTTTTTGTTGTGAGCCAATGTTATCCGGGAAGCTTTGTCCATTTCCTTCAAAGAAATATACATGGTTATCATTGTTGTTGGTTGGTGTTTCTGCTGAAGTTGGAATAATCTTATCATTGATTTTAATATTTCGAATCGCAAAATCTAACGCATAAGGAGTTCTTCCATTTGTTGTTTTAAGATCTTTCATTCTAAACGTATTTAGATTAATCTTAATGGCATCTCTGCCTGTACCTTTATAATCTTTAATAATTTCATATCCTTTAAAATAAGGATCACTATTATTCAGTGGCATAACATACGTTGTACCAATCGTAGATAAACCTTCTGGTAATAAATCAATAAATGTACCGTCTTTAATCAATCGATTCTTACTTAAATCTCTTAAATCTAAAGAGATATTAAAGATATTAATTGTATCATTAATTTTTGTTGCATTCCCTTGATTCGTTGATTTAGTTAATACTACTTTTTCATCTACTGGTATAAATAATTTTGCAGCAAAAGAATCTACTTTTATTGATTTTACTGTATCTGCAGCATCTTTATAATTTCCAACTAGGCTTGCTTCATTACGAATATCTCTTGAATTTAAAGTTCCTTGAACATGAAATGGATTTTTAAAACGCATTTCTACTTCTGTTTGTATCATTGGTGCACCTGACTTTAATGGCGCATTGTCTTTACGTCCAATTTCAAACTTAACATACTCTACTACAGCATCATCTGGTACATCTGCAATCGCCAAGGTTCCATTGTTTACTTGATTTGCATAATCATTAATTTTAGCTTGTGTTGAAAGATTTAATTCACTACCAATTTCAAAGATTGTAAACGTACCATCTGCTCTATAAGCTTTTACTTGGTACTCACTTGAAACGTCACGTTCACCTTCTTTGACATTCACTACTTTTGAAAAATATAAACGTGAATCAAATTTTGTTGCGTCTTCTACTATTTTAAAATCTGTTAAATCAGAAGTTAAGTTATTCGCTGCACGCATACCAAAACGCAATACTTCTGCATATAAACTATGGTGATCATATGGAATACGATCAAAGATGTTATGTTTTGAAAACATCCCTTTTCCACTATTTGGTTTTGCTTCTAAGTTAAACGTAATATCATCTGTTAACACTTTTGGAGTTTCTGTTGCCCCATTAATCCCTGTAGCACTCATACTTACATTATTCACATAGTTTTTAAGAGCACCACCTTCCTTCACTGGAGCTCCAGGGAATGATAAGAATAATGTAACTTGACTGATTTGTTCACGAATATCAATTTTTCTTATATCTCCAACATACGTTGATTTATCTAAATTTACTGTATATTCTACACTACCATCTGCCTTTTTTGTCCATCCCGGATTTAATGCAGGGTTAAAGTGAGCTTTCACTGTTTGTCCTTCATGGTTTACATACTCCGGCAAACGATCGGTAATCACTACCTTTTCATCTAAACGAGCAGGAGGTTGAGCACCTGTACCATATTCATAGTCATAGGTAAACATTACATATTCTGCCTTATTTGGATCTACATAATTAGGATTTCCTGCCAAAGCAGTTCCTGCTGGTACTAAAGCACCATTTTCTTTTGAACCATACATCTTTTTAATCGCTGTACGTTCTTCATACTTCACACGATATTCAACATCTGTTGCATTTGATAATACTGCATTATCTGCATTTACCACTTTAGCAGTTGGTGCAAGACGTAAATCAAGAGGTGTAATACGATCTGTAAAACTAAAGTTAAACGGCATCTCAATCTTTGTTGTTCTAGTTACACGATTCAACTTGACACGGATCGTTGTTGTATTTGTAGCAGGATCTTCAACCGTTTCTATTACTTTACCAACATTTCCTGTAACCACTGCAAAGTTATCAATAAAATGTTGTGAATCTAAATTACTTTGTGGATATTTAAATAATAATGCCGGAACGCTAACTTCTAATGTCAAATCTTCAGCTGCATCTTGTACTAAGTTTGCCCCATCAATAACAATCGCATTTGTTAGGTTGTTGTTGGCAAATTCTTCTTTTATCTTTGGTGTTTTAAAACTAACTTGAATCCCTTTACCATTTTCAATATTAGCAGGAAGAATATTTCTAAAAGAAATATCTTCAATTTCATTTACTTCAACGGTAACTTCTTTTGTTAATGTTACATCTAACGCATCATTTTTTACATAATGAACCTTAAATGTATATACCCCATTTTCATTAACAAGATAGGTTACTTCTTGTTGATTGTAAGCCTCTGCTTCTGCATTTGGCTTTTCAATTGATTGTATGGTAACCGTATCATCATGACGGATTGCCACATGTATCGTTGCTTCTAGTAAATCATCACTTACAACCTTTGAAGTTATTACTTCAATAGCCTCTGCTTCATTGTTTGCATAAGTAAGTTGATATGGAATCATCAACAACATTGAAAGTATTGTAAGTAAGATTTTTGTAAGCTTAAGCTTCTTCATAAATCTATCCTCCTTATTTGTATAAAGAATTACACAAATTCTCGTTCTAATTATAACGTACTTGTATTTGTTAAGACAACCATAATAATTCACAATTTAAAAAATCACTCTTAAAAGTGATTTTTCATAACACGATTCAATTGTCTTTGAATATCTCTTTGCTTACTAACTTCACGTTTATCATATAACGCTTTCCCTTTTGCCAAAGCAATCTCCATCTTCGCTCGACCATTTTTAAGATAGAGTTTCGTTGGAACAATCGTGTAACCTTTTAATTTCACTTTGTTTTGCAGTTTACGTAATTCGCTCTTATTTAATAATAACTTACGTATTCTTGTTTCATCATGATTGAATTGATTTCCATAATCATACTGTGCAATATGCATTTCCTTAATAAATGCTTCATTGTTTACAAAAGAAATATAACTATCCTTAAATTGAACCTTACCCAAGCGTACAGACTTTATTTCAGTTCCTACTAAAACAAGACCTGCTTCGTAACGATCTTCTAAAAAATAATCATGACTAGCCTTACGATTTAAGGCAATTACTTTTTCTTTCATTTATTACCTCTACGTTTTTCTACTAATACAAAATCAATGGTTCTAGTTTCTAAGTTTGCACTTACACATTTTACCATAACTTGTTGTCCTAGCTTATAAGTTTTATTGGTTCTTTGACCAACTAACATTAAGGAAGACTCTACATAACTATAATGATCGTCATTTAAATCCTTTACATGGACAAGCCCTTCAATGGTATTGGCAAGCTCTACATACATACCAAATTTAGTAATCGAACTGATAACCCCTTTAAATGCCTGACCTAAGTGTTGCTTCATATACTCACATTTCTTAAGATCCACAACGGCAAATTCTGCATCTGCACTTTTACGCTCACAACTACTTGTTTGTTGACCATACTCTTCCATCTTTAAACGGAATGCTTCTAAGTCATGATAATCTTGCGTAAAACAATATTTTCTTAAACTACGATGCACAACTAAATCTGCATAACGACGTATTGGTGATGTAAAGTGACAATAGTTTTCTAAACCTAATCCATAATGTCCTAAAGGTAAAGCATCATAACGAGCTTTTGTCATAGAGCGTAACATTAATGTTGAAACAACCGGATACTCTTCTTTTTCTTTAAAAAACTCTAAGCATTGTTGTAAACTGGCAGAATCAATGTTTGTAATATGTCCTTTAAATTTATATCCTAAAATATTAACAAAACTTACAAATTGACGTAATTTAGCCTCCTTTGGAAGTTCATGCACACGATATAGACATGGATATTCTAACCAACGCAAATGCGTCGCAACCGTTTCATTGGCTAAAATCATAAAACTTTCAATCATACGTTCCGCATCCTTACGTATGCGTAAACGTACATCCGCTACCTTCCCTTTGCTATCTAAGACAATCTCAGCTTCTTGCTTATCAAAGTCAATTGCACCTTCATTTTTACGAACCTTTTGAATGATAGAAGCTAATTCCTGCATCAAGATAAAATGATGTTTACTATCTTCATACTCTTGAATTTCTACTCCATCTAACAACTGATTCACTTGATGATAAGTCATACGATGGTTGGAATTAATAACCGATGGATATAATTGATAATTTATAACATTACCCTGTTCATCAAGATCCATATCACAAGTAATCGCTAAGCGATCTACATTTGGATTTAAGGAACAGATACCATTACTTAACACATGCGGAAGCATTGGAACCACACGTTCTAATACATACGTACTATTTCCTCTTTTAAACGCTTCCTTATCAATTGCACTTTGTTCCTTTACATAATGAGAAACATCCGCAATACTCACCTTGAGATTATAACCAGATTCATTTTTACTAATACTAATGGCATCATCAAAATCTTTCGCATCATCACCATCAATGGTACATGTATAAATATCTCTTAAATCTCTTCGTCCTTGGTATTCTTGCGGCAACACAACCTGACTAATCGCATTGGCCTCCTGTAAAACCTCTTGCGTAAATTCATAGTCCACATCAAAACTCATCAAGATACTTTTAATATCCACACCTGGATCATTTTTATGACCTATGATTGATACAATATTTGCCTGTATCATATCCCCATAGCTTACAATTTCTACTTGAGCCTTCAATCCATCCACTAAATGATACTTCTTTTGATTTAAAATTTTAAATCTTGAAAGAATCTTACTGTCATCCGCATCGAAAAAAAGTGTCCCTTTACGATTCGCTGAAAATGTCCCTATAACATATTTATAATTACGATGAATAATCTTTATTACTTTTCCATGATGACTATCATCATAACGATAAGAAACCTCATCCAAATGCATGGCACCATGTAAATCCTTTGGATCAAAAACAATCGATTCATCCTCACTAAAATCTACATATCCTACTCCTTTTGCGTTGATACGAATGATGCCCCTTGCGATTTTCACTGTTTCAGCAGGAACAAACTTATTTTTTGCAGTCTGAAAAACAAGACATTCGTCTACTAATTGATTTAAAAGCTTATTTAACTTTACAAATTCACTTGTCGTTGTCATATTTAAAAGCAACGCTAAATCTTTAATATCATAAGCTTCTTTTTTATTTTCTCTAATAACTTTTAATATTTGTTCTTTTTCCATAATATCACCAAAAATAAAAGGGCCATTGCCCTTATATTAACCTAGTACACGAATAATTATTACTAATACAAAGAATGTAATACCTACAACCATTGTTAAATTAGAAATAAACTTTTCTGAACCTCTCTCTTTTACACTTTGAAATAAGTTTAATCCACCACTACCAGTAAAAGCACCACTAATTCCATCTGACTTACCACTTTGTAATAGAGAAAGAAGTATTAATATTGCAGAGACAACCATTAATAAAATATCTAGCATATATAACTCCTTCCTAACGCTATCCTATTATAAGGTATTTTCCTTTAAAATGCAATAAACATCGACTTATATTTTACCTTGTCGAAAATAATCAATCATAAAATGTGTCAATGTGGTTTCATCTTGAGAAGGAAACAAATCTTCTTGCGTAAACCAAGTTGCTTCACACAATTCATTTTGATCAAGTCTAACGTTTGTACTACCATCTACTTTACAGAAAAAACCAATCACCAAAGAGCTGGTAATTGGCCAAGGCTGACAATCAAAATATTGAATTTCTTTCACCTTTAAACCAACTTCTTCATAGACTTCTCGACGCACGGTATCTTCTAATGTTTCCCCTATTTCATTGTAACCGGCTACAAGGGAATAATTATGATACTTACTTCTTGGTATGCGATACTTTGTACATAGTAAGCGATGTTGTTCATCTAAGATACCCACAATAACAGCCGGTGCAATTTTAGGATAGACAATATGTCCACACGCACAATACTTACTACGTTCTTTTTCATGGTCTTGCATTGGCATACCACATCGACCACAGTATTTATTATTACGATAAAATTCATATAAACTGCTACCTGTAAGAACTGCAAAAGCTAAGTGTTGTGGTTGATAATATCGAAAATACGTAATATCTTTCTCAATGTATTCAGCAACAATTTCATCTACTAAAAAGAAACGTTCTTCATCAATCGTAAATAAATATTGCGCTGCACCTTTACTATCTTTTATTCGAAACAATTCTTCCTTAGGAGTTACTAAGACACTACGATTGGAAAAACATAAGGCATAATCTTCTGATCTTGCCTCTTGTTTTTTAAATTCATTGTTATACACTTTAGGACTTAACTGATGTATCATATAGACTCCTTTGTTAAACTTGCTAATGATGCAGGAATCACTTGAATAAGTTCTTTCGGATTAACAATAACTTGTAACCCACGCTTACCTGCACTAACACCTATCTTATCATAGTTTAATGCGGATTCATCAACATACGTAACAAAAGTCTTCTTCATACCAATGGGACTACATCCGCCTCGAATATACCCTGTTACTTTTAATAAATCTTGCATTTTGATAAGAGCGATACTTTTTTCATTTACAAGCTTCGCTGTTTTCTTCAAATCTAATTCTTTTAAAATAGGAATACAAAATACATAGTATTGTTTACTTGCTCCTTGAATGACTAATGTTTTAAAAATAGCACCTTCTACTAACTGTTGATGATTGCTTAAATCATCACTTTCCCAATCATATTCTAAGACATCATATGCAACCTTACAAACATCCAATACACGCATTACATTTGTTTTCATTATCAAATCACCATATTCATTATATAATTTTAATAAGAAAGAAGGAATGTTATGATAACAAATTTTATACAACAAAATCCTACCAAGCTTGTCTTTGGTAAAAAACAAATCAAACACTTAAAAACATTAATAAAACCCTATAAACGTATTTTACTTGTATATGGTGGTGGAAGCATTAAACAAAATGGTGTTTACGATGATGTAATGAAACAATTAAAAGGCAAAGAAGTGATAGAGTATTCCGGTATTCAACCAAACCCAAGACTTCAAAGTGCAAAAGAAGCGATTCAAGTCATCAAAGAGAATAACATTGACTTTATCTTAGCCGTTGGTGGTGGTAGTGTCATTGATTGTGTAAAGTTAATCAGTGTCGGTGTGTATTATGATAACGATCCTTGGGTTGCATAATATTAACTGAACAGGAGTGATATATAGACACAAAAAAGGAGGATAAAGCAATGATGGAATATGCAACCAAAATCACTGCGCTGTACT
>JAUMYM010000022.1 GCA_030528645.1 Erysipelotrichaceae bacterium | reverse complement strand
CACACTCAGAGACGGTAAGTGCTTTATCCGATCAACGTGTTAAACTTGAAGATGGTGTATTAAAACCATATTAATTCTAGATGAAATCATCTAGAATTTTTTATATTGAATTTGCTATAATTATGAAAATGAGGGCTTAATATGGATGAAATTAAATTATTAAAATTAATAGAAAAAGATGCACGTATCAGTGTGAACGATCTTGCGGATGTTTTAAATGAAAGCGAGTCTGATGTTTTAGATCAAATCTCTAAACTTGAGCAACAACAAATTATTTGTGGTTATCATACCGTAATAAACTGGGATAAGGCTCATAATGAAACGGTTAGTGCATTGATTGAAGTAGGAGCGACACCAAGTAAAGAAACTGGTTATGATGCCATTGCCGAAAAGATTTATCGTTATCCAGAGGTTACCACGATGTATTTGATGAGTGGGAAAAGTGAGTTTATTGTGGTGATTAATGGAAAAACAATGCGCCAAGTTGCAGATTTTGTTGCACAAAAACTTGCACCTATTGAAGGGGTACATCGTACAGAAACCTATTTTGTATTAAAACAATATAAAGTAGAAGGGGTAGTTGTTTTATCAAAACCGAATGAAGATAAAAGACTAATTGTTACACCATGAGTAAGTATGTAAATGAAACAATTAAGAAGATTGTACCAAGTGGGATTCGCAAGTTTTTTGATCTGGCAAATCAAATGGAGGATGTTGTTTCTCTAGGAGTTGGAGAGCCTGATTTTGAAACACCATGGCATATACGTCAAGAAGCGATTTATGCTATTGAACATGGCTATACTTTTTATACGAGTAATCGTGGTTTAGATGCGCTTCGTCAAGAAATTTGTAAGTATTATCAACGACGTTTCTCTCTTTCGTATGATTGGAAAGAAGAAGTAATTGTTACAGTGGGGGCAAGTGAAGGGATCGATTTAACGTTTCGTACGATTTTAAATCCTCAAGATGAAGTCATACTTTTACAACCAAGCTATGTGGCATATGAACCATTAGTAACATTAGCGGGTGGTGTTTCTAAGATTATTGAACTTAAGGAAGAACATCAGTTTAAACTATTACCTGAACAATTAGAGGCTGCCATTACGGATAAAACGAAGATTTTATTTTTAAATTTTCCTAGTAATCCGACAGGTGGAATTATGACTTATGAAGATTATGAAGCATTGATTCCTATTATTAAAAAGTATGATTTATTAGTATTATCGGATGAAATCTATGCGGAATTATCGTATGATCAAACCTTTGTATCCATTGCTTCGTTTGAGGAAATAAAAAATCAAGTCATAATCTTGAATGGATTTTCTAAAGCGTATGCAATGACGGGATGGCGTTTAGGATATTTACTTGCACCAAAAGACATTGTTACGCATATGATTAAAATACATCAATATGGCATTATGTGTCCAAGCACGATTTCACAATATGCAGCAGTAGAAGCTTTAAAATATGGAGACAATGATTGTAAGATGCATAAAGATTCTTTCGAGGCACGACGTAACTTTTTGGTGAATAACTTAAATCGTATCGGTTTGACATGTCATATGCCTCAAGGGGCATTCTATGTCTTTCCAAGTATCAAAAATACAGGCTTAAGTAGCGAGGAGTTTGCTGAACGTTTGTTGCAAGAGCAACGTGTAGCGGTTGTACCGGGTAGTGCCTTTGGTGCCTGTGGACAGGGCTATATTCGTATTTCATATGCCTATAGCTTAAATCAATTAAAAGAAGCGATTAAGCGTATGGAGCGTTTTATGCAGCAGTTTAACCTGTAATAAAATTTATTTACATTTTGACTATTGTTTGTTATAGTATACTATACGGATAGATATGCGTATCTATTCCTTCCCTACATAAGTAGGGCATAGACCAAAAGGAGGTGTACTGGTGAGAAAGTATGAAGTTATGTACATTGTAAACGCATCTTTAGATGATGCTGCACGCCAAGAAGTAATTGATCAAATGCACAAGGTTATTACAGATAACCGTGGTAACGTGCTAAACGTTGATGCTTGGGGTTTAAAAGAGTTTGCATATCGTATTGAAGACATGACTAAGGGTTATTACATGGTAATTACAATCGAAGCAGATAACGATTGTATTGCTGAATTTGATCGTTTAATGCGTATCAATAATAACATCGTTCGTTACATGATTGTGAAACAAGAGGCATAATTCTATGATTAATCATGTAGTATTAGTTGGAAGACTAACAAAAGATGTAGAAGTAAAAAAGACGCAAACAGGAAAAAGTGTTGCATCCTTTACCTTAGCATGCAATCGCCGTTTTGGCGGTTCTTCCGAACAAAGTGCGGATTTCATCAACTGTGTTGCATGGAATCAAAGCGCTGATTTTTTAGGACAATATGCTTCTAAGGGAGCATTGGTTGGTGTTGAAGGTCGTATTTCAACACGTAATTATGATGATGCTAGTGGGAAAAAGGTATATGTTACGGAAGTCACTTGTGATCATGTTCAATTACTTGAATCAAAGGGAACAAATGAAAATCGTAGCAATGCACAATACAATAAAGTAGCACAACCAAGTCAAAATGACTTTAGTGATAATAATGATTTTGCTGATTTTACTTCAGGACCAACACTGGATATTTCTAGTGATGATTTACCATTTTAGGAAGGAGTTAAATTATGGCATTTAAAAAACAAAGAGTAGGTCGTAAAAAAGTATGTTATTTTACAAAAAATAATATCGAAACGATCGATTATAAAGATACTGAATTATTAAAAAAATTCATTAGTGCTAACGGTAAGATTATTCCACGCCGTGTAACTGGAACTCGTGCTAAGTATCAACGTATGCTTGCTACTGCAATTAAACGTGCACGTCAAATGGCTATTTTACCATACGTACAAGATTAATAAACAACCTCCATCAGTATTGATGGGGGTTTTATGTTTAAAAGGAGATTCTTATGAATAATAATGTTAGAAAAATTACAGAAGGAGCAATGATGCTGGCTATTGTAGCTGTGTTTTTCATTGTCAATCGATATTATGCAGGTGTGTTTGATTATTTTTTAAATTTCATTATTCCCTACGCATTGATTATCTATAGTGCTAGAAATACATGGAAAAGTTCATTTGCCCTTGCCTTTTCTATTCTTTTTCTATCTTTATTATTTGGAACCTTTGTCACTTTTTTCTTTACAAGTGTTGCCGTAGTTTGTGGTTTAGTATATAGCTACGGTTTACAGAAGGGTTACAATAATACATTTTTATTACTAACAACCATGTTTATTACAACTCTATCAACGATAGTCTCTACCTTATTGCTTGCTTCTTTGTTTGGCATTGATGTAATAGCGGAAATCAAAATGTTAGAAACCATCTTAAACAGTAAATCACCGGTAGTTATTCCGGCTAATATAGTACGTATCGGGTATTTATCAAGTGTGATTATTTCAGGAATTATTGAGGGGATTGCTGTTCATTTGTTGGCAAATGTAATTTTAAAGCGTTTAAAGATTAAAGTGAATCCAATCACACCGATTAATAAATTGAAATTACCACTTTGGTTTGCCTATCTAAGTTTTTTAGGTCCTGTATTTATCGTTGTAAATGAATCCATTGCATTACCAAAACCGATGCATGATATGGCTATGATTATTGCGATTATTCTTTTTCTAATTTTATATGTCTTTGGAATTATTTTTTTAATTTGTTATTGTATGGTAAAATATAAAAAGAACTTAACATTTATCATTATTGCGGTTGCATTTTTAACGTCAGGGATTAGTACAGTACCTATTGTTATTTTAGGTTTTTTATATCAAACAACACCGTTTTTAAAGTCTATGGTTGGGAGTGATTAAATGAAGGATAAACTGATAAAGTTTAAATATGGATTATCGATTGTTATCATAACATTGTTTTTGATATTGTCTTTTTTAGGCTTTGTTTTAAAAATGGATACCTTATTAGCCTTTACGATACTTCTTATTGCATCAATTGGGCTATATGTTGTGATTTTCTTTTATGAACATTATTATCGTGACAATTTAACTTCCTTACAAGGCTTAGTTGGTACAGGGGCTTTGGATGCACTGAATTTTGCACAAATGGGTATTTTAACTTATAACGATGACTATGTTATTACATGGGTTTCCGATATGTTTAAAGTGCATCGCATTGATCGTACAGATAAAAAGTTATTAGTATGGCTTCCGGAATTAAAGCCTTTAATGACTGGAGAAGTGGATGAAGTAATGATTTCTATTAATGAAAATACATACCTTGTTCATCGTAAAGAAGATCGTCCGATGTTATTTTTTAAAGATATTACAAAACAATATAATGTTGAACAACAATATATGAATGAACAATTAGTTATTGGTTTAATTCACTTGGATAATTATGAAGAGACGACTCAATATTTAGATGAACAGGAAATTTCATATATTAATCACTATATTCGTCAACCGATTGTGGACTGGTGTAAGAAGATGGGGATTATTGTAAAGTCATTAAAAGGAAATCGTTTCTTTTTGGTGTTAAATGAAACCATTTATCATCAATTAGTAGAAGATCGTTTTTCGATTTTAAATTCCACTCGTAAAGCAAGTCGTAATATTGAAGTTTCAATTACCTTATCTATGGCATTTGCAAGAGGCATTGGAAACTTTAATGAGCTTGATGAAATGAGTAATAGTTTACTTGAACTTGCGCAATCCCGTGGTGGAGATCAAGTGGCGATGAAGAAAGACAATGAAGAAGTGAAGTACTTTGGTGGTTCCTCAGAAGCACCGGAAAAACGAAGTAAAGTACGAGTGCGTATTATGGCTCATACACTAAAGGATTTAGTGGTAAAGTCTAGTAACGTTATTATATGTGGGCATAAAGAAATGGATGCAGATTGTGTTGCAGCTGCCTTGATTATGTCAAACATTGTGGCTTCGTTAAACAAGCCGGTAAGTATTATTGCAAAAACCGGTGGGATTGAGCCGGTTATTAAAGAGGTAATTGAGCTTTATAAGCAAGAATTAGGTAATAAACATACTTTTGTTACAGAGTCAGAAGCGTTGAATCAATTAAAAGAGGATACGTTAGTAATTATGGTGGATCACCATAATTTACATACTTCAAACGGCTTCCAAGTCATTAGTAAGGCAAAGAAAGTTGCGATTTTTGATCATCATCGTCGTAAAGCAGATTTAGAAATCAGTCCTATTTTAATTTATATTGAAGCCGGAGCAAGTTCAAGTTGTGAACTGTGCTTAGAGTTTTTACCATATCTATCAACTGATATTGAAATTACAACAAGTGAAGCAAACATTATGTATTTAGGTCTATTGATTGATACCAATCGTTTTAGAACACGTGTGGGTTCACGTACCTTTGAAGTGGCAAGTCAACTGAAGAAATATGGTGCAGATCCTGTAGTATGTGATGAGTTGATTAAGGAACCATTTGTTCAATTTGAAGTTAAAAATAAACTGATGAAGCATGCTTTTGTTTATGATCGAGGTATCATCATTAGTGCTGTAGATGACAATGAAGTATATAATCGAACAGCTATTTCACAGGTTGCCGACACTTTATTGTCGATTAAAGATATTGAAGCTGCCTTTATTATTGCTAAAACATCCGAGCATGAAGTGGCAATCAGCTCACGCAGTAATGGACGTGTAAATGTACAAGTCATTATGGAAAAGATGCATGGTGGTGGACATTTAACAGCGGCAGCTGTGCAAAGAAAAAATCAAACCGTTGCACAATTAAAAGAAGAATTGTTAGAAGTATTAAATGTATATTTTAAGGAGGAACATAGTGATGAAAGTAATATTATTGGCTGATGTAAAAAAAGTTGGGAAAAAAGGTGAAATTGTCGATGTAGCAGATGGCTATGGTCGTAATTTTTTAATTGCACAAAAACTTGCAGTTATGGCAACTGCCGGAAGTGTGGATGTATTAAATAAACAGCAAGAGCAACATAAAGCACAACAAGAGATGTTAAAACAAAAAGCAATGGAAGATGCTAAAAAGATTGAAAGTCTAACGTTAGTGTTTCACGTAAAGGCTCAAAATGGAAAAGTCTTTGGGGCGGTAAGTACAAAGCAAATTGTTGATGAACTTGCAAAAGAAACGATTAAAGTAGATAAAAAGAAGATTTTAGATTCTGCGCCTATTCAATCACTAGGAGTTACAAATGTACGTATTGAATTATACAAAGGCATTATCGCAACTGTTAAAGTACACTTAAAGGAGAATTAATTCATGAATCACAAAATGCCAAGTAGTCAAGAAGCAGAGCAATCGTTGCTTGGCTCAATCATGTTATATCGCAATAGCTTACCGATTGTTATGGAAGAATCGCTTCAAGTAGACGATTTTTATTATGAACATCATCGTAAGATTTTTAAGTGTATCTTAATGTTAATGGATGAGTCTAAGACAGTGGATATTACAACCTTAACAGATCGCTTAAAGGATTTAAATCAATTGGATAGTATTGGTGGAATTGAATATTTAATACGACTACAAGACTTAGCGGTAACCAGTGCAAGTACTCGTAGTTATATTGAAATTGTGCAAAAGAAATCAACGGCTCGTCGTTTGATTGAAACAGCGCATCAAATTGTAAATGATGGATTAAATGGAGCTTTAGATTATGATTCGTTATTAGATAATGCAGAAAAAAATGTTTTGAATATTACACGTAATCGTAAAGCAAGTGATTTTAGAAGCAGTAAAGAAGTCATTGATTCTGTTTTAGAACATATTCGTAAAATGAATCAGCAAAAGACAAAAGTAACAGGGATTGTAACAGGTTTTGGATATTTTGATAATGTTACAAGTGGTTTACAACGTGGAGATTTAATTATCTTGGCAGCCAGACCTTCTGTTGGTAAAACAGCGTTTGCATTAAACTGTGCAACCAATGTAGCTCTTAAAAATGAAGGGGCAGTTGCGATTTTTTCATTGGAAATGCCGGCAGAACAATTAATCACACGTATGATTGCAGCTCGTGGTCAAATAAAAATTTCAAACTTAAAAAATGGTATTTTAGATGCCAAAGATTGGGGTAGCTTACAGGAAACATGTAATGAACTTAGTAAGGCTAAGATTTTCATGGATGATTCTCCAACGATTAAGGTGGCACAGATTTTTTCAAAGTGCCGTAAATTAAAAAGTGAACATGGTTTATCTTTAATTGTCATTGACTACTTACAGCTTATTTCCGGTTCTGGACGAAACAATGAAAATCGTCAAAATGAAGTATCAGAAATCTCACGTAACTTAAAAGCATTAGCACGTGATTTACAGGTTCCGGTTATTGCCTTATCACAGCTATCACGTAATGTAGAACAACGAAGCAAAAGTGGAGATGCTCGTCCAATGTTATCCGATTTACGTGAGTCTGGTTCAATTGAGCAAGATGCAGATATTGTTATGTTTTTATATCGTGAAAATTATCAGAAGAAAGAAGAAGAAAAAGTCAAAGATGAAAATGATTGTGAAACAGTAGAATTACTCATTGCCAAACATCGTAATGGAGCAACAGGTAAAGTCTTATTTAAGATGAACTTGCCTTACAATAAATTCTACGCAACCACTGCCAAAGACATAGAAGAGGGATCATAATGAAAAAGTTAGTACCGATACTAGTTTGTTTTGTTTTAAGCTCCATCGTTACCTTTTCGTTGAGTTCATGGAAAACAACAGGTGTAAAAGCGAAGTATCAAATAGAACACAGTATTATAAAACAAGACATTGTAGAATACTTAAAACAACCAATTACCGTAAAGAAAATCTATAACAACGGAAATCTAATTGGTATTTTAAGCGATGAAAAAGTTATAGATGCCTTATTGAATCGTGTATATCGTGATAAGTATAAAGAAGAGTTCCCTGATACACAAATGGGGTTAGGGGAAGATATTTATATTGTGGATTCTTTGAATTATTATCATGTTGAAAATAAAGACGATGCCATTGTTAAGTATT
The DNA here is from genome assembly GCA_030528645.1 of Erysipelotrichaceae bacterium. Classification (GTDB taxonomy): domain Bacteria; phylum Bacillota_I; class Bacilli_A; order Erysipelotrichales; family Erysipelotrichaceae; genus RQZE01. Next base: position 5,697 of record JAUMYM010000022.1, on the reverse strand, counting down.
TAGAAGAGAATGATTTGTTTTCTGTCTTAACCAATGTTGTTGAATTTTCAGATCATAAAGGTGTATACGCTACGATTTATGTGAAAAACATTGATGATTTTTATAATGCCGAACAAAAATTCTTATTAAACTTTGTAACTCCGGAATCATTAGATCTTTTTAAAAACAACAAAACAACCAAAGAACTGACAACTTATGGTCGTCGTGAATTAAGTGTAGCCGTTAAAGAAAATATTACGGTTTCTAAAGGCTTAGCATCACCAAGTAAGATTAAAAGCAGTGAAGAAGAAGTATTAGAGTACTTAAGTTATGGTGATAATATGGAACGTGAATACTATGAAGTGGTTGAATTTGATACGGTAGAAGGGGTTGGAAGTAAGAATCATGACTTAACAGCTCAACAAGTTGTAAATATTAATCGTGATGTTTTAAAATCACCAACTCAATTATTAGAGGCAGGGACTAAGTTAAATGTTACCTACTTTACATCACCCATTAATGTGGTAGTGGAACAAGAATTAATTCAAAAAGAAATTGTGTATCCGGAAAATACCTTATATGTGGAAGATGAAAATGTTCGTGAAGGAGTGTCGTGGACCTATCAAGAAGCTGTAGAAGGTAGTAAAAACGTGAAATATAAAGAAACATATATCAATGGGGTATTGATGGAAGCCTCAGAGATTAGTAGTGTTATTACTTCACAACCTGTTCAAGAAATTGTTTATGTTGGATCGAAAGTGATCCCGGGCATTGGTTCTGGTACATTCCGTATTCCGGTAGACAATATGTATATTAGTTGTGGATATTTATGTTATCCGGGGCACCAAGCGATTGACATTCAAAATCGTTATAATCGTTATGGGGATGTCTATGCCGCGGACCGTGGTACCGTTGTACAATCTGGATATAAGTCTGTAAATGGTTACTATATGGTGATAGATCATGGCAATGGATATCAAACTTATTATGGTCACTTTAATAAAGCTCCATATTTCCCGGTAGGTGTAAAAGTGGATAAGGGAGAAGTCATTGGACAAATTGGTAAAACAGGGTTAGCATCTGGTCCACACGTTCACTTTGAAATACGTTTAAATGGAGAACGTTTACGACCATGTAATGTCGTTGATTGGTGTTAGTATGAAGTTTTATGCACTAGCATCCGGTTCAAAGGGCAATTGTTACATCGTTAATCATCAAGATCAATGGATTATGATTGATTGTGCAAGTAGTAGTAAACGTTACTTAATAGAAGCACTTGATTTGATTGGCTTAGCAATTTCCAATATTGATGCAATCTTAGTGACGCATGGACACAGTGATCACATCAGTCAATTGAAACTTGTAAAAGATCGACCTATTTATAGTGCTTGTCATTTAAAAGAAGAATTTAATCAAATTATGATTAAACCTTTAAAAACATTTACCATTGGGCATTTTCAAATTATGCCCATTGCTTTATCACATGATAGCCCTAATACTGTGGGTTTTATCATTACGTGCAAAGAGGAAACCCTTGTTTTTATAACGGATACAGGGTATTTGCGTAATGAATATTTAGGTTTAATTGAAAATGCAGACTATTATATTATAGAAAGCAATCATGATACGGAAATGCTTTGGCAAAGCAAACGTCCCATTTATTTAAAACAACGCATTACTTCCGATGTTGGACATTTATGCAATGAGGATTGTGCGAATATTTTATATACTGTGGTTGGAGAAAAAACAAAGAGTGTATGGTTAGCCCATTTAAGTGAAGAAACCAACACATTAGATAAAGCGCTAGCGTGTAGTCAAAAACGTTTGCAAGGATTGAATTTTCATATCGCTATAAAAGCATTAAAACAATTTGAAGTCGTATCAGGAGGTCAAGAATGAAAAAACTGATTACGTTATCTTTGGTTGGTATCTTAGTTGTGTGGAATTTATATTTAACTGTAAAGCTAAATAAGTTAGAAAAGATTGATAAAGAAACAACAACAGATACCATTATTACCAACAATGTTGTAAATAGTTATACGACAAATATTACAAATGTTATTAAAAATGCAAGTAGTAAAGTCGTATCCATTCAAATTGAACACAACAATCAAACTACTTACGCTACCGGAGCAATTATTCGTTATCAAGAAGATAAGGCATATATTCTAACCAATCAACACGTGATTGAAAATGCCAACAGCATTACGGTAACCTTTGATAACGGTGCAAATTTACAGGCTGAAGTAGTTGGTTATGATATCTATAGTGATATTGCTCTTTTACAAGTAGAGACTACCTTTAAAGTAACTCCATTTAATATTGGAAATTCTTCACTGATTAAAAAGGGGGAATACATCGTATCTATCGGCAGTCCTATTTCAAATAAATATATGCAAACAGCATTAGTAGGAAATGTCAGTGGAATTAATCGTACCTTTGATTTGGATTTAGATTTAGATGGACAATTAGATTATCAATTGCATATGCTTCAAACAAACTTATTGCTTAATGAAGGAGACAGTGGAGGACCTATCATTAATCTTGCAGGAGAATTAATTGGAATTAACTCGTTTCGTTTAGTGGGTGAACATGTTGTTGGCTTAAGTTTTGCAATGCCGATCAATGAAGTAAAAGTCATTGTAGATGAACTTATGAGTTTTGGAGAAGTAAAACGTGCCAATTTAAACATAAGTGCAAAAGCACTTGTGGATATGACAAACTATCAAAAAAGTTACTTAAACATACCGCTTGATAACATTGAGGGCTTATACATCAATAAAGTAAGCAACATCAATTCACCGTTGAAATCAGGTATGATTCTTTTAACCATTAATAACACGAAAGTCAATAGCATTGCCGATTTAAAAGTAGAGCTATATAAATATGAAACCGGAGATGTCGTTGAAATGGAAGTGTTACACAATGAAACTGTAGAAAAGGTTAGTGTTGAATTAGAATGATGAAAGTCATTGCGGTTGGAAAAATTAAAGAAGACAGCTTACAAAAACTGATTGTAGACTATGTAAAACGTATTAAAGGTTATCATAAAATTGAAATTATTGAGGTAGAAGATCAACGCATTAGTAAAAATAGTAATGATAGTCTTGATCAGAAGATTAAGGATGAAGAAGCATTACGACTTACCGGCAAGATCAAAGACAATGATTATGTCATACTGTTTGATTTGCATGGACAATCTTATGATTCTGTTGCATTTAGTCAATTATTAGAAAAAGCTATGATACATACTCAAGGCAATATTGTCTTTGTTATTGGGGGATCCTTAGGGCTTGGAAGTGCTATTTTACAAAGGGCAAATGCTAGAGTGAAATTATCTGCGTTTACCTTTACACATCAACATGTTCGTTTGCTTGTCTTGGAGCAAATTTATCGTGCTTTTAAGATAATGCATAATGAAACCTATCATAAATGATGTAACCGTTATAAAAAGCCTTGTAGTATCTTTTTAAATAGGTTAGAATATTAGTAGTTAATAAATAATAGGAGGGTTATATGAAACAAATTTCTGTTGTGGTTGTTGATCCAGTTGGATTACATGCTAGACCTGCTACAGTTGCCGTAAATGCAGCAAGTAAATTCAAAAGTGAAGTGAAAATTGCGTATAAAGGCCGTTCTGTGAACATGAAGTCAATTATGGGGGTTATGTCTTTAGGAATTCCTACACAATCTGAAGTAACAGTTACATGTGAAGGTGAAGATGAAGATGTTGCAATCCAAACAATTGAAGAAGTACTTCGTGCTCAAAAAGTTATTGGATAAGCAATTATTATAAATGGGGGATTGTTATTCAATCTTCTTTTATTTTTTTGGAGGAATGTATGGTTAAAGAATTATATGAGAAGTGGCTACATCATCCAAATACGGATGAAACATTAAGAACAGAATTAAAAAGCATGAATGAAAAAGAGATCAACGATGCTTTCTATAAAAATATTGAATTTGGTACAGCAGGAATGCGTGGAGTACTAGGTGCCGGAAGCAATCGCATCAACATTCATACAATCCGCAAAGCAACAGTAGGATTTGGTCAATATATTTTAAACTATAATGGTCAAAATCAAGGGGTAGCAATCGGCTATGACAATCGTCACATGTCTTATGAATTTGCGATGGACTGTGCAAAGGTACTTGCAAGTATGAATATTAAAGTATATGTGTTTGAACGCTTACGACCAACACCGGAATTATCGTTTGCAGTACGTCATTTTCAATGTTTTGGCGGTATTATGATTACGGCAAGTCATAACCCGAAAGAATATAATGGATATAAACTATATGATGCATTAGGTTGTCAATTAGTGCCACATTTAGCAAGTCAAGTGATTGACCTTGTTAATGCGGTAGAGGATGAACTGGCAATTGTTCCGGTTTTATCAAAAGAACAAGAAGCATTGATTCATGTTGTAGGCAAAGATGTCGATGATGCTTATTATAAAGAGGTATTAGCAATACAATTAAATGCCAACTTGGACAAGACTATTAAAATTGTATTCTCTCCTGAACATGGTGCAAGTAATTTAGCAGTACAAAGTGTATTAAAAGAAGCTGGTTATCATTGTATCTTGGTGGAAGAACAAGCCACAGCAGATCCGGATTTTTCAAATACGGAATCACCAAATCCGGAAGATGTAAAGGCATATAAACTAGCAATTGAATATGCGAAAAAACATGATGCAGATGTTATTTTGGTATGCGATCCAGATGGAGATCGTATGGGAGTTGCGGTTAAAAAAGACCAAGAATATAAAGTGTTAACGGGAAATCAAACCGGTGCTGTTTTAATTGAATACATCTTATCGCAACTTACAAAACAACAACGTTTACCAAACGATGCAATTATGTTTAATACCGTTGTTACAAGTGATTTAGGTGAAAAGATTGCATCAAGTTATGGGGTCGAAACCGAAAAAACACTCACTGGATTTAAGTTCATTGGTGAAAAAGTTGCGAAATATGAAATCAATCATGAAAAAACATATGTCTTTGGTTATGAAGAATCTTATGGTTCTTTAATAAAAGACTTTGTTCGTGATAAAGATGCTACACAAGCATGTTTAATGTTAGCAGAAGCATGTAACTATTATGCATTAGAAAGTAAGACATTATATGATGTGTTATTGGATTTATATCACAAACATGGCACGTATGATGAGTCACAAATTGCAATCACACTGAAAGGACAAGAAGGTGCCTTAAAGATTCAATCTATCATGCAAACACTAAGAGAACATCCGTTAAAAGAAGTAGCAGGTGTAAAAGTGATAGGGTATCAAGACTTCCAACGTTTAATTGAAGTGAAAGATAACCAAGAAAAAGCTTTGGCAGGTTTTACACCGAGTGATGTTTTAAAATTCTATTTAGAAGATGGAAGTTGGATTGCGGTAAGACCAAGTGGAACAGAGCCAAAATGTAAGATTTACTTTGATGTAGTAGGTAGCAGTGAAGAAGATGCTAAAAAGAAAGCTGCAACCTTCCACAAAGCAATGCAAGAACATACAAAATAAGTGATAAAAAACTCTGGAAAAACAGAGTTTTTTTGTTTATAAGAAGTTTTTATAAAAATTTTTAAAAAAGGAAACATTAGAAAAAGGACTAGAAATAAGGGGTTATAAGAGGGGAGGGAGGAAAGAGGAAGAATAAAAAAAGAAAAAAAGAGAAAATAGTGAAAAAATAGTATTGACTTGGAGTAGAAAC
>JAUMYM010000021.1 GCA_030528645.1 Erysipelotrichaceae bacterium | reverse complement strand
AACAACATTCTTCATGCTCGTGATCATGTTCGTGGTGACAACAACAATCTTCTCCTTCGCATGCATCATACTGTTTTGATGTTTTTACCTTTAATGTATACGTTTGATCCATAACACTTAAAATATCATTGGCACTTAATTCTTCCCAATTTGTTGTAATAATTGGTGCATGCGCATTTTTACTTCTCAGTAATGCAATAACTTGTTCTAACTTTTCTTGTGTAACATCTTGACTACGACTTAAAATAATACAACTTGCATGAATAATTTGATCATCATAAAACTCTTTAAAGTTCTTTGAATACACAACTGCTTTTTTACAATCTATAACGGTTGTTAAGGTATTTACTTTTAAGTTTTCTATTTCTTTTACAGCCTTTGCCACATCACTTAATTTACCAACTCCACTTGGCTCAATAATGATGTGTTCCGGATGATAGGTATCGATCACTTTTTGTAAAGCTTCTTTAAAATCTCCTTGTAAACTACAACAAATACAACCGGAGTTCATCTCTTTAATATCAATACCGGCTTCTTTTAAGAAGCCTCCATCAATACCAATTTCACCAAATTCATTTTCAATTAATACAACCTTTTCTTTATAAAGTTGCTCAGAAATCAACTTTGAAATTAACGTTGTTTTTCCAGCACCCAAAAATCCTGAAATAATACTTACTTTCATACTTAACCCTCTTTTCAATACTACTATTATACATCAATAATTTTGATATAAAAAAATAATGCTTTTGTTTTGATCCTTCATGAAAAAAGATGTAATGAACTTACATCTTATCGATTATATTTTAAAACTGCTTTGTGTAATTTTTTTACAGCTTTTTTAAAGCCTACATAATCCTTAATCTTCCATTGCCAGTTTGGATTTCCAACCGTTCCCGGAGTATTTAATCTTGCTTGATCATTTAACTTTAATACATCAAACAATGGTATGATGGCTAAAGAAGCCTTACTTGCTAATGTATAGTCAATGAAATTATCAATAACAGATGGCTTTTTAAAACCATGTTTTTTAAAATAGGCTTTAGCTTGTTTCTTTTGTTCCGGTTTGAAGGTTTGATACCAACCATTGATGGTTTGATTATCATGAGTACCTGTATAAATAACAAGATTTTCACGATCTTCTTCCATATAGGTTGGATTAAATGAAAATTGTACGATACGCATTCCCTTAAATTGGTAATGATCTCTTAATACCAGCACTTCTTGCCTTAAATCCCCTAAATCTTCAGCAACAATCTGCATGTTTGGATAATGTTTAAAGACTTCATCAAACAATGCATATCCTGGCGCTTCCACCCATTGCCCTTCTATGGCCGTTTCACAACTTGATGGAATCTTCCAATACGTATCAAACGCTCTAAAGTGATCAATACGAATGATATTAAACAATTTATTATTATAACTTAATCGTTCTAGCCAAAACGTAAAACCATCTTCTTTTAAAACTTCCCAATTATATAATGGATTTCCCCATCTTTGTCCTGTAGCACTAAAGTAATCCGGTGGAACACCAGCAATAAATGTTGGACGTCCATCCTCATCTAGTAAAAAATTTTTTTGATTTGTCCAAACATCATCACTGTCAATTCCAACGTAAATTGGAATATCCCCCATCACTTCTATCCCTTGCTGATTTGCAAATGCTTTTACTTTTAACCATTGAGCATATAACACATATTGGATAAACATTTCATATTCAATGTCTTTTTGATATGGTGTTAAATCTAAATCATTCCCCTTAATCCAATCTTTGAAACTATGATCCCAATCAACCCAACACTTTAACTCATTGGCTTTCTTTAAGGTTAAAAACACTGCATATTTGTAAACCCAATCCATTTGTATAAATTCTTGATACTCTGGATTTGGCTTAAAGTTATCAAACGCTTCTTTTAAATAGGAATGCTTAAAGCTTCTTACCGCATCATAATCAATGATTTCAGCATCCCTATTAAAGTCAGCTACATTTTTAATTAACTTCTCTTCTTTTAATAAATCTAATGAAATGTACAATTCATCCATTGCATGACTTGAATATGGTTGATAAGGTGAATTTCCATATCCAAGTGGATTTAATGGGAGGATTTGCCATATTTTCATGCCACTTTTCTTTAATAAACTTATAAATGTATAGCTAGTATAACCAAAATCACCAATTCCATGCTTAGATGGAAGAGATGCGACCGGCATCAAAATCCCAGCTTTTCTCATATAAATATCCTCCTACTTATTTAAAATGACTGTTGAGTATGGTGCAATTGTTAATTGATCTTGTTGGATTGTAGCCTTTTCACTCAATACCACTTGATCAACAATTCTATATCCTGTTAATTCATCCACAATTGTTTCACCACTTAAATTGTGAACAACCATAACTGTTTTATCCCCTTGAATATATTCAATTGCACATAAATGCTTATTTTTAAATAGATATGCTTGAATCTTAACATTCTGTATATCTAAATATTGGTTTCTTAACTGTATTACCTTTTTGTAATGATTTAAAAGAGAATTTTTATCTTTGAGTTGCTCTTTTACACTACTATTAAATTCACCAGCATAATCTGCATCTTTCGGAGACTTGGTATCTTTACCTTCTCCCCAAACCATCGCAAGACGCTTGTTTTCATCTCTTCCACTACCTAACATACCAATTTCTTCACCATAATATACAAAAGGTATTGCAGGAGCTAAAAGATAAATACTTGCTGCAAGTTTTCTTTGCTGTTCATCCAAGAAAAAGGCAGCACTTCTTCCTTGATCATGATTTGATAAAAAGATACTACTGATTGCTTCTGCATTCATGTTTTTAATGGCATTGTAATAGTCCGCTAAATATTGTGATAATACATGTCCATTTTTACTGCGTAAAGCGGAAACAATACGACCATCTGTATTGCTACTTGCAAAATCAAAGAAAGAATCCAAACCACTTTCAAAGTGATTCAATACAGTCTGTTGATCTGCCCACACTTCACCTACCATAAAGGCATCTTCACGTTTTGACTTTACATACGTTGTTAACCATGCCAAAAACTCATTATTTAAACCTGTATTATGATCAAAGTAATGATATGGAGCATCTAAACGAAAGCCTTTTACTCCTAAATCTAACCAGAAGTCAACAATGCCCTCGATTTCTTTACGAACATCTTGATTTGCAAGATTTAAATCCGGCATTTCACTCCAAAAGACAGCTTCATAAAACAACTGATCATGGATACGTGTATATCCCTTTTTTATAGACTTACTAAAATGATAATACTCACACTTATTAGTTGTATCACACGCATCATTCATAACAGCATCCTTAGCTTCTTTAAACCATGGATGTTTACTACTTGTATGATTCAACACTAAATCAATAATGATATCAATGTTATGTTTTTTTGCTTCTTGGACTAAGGCTTTAAAATCCTCAATTGTTCCATAACTTTCATCAATTGCCATATAATCTAAGACATCATATTTATGATAGGTATTGCTTGGATGAATTGGCATTAACCAAATTCCGCTAACCCCTAAATCTTGAAGATAGTCTAATTTTTCAATAATTCCATTTAGATCACCAACACCATCTCCATCTGAATCATGAAACGATGCCACAAAGATTTCATAGTACACACTTCCATTTTTATTGGTAACTTCTTTCTTTGGAGCGCAGCCAAACAACAAGCTTACAAGCAAAAATAGAATGACAACCTTTTTCATTATCCTTTTGCACCGCCTGCAGTAACACCACTTACATAGTACTTCTGCATCTTAATAAATAATAGTGTAATAGGTATGGCGATTAACACAGCCCCAGCACAGAATTGTGTAAAATATTTTTGAACGTTTTCACGACTAATCATTTGGAATAATCCTAATGCAACGGTATATTTATCATAATTATCTTTCATGATAACCGATACAAAGATAAAGTCTACCCAAGGTGCTAAAAACGAAGTTAAAATTGTATAAATAACAATTGGTTTTGACATCGGTAAAATAATTTTCCAGAATACTTGATTCTTTGTAGCACCATCAATCATGGCAGCTTCATCAATGGCATATGGAATGGTATCAAAGAACCCCTTAGCAATGTAGTATCCCATTGCTGCTCCTCCTGAATATACTAAAACAAGAGAAACTAAACTTTGTGTTAGACCAATGGCTTTTAAGATATGATAAATCGCAATCATTGACATGAAGCCTGGAAACATCCCCAGAATCAAGATTACATTCATCATTGGACGACGCATTTTAAATCTTAAACGAGAAAATGCATAAGCTGTTAATAATACTAGAACCGTAGTCAAGATACAAGATGCAATCGCTACAACTAACGTATTCCCAAACCAACGTGGGAAATTAAATTTTGATGTATCTGTAAGTAAATTAATATAGTTATCAAATGTCCATTGCTTTGGAATAAAATAAGGCGTAAACGCACTTCCTTCCTTACGGAATGATTGCATTACTAACCAAGCAACCGGAAATACCCAAACGATGCTTAATAACGTTAAAATTGCATAAATAAACGCATTACCAATCGTACGCTTTGCTTTCATACTTTTTATCATGAGAATGTATCCTCCTCTTTTACTGCACTTGTCATATTGTAAGTAATTAATGAAATAGATGATAGTAACATAAAGATTACAATACCAATCGTACTAGCTAAAGCATAGTTTTGTTCCTGTGTTGTAAGCTTATATAACCATGTAACCAATAGATCTGTTTCCCCTGCTTGATATAAGTTTAACGATTGTGGTCCACCACCTGTTAATAAGAAGATAACGTTAAAGTTATTAATATTACCAACAAATTGTGTAATTAAATATGGTGTTGTTACATGTAACATGTATGGTAAAGTAATCGCAAAGAATTGTTTTACCGGTGTTGCCCCATCAATGCGACTTGCTTCATATAAATCTTCCGGGATATTCATTAAAATACCACTTGTAATCAACATAGTATAAGGAATCCCTACCCATAAGTTCACGATAATAACTGTAACTTTAGCAACATTAGGATTTGTTAAAAATGGAATGGCTTCTTTAATAATACCTAAATTTAATAATAGATTATTTAAAGCCCCATTATCCAATAACATACGAGACATTAATAACAATGATACAAACTGAGGAATCGCAATTGTCGTAACAAAAATGGTACGCCAGAATGATTTAATACGAATTCCTTTTTTATTAATCATGATTGCTAGCATGATACCTAAAATATAGTTTAGGAATGTCGCAAAGAATGCCCATATAATTGTCCAGAATAACAATTTAAAGAACGTTGCACTCCATCTAGGATTTTGATACAAAATCTTTGAAAAATTATCGAATCCAATCCATGTAAATAAATTACCCGGAGGTTGATGCGTTTGGTCAAAGTTTGTAAATGCCATTAAAATCATGAAAATTAATGGCAGAATTGTAAATGCCACTGTTAAAATAACAGGAATTGATAATACAGTAATGTGATATTTACTATCTAATAAATCACGAACATCATCTTTAAATGAATTAATATGTTTCCCTTGTTCCATTAACAATTGATTTTTATAAGCACGAGATACACTCATAAAATAAAAAGCAATGAATAAAATTGTTAAGAAGATGGAAAATACTCCAAACAACAACAATAACATTGAATTATGTCCTGTTTGGATACGATAGATTTGTAAAGCCTCATCCCAAACTTCACCTTGCTGCATAGTCCCTAAGGTAGAAAGCATTGAAATATAGTACACACCACTTGTAATCATGAAATAGATATATCCAAGTTGAATTGCAAGATATGCCAAACCCTTTACTACTTGTTTACGGCAAAAACAGCCAAAACCCATAATGAAGTATGAAATTTTAGTTATGATGTCTCCCTTTTTAAAATGAACAAAATAATTAGCACATGCAGCAAAGAAACCGCTTACTGCATCTGATAATTTTTTGAAGAAACTTTGTAATTTCATATATGTTCTCCTTAATATTCAGAAATAGGGACAAAGTAATTCTTTGCCCCTATCAGTTTGCATAATTAATTATTTCAATTATTTCGCTGCTGTAATTTGAGCAACCATTTCATCTAATAATTCTTGTACTGTTTTGCTGTAGTCTTTTGCTTCCATTGCAGCACCGAATGCTTCTGCCGGTCCCCAATATGTTCCTAATACATCATTTTGAGATACTGCAAATTGAGATTGTAATGCTAATGCAGCTAATGCAACGTTAGCTTGAACTGCATCAGATTGAGAAGCATTTAAATTACTTGGTCCATAACCTCTTGTTTCAAAACGTAATACTTGGTTTTGTTCGTTTGTTAACCAATCAGCTAAATCCATTGCTTCTACCGGGAACTTAGTTTGAGAGTTAATACCAAGTTGTTTGTATCCAGCAAATGAAGATAATTGAACTAAACCATCTGTTGTAGTGTATGAAGGAAGCTTTGTAGCAGCATAGTTATCTTTTAATGCAGCTTGAATCTTTTCAGCATTCCAAGTACCAGTTACTGCAGCAGCGATTTCACCATTTTCAAAACCAGCTACTAATACTGAGTCATCTCCAGTTGTAAATGCGCTATGAGCTGCAAAGTTTTTGATTGCTTCCCCAGCTTGAACACCTTTTTCATTGTTGAAATCACAAACTTGTGTGTTTTCAGGACTAATTGATAATTTACCACCATTTCCTAAGAAGAATGATGCAATGTACCAACCATTTGATAAATCCATTAATACTTTTTTATTTGATGCAGCAGCTTTTTCAAGCATAACATCTAATGATAATACATCTTCTTCTGTAAATACTGATTTGTCATAGAACATGAAATAACCATTATCTGCAGTCATAGGATATGCATATAATTGATCATCTTTGCTAGCAGCTCCAACTGAACCAGCTGAGTTACGAGCTTTTACATCATCCGCATTTCTTGTTACTTTATAAAGTGCACCAGCACTTACTAAATCATTTAATTGGTCATTTGCAAATGCAAATACGTCAGCTGCAACTGCAGGATCTTCTAAATATTTTGTTTTTGCATCAGGTTCACCAACTACTGCTAAAGTGATATCCCATTGCTTTTCAGGGTGAGCTTCGATAAACGCATCCACCATTTTTTGAGTCATGTCTTGGTCATCTTGAGAAGCCCAAACTTTTAATGTAACTTTTGTATTTGCATCTTGGCCCATATCATCTGCCGGCTTAGAATCATTTTTCTTAGTACAAGCAGTTAACATCATCATAGATGCAAGAAGAACAGCTAATAATTTCTTCATAATAATTTCTTTCCAGTTCTCTGTAGTATAATCGCTTACAGAAAACGTTTTCCTTTCCTGTCTTCTATGATACAACGAAAATTATTTTTTGTAAAGAAAAAATATAACGCTTACAAAAAATATTTTTAAAATGAAAAAAGCACACAATGTGTGCTTTATCTATGCCTCATTTTCTTTTAAAAGCTCAATCAATAACGCTTGATATGGCTTTAATGTAAAGATACCATCTTGATACTCTACTTCTTTATAATTATTAAACAATATTTGATATTCATTTACAGGATAAGTAAACCTTATTGTTTCCTCTTTAAAATTCGTAATAACCAATAATCGATTATTCTTTAAGAAGCTAAAGGTATTTGGATCTTTTAAGTCAATAAATGTCAAAGTCCCCTCTACAACATCCTTACTGTATTGTTTTCTTAATTTAATCAACTGTTTATAACTAGCAAGCACGGAATCTTTTTCATGTTGTTGACGCTGTACATTTACCTCTTTGTAATTCCCATTTACATCCACTTCACTTCTTGCTTCACTAAACCCTGCATATGCACCGGCATCCCATTGCATTGGACTACGCGCGTTGCAACGACTGGTTCTTCGTAACGTATGCAGAATCGTTTCTTCCTCATAAAACTCTTTATGTTCTTGGAAATAGTTTTGAGCCCCAACATCTTTAAATTGATTAAGTGTTGTATAATCCACATTACTCATACCAATTTCTTCCCCTTGATAAATAAACGGAGTTCCATACAAGAATAATAAGATAAGCCCTAACATCGATCCTGATTGATAACGATAATTTACATTTCCATATTGTGATAAGACACGAGGATGATCATGATTTAACCAATAAATTGGTAGCCACGCTTTTTTATGCAAACCATCATACCAACGTTTAAAGTTTTCTTTTAAGTTAACCACATCGGTAACAATCTCATCATCTTTTTTATCAATGGAACCATAGGCTCCATTACTCCAACAAGTATCAAAATTAAAAACCATATTTAAGTATCCATCTTGATACCCTGCATACTTTAAACCCTCTAGGACATTGGCTCCTCCACCAACCTCACCAACCGTCATACAATCATAATGATCCAAAACTTCTTCTTTGAATTCTTTTAAGTACTCAAAGATTTCAGGACGATTTGAAAATTTAGAAGGATCAAATGCTAAACCGTTATGATCAATGTTGATGGTAGAATCTTTAAAACTTAAATCTTTTGCTAAGTGTGCAATCGCATCTAAACGAAATCCATCACAACCTAAATCCAACCAAAAACGTGCTACTTGATAAAGCTCTTGTCTTAATTCCGGATGACTCCAATTCAAATCCGGCATCTTCTTTGAAAAGATTCTTAAATAATACTTATCAATGGATTCAACATAACTCCAAGCACTTTCACTAAAAAAGCCTTTCCAGTTATTCGGCGGACATTTCATCCCATCGATCATCTTACCCTCTTTAAAAATATAATACTTTTGATATGGGTGATTTTTACTTGAAATGGCCTTTTGAAACCATTGATGTTCATCTGATGTATGATTTAACACCAAATCTAAAATCACTTTAATTTGATATCTATGAGCTACTTGTATTAACTCTTTAAAATCCTCCAACGTACCAAAACTTGGATCTACATCTCTATAATCACTGACATCATATCCATTATCATCCATAGGGGAACGATAAAACGGACAAATCCAAATTAAGGTAATTCCTAAATCATATAAATAAGGTATTTTTTCAATAATACCCCTTAAATCTCCAATACCATCTTGATTGCTATCTTTAAAACTGCGTGGATATATTTGATATCCCACAGCATATTTCCACCACTTATTCATAAAAACACCTCCATAAGAATATAACGCACATTATACATAAATTCAATCTATAAAATGTTATAATAGTAACAATGGAGATAACACTATGGTTGTAACAATAAATGATGTAGCTAAAAAAGCAAAGGTCGCTAATTCGACTGTTTCTAAGGTTTTAAAAAATTATGCAAGTGTTTCAAAGGAAACAAAAGATCGTGTTTTAAAGGCGGTAAAAGAATTAAATTACATTCCTAACACCATGGCAAGTGCCTTATCAAGTAAGACTTATGATAAAGTTGCTTTGTATATTTATATCAACGATAAACGACAAGCGATTGATGAAATTAATATGCAATATTTACAAGGTGCTTTTATTGCTTCTGCTGAAATTGGTTTGAATGTAACAACTATATTTAATGATTCAATACGTAATTTAAGTGTCGATGAAATCATTCATTACTTCATATCTCAAGGAATTAGTGGCATTGTAGTTTACGGATTAAACAAAGAAGATAAAATCATTCATGAAATTATTAATCGCAATCTCTTTAAAATCGTTACCGTAGATGCCCCAATTGTAAATGAAAATACTTCAAGTGTAAGCATTAATCATGAAGATGGTCAATATGACGTTGCAAAAGCAGTGATTGAAAAGGAATATTGTCATAATGTGCTATATCTTGCCGGTAAACGCAACGGATATGTGACCGATGAACGTTTGCTTGGCATACAACGTTTAAGTCAAGAATATGGCTTTCAGCTAGATATTGAGTATGCCGATTTCTCAGAAAAAAAAGCCTACGAAATCACAATGCGCAAAGCAACAAATGCAGATACCGTTGTTTGTGCTAGTGACTTGATGGCAATTGGAGCATTAAATGCCTTAATCTCTATGAATATCTTCCGTCGCTGTTGCGGGTTTGACGGCATTACTCTATTAGGCTATGTTGGAAAAAACATATTAACTTGTAAACAAGACTTCTATGCCATTTCTAAAACAGCCATCATGGAAATAAAACGTCTAATGAATGGATACAGTGGTAGAAAAGTAATTCTTCCTTATGAAATTGCTTCTGTCAAGTATGAAGATGTTATCTTTTAACCCCTACTAAAATAACTCTTTGATCGATATTATCACTATTACATGTAACAAGAGTTAATAATTGACTTTCTACACCTACTTCAAGTTCAATGGGATACATTGAACTTTTTTTCATATGTTCTACATGTTCTTTAAAGCTTTCCAAATGAAATGAGACATCAAAGAAATATGGATAAACACTAGGATCCCATACATAGACACTAAAAATATCATACGTATCCATCCCCTGTTTTGTTTCAAAGGTAAAGGTCGGATGCTTTTGATAAAAAGCATAGTCTTTATAATCATTTAGATTTGAAAACACCATATCTTTTTTACCCGGATAGGTATGTCCATATAAAATGACGTTTTGATCTCCATACTCAACACGATAATCCATAAAGACCGTTCCCATACTATCCGGATGACCATGAATATCTATATGTAAATATTCTTCATTATCTTTACTTAAGACTACCGCCTCTTCAATGACACCATCAATACGTATTACACCAAAGAAATCCTGATTAATACTTGTACTTTCTTCAAACAATAAGCTTGGCTTATACGTTTTTACAAAATCAATGATAGGTATAGTCGGATAAAATGCCACTCCATACTTTTTCTTGGGATTCTTTAAAATCATACTAACCACAAGAATTATCATTACCATTACTGCGACGATTAATTTCTTCATATCTACTTCCTTACTTACTATTACTATACCATAACACAAATGTCCAACACTTGCGGAAAACGTTTTCCTATGGTAATCTATTATCCTAGGAGTGTGGTTTATGAACTTAGAAACAAACTTATTAAAGCATTTAAACAAGCCTATTAGCGAAGCTAGTAATCAAGAGCTTTATGATGCTACATTAAATTTAGTGAAAGAATATACGCTCAATAAAAAACCTATTGAAGGTAATCGCAAACTTTACTACATCTCAGCAGAATTTCTAATTGGTAAGTTGTTATCAAACAATTTAATTAACTTAGGAATTTATGATGAACTAAAAACAGTATTACAATCCAACAACAAAAGTATTACAGAGATTGAAGAGTTGGAACAAGAACCAAGTTTGGGAAATGGTGGACTTGGACGTCTTGCAAGTTGCTTTATCGACTCTATCGCAACCCTTGGCTTAAATGGTGATGGTGTTGGTCTTAACTACCACTTTGGATTATTTAAACAACAATTTAAACAAGGTTTACAACATGAAGTAAAAAATGAATGGATGACACCAAAATCATGGTTAAACAAAACAGATGTTAGTTTCCAAGTACAACTTGCAGATAAAGTTGTAACAGCCAACATGTATGATATTGATGTTATTGGTTATGACAATGGAGTAAATAAATTACATTTATTTGATTTAGCAAATGTAGATGAAACATTAGTCCATGATCAATCCATCTCTTTTGATAAAGAAAACTTTGAAAAAAACTTAACGTTATTCTTATATCCAGATGACAGTGATGAAGCAGGTCACTTACTACGTATTTATCAACAATACTTCATGGTATCAAGTGCTGCACAATTAATCATCAAAGAAGAAAAAGAAAAGGGACATAACTTACGTGATTTACACAAACATGTTGTAGTACAAATTAATGATACACACCCTTCTTTAGTCATTCCTGAATTGATACGCTTATTAATGCAAGAAGGCATTCGTATGAAGGAAGCGATTGACATTGTATCAAATACAACATGCTATACAAATCATACGATTCTATCAGAAGCCTTAGAAAAATGGCCACGTAGCTACTTACAAAGAGTAGTTCCACATTTAATGCCAATCATTGAAGCATTAGATAGCTTAGTCGCTTATATCTTCTCAAATCCTGATGTACAAATCATTGATGAACAAGATCGTGTACACATGGCTCGTATTGATATGCACTATGGATATTCGATTAACGGAGTTGCTGCATTACACACAGATATTCTAAAAAATTCTGAATTAAAGCCGTTTTATGATATTTATCCGGATAAATTTAACAACAAGACAAATGGTATTACATTTAGAAGATGGTTAATGCACTGCAATCCACAACTTGCCAACTACATCACTTCTTTAATTGGTGAAGGATGGAAAAAAGATGCCAACGAACTGGAAAAACTACTTGCGTATTACGATAATCAAGAAGTACTAGATCATTTATATGACATCAAACAAAACAACAAACGTAAACTTGCAAACTATATCCAAAAACATGAAAACATTGAACTGGATCCAAACAGTATCTTCTGTATTCAAATTAAACGTATTCATGAATATAAACGTCAACAAATGAATGCTTTATATATCATTTACAAGTACTTAGAAATTAAAAATGGTAACTTGCCAAAACGACCAATTACCATTCTATTTGGAGGAAAAGCTGCTCCAGCCTACTACATCGCCAAAGACATTATCCACTTAATTATTACATTATCAAAATTAATCAACAACGATCCTGTAGTAAGTAAACACTTAAAAGTCGTAATGGTTGAAAACTATAATGTAACGTATGCTGAACAACTAATTCCAGCATGTGATGTTTCAGAACAAATCTCTTTAGCTTCAAAAGAAGCTTCAGGAACAGGAAACATGAAATTCATGTTAAATGGAGCAATCACACTTGGAACGATGGATGGTGCCAACGTTGAAATTGCTCAATTAGTTGGAAATGATAACATCTATACCTTTGGAGAAAGTAGCCAACAAGTCATTGATCACTACAACCATCATGACTACAGCTCAAAAACACTTTACCAACAAGATGCATTGATTAAAAAATTAGTCGATTTCATTGTAAGTGATGAGTTACTTCAAATTGGAAGCAAAGAACATCTACAAGCTTTACATAATGAATTAATCAATAAAGATTGGTTTATGACATTATTAGATGTAAAAAACTACATCGAAACAAAAGAACATGTCTTTGATGAATATGAACATATTGAAAAATGGAAACGTATGTCATTAGTGAATACTGCCAAAGCTGGATTCTTCTCAAGTGATCGTACCATCAATGATTACAACCAAGATATTTGGAAATTAAAATAAACCCTAACGGGTTTATTTTTTACATTAAATCATGTTTAATAATTTCAATAATATTTACTTTATCCATTTCTCGTAATGAATAATAAATCGTAATAACAACAATGAATAACGATACAATAAAACTAAGGATGATACTACTTAAAGAAATACGAAATGGCAATACACCAAATGGATACACATACTTATAAATACCATAAGATAATGCAACTGAAATCACTAAACCTATGATAAAAGCATAAAAAACTAATCCAATGGATTCATAGACCAACATACGATGCAAACTAAAACGACTAATTCCAATCGAATTCAACATCGCAATCTGTCGTTTACGTTGTAAAATGTTTGTTCGAACTGTTGCAAAAATACTGACCATTGCCAACAAACTAAAGATGAAGACAAAGACAAAACTAAAGACACGCATAATATTCAAACGAGCATGTTCTCCATCTAAGTTTTCACCATAGTCTAAAATAATCACATCATTCATTTCTAAATCTAGCGCAATATCCTGCATACGATGATACACATAATTATGATTACTACTACGGAAGAAAAACTGCATGATATCTTCTGTATTTTTTTGTTTAACATAACTTGAATACGGACGAATAATGACCACATCAGAAACAAATTTATCAATACCAAGTGGAGGCTTTTCAAGACGATAATTCAAATGCAATGTCTCTTGACGATTCGAAATCCATACCACACTGCGCTCTTGTAACATATTCATACGCATATATTTTTTACTATTTGCATCATAACTTTCCGCTAAGTCATAATAAAGCTCTCCATCACCCTTTTTTATACCATTGGCAACAATACTTTTTTGATACGTGATATCATCTACATATGCAATATAAACATAAATCTCCTTATTCGCTTCGGTTAAAACCGTAGCCTTATCAAAGCTAAAGGTAATATAACTTGCCTCTTCAATATCTTCAATCAAGATGAACTGCTGATAAATCTTATTTAAATCCTCTAGATTTTGATTATCCGACATAAATAATAAATCATAAGTATAATACTCACTAAGACGTGTATTTACTTTTTGAATATGGGAGATTAAACTTGCAGAAGTAATAAATAATACAATGGATATAATTAAAGAAATCGCTGCAATTTGATATTTATGCGTATCGATTTTACGATTGCGTTTCGCCAATACATATTCAATGCCCAAATGTTCTGATAAAAAGCCTTGATCTTTTAGATGACCTATTTTAATTGGTTTTTGATTACGTATTAAATCCATAGGTTTACTACGCTTTAATTTAAGATATGGAATGTAACTCGAGATAACAATTACAATCAACATTACTACAACAATAAACAAGATACTTCTAACACTCACAAAGATGTTAAGTTTTCCTGAAACTAAAAAATATCCATGTAAAATAGATTTAAATAAATTGGTTGTAAGATACAACATTTCTCTGGTAATAAAGATACCTAAGATTAAACCAATCGCAATACCTACAATAGAATATAGCGTCATCTCAATAAAAATAGATTCCAGTAATTGTTTCGAGG
>JAUMYM010000020.1 GCA_030528645.1 Erysipelotrichaceae bacterium | reverse complement strand
CTAAAAAAGTAGCTTCAAAGAAACCTGTAGCAAAAAAAGAGCCAGCTGTAAAAAAGCCGGTTACAAAAAAGACTGATACAAAAAAAGCTACAACAAAGAAAACAGTAACGAAAAAAGTAACAGCACCAAAAAAGGCTGTTGCAAAGAAATCTACTACGAAGAAAACAGCAAAGAGTAAGTAATATAAGGTCTATTGAGACCTTTTTATTATGATGAATAATAAAGTATTTATCATAATGGTGTAGGATGCTTGAAATAGTGTGTTGATAGCTCCATAATACAATACTTCAGTTCCAAGAATAAAAGCGATACCTATATATAGGGATAAGTAATTTTTTTCAAAATAAAAAAGTGTGTAAATGATATGTAGATTTAAAAGTATAAAACTTAAGTATCCAGCTAGAACATGAAGATTGCTGATGATGGGATACTTTATTAAATGGTAAGGTGTAAGAATTGTTAAACATGAAGTAATGATGATGAAAATGTAATATTGCAATTTAAAATTAGGATTCAGTTTTTTTAAAACTATAAAATAGTAAAGAAGGTTAATCACTAACCAAATAAATACAGTGAGAAATTGTTGTTTATGATTTACTAGGTGAGTAAAATTAGTTATAAAGGGATTGCTACTTTTCAATAAAAGAATGGTATATAAGATGGATAATCCATAAAGTATGTGTATGTTATATTTTTTCATGTTTATATTTTATCATAAACTTGTTGTTTTATTATGGGTTTAGTTGTAAGATAGTTATAAATTTAGGAGGTAGTATGAAAAAGATTTTAATCCTATTGTTAGCAGTGTGGATGATGGCTGGATGTAACCAAGTAAAAAAGGAGCACAGCAATCAAGATGGTCCTTGTGATGTAGAAGTTCCATGTCAAGAGTTTGACTATCGTTTAAAAGATGTCGAGCAAGTATATGCAGATATGAGTGCATATAAAGATTTTGATGCCCAACAGCATGTGTTTGTAGAAATTAGCTTGGAAAGAGCGATTGCTGTTTTTAAACAGAAAGAATCCGCATTCTTATATTTTGGTTTTCCGAAATGTCCTTGGTGTGTAGATGCACTTCCGATTTTGAATCAAGTGGCTCTTGATCACAAGGTTGAAGTTATCTATTATATTGATATGCGTAAAGAAGATAATATGAAGGAAGAGTTAAAGAATGAAATTGTGGAGATCATGAAGGAAGATTTATGGTTAGATAAAGAGACAAATAAGCCTCGATTGTATGTTCCGGATGTTGCGGTGGTAAAGGATGGGGTGCTTGTAAAGAATCATGTTGCTACGGTTGAAGGGCACAATGCGAAAGAACGTAAAATGAATGAAGAAGAAACAAAAGAGTTATATCGCATTTATGAGGAAATGCTAACACTAAAGTGAAAAATAAACGCTACTTGCGGTTGTAATAAGTAGCGTTTTGTTTTCTTTATAGATTCATTTAGACTGCTTGATCTTGTTTAATTAATGTGCGAATCGCATCAATTGCTATCTTAATGGCGATATCGGTATCGTGGTGTTGGATATTTTCAAGACCTAGTTTTTCTCTTTGTTGATTAGCAACGACTAAGAAAATAGATCCACAACGTACTTTTAAATAAGAGGCAACCACAAATAAGGCAGCAGATTCCATTTCACTGGCTTTTGTACCTAAACGAATCCAAGCATCCCATTTACGATTTAGTTCGATATGGTTTGGTAATTCATCCGGTTTATGTTGTCCGTAAAAAGCATCTTTACATTGTACAACACCAGCATGATAAGCTGTATTCGCTTTTTTACAACTTTGTACTAACGCATTTGTAATATCTAAATCAGCAATTGCCGGAAATTCAATAGGAGCGTATTCTTTGCTTGTCCCTTCAAAACGAATAGCTCCTGTTGCCACTACGACATCTCCACCTTTGACATCAATGTCAATGCCACCACATGTGCCCACACGAATAAATGTCTTAGCTCCACATTTCACCAATTCTTCCATAGCGATAGAAGCACTGGGACCACCAATTCCAGTAGAGGTTACACTGACTTTTACGCCATCTAAATAACCGGTGTAGGTGACATATTCTCTACTATCTGCAATTAAGACTGGATTATCAAAATATTGAGCGATTTTAGCACATCGTTTTGGATCTCCCGGAAGCAACACATATTCACCAACTTCACCTTGACCTACTTGAATGTGATATTGTTTTCCTGAACCTTGACTATAATCTATCATTTTCTAATCTCCTTATATAATTATATTTATTATAACGTATTTATAATGAATCGAAAAATAAATTTTAAATCCTTATAAATCACGTAATTTAACGCATGGATTTCCTCCATAAAGACCATCTTGTTCTAAGTCTTGTTGAACAAAGGTATTTGCTAATACAACAACATTATTACCAATACATACTCCAGGATGAATGGTCACATTGGCTCCAATCCATACATTATTTCCAATCGTGACCGGAGCTTTAAATTCATAGCCGGTATTACGAATGTTAAAATCAAATGGATGACTTCCACAACGTATACAGCAATTTTCATCAATAAAAACATAGTTACCTATGATCACTTTTTCATTATCCATAATCTGCAAGTTATGTTTACTTGAAAAATGATGTCCTATGTAGATATTGCTTCCATAGTTACAATAAAAAGGTTGTTCCACGTGAAAGGCCTCTTCAATATGCAGGATTTGTTTTAGTAGAGTTTCTTGTTCTAGGATTTGACTTGGTTTTAATTGATTGTATTGAAAACATAAATCTTGGCATTTTAAACGTTTTTTTAGTTGTTCTTTTGTATTTGGGTTATACATGACTTGTTCTTTATTTTTCATAAAATCGCCTCTATAATTATTATAACAAAGGAATAAAGAGATGTTTATGAAATATACAGTAATTACAGGTGCTAGTAGTGGACTTGGTTATCATTTTGCTTATGTTGCTGCAAAACATAACCATAATTTAATTTTAATCGCACGTAATCTTGAACAATTGAAAACGATACAAAAAAATATTATGCACAACTATCATGTTGATGTAATATGTATGAAGTGTGATTTGATTCAACAAGAGGAAAGAGATACGATCTTAAAACAATTAGAAGCTTATGATATTGATATCTTAATCAATAATGCCGGAAAGGGATTCTATGGTTGTTTTGTTGAGGATAATGCTTTTGCTATGTTGGATATTATTGATTTAAATGTTAAGGCATTGGTTCATCTAACACATAAACTGGCACAAGAAATGGTTAAGAAGAAGCAGGGTTATATTTTAAATGTTGCTTCTGTGGCTGCGTTTATGCCAGGACC
This sequence comes from Erysipelotrichaceae bacterium, assembly GCA_030528645.1. Classification (GTDB taxonomy): domain Bacteria; phylum Bacillota_I; class Bacilli_A; order Erysipelotrichales; family Erysipelotrichaceae; genus RQZE01. The sequence goes on along the minus strand of JAUMYM010000020.1, from coordinate 15,309 downwards.
TTTTATGAGTGTATATTATGCCAGTAAAGCCTTTGTGCTATCTTTTTCATTGGCTTTACAAAAAGAATTACAAGGAAGTGGTGTCTTTGTTACAACATTATGTCCAGGTCCAACAAAGACATCATTTGCAACAAATGCCAATATCCATAATCATTTTTTAGCTAGCAAATTTCAAGATGATGGATATCAAGTAGCTTCTTATGGATTTTTATCTATGTTAAAAAGAAGAAAAGTATGTACGTATGGTTGGAAGAATAAAGTGTATGTGGCTTTAGGGCGTATGTTGCCAATCCGTTTTGTTACAAATTTGGTGTATTATTTACAAAAATATCGATAAAAAGAAAAAAGCCTAACAAGGCTTTAAAGTTATACATGGCAGGGGTGGAGAGGATCGAACTCCCGTCTGTGGTTTTGGAGACCATCATACTACCATTGTACTACACCCCTAAATTGGTGACTCGTACGGGATTCGAACCCGTGAATGACGCCGTGAAAGGGCGCTGTGTTAAACCACTTCACCAACGAGCCATCAATTGCTTAAAAATAATAACATAATATAAGGATGAATTCAACTAGAAAATAAAAAGTATTTTCTATATAATGAATGCATGAAAAAAATATATTTAATATTCTTACTATTTTTCTTGGTTGCATGTAGTGAAGATACTATCTTTTTTAAGGTGAAAAAGAATCCTGAAGTTTTAGGGGTACTTATGAAAGTAGAAAATTCTGGTTGTTTTTATAGGATTCAACAAGAGGATGCAAAAGCGTTGCTGAAGGATGGATATGGACCATTGTTGATTATTGATCAAGATTTTATGTACTATCATGTGTTAAATGATGTTTGTACAGATTATAGCCATGATATTTATGTTTATGAAAATGATCAACAACTTAATGCATACTTTTATCGTTTTTTAAATCAAGAGAAGTTAGATACACCGGTTTTATTTATGATTCATCAGGGACATGTGGTAGGGCATATGTATTTTGATAATCAGACGGATAAAGAAATCTATAAAGTTTATGTACAATTGTTAAAGCATATTAAGGAGGATTTCTAATGTATTTTAAATTATTTACTGCTTTTTTTAAAATAGGATTATTTACCTTTGGTGGTGGTTATGCCATGTTACCGATGATTCAAAAAGAGCTGATTGAAAAAAGAGGATGGGCAAGTGAGGAAGAAATTTTAAATTACTATGCTATAGGACAGTGTACACCAGGGGTTATTGCGGTGAATACGGCTACTTTAATTGGTTATAAATTAAAGGGAATTTTAGGTGGTGTAATCGCTACTATAGGGGTAATTACACCTTCACTTATCATCATTATGCTTCTTGCAGCAACATTAGCTAATATTCAAGATGTTTTTATTGTAAAACATGCTTTAGGGGGTATTAAAATTGCAGTTTGTGTTTTAATGGCTGTCTCTATCTATAAGTTATATAAGGGTGCTGTTAAAAATTATATGGGTTTCATGATGTTTTTTGCTTCTTTTATATGTGTATATGTTTTTAAAGTCTCACAAGTTGGTATTATCATAGTGACTTCTTTACTAACAATAGGTTATCTATATTTTCATAAGGAGGCATAGGCATGTACGTCATTTTAGATTTGTTTGTAGCTTTTTTTAAAACAGGACTATTTGCCATTGGTGGTGGACTTGCGACCATTTCTTTTATTTCAGAAATAGGAAGGACGTATCAATGGTTTGATACGGATGTTTTAACAATGATGATTGCCGTAAGTGAATCAACACCGGGTCCTTTAGGAATTAATATGGCAACGTATGTTGGTTATCGTGTATATGGTGTAGTGGGAGCTTTGATTGCTACTGGTTCTTTGGTATTACCTAGCATCATTATTATCAGTATGATTGGTAAAATGTTAGATCGATTTCAAAACAGCATGTATGTACAAGGTATCTTTCGTATGATTAAACCAATCGTCTTAGGTTTCATTCTTTCAGCTTGTTTGAATATTTTTTTGATAGCTTTTTTTAATCATGAGGCATACAATACAAGTAGAAGTATAATTGAGGCAATCCATGTCAAATCCATTGTCTTGTTTGTAATAGGAGTGTTTGTGTATCAAAAATATAAAAAAATGCATCCTATTGTTGTTATTATTAGTTTTGCATTGCTGGGTATTATATTTAAATTATAGGAGGTTATTATGACAAGTTTAGTAGTAGAAGGTGGTTCATTACGAGGTATTTTTACTGCAGGTGTTTTAGATGCGTTTTTAGAGAATGACATTGAATTTGATTATGTCATTGGTGTAAGTGCAGGAATTAGTAATGCTGCATCATATATTTCAAAACAAAAGGGGCGTAATATGGAAATTTTACGTCGTTATCGTAATGATGCTCGTTATGTCAGTTTAAATAATATTATTAAAGATCGTAGTATCTTTGGGATTGATTTTGTATTTAAACAAATTCCTCATGAGTTATTACCTTTTGATTATGAAACGTTTAAAGCATTTCCGGGTAAATTTCTAGCTGGAGCGACGAATGCACATACCGGTGAAATAGAATACTTTGAGTGTAGTAAACTAGAAGATCCAACGGCTCCTTTTATTGCCACATGTTCGATACCGGGAATGTTTCCACCGGTTAAAATCAATGATCAGTTTTATTTTGATGGTGGAGTTAGTGATTCTATACCTATTTTAAAAGCGATTGAAGATGGCAATAAGAAGCATGTCATTATTTTGACACAGCCGCTTCATTTCCATAAGAAATTAGATTCTAAAACAAAATTTATTATGAAAGGGTTAAAACGTAAATATCCTAAAATCGCATTTCGTTTAAGTAGAAGACATTTAGTTTATAATGAAATTATTAAATTCATTCATAAATTAGAAGCTTTGAATCATGCGATTGTTTTACAACCATCCTTTGCGATTGATTCTATGGAAAAAGATATCAATAAGTTAGAAGCGGCCTACTTTGAAGGTAAGAAGGTTGCATATGAAAATATGAGTAAAATTAAAGCGTTTATGAAGGAGTAAGTCATGGAATATAAATTAATTATTAGTGATATGGATGGGACGTTATTGCATGATGATAAAACATTACCTTTAAGATTTTATTCTATGCTGCAAGCTTTAAAAGAAAAGGGTGTATATTTTGCTATAGCAAGTGGACGTAGTTTAAGTGCGATTAAAAACGTGTTTGATACAAACTTAGACATCGATTATATCTGTGAAAACGGTAATTATGTAGTCAGTAATCATCAAACATTGTATCAATCCATTATTCATCCTGACTTAGTGAAAAAAGTAATTGATTTTACAGATGGGCTAGAAGATGTCGATATTTTTTTGTGTAGTAAAGATAAAACTTATTCTCGTAAAGAAAAAGATATTCATCCTGATAATTTAGCAGAATCTATGCATTATATTCATAATAAAATTGAAGTGGATGATTTACGACTTGTAAGAGATGACATCATTAAAATTTGTTTGTGTAATACCAATGGTATTGCAAAATATTATGAAACTTTGTCGTTGTTAAAAGGGGAATTGGAAGTGGTGGTTTCTGCTTTTCAATGGATTGATGTGTTTAATGTGGGAAATAGTAAAGGGCATGGTGTTAAACGATTGTTGCAACATCATAAAATCAAACCGGAAGAAGTGATATGCTTTGGTGATTATTCCAATGATATAGAGATGTTTGAATTAATACCACAAAGTTATGCTACAAAGAATGCTGTTGAGGAATTAAAGGTCTTGGCTACTCAAGTTATTGGAAGCAATAATGAAGAGGCAGTGATTGATAAGATTATTGAATTGTTTGAATTAAAGATTGGTTAGCCAATCTTTTTTTGTGTTTCTTCATTTTGTAACTATAATGGTTTGGAGGTTATATGAATTATCAAATAAAGGAAATACCGTTACAAGAGCGTCCAAGAGAAAAAGCGATGGCTTATGGTGTAAAAACATTGAGTAATCGAGAACTACTTGCGATTATTATTCGTAGTGGTTATAGTGGAGTAAGCTCTTTGCAATTAGCAGATCAAATTCTAGTGTTGGCACAAGGAAGCAAGGGGTTAAAACGACTTCAAATGCAGGATTTAATGAAAGTAAAAGGTATAAAACAAGCTAAAGCTATTGAGATTTTAGCTTGCTTTGAATTGTCAAAACGTATTACATATGAACATTTAAGGAATACGGATGTGATTGGATGTCCTGATGATTTGGTTCGTTGGTTGAATCATCAAATCGGGCATGAATTTCAAGAACATTTTGTTGTGGTGTATTTAGATGTAAAGAATCAAATTATTGATTTTTCGATGTTATTTAAAGGAACGTTAGATCGTACATTAATACATCCAAGAGAAATTTTTAAAGAAGCGGTTTTAAAAAGTGCTGCTTCCATTATTGTAGCTCACAATCATCCAAGTGGAAGCTTAACACCATCTAAGGCAGACATTTCCATTACAGAACAGTTGGAAAAAGTTGGAAAGTTAATGAATATCCATTTACAAGACCATTTAATTGTCAATGGAACTTCTTTTTTCTCCTTTAGGCAACAATCGTTATTGTAATTGTAAAATCATGGGTTGATGGTATAATTATATTGGTGATAAGTTTGAAATTAAATACTTTTCAAAAGATATTATTATCCTTGATTGCGATTGTACTTTCATTATCTTTACTCTTAAATATCGTAAAAATAACAACACCGATGAATCATATAAATCGTAAAGGTTATGGATTGTTTTCGATGTTAAAATATACATTAATTGATGCCCCATTTAAAGCTATGTTGGAATTTGGGTCATCTTTTTCCAATTTATGGACGGTACACCAAGAAAATCAACAGCTTCGTAAGCAAATTGCAAATATTGCTAATATGCAAGCAAATATCAAAGAAGCTCAAAATCAAATTGCAGAACTAAAATCGATGTTGGATTTAAAAACCATTAATAATGAATATTATTATGTTTCAGCAACTGTCTTAAGTCGTTCACCGGAAACGTATAATAATTTGTTGACACTTGATGTTGGGACAAAAGATGGTGTTTTAGATAATCAAGCTGTGATTACGGCTTCCGGTTTGATTGGTAAGATCATAAATGTATCAGAACATACTAGTGTAGTAAAGTTACTAACGACATCAGATGGTAAAAATAAAGTTTCTGTTAAGATTTTAATTAATGATAGTAATACTGCAGATGCGATTTTAGAAAAATACGATGCCAATGAAAAAGCATATTATGTGGTATTGTTAAATGCCAATACAACCATTACAGAAGGCATGCAAGTAGTAACGAGCGGTATGGGTGGTGTATTTCCAAGCGGATTATTAGTTGGTACAGTGGCAAAGATTGAAGAAATACCAAATGCAATCAGTATGAAAATTTTTGTAAAACCTAGTGCTGATTTTAATGATATTAATTATGTTAAAGTCGTTACAAAGGGGAGTCGACAATGATTAACGTTATATTCTTAATCATTTGCTTTCTTGTAGATGCTCTATTAGGGATTATTTTTAAAAATGATTTTGCTTTAAGATCTTTTACTTTTATTCCAAGCGGTTTCTTTCTTTCGTTTATGCTAGTAGTTAAAGAGAAAAACTTGTTTGAAACGATTATTTTTACTTTTTTATGTGGTATGTTTATGGATCTTATACATGGTGATCATTTCTTACTATATGCGTTATTATGTTTATTGTGTGGAATTATCTATCATTTATGGGCGAAGCATCTTTCTGAATCCATCTTTGAACAGATTTTAATTTTAGAGGTAATTTTATTTGTTAAGGAAATTTTGTTATTCATGTATTTTTCTATAAGTAAACTCATTGATTTATCGTTTGTCAATTTCATTGAAAGTCGCTTGTTTATTACTTTATTAGGAAATATTATTGTTATTTTAGTTTTGATTTTTGCAAATCATATACGTAAGTATTTGAATTATGATTTAGAACGTAAAAAACGACGTAATGAAGATTTGTTTGGTACACAATTTAAGTAGGAGGTTTTATGAAAAGAATCTTAATCATACTGTTGTGTTTTATGCTATCTGCTTGCCATAGTGCAAAGGATTTAAAAAGTGATTTAGATGTATCCTTACAACATTTAGAAAAAACACAGTATAAAACATCAGTTAGTCATCGTAAGCCGTTGTATAGTTATTATTTACAAAAAGGTGTTGGAAGTGTAGATAGTTATCAGTTTGGCAGCCTATTAAAATATCAAGATGCCTACTTTGTTATGAACTTAAATGCACAATCCATTATTAATGAAAAGTTTTATAAGAATACGTTAGTAGAACAGCAAGTGGATCATAAAAAGCGTCTTTACCAACGTGAAAGTGAATACGTTGATTATAATGGGAAATCCAATGCATATAAACTCGAAGTGTATGATATGGATGGTGAGTATTTCATATATTTAACTACAGCTTTATTTGAGTTTTATGCTCAAGTTTCAAGTGTTGATGTAGAACCAATTAGTTATCAGATGTTGAAGATTGCTAAAACGGTGAAGGTTGATAAAGAAAAAGTAATTAGTTTATATTCCAATAAAGAATCCATTGAATACGTAAAACAACAAGTGAAATTGTTTGAAGTTGCGATTCCGGAAAGTGGACGTTTGGATGAAATGGTAAAGGGAAATAAACAAGTTCAAGAAGGCGAAGAAGAGCCAAGTGTAGATGATTTTGGAAATGATGGAGATTACTAGGAGGACGTATGAAGAAATTATTTAATTTATTATTTGAAGATGAAAAGACGGAAGATGTATTGGTTCCGGAAGAGCCACCGGTGGTAGAAACAAAAACAGAATTTAAAAAGGTTGATTTGGATGAAGCTCCTACAACTAAAGTGGAAGCCGAGAAACCAAAGGTTGTGGAAAAACCAAAAACGGAAATGAAGAATCGTATTGATTATGATGATATTTCGGGAGTTTCTAAACCCAAAATGACTCGTGTTAAACCACAACAACCTACTATAGAATATGAATTTCGTGCGCCAATATCTCCTATTTTTGGTATTTTAGATTCTAAAAGTGAACAACATCAAACAAAGGTAGCAACGCATGCTCCACAAAAACCTACAAGTAAAACAAGTGCGGTTATTTCACCGATTTATGGATTGGGAAATAATACAGAACAGTTAGTTGTAAAAAATATTAGTAAAAAGGAATCTGTAGAAAATAAAGTTGAAGAAGACTTTGATAACATTTCTATTGATGAAATTTTAAGCCAGCATCAATCAAGTCCTTTGGAAGAAAAAACAATGAAAAACATTGAAGATGAAGTGATAATGAATAAGAACATTAGTCTATTTGATGAAGAAGTGTAGGTAACGTTATGATTTTTTTTATAGGAATTAAGGGTACTGGAATGGCTGCATTGGCTTGTATGTTGCATGATTTAGGGTATGAAGTGGCTGGTAGTGACTTAAGCAAGCATTTTTTTACAGAAGAACCTCTTGTAGAGCGCAATATCGCTATTTATGACTTTAGTGCAAGTAATATTAAAGATGATATGACGGTTATTATAGGGAATGCATTTTTAGATGACTTTGAAGAAGTTGTAGCAGCACATCAAAATAACACAGTGAAAACCTATCGATATCATGAATACTTGGGGAAACTTATGCGTGAGTATACCTCTTTTAGTGTCGCTGGAAGTCATGGTAAAACTACAACAACTGGAATGCTTTCATCGGTCATGAATCAACATATACCTACTGGCTATTTAGTTGGAGATGGCACAGGATTTCTAACGAAAGAGTGTCAGAATTTAATTGTAGAATCTTGTGAATTTCGTCGTCATTTTCTAAAGTATTATCCTGAATATGCGATTATCACAAATATTGAAATTGATCATATTGATTATTTTAAAGATGAAGAAGATTACCGCATGGCTTATCAAGAGTTTGTTGAAAATGTTGGTAAACTTGTTGTACTATTTGGAGATGATCCAGAGTGTCGAAAACTTAATATTAAGAAAGAGCATTACTTCTATGGGTTAAAGGAAGACAATGATTTTCAAGCGATTCACATTGTTGAAACAGAAAAGGATATAAGTTTTGATGTGCTATTCCATAAAGAACATATCGGTCATTATAAAGTTCCTTTTGTTGGTACACATTTACTTTGGAATGCTTTAGGAGTGATTGCTTTGGCACATTTAGTTGGCTTATCTTGTAAGCAAATCGAAGAAGGATTGCATGCATTTAAAGGGGTTAAGCGTCGTTATGTAATGGAAAAACATCAAGACAATGTTTTTGTTGATGATTACGCTCATCATCCAACTGAGGTGAAAGTTACCATTTTAGCTACTAGAAAACGTTTCCCAAACAAAAAGATTATTGCCATTTTTAAGCCACATCGTGCAAGTAGGGTTTATCATTTTGCAAAAGAGTTTAAAGAGGCTTTAGAACTTGCTGATGAGGTATATTTATGTGATTTTACAAGTATTGATGATAAACAAGATGGCATTGATATTGATATTAGTTATCTTCAAAATTTGATAAAAAATTCAAAAATTTTAAGTGAAGATGAAGAAGGAGCTAAAATTTTAGCACAATATCATAATGTGGTGTATTTATTTATGTCGAGTAAAGATATTTATCATTTAGCTCATTTAGTAAAGCGTTATCAACTATCTTGAAAATGTTTTCATTTTTAGTATAATTAGTATTGAGGTGATAGTTGTGTTAGATGAATTATTGTTATCTGCCTATGAAGTATCTAAGTTATTACTACCTATTCTTGGAGTAATTGTATTGTTCTTTTTGGCAGTTTTTTTTAGGAAACTTATTAAACTTATTGAATTGATTATGTTAGATATTAAAGGATTGGATAAAACGGTTGATTTAGTAAATCAAAGTATTGAAAAAGCTCAAAAACCGTTAGATACAGCTGTTAAGTTTTCAGGCTCTTTAGATAATATGCATGATAAAAGTGTAACAGCTTTAAAAAATGTAGTCGATTATGCATCAAGTAATGTGGATAATATCAAAGACTATATTAGTGGTGTAAAAAAAGAAAGTAAGGAGTAATACATGGAAGACAACGTTGATAAAATTGTACAAGAAGTAAAAGAAAAAGTTGATAAAATCAATGAAGAATTTAATGAAAAATCACAAGTAGAAAAGAAAATGGATGATATAAAAGCATCAACTTCGAAAGTGATTGATCAATCTATTCAAAAAATCAATGAATTAAAAGATCATGATAAGACGAAAGAATTTGTTGAAGGAGCAAAAACAAAAACAAAGGAAGTGGTTTCAGTTGTTAAAGATTTAACAGATAAAACAGTTACTAAACTTCAAGCCGGTTTTCAAGAGTTAAAAGAAAATGAAACAGTAAAACAGGTGGTAAGTAAAGTAGTAACGACAACATCAAATCTTGTAAGTGAAACATCAAAAAAAGTAAATGAATTTAAAAAAGGAATGGATAAAAAACCAGAGAATACTATTGTGGAAGAAGTAAAAGATACAGTAGAAACAATACAAGAAGATGTTGTGACTTATGATGAAGCGAAAGCAAAACTTGAAGAAGCCAAAGAAGTTGTTGATGATGTAAAACAAGAGGTTGCAGAAGAAGTGAAGGATGCTGTAGAAGCTTCACAGGAAGTTGCACAGGACATTAAGGAAGAAGTAAAAAAAGCGGATTCTAAAGATGTGATTGAACATGTAAAAGACTTTACAGAAAAAGCAATTCATAAGATTCAAGAAGGTGTTTCGGATTTTGCTTCTAATGAACATGTAAAACAAGTCGTTGATAAAGTTTCTACTACGACATCAAATGTCGTAAAAGCAACTGGCAAGAAACTAAATGAAATTGCACATGATCCAACGGTTGTTAAAACGGTAAAACAAGTTCAAACAGTTAGTAAACAAGTTGCAGATAAGACGGTAGAAACAGTAAAAGAGTTATTTGATAGTAAAAAAAATAATCAATAGAAAGAGGTAAGTGATGAAAAGAGTAACTATATATGATGTTGCAAAAGATTCAGGTGTATCACTTGCTACGGTTTCACGTGTTATTAATGGATCAGAAGTTGTAAAAGAAGCTACAAGATTAAAGGTAGAAGAATCTATTGAACGTTTAGGCTATAAGCCAAATGCCATTGCTCAAGGTTTAGCACTGCAAAAGACAACGACAATTGGTTTGGTTATCCCGGAAGCAAGTTTTACGTATGTAGGACAAATTATTAATGGGTTATTGGATGTATCTCGTATCTATAACTATAATATTATGTTACATACAACTACAGAAGGAATTGTTGATGTTAGTGAAATTGTAGATGTTATTATTAAATCAAGAGTAGATGGTGTCATCATTTATAATGATAAATTGTTAAATGATGAATTAGATATGCTAACAAAATACAATATTCCAATTGTGATTATTGGTAATAAAGTATCAAAAGAAGGTATTTGTTCTGTCTATGTGGATATTGAAAAAGCAATTGATGAATTGATTAAACAATATTTACAGAAAGGAATTAAAGATATTGCGGTTTTAGAAGATCGTAAAAATAAGTATGCAACAAGTCAAATGGTAGCAGGTGCTAAAAAGGCTTTTGAAGAACATGGTATGACATTTAAGAATATGATTGAAATTCCAAGTGAATATCGCACTACTTATAAGTTTTTAAAAGAGTATTTAAAAGATCATAAGCATGAATTGATTATTGCAAATCGTGATTCACAGGTTATGGCAATTTGTAATGCTGCTAATGAAAATGGTATTTCAGTTCCGGATGAAATGGAAGTGGTATGTGTTATTGATACAAAATATAACTCAATGGTACGTCCACAAATATCTTCCTTTGTAATACCTTCGTATGATTTAGGTGCGGTTTCTATGCGAGTAATGACAAAGATGTTGCAGGATGAAACCATTGAATCAAAGGAAAAGAAATTAACTTATGTCTTTAAGTCAAGACAATCTACAAAAGTTGTATAGTTGACTTTACATAGGTGTTGTGATTATAATTTTAAAAAGCAATGCGAAGAAATAGTAACTAGGGGAATGCTTTTAAGAGAGATTATGGTTGGTGAGAATAATCAGGCAACGTAGTGAATACAACTTCAAGCTTCTTATTGAAAAGATAAGACGGAAGCCCCGTTACGGTTTAAGGCATGATATGCAAATTAAGGTGGTACCACGCAAGAGCGTCCTTTTAGGACGTTTTTTATTTAAGAAGGAGAAGAGTATGAATTTATTTGAAGAATTAACATGGCGAGGTTTAGTAAAGGATATTAGTGATGAAGCTTTAATTGAGAAGTTAAATCAAGGTGGACTGACATTTTATATTGGAACCGATCCTACGGCGGACTCATTACACATTGGACATTATTCTTCGTTTTTAATTTCAAAGAGATTGGCTAAGGCAGGACATCACCCAATTTTATTGGTTGGTGGAGCAACAGGCTTAATTGGAGATCCAAAACCAGATAGTGAAAGACCGATGATTACCAAAGAAGAAGTATTACATAACTTTCATGGATTAAAGGCCCAAGCTGAAAAGGTGTTTGGTTTTGAAGTTGTAAATAACTTTGATTGGATTAAAGATATTTCAACCATTGATTTTTTACGTGATTATGGAAAATACTTTAATGTAAACTATATGCTTGCTAAAGATAAAGTAAAATCTCGTTTAGAATCAGGTATTACTTATGCTGAATTTTCGTATATGATTTTACAAGCTTTAGATTTCTTACATTTATATCAAACACGTAATTGTGTCTTGCAAGTTGCAGGAAGCGATCAATGGGGGAATATTACATCTGGAATTGAATTGATTAAAAAGAAATTGAATAAAACCGCTTATGGTATGGTTATGCCACTTGTAACAGATTCTGCCGGTGTTAAGTTTGGTAAAACAGAAGGTAATGCATTATGGATTGATGAAAACAAGACATCAAGTTATGAATTATATCAATATCTCATTAATCTTGAAGATTCTATGATTATTGAATACTTAAAGAAATTAACCTTCTTATCAAAAGAAGAAATTGAAACAATAGAGCAAGATCATTTAGCTCATCCTGAACTTCGTAATGCTCATAAAGCGTTAGCTAAAGAAGTCATTACGGATTTGCATGGAGCTATGGCTTATGAAAAAGCTTTATCCATTTCAACGTTATTATTCAAAGGTGATATTAAACAGATTGCTCCAAAAGATTTAAAGACTGGCTTAGCTGCTAGCCCTAAATCAAATATTAAAGATCAATCGTTATTAATTGATGTTTTAGTTGAAATACAAGCTTGTAAGAGTAAACGTGAAGCAAGAGAATTGATACAAGGATCAAGTATTATGGTGAATGGGGATAAGGTAACAGACTTAAATTATGTAATTAAAAAAGAGGATGCCTTTGATCAAGAATTTACAATTATACGTAAAGGGAAGAAGCATTATTTTGTTTGTAATTTTAACTAAGGATTTATTCATGGATAAATCCTTTTTATAAAAGGTATCAACTTTCATAGTTATGCCTATAAATTTGTGCTAGAATGATAGGGAGGAAAATGGAATGAAGAAATTACTATTATTAAGTTTATCCCTATTTTTGTTTGGTTGCGGTAGTGTAAAAGAAAAAGAACAACCAGCAAATATACGATATAAAGATATATATAAATTAATTATTGATAACGATAAGTTTCTTGATACATCTATGTATTATGATTTTTCAGTTGATATAGTGGCTTTAAAAGATGGTACTTACCGTTATTATGTGTTTATTGATAATCCACAAGTGGCGATGTATGATATTGAGGTTTTGATGATTGATCAAGATATTAATACATTGGATATGGAGACAATGTCTCCATCCATTGGTATTTATGAAAATAAAGAATATAACATGATTCCATATCAAGTAAATACAGAGAATAACTTTGTAAAAGGGTTAGTGTTAAGTGGTATTACAACAAAAAAAGATATTATTTTAAAAGGTGTGATACAGTGGAAAAACAGCAATCGTTCCATTACGTATAAGGAATATATTACTACTAAAAGACATATTGCAAAAGAACCTGAAGTAGAAGAGACAACAACACCAGAAAACAATAACGAAGAAAAAGAAACAGAAAAGAAGACTAATGAATAGTGCTATGAAGGTTTTATGACGAATAAAAAACAATCATTGATCAAGGGAGCTTTAACCGGTTCTGCAGGAATTTTCTTTACAAAATTATTAGGACTACTATATGTAGTTCCTTTAAATGCCATGGCTACAACAACAAACATGGCTTTTTATTCTGCCGCATACACATATTATGATTTATTATTGAATGTTTGTATTGCAGGAATTCCCTTTGCAGTAGCTACGATGGTAGCTAAATACTTAAATCGTAAAGATTATCAAACTGTTTTGATGATTCGTAAATTATCCTCAATGGTGTTATTTATATCCGGTATTATTGTTGGCTTGATTTTCTTTGCTTTAGCACATCCTTTGGCATATTGGGTCATGGGTGCTAAAAATGCCCTAGAAAATGATGTAAAAATTCTAACGGATTTATATCGTATATTATCGTTAGCGATTGTTGCGGTTTCTTCTTTAAGTGCCATTCGAGGTTTTTATCAAGGACTTAAGGACATGAAAGTGTATGCTTTTTCACAGGTAATTGAGCAAGTCGTGCGTATCTCTTTTATGTTGATTATGGGCTTTGTCGTGGTATATTTCTTTAAGATGGATCGTATCTATGTTATTTATATGTGTATTCTAGCCGCTTTTGTTGCGGCGTTTGTAACGATTATTTATATGTTTCGCTATGACCGTATCCATAGTAAACCAATCAAAAAATTAGCGTTAGCCCAAACATTTAAAAGCCATTTATCTGCAAAAGATATAATTAAAGAACTATATTATTTTGGATTACCGTTTTTACTGGTTGTAATTTTAGGAAGTAGTATGAATATTGTAAATACCAACTTTTTCTTTATCACAACTACTGATATTTTAACCAAAAATCAAGCAAAAGAGGTATATGGTATCATACAAGTTAATGCCAATAAGTTAACTTCTATTCCTCAAACCTTAGCATTAGGTTTTTCGACTGGATTAGTACCTTATATTACAGAAGCTTTTGAAAATAAAAATTATCAAGAACTTCGTAAAAATATTTTAGATATTTTTGATACCGTTATCTATATATGTTTTCCACTTAGTTTTTGTTTACTAATCATGGCAGGAGAAATCTATTATGTGATGTATGGGGTTAGTATTTATGGTCAAGAACTTGTCGCTTGGTCAAGCTTACTTGCCATTACCGGTACCATATCTCCAATATGTTCTTCTTTAATGATGACGTTACGATTGCGTAAAGCGAATCTGATTTATATTTTTGTTGGCTTTATCGTAAAGCTGGTAAGTTTCTTTATTCTAATTAAATTTACAGGTTATACTGGAGCCATTACTTCCAGTGTTCTTAGCTCATTGGTTGTTATTGTTTTATGTTTAAGACACTTAAGCCATGAATATCATATTTCCTATAAGCGTATTGCACGAAGATTTTTAGTTGTCGCAATTGGTTTATTAAGTATGAATGGACTATTATTTTGTTTAAAGAGTTTTGGTTTTATCGTAAATTACCAATCAAAGCTACAAGGATTAGTTGTTTTAGCTATTTATGGGATTTTACTTATGATTACGTATCTGTTGGTTACTTCCACATTTAATCTACCGCAAAGAATATTTAAAGTGAAATCTCTTTCTAGTATATTAAGAGGTAGAAGAAGATGAGAATTGACAAATTATTGGCAAGTTCAGGCTATGGTAGTCGAAAAGATGTTAAGAAGTTAATTAAGGATAAAAAAGTATATGTAAATGATGTACTTGTGACAAAAGAAGATGTTAAGGTTGATGAAGTACATGATTGTATTATGGTAGAACAACAAAGAGTCATCTTTCAAAAATATATTTATTTAATGATGAATAAACCGTCCGGCTATCTTTGTGCAAATGAAGATACGGAAGCAACTGTATTTGATTTAATAAAAGAACCATATAAAAATATCTTTACAGTCGGTCGTTTAGATAAAGATACAGAAGGTTTACTATTAATCAGTAATGATGGACAATTTGCACATAATTTAATGTCTCCTAAAAAAAATATTGATAAGACTTATTATGTAGAAGTAAAAAATATATTAAAGGATGAAGATATAGAGTTGTTAAAGAGTGGTTCAATTCGTTTAGATCATGAAGATATTAAAGAAGCTAAGGTAGATAAGATTGATGATTATCATATATATTTAACCATTCAAGAAGGGAAATATCATCAAGTAAAGCGAATGATTAAAAACTGTAATAATGAAGTAGTGTAT
>JAUMYM010000005.1:71776-81792 GCA_030528645.1 Erysipelotrichaceae bacterium | reverse complement strand
AGTCTTCAATCTTATTTTCTAAAAATAGAATTTGATTATGTAAATTTGCCTTTAATAAATCTCTATAATACGTTCCATAAGATGTAAAGCCATTATCCTTATCAAACCAATTGGACTCTGTAATACGAAATGGCTTATACACATAAAAATTAACATCCGGATAAGCTTTGGAAATCGCATTCACATTCTCACTAAAGGATGCAATCCCTTGTTGATAGGCATCATTTTTGACAATGGGCCAACCTACCAAATAATCTTCATTCGCCTTAAATGTATAGACATCACTTCCAATTTTTACCAATGTATAATCCTTTGGTTGTAACATAGATGCCTTATACAATTGATGTTCTATAAATCGATAGACCTGTATCATTGTTTGACGTTTTACAAATTGATCTTGAAAGGCTTTTTCAAAGGTATCCTGAAAAAATCCTTCTTTTACATTTTGAACACTGGGTTTAATAAAGGTTACGGCATTTCTTAAATCCATACTAAGACGTTTGGTTGGTTTCTTTACAAACATAACATAGAAACCTACACATGTAAGAAAAGCACAAAATAAGATAGAAAAAACTAAATTTCTTTGTTTACTCACAACTATCTCCTAATAATAAGCAATTAAATATGGTTCATCCATATAAACGGTATAATAACTTCCTACAAATAATACAAGATTGATGTTATGTTGTTCAATATAATTTTTCATATTGAAATAATCACCATCTAAAGAAGGTTGACGTGGATCAATATAGATGGCTTTATTAAAATGTGAAGATAATACAGGCTTTATCGCATTGGTATAAGAATCAGAAATAATTAAGGCATTTATCCCATTGGAATTTCCACATTCATAAATGACTTCAAATGAATCTTTTCCAAATAGCTCACGGTAGTGATTTGTCCCTTTTGTCTCATCAATGTTTTGATGATTCATATATTCTTGACGACGACCAAACTCTTTTACTTCTTCACCATTTACTTGAACTTTACAAGGCGCTAATTCATAAACAAAATCAGAAACAGTATCATATACTTTATCATCAAAATTAAAGTTTGCTTTCTTGACTAAAGAGCCATAGAATTTTACCGGAGCTTCAAACATATCAATAGGCTCCTTAGGGTTTTCTAAAGAAAAATCTTTTTGAAGCATAGCAATGATTTCTTCATAAAAACGATAATTTCCAAACACATTTAAATGATGATCTGTTTTATACGTTTCTTTTTTATAACTTTCATAATTTTCAAATTGTAATTCTTGATATGTAATAGCAGGATTAATATTATCCTGTAACCATTGACTGTAATGACTTCCTGAAGACCATATTTCATTCGCTTCATCAAACCAATTTGTATCTCTAGCATTTGTTACTCGATAAATATAAAACTTAATATCAGGATATTTTTCAGCAATGGCATTATAGTTATCGATTCTTGCCATTAACTGTGCATCCTGTTCATCTGTTTTCATAAACGGAAATTCAACCAATGTTGAACCATGTGGACCAACCTTAAAGATTCCATTATCACTAATACTTACCAACGTCATAGAATCTTCACCAACACCAAAACGGATAGCCGCTCTTAGCAGATTATTGGTTTTATCCATGATTTGAAATAGCTCTTTGCGATAGAGAAATTGATCTGCAAAGGAATGTTCCGTATTTTCTTGAAAACTACCATCCATAACCGTTTCTACTGTTGGTTCTTTAAAATGGTGTAACACTCGATTTTCAATAAATGATATTGCCTCAGGTTTCTTTAAAATCACAAGAAGTCCAACTGTTATAATAGCTAGTATAAAAAAAAGACTGAAGAGGATATTGCGAACATTTATTTTTCTCATATTACACTCCCATCAATAGTAGTACTAATGTTGCATAAGCCACGACGATTATTTGAATAATACGATCGTTTAAAATCACTTCTGTTGGATCTCCATCATTAATGTTACCTTCCAACAACATATAATAGCGAAACATCCCTATCACAACCAAAGGAATGGTAAAAATAGAATTTGTTAGATTAGAATTTCCTAAAATCGTATATAACGAATAAAATACAATCGTTAATGTCATTGAAATGACAATAAAGATTTTTAATGATTCTGAATCATATTGTGATAGAACTTTACGTGTGTTTCCATCTTGAATTTTAGCTTTTTCACCATAACGCTTCCCAAAACCCAGAAATAAAGAAACTGCAAAAGCTGTTAATAGTAGCCACTCAGAAACAGCTACTTCAATCGCATAAGCACCGGCATAAATACGTAATATAAATCCTATCGCTATGATTAAGACATCCACTAAAACAACATGCTTTAACTTAAAGGAATAAGCTAAATTCATAATCACATAGATAAGAATAATAATACCTGTTTTAACGTTTAAACATGTAAGAACCATCGCTACAATTACAATTACCAATAGACACACTAAAGCAATTGCTTGAGGAATACCCACTTGACCACTTGCGATTGGACGATGTTTTTTCTTTGGATGTTGACGATCTTTTTCTGCATCAAAGATATCATTTACAATATAGACAATCGATGCACTAAAGCTAAATGCCACAAAGGCATAGATTGATGTGAATACCAGATCTACGTTCATAAAATTCATTGAGAAAATTAACGGTATAAAGACAAAAAGAATATTTTTTATATAGTGTTTGATACGCATTAATTTAATGTATTTCATAATCCAAAACCTCTTTTTTATTTTACTAGTTTTTAATCTCTCTTACAACACAAACTTTGTAGACATGCATGTGATAACATTCATCACTATAAGCTCCTTCATGTAGTATTTCGTGAATATCTACATGAAATTGTTTTCCTCTATAAGCTTCATAAGTATCAAACCAATATATTTCTGTATCATCAAAATTTTTAATGGTAATATCAATGGTTTTATTTTGGTATTTTCTATAAAAACTCATAATAGAATTCGATTTATCAATATTTATACGTAAGGTATGAGAATACATCAATGCATTTTGAAATAAAATAACTACCAACATTACATACGTTACACACTTACCTTTCGGATGCAAAAAGAGATAATACATACCTAAAGGAAGGAAAAGCCAAATTTGTGGAGCATAACGAAACCACCATATATGTTTATAGTTAATCAAAATCGTTACAACAAACCCTATAAATACCAAAAGATAACCTAAATGATACGTTTTTTCTTGAAAGGCTTTTTTTAAATAAATAAGATAACCCATACCTGAAAGTACTGCTAAACGAAAGAAGAAGGTACCAAAGGCTCCTATTTGTTCATCATAAAAATAATAACGGTTTACAGATACATCAAAAAGATTTTTAAGTAGCCCTTTCCCTTGAAATAAAGAATAGTATAATTTATAAATTGGATTTTTACCAAAAAGCTGTTCCGGTATTAAATAGTTAATGACATCAATCGCCTCTTTCCCGGCAACCGGAAAAAAGATATGTTTTCCTGTCGTTAAATTATAAAAATATGGGGAATAGCCAACAATACCAATCGCAATAGCTAACATCACTATCCCAAAAAGAGTATAAGTTATGGCAGCTTTGCGATTCTTTAATAAGAAATATAACCATATAGCAAAGTTAATGATGCCTGCAAAACCAAATCCGGTAAACTTAATATTAATTAAAATCACTGAGATAAGTAAAATATAGTAATTTTGTTTCAAATCGTAGTGATCAATTGCTTCTAGTCCAAATAGAATTAACATTAATAAAACATTACCTAAAATACCATCTACATAATAGGTTTGAAATTGTTGAATAGTGATTGGATTTACAAAAACCACAAGAGCAAGCATACTTGATATTACTAAATTACGTGTCTTCTTATAGACAAATTGACAGGTATAGAAACTACTTGCCATCGCAAATAGTGTTGGAATCATCATAGGAACAGATAAATGATGAAACTGTTTGATTAAAACTGCCCCAAATATCCAAGTTGCTTTCGGATAAAAGTCACTCCATATTGTTACTTTTGTAATTTTATGCATACCCGCTTGTAGATGTGGATTCCATCCTTTTAGCATGTTAACCATGGCATTACCATGATAAAATGCTCCATCATAAGTTGTTTCATTAAAATGACTATAGTAAAGACTTCCTACCAACATCAAAACAACAAGAATCAAACAAGCATACACAAGATTACGATCTAGTTTTTTATTCCACAGATAATCCACTAAGATGGTTACTAAAAAGGCTAAATATAGAGAAATTGGTGTTAAAGGTAAATCAAAAAGAAACATACCACTTTGGATCACAATGGTATAGAAAAATACGCTAATGTATACTAATGAAAGTTTCTTTATGATCTGCATTTTCTTTTCCTCCATGAATAAAATACGATAAACGATAATGTAAGTGTACTAATTAAAATACTTTCTTTAAATCCACTCGAACGATATTTTAATTCAATGATATGTTTTCCCTTTGGTAAATAAAAACCAACAAAGCCATTATTTACCTTATAAGACTTTACTTTTTTATAATCCACATACACGCTCCATCCATCATCATAAGCAATGGTTGTCGCTAGTAGTTGATCACTTGGTACTTCGATGCTACCTCTTAAATAATCAGAACTTACCGCTTCACTTTTAATAGAACATTCTTTTGTTTTTTGATACCAAGGTTCATACCACATAAAATCATCATAATATACCTTAGCATACCCTTCTACCGTAAAATAAATACTTGCAGCATTCTCTACAATTGGAATCCCCACATAAGAAAACTCTTTTGTAAAATATCCAAAACTTAACTCTTTTCCTTGTGCATCTTTCATAGAATATCCAACATTAATAGAACCATCAAAGGTAACATATAAATACCCCTTATTAAAACCACTTAAATCTAATTCACTCCCTGTTGTAATAGAGTCTTCTAATAAAGTTAATTCCGTAATCATTTCATAATTATTCTTTCCATCTTCAATGACATTGGTATTGACCAAAAGATAATCCTGAATCAAGATTGGAAGTTTATCAAACTGTTCTTTGTTTATAATACCCGGTTTACAATAAGCAAATGGTAGAAAATTCTTATTTTTATATACTGTAAGTGTGTCTTCTTTTAATATCTCTTCATAGTGTGAAAGTGGATATTCGTGTTGATGTCTTTGAATAAAGTATTTATTGCTTAATAAATCTTTTAATAATCCTTTTCCAGATTGCGGATAAAAATACATCATATAAGATAATTTAAAACGATTTGTATTGAAATCTTGTTGATTAAAATTATACGTCGAAGTATAACCAACAAAACTATGATAATCATAGGCATTCGATTCATTTTCACTTAACGGATCAAGACTATGCATATCTATACGATAGAAATCTTGATCTTGTGCTTTAATCGTATCAAAGACTTTACTATTATCTAAGTTTAATGCAAGGACTTCTTCTTTACTCATAGGATCTAATTTATTTCCATCATTATAAAATACATTGTATCCTGTAAATATCACTTCTAACACAAGAATTCCTATGATAAGCCATTCCATTGGTTTTTTAAAATATACCATATATAATGCAGCAATTAAGATGAAAATTAGACTATTGCGTAAGACAATCTTGAAAGCCCATGGTTCTACTATGAAGTGATAATGATGACTAATTCCTAAAAAGATAATTACTGCAAGTACAACTAGAACAAAAGTTAAAAGGATGTTGCGTGTATGAATTTCATTTTGATGTGTAAAGATATAACCAATCGTTAAAGCGTGGATAAAGTACAAATGAAACATCCAACGACTTTCCAATGATAAATTAAATAAAACATAAAAAACTGGCATGCATACAAAAAGCATATATAAGCCATACATGATTAAAATAGCGATTTGTTCTTTACTACGCTTCATTTGCAAAAGTAACACTACTGCAATTGGTAAAAGAACAAAACTATATACAGCCATACCTCCACTATAACCAATTCCTGCATCAACAGCTGTACTTATAAAATAATTGTTATTTAAACGCCAATCATTAATCGGATTAAAGAAACCTGTAATAAAGCGATAGATTTGATACTTATTTATCCATAAAGGCACATCCTTCCATGACGTAACTCTTGGATTCCCCTGTAAGGCTAAATAACTTGGATAAAGAACAAACATAGATAATAATAAACCTACTACGACAGCCAATATCCATTTATACGCCAACTCAAAAAGCAACTTATACTTAAAGCCATAACGTGTACATGCTCGAGCAAGTGCGTAAATGGCTAAAAATGGTAGGAATAAGTATGCAAAATAATAATTAGCACAAACAACTAAGCCGAAAAAGATACTTAGTTTAAAATTAATTTTTTTTCTTTGAATCAACTCTTCTGTATAGTAAAGTACAAAAGGCATAAAGGAAAGAGGTGCCAGCATAACATCATTGTTATAGTTTGTTACAACAAAACCACTAAACGTTAACATAATGGCAGCAATAAAACTTGCCTGATGCGATTTATAAAGCTTATACATCCATAGATATACTCCACTTGCAAGGACAAGCGATTTTACTAGATTGCTAATTAAAATCATAGGTAATATCCACAATTTATGAGGTACTAATAAAATAAGATATGTATAAGGACTGGTTAATCCAAAATACGTTAAATTACCATATTGATTGGCACCTAAAACGTTATTAGCATTCCAAAAAGTAAAACCACCCGTTTTTAATTGTTGATGTAATTTCACATAGTAATTATACCCTTCTGTAAGCATATCTCCTTCAAATAAAAAAATGCCGTCATTAAAAAGAAGGAACCATGAAAAAAACATACATACAATAAGGATGGTAGCTAAATAATACTTCTTATTACGCAAATAAATCACCTTAAAAATTATAGCATTTTTACTATATTAATTCGACTAAAATACCAAAATAACCTTAATTTTATACTTCTAAGAAAAAATCTTAAATATGATTATTTAAAACTTTACTTCAATGTATCAAGAAATTGTTTGCACTTGTTGCTTAGCAAGTTTTTAAAGTATGTAAGTCCTCTAAACTTTCTCCTGTATTTGTATTTTCAATGTTAATATCTACAAATTTTATATTTTCAATTATTACCCTATTAGTTTGCTTAATAAATGGACTTATTAATCCTCGAATTGCAAACTTACGATTCTCAACCAACTCATCCGTTAATGAAGAACAGCATGTAACTTAAAGAATGAAATGTTACCTTGAATTTTAATCTTTTAGCTATATTGATGATCAAGTAAATATATCTCAATTCCATTTACAGCAATACGGACTAAATAGTTTTCTGTATTTCCAACTTCACTATGTAAACCTATAATATGTGTTATCGTTTATGAACACTTACATCTTTTGAATTCTATTTTTCTTTAAAGAAACATCATTTAACTTCTCATCAGCTAACTTTAATTATTGGTATGCTTCATTAACTTTTAGTTGGGTAACTTATTCCAACTTAAGAATCGTTTATACCTGTTGGAATGTATCAAAGATATTTTAATTTATTTTCATATCCTTTAAATAAATATTATCCGTTCATCATTAAAATATCATTCATTATGGTTTTTTCTTTGCCGATATAAACGTTACAATTCTTTTTTGGATGTTTCTTCCTTTGAAGTTTTATCTTGTTTAACTTTCTTTTTTTACAAAATGCTATGTTTATACCTTAAATGAGAAAACTTTATTCTCAAATATTATCATGTATAATATAAAAACAACAATGTCACTTGTTATAAATAGCATGCATTGTTGCTTCAGTTTATTTTCGTTTTAAACATGTAAAAATTGAGGCGAATACCCAATAATTATAACGATTCACTAACTTATAATAAAGATTCTTTAAACCACCTAAATGATTTAAGTAATAATTCTTTTTCCAATTTGGAAAATTATCTTGAAGAATCTTAAAACTTAAATCTAAAGTAAGTTTACGATCTGATTTGTCTTTGATTTGCACACTACGTAAAAAGGAATTACCTAAAAAGAAGCGTATAAATATATATTCTAATTCTTGTTTGTATTCTTCATAAAGCTTTTTTTGATGATAAAACGCTAAAATATCTTCAAAGACATGAATCATATCTTTTACTTTTTCATTGTGCGTATGTGTAATGGAAGCAGGATGTTGCACATAGAAGATATAGGGTTCTTCTAAAAAAGAAACCTTACTTACAAATGGTACTAAACGATATAAAAAGGAAGCATCTTCATAGCGATAACCATCCGGAAAAAGTAAACCTGTCTCTTTAATAAATTGTGTTCGATAAATCTTATTCCACAACGTTGCAAACAGTTGAAGCATCATTTCTTGTTTCGGTTTATATGGCCCTTCTAACGTTACATAATCTTTCTTTTTTGCATAAGTATAGGTCCATGTAAATCCGCAAACAACAAGGTCAGATTGATCCTCTTCTATCTTCTGCATCATTGCCTTTAGCCAATCGTCTTTGACATAATCATCACTATCTAAAAATCCAAAATACTCTGTATCAACCAAAGATAACCCATAATTTCTAGCAGATGCAATCCCACCATTTTTTTATGATAGACCTGTACCCTTGCATCTTTTTGAGCATATTCTTTTAAAATATCTAGTGTATTATCGCTAGAACCATCATCAATCGCAATCACTTTAAAATCTTGATAACTTTGTTTTAATAAAGAATCCATGGTTTTGGCAATAAATCGCTCACTGTTATAGCAAGGTACAATAATACTAAGCTTCATGTTTATCCTCCATATAATTTGAAAATAACATACCTGCAATCCAAGCAATAAATAATGATACGATTGGTTCATCTAGAATATGTCCACTGTAATAGGATGTAATCATGGCTAAAGAATACGATAAGAATAACACTGTATTTTCATAATTAAAATGCTTCTTGTTTCTAATCTTAATCAACATTACAATTCCTAACCCAAACCAAATAATTAAATATGGTCCTGTAAATAAAATAGCTCCTAAAGAACCTAATACATAGTATTGACGGAAGAAATCTTGCTCTAAAATAATTCCGCCTTGCGACATCTTGGAATACCCTAAACCAAAATATTTTTCATGATTTTTTAATTCATTGAATTTCACTGTCATAAAGTATCTTTGAAATTGACGCCCACCTTTTCTTTGTTCAAAGGGTAAGCTTAATACATCAAAATAAAATTCTGGATCATATTGGTATGGATAATAATACTCGTAATACTCTCTTGGAAATGTTAAATAATAGATATAAATAGTTTCTAAACGATGAATCAAAGCATATTTATACTCTTTTTCATCCTCAATCTTACTTAATTCCTCTAATGAATTTTTTAAATCACGCTCATTACTTGCAAAGCCGAATTCATCTTCATAATCAAAACTTGCATTTACGTAAGCTGGTGACTTTGGCAAAATGATGATGGATGAAAAAAGTAAGAGTACTAAAGAAATAATAAACATCTTTTGTAATTTCATCTGTTTTAAGATGACAAAGAAAAGATTAAGAATAATTCCACTTAACAAACACAAAACAACCCCATAAGAGGCAACTTTAGAACCAATCATAAACATTGTAAGCATTTGTATAACAATCGCTACTAGATATAGCCACTTTGCTTTTTCTTCATAAAACGCTTTGATTAATAACGGAAATAAAATAAATAATAACCCACCAATTGGATTGGCAAAAAAGTAAAAACCAATTGATGTTAATTCTCTTGGAGTATAACTAGCATAAATATCGCTAAACCATGTAAAGATATTTTGATAAGTAATGCTTCCATAACTACCATAGGAACTTACTAAAAGATTAGAAATAAAAATATTTAAACTAATAAACATCGAAACAAATAACACTATCGTATTGATTTCTTGTTTATTAAATTTTAATCGATGCATACTATACATCAGTAAGTAAGGTAATACAAGAAAGATTAAATATTTTAATTCAAAACTACCAACCCATTGATAGGTTTGTGGTAATAGCACAATGGCATCTCGACTATATTTAAAGTGAAAAAAGGTATAGATCGCTAAA
>JAUMYM010000005.1:0-71766 GCA_030528645.1 Erysipelotrichaceae bacterium | reverse complement strand
AAAGGACTCCATAAAGCGACCAAAGTATAAATTCTTTCTTCCAATGCTTACTCTGTAAAAGAGCTAAAAAACCTAAAAATAAAACACCAACTATACGTAGTAATGTCGATAACGATAAAATAGAAAGTTGATTATAAAACTCTTGTAAATACAAGTCTAGTTCTACAATCGGTTGAAGTATCATAAAAATCATTAAACTATATTTCATGACTTCTGTTTTTTTTAATCTGTTCATCATTTTTATGAATACTCCTTCTTTATGCTTCATCAAAAATCGATTCTATTTGTTTTAATGAAATTTCATTTGTATTGCGATATTGTTTCATCGTCTTTTTATAATGCTCTAAATCAATTTCACCCTTTAGAATTTGTTTTAACGATGTATATAAGCCTTCTTCATCATTACTACAAATCATACCATATTCTCCATTATTTAACTGTTCTTTAACTCCAGAGACATCTGTAGATAGAATTGGCGTTGTATTCACGGTTAATGCTTCATAGATTACCGTTGGTGCTCCTTCATACAACGATTGTAATAAAAATAGATCTGCATTTGCAATGTATTTAAAAGGATTACTATCAAAGCCAAGAATTTCAACATAATCCTGTATTTGATACTCCTTTATTAAGCGATATACGGTATCTTTATCTGGACCATCACCTAAAATGTACACCTTAAAGGTAAGCCCATCTCCTTTTAAACGATGGATGACATTCATTAATCTAGGATAAGCTTTTTGAAAATGTAGACGACCGATTGAAATAATCGTAAAGTCATCCGTTGGATATCGATAAGGTTCTAATGCCAATTTTTTTATCTTTTCAACATCAATAAAATTATTAATAATGAAAAAATCACGTTGCATCTGAAAGACTTCATTATAACTATCCATAGCTTGTTTTGTTAACGTCACCATAACATCTATCTTACTTAACGCATCCTTCATAAGCTTCATATGATGTTTAGAATAGTTATGCTGTTTATAATCTACATGAACCCAATTCACTTTCTTTACACTATCACCATAAGCTGTAAAGATGGTACAAAACCCTTCTTTATAAGCAATTTCAACATCGTATTTCTTTTTTAAGATACTCTTACGTTTTTGCGCAATAACATTTTTAATAAGTCCACTTTTCATCAAGAATAAAAAATATAATTTCTTAATTATCAATGTTATTTTTTTACTTTTAAGCACATCTTTCAAAGAGAGATCACATACATGAAAAAATGTTCCTTCTTCTAACACATGAACTCTAGGATCAATATCTTTTAATAATTCTCCATGTTTATGCAAGATTAATACATCAACATCATATTTCTCATACTTTAAATACTTTAACATATTATTTAAAACACGAGCTACACCACCCATAACCATTTCATCATTGACAATTAAGATTTGTTTTTTCATATTAACTCCTTTTTAACCACTGCTTCAACGCTACAACAAACTTCAATAATGTAACATTGGAAGTAGCTAACTGTATAAATACTCTATCATTATGACTTAATAAAGAATAATATTTATTCTTTTTATAATGATGGAAATATTGTTTATAAAATTGATAACTTTGATGGATGTAGTTAGTGGCCTGTTTACTATGTAAGAAACGACGATTTGCATACAAAAGAATATGTTCAATCATTAAAAACTCTAATTCTTCTGCATATTGTTGAAAATAACCATGTTGTTTATAAAACGTTAAAATGCGACGAAAACACTCAAAAATATCCAAAGCCTTATCATTAAATGTATAAATAATCGAACCACTACGTTGACGATATAGATACAAAGCTTCTTCTATATACGTAATCTTCTTTAATAGTGGATAATTCATAGGGATGCTTGCTAAATCTTCATAAAACATTCCCTTTGGAAATGGATTGTTTACAATAAATTCTTTTTTAAAGACTTTATTACATGCGGAAGGGGTAGCTAATAGAAGATTTTTAACACTTTGATCACTTTCTTTTACCATACCCGGTATACGTTTTCTTTGACTAGAATCTTCCCAAAAGAATTCCATATCAAAAACAATCAAGTCACTTTGTTCTTGTTCAATTGCCTTTAAAATTAAATCAATCGCATCCTCACGAATAAGATCATCACTGTCTAAGAAAAATAAATACTCTCCTTTGGCATATGGTAAGGCATAATTACGAGCATCACTTAACCCTCCATTTTCTTTAAACAATAATACAAAACGTGCATCTTTACGAGCATACTCTTGCATAATCTTATCACTATTATCTAATGATCCATCATTTACCAATATAAATTCCATGTCTTGACAAGGATGTTTCACTAAGCAATCTAAACATGCCGGTAGATATGCCTCTACATTATAAATCGGAACAATTACACTTAATTTCATATATACCTACTTTACTATGTGTGTTACAACAAAACGTATATTACGTGCTAATAAATAATCAATGATATAACGCTTATAGTTATAAAGCATACCTTTACGATACACACTACGATATGCCTTATTACGATACCACTTTGGATAATATTGATTTACTACAGATAATAAATCCGTAATGACCTTAATTTTATCTTCTTTTGCAAGCATTTTGTTTTTAAATATCGCATCTACCAACTCACGAGCATTTAACACAAACAAGGTTTCAAGTTCTAAGGAATACTGCATAAGATGATGGCTTTGATAATATTGATAGATAGCATGACATACCTTACTAAAATCATAAATCGTTGGTTTAATATTACGCGCATTGGACATAATCGAACCTTCCAATTGCACATAATTTATAAGCACCTTATTTAGTTTACTAACTTTTCTAACCCAAGGAATCATACAAGCAAATAAATATAAATCCTCAAATACAAGACCCTCTGGAAACCTTGTATCTAACTGCATGAAACATTCGCGCTTTATTAACTTATTCCAAAATTGAGGCATAATGCGATATAAAAGACTTGAATCTTCTTTCAGTGAAATTGGTTTAAAATCATAACTCTGCATGTCTTGCTGATGCGTTTTATAAACAAAACGATACTCACAAACCACCATATCGCTATCATCTTCCTTGGCTTTTTTGACTAAGGAAGCAATAGTATCCAACTCCATATAATCATCCGCATCAATAAAACTAATATATGTTCCAGTTGCCTTGGATATTGCATAGTTACGAGTAGATGCAATCCCACCATTCTCTTTATAAAAATATTGAATACGTGCATCATTCATATCTTGTACAATCTTTTTTGTTTGATCTGTTGATCCATCATCCACAACAATTATTTCAATATCCTTATAGGTTTGATGAATTAAGGAGTGTAAGGTTCTCGCAATGGTGGATTCCCCATTGTATACCGATAATAAAATACTAACTTCCACCATATTACTCTCCTTTTTTTAATCTTAATGCATATAAGTACTTGTTTCTGCGAATAACATTTCTAATAAATTCTTTCAAAGAATGACTTTTGAAATAGGAATCTTTACGCCAATCTTTAAAATAGACATCTAAATGCGCAAAACAACGATCAAACATCTTCTTAATAAAAGCTTTCTCTTTCGTATACTTTAATTTCCATAAGTTATCATAAATTAAACGAATATTAAATAAACGTAAAGTTTTATAATACTCTTTGAAAACATGTTCTTGTATATAAAACTGATTCACAATTTCTAAATTATCAATGACATCTAAGATTTTAGGACTTACCGTTGTAGTAATGTTACCTGGTCGATCTACTAAGTAGTTAACCAAAGGCAGGGGCAAATAACTAATACGTTTTGCTTTTAAGTAAATAAGTGGTGATGTGCCACTATCTTCAAAATAAAGTCCTTTTGGAAAACGAATGGTTTCAAAAAGTTCTTTGTGATATAGTTTATTCCATGCACAATGTGGAAGTACATTTAAAATTTCAGGATGACTTTTTAAAGAAACAGCCGTTAGTTCATGTGGATATATTACATCATAAATTCCTGTTGCTTTTAATTCATGATAACCACATATCACCAAATCACTTTCACTAATGATTGCTTTTTGATAAAGAAATTCCAATGCATGTTCCACTAAAGAATCATCACTGTCTAAGAAAAAGAAATACTCTCCACTTGCTTTCGCAATACCATAATTTCGAGCATCACTTAAGCCACCATTTTCTTTTATATAACTCTTAAAACGTAGATCTTTTGCCACATAGTCATCAATAATGACTTGACTTTGATCTTTAGTCCCATCATTTACAACAATCACTTCAAAATCTCTAAAGGTTTGAACAACTAAAGAATCAAAACAAGTCCTTAAATATTGTTCTACATTGTAAACAGGCACAATAACACTAATCTTCACCATAGTTTACACCCTTTATTTCTTCAATAATATAACGAGGACGATTTTTTAATTCATCATAAATTTTAGCCAAATAATGCCCAATAATCCCTAAAGCACTCATAAGTACAGCACCCAAAATTAACAGCACTAATATAACAGTCGTAAATCCACTTACCGCATCCCCTACAAAATAGTTATATAGAGTATGGATACCTAAAAGCATTGCGAAAACAAAGAAGATAAAGCCCATCACCGTTACCAGATGCAATGGTAGTGAACTAAACGATGTAATGTTATTGATGGCATACTTAAAAAGACCTTTCATCGACCAACTTGTTTGACCATGCAAACGATCAGCTACTTCAAAATCAATAAAACAAGAACGATAGCCCATCCATCCACTTAAAGCACGAAAGAAGGTTTGTTTTTCTGTAAGCTTTAAAATCATTTGGTAGGCTTTACGATCTAATAATTTGAAATCAGATAGATTATTTAACTCAATACCAGCCATACGATTTAATATTTTATAAAACAATTTTGAAAAGAAACGATACATTGCACTTTCATTTTGACGTTTCAATTTACGAGCTTCTACAATAAGATACCCTTGCTGCCATTTATCTACCATATCATGAAGTAAAGTAACAGGATGTTGCATATCGGCATCCATGACAATAGCCGCATCTCCACTTGCTTGATGAAGTCCAGCAAAAATAGCAGCTTCTTTTCCAAAGTTACGTGAAAATTTAACTCCAATAACATTTTTATGATTGAGTGCTAATGTTGAAATTCTAAGGAACGTTTCATCTTTACTTCCATCATCCACAAAAATAACTTCAAACTCTTCCTTTAGCATTGAAAATTCTTTAGAAATTCTGGCATATATTTCTTGGATGTTTTCAGCTTCATTATACGCTGGTATTACGATAGAAATAACACTCATATCCTCACCCTTTCTTAAAAACATAAAACTTACTAATGATATAATTAAATACCACAATAAATACAGCAACAATGACTTTTACCAAAACATCATGAAATTGTAATATTGTTACAAAAATATGTAGTGCCAAGGCTTCAAACACTAAACCCAATATTCTTAATGAGAAAAACTTGGATAGTTCTTGTAGAATCGTTGATAATTTATAGTCTTTATGTTCAAATACAAATTGTTTATTTACAACGTACGCAAACACAACAGCCGAAACAAAAGCGATTGCATTGGCAAACTGTATATGTAAAGGAATCACTCTGGTAAAGATGTGATACACTACAAAATTCACAAGAGTTGTAAAGACTCCAAATACAATATAAATAAAAATAGCTTTGTATTTTAATAATTTATTCATATTCATACCCACTTATAACAAATTTTATTATACTAAAAAAACTCCCTTTTTAAAAGGAGTTAATATGCGTTAATCACCTTAACCACATAGTCAATTTCTTCATCACTCATATAATTATAAAATGGGAGCGATAAAATAGTATTGGCATACGTCTCTGTAATTGGATAATCACCTACTTGATGATTTAAATATGCATACGTCTTTGATAAATGTGGTGGCTCCGGGTAATGAATAATCGTACCTATACCATGTTGGTGCAAGTATTCTTTAAATTCATCACGTTTTTCCGTTGCCACAACAAATAAATGCCAAATATGACTTTCAAGTTCAAACTTCGTTTTTGGTAGTTGAATTTTTGGATTTTTAATTTCTGTTAGGTAACGTTTTGCAATGCGTTTACGATCTTCCAGCAGTTCATCAAAATGCTCCAATTTTTTATTTAAGAAGGCTGCTTGAATTTCATCTAAACGAGAATTAATACCTTCATAAACGAAATGATACAAGCCCATACGTCCATAGTTGCGAAGCGATTTTGCCAGTTCAAGATATGTTTCATCATTAAATGTTAAACATCCACCATCACCAAAGCCTCCTAAGTTCTTCGTTGGATAAAAGCTGAAGCATCCAATATCACCCCAAGAACCAGCTTTTTTACCATTAATAGATGCTCCATGTGCTTGCGCTACATCTTCAATGACATATAAATTGTGTTTACGGGCAATTTCCATAATCTGAGGCATAGAACAAATTTGTCCATATAAATGTACAACACAAATCGCTTTTGTTTTTGGTGTAATAAGTGCTTCTATACGTGCTGGATCAATATTATAAAATTCATCCGGTTCACAGAAAATCGGTGTTCCTTTATTTTTACTAATCCCCATCACGGTTGCGATAAAAGTATTTGCCGGAACAATAACTTCATCCCCTTCTTGTATACCAATCATTCTAAAGGCTAAATAAAGAGAATCTAAACAGTTGGCTGTTCCTACACAATAATTTGTACCAATGTACTTGGCGAAATTACGTTCAAAGGTAGAAACTTCATCCCCTAAAACATAAACTCCTCGATCAAGTACTGACTCTAATACCTTCATATAGTCTTGTTTATGCTTAGAAAATAAACGTTGCATATTGTTGTTAGGAATATTCATAGTTATTGCTCCTTTTCTATAATTTTATCAATAATAAATGATGGACGATTACGTGCATTTTCCATAGCACGATACACATACTCACCAACAAGTCCAATCGAACTCATTAGTATTCCAAATAAGAATACAATTAAATACACAAGCATCATAAACGGATTGCCATAATATGGCGATAGCCAACTACCTATTACATTAACGAACAATAAAAGTCCAAAAATAAAGCTTGTAACATATCCAATTAAACTTACAAAACGGATTGGTTTGTTAGAAAAAGTAATAAAAGCATCGATAAATAAATTAATGCGTTTTCCATAGGTCCACATAGATGTACCAACTTCACGATCTTGTCGCACATATTCGATAATCTTGGGCTGAAACCCGGTCCATATTAACTGAATATACACACTAGAATTCTTTTCATCCATACTTAATAAAATATCTTTTACACTTTTATCAATCACAAAGAAATCAAACCCATGTTTTGGATAATCTTTATTTACAATCCATCGATATAATTTATAATAACTTTCTGCTAAAAATGTTTTCCATTTATCTTCAATACGTGAACTGCGTGCTGCAATAGTAACTTTATTCCCTTCCAACCATGAATCCACCATCGGACAGATTAAGTGTGGAGGATCTTGTAAATCACAACCAATAACCGCAATACAATCTCCACTTGCAACACTCATACCCGCCAATACTGCATAAAACTCTCCAAAGTTACGTGATAGTTTTACAGCTTTTACATTTGGTTCTACTTGAATTAATTCTTCTAATACGGCAAATGTACGATCATAAGAACCATCATCAACAAAGATAACTTCAAATTCAACCTTATCATACGCCTTTAATACATCCTCTTTAATCACTTGAAATGTAAGAGGTATATTATCCTGTACATTATAACTTGGAATTACGATTGAACACTTTTTCATTACAATTTCTCTATACTTTCTATTAGATATTTACGATTTTTAAAATTCAAATCTAACATAATACTTAAATACTTTAAAATAATAGTAATTAGTAAAAATACGGCAAAGAAACTAAATGCCATAAACGCCATTAGACTTGCCCAACCACTACCAATGACACCAAATTGAACAATGTCATAAATAACATAAACAATTGTCGATAAGGAAACCATCATCATAAAAAATGTAATAATAGCAGCCACTTTAAAAGCAACATTGGTAAATAACATTAATGATGTAATTCCAACTTTAATATTAGAATTTAAGACATCCTTACTGTATGTATGTAAACTGGTATCCGCATTAAAAGTTAGTAGTGCGGTATGTAAGCCACAGTTTGCATAAACAGCCTTACGATATGGTATTTTTTTATATAAAGAATTAATACGATTAATACCTCTACGAGAAACAACTTTAAAAATATCGCTGTAGATTTTATATTGATTAACATTGTTATTAAAAATACGATAAAACGCCGAGGCAAGCATTGGTCCCTTTTTATTGGAAGAAACAAAGACGACATCATTACCTTGTAAGCACTTATAATATGCATCCATAATAATGGTTTCATTTAAAGGGATATGACATTTATCAAATTCAAAAACAAAGTCACCAATTGCTAAGTCACTCCCTGCAATCATTGCTTCTTCTACACCATGAAAGTTTGAAAGATGAATGATTGAAATAGAGATGTCACTGGTTGTTTGTTTAAACTCCTTAATGATATTTACCGTTTGATCACTACTATCATCATTAACAACAATCAACTCACTGTTTTCAAAATGCTGTTTTAAACAAGTAACAATGCTAGTTAAATAATTTAAAATAACATCTTCATGATTATGTACATACACTACAGCACTTATAAAATTCTTTTCTAAATCATTCACGATCAATCACCTCTTTTAAATCATAGATTGTATTAATTTTACCAGATAACACACTAATAAACGTTGGATTTTCACTAAATTTTTTAATTACAGTCGGTCTTGAATCATCAATCTCAGACTTTTGTAAGATTGGCTTAATTGAAAATAGTGAGCTATGATAGCGGAAGCCTAGCTTTTTATTCATATATTTACGAGCAAGATTTGACATGTATGGCCAAGCACTCTTAGGCTTTGCAATACAGGTATTACAGTTTCCAAGTTGTTTTTCACTACATGTACCATTGCTTCGCTTTTGACATTCAAATTTTGGCAAATAGTCATAACATGTAATTTGCGGAGTAAAGGTTACACTGGTAAGTGAATGAAGATTGGTTAACCCAAAAGGCATAATAGAAAAGAATGGTCCATCCATCATCGTTAAGCCAACATCCTTTAAAGCATCATCTACTTCACATAAAATAACTTCACAGATTTCATATTTAATCTTAAACAGTTCAAAGCCAGCTTTTTCTAAGATTTGATTAATACTAGCATACGTAGCATTTAAAACAAAAGGACTTTCATAGATACCATGATTCGTTGCAAGTTCATAATAAGGTTCTTTTTTTATAATCGTATCAATATTTGTATTATATAGAATTGTAATATTAGGATGTTTAGCAATAAAATCAAGATAATGTTTTTTAATCTCCATAGCATCGAACGTATATTCTTTTGTCAAAAAGGCACTATTACAAACATTTGTGTTGTAATACTTAGAAGCATCCACCTTGCTACAAGGTATGTTGCTATCTTTGCAAAACTTTTCAAATTGTTCAGCATTTGTCCAAGAAAAATCATTGCTAATGGAATAAATCTTATCAAAATCTTTTTTAATTGAAAAACCAAAATCATCTACAAAACGTTGGAAATAATAATGACTTTTATTCGCTGTACTATAAGAGCGAGGATAATGATAACCCATGTGAACACGGGCTTGATTGATATAGGTTGCTCGTGCAAAAGCTTCACTGTCATTTTCCAAAATCAGAATTTTACTTTCCGGTTTCTTTAAAGCCATCTCACTAGCAAAATACATGCCATAGATTCCTGCTCCAATTACAATATAATCGTATACCACTATTTTGCTCCTTTCATTTTTCCATTTACAAGCTTTAAAATACGTTGAATAAACAATCTAAAATCATTAAAACATAGATAATAAATAATGGATATTACTATACTAACCAGTATAAATAACAATCCGGAAAAGATAAACCACAACAATAAATTATCAACACGAACACTTAAAAGGTACTGCCATGTAAGATAAGCAAAAAAACCAACAAACATTGCAATCATAAGTTTTGATAGATACATGCTGTAGTATTCCCTAATTGGCTTTTTCAAAACAGATTGATATACCAAAGGTGAATTCATGAATAAATCAGAGGCTAGATAAGTACAGAATGTAACAAACAAAGCACCTGTAATACCAA
The DNA here is from genome assembly GCA_030528645.1 of Erysipelotrichaceae bacterium. Taxonomy (GTDB): domain Bacteria; phylum Bacillota_I; class Bacilli_A; order Erysipelotrichales; family Erysipelotrichaceae; genus RQZE01. Next base: position 61,600 of record JAUMYM010000005.1, on the reverse strand, counting down.
AGAAATAAACACCCACAATAGAAAAACTGAAATTTAAAACAGCTTCTAAGTAAGCAAATTTTTTAGACTCCCTAAACAAGCCATTGGTATCTCGAACATTCATAATTGGCTGCCTTGATAAGACAAAAAATAAAATACCTGCAAATAAGAACGCATCCAATAAACTCAATACCACTTCTTTACTTTGCCAAAATTCAACAAAACTATTAATCGTAATAAACAATGGAATACATACAATGGTTGCGATAAAAGTTGTAAATGAAAAATACTCTTTAAATACTGCATAGCTTTTTTGATCATTGGTTGCGAATAAGTTTCCAATACTTGCCTTAGGGGCATTGATAATACTTTCTAAAATCTTTTGAATTTCACCTGTAATATAAATATAATTTCCATATAGTGTATTGGCAATCGTACCAATAAAAGCACCTAATAAAATTGTATCTGTACTTGAAAGTACAACACCTGCCAAACGATGAGCAAATAAATTTTTTGCACTTTCTAACGTCGATAGATTTCGTGGAGCTTTCTCTAATAACCAAATGTAACGTTTAATAACAAAACGACGACATATATAAGATTGAACTACGATGTAGATTGCTTCTACAAGCGGAATATACAAGTAATTATAACGATGTAAAATAATAAAGATATGTGTAAATGCACGTAAAAGCTGAATGGTTTTACGAATAATATTCAAATGATATTCTTTTTGATCTGCCATCATGACAAAGGTTGGAGCCATTAAAAAATAATCTACAATAGTAGGTAAGATCATCAATAGAAATACCATACGCACAAATGAAAATGGTATGCTTGTTTTTAAGATCCATGGCAAAATAATGTAGATGATAATTCCTAAAAATAAAATGATTAAACCAATCATTTTTAATATATAACTTGCACCATGATACAATCCTTTTACTGTTTCTTTATCATCCTTTGCAAGAGGCTTAAACAATGCTTGTACAAAGGCAAAACCAAAGCCACCTTCTACTAAGTTTAAATAGCCCATAACTTGTGTTAAGTACATATTCATACCATAAATATCAGCACCATAAACCTTCAGCAACCAACTCAGTTTAAATAGTGAAATAATCGGAATAATTAAACTGGGAACTAAATTTGTAATCATGTTTAAAAAAGAATTTTTAGTTCGCATACGGGCCTCCATAAACATTAGTATTATATCATTTATATTGCTTTTTTTCATGTATAAGTGACAATATCGTAATTATATTTATTATTGTCATTTATATCTATTTTCTTTATAATATTATAGGTATAGTAAAAGGAGTATCTTATGGTAAAAAAACAAAGAAGAAAGGTTAGTGTAATCAACCTTATATTGGCTGTTTCCATTCCTGTATTAATTTTAGTATTAGTATTCTTAGGATATAAAATATTAACACAAAAACCTAGTGATAGTACAAGTCAACATGATGTGGTAACGATAAAAGAAGATAAAGAGTATTACGCAATTCGTGCAAATGCCACAGACTACCAAAAACAACTATATGAAGAACTAAAAGATGCAGTTAAAACGAAAGATTGGCAAAAGATTTCAGAATCTGTAGCGCAAAACTATGTAGCTGATTTCTTTACACTAACAAACAAATCCATTAAAAATGATATTGGTGGGACACAATTCTGGCAAACGGAAGCGAGAATTAACTTAAGAGAAAAAGCGATTAATAGTTACTATAAAAATTTAGAACTCTATATTAAAGACTTTGGAAAAGAAAACTTGCCTGAAGTTACGGAAGTGAAAGTGATCGGTTCTACCGATATGGGTTTAGATGAAGATGGATATCGTATTTTCTATGTTGATGTAGAATGGACTTATAAAAGTGGTAATGGTTTCTCGACAAAAGACTTTCAAACAGGTGCTTATGTAGAATGTATCAAAAAGGATGATAAAATCCATATCTATAAATTTTATGCAAAATAAATGTCTGGAACTTAAGCTCCAGACATTTTCTTTTTCTTATATTGTAAGGCAGCTAAGAGTATAACGATGCATAAACTGCCACCACTAATCCATAAGCCTTCTTTTAAACCGGAAGCGATAAACTGCATTTTAATCTTTACATGTCCACTAGGAACTCGATAACCTAACAACCCTTTTCCTATCGCAAAGGTTTCTACCGGCTGATCATCTACATACACGTTCCATCCTTTATCATATGGAATGCGGGTAAATACGACTCCTCCATTCGAATCTACATGGGCTTTAATCATATCTTCTTTGTATACATCAATTTGTAGTTGGTGTTGCTTTAGTTTTTGAATAGCTTGTTGATACGCATCTTCATTTAACGTTACAACAAAGATATTACCATTTACATCTTTTTCGGTTTTAATCGTAACCTTTACATCATCACCAACGTTACGAATCGAATTATCAATGAAGTATGGTTCTCTTGGTGAAACGCTCCATTGATTTACCCCTTGAACTTGCACTTTTTCAGCAGATCGACAATCAATATAAATATAACTTTGTCCTTTTTGTTTAATTTTTACATGAATGATTGATTCTAATTCACTCTTTAACGGATTTTCAATTTTAAAGCTGTAGTCTCCATTTATAGTAACATTTGGATCCTGACTTGAAATTGGTTGTATCTCCAAAAGGTTTTGATCCATATCTAATAAATGATGGTACAGAGAATTTACGCTGCGTATCGGATTATAGTAGTAATATTGATATTCTAAAATACGCTGGTTAGCTACAAATCCTAGGCTTAATGCCTCTTTATTTTCATAGATATTGGCTTTATAAGCTCCTCTTTCTACTTCATCAATTTTTTTTAGGTGTTTATGATTGCTTAAATTATGACTTGAAATATAATACTTTGTTGATAAAAGGGAATCCATCGGAGCCACAAAACTCTTCTGTAAATAACTGTTTACCCCATTACTTGCATAACCTAATGCATGCATAAACTTAGTTGTTTGATAGTAATTGGTACTTGTAAAAGAGGTAATCCCATTATAGCCAAACATGGCGCCTGGATTTAATGTTTCTACTGGATTTACCATTACTTTGTATTCATATTTACTATCTACGTGATTCTTTTTTAATTGGTCTACGACTTTATAAACTAACATAGAGTCCTGACTAACGTAAGAGTCTTCTCTAACAGCAATTCCTTCTTTATTAGCTAAATTATAATAGCGATAATTATTTACAAACAGTAATTCTAATGCAATAACGATGATTAACAGATTTGTTTTTTCTTGATGATAAGTTACCTTCATATACAAAGTCAATAAAACAAAATTAATTAGTAACATATACCACGTTAAGACTTTGAAATATCCACACAATAGACATAAAACAATGCCTAAAAATCCATACTTCCAACTCTTTTTATCAAAATAATGCAGTTGTAAAATAACAATCACAACCATAACAAAGGCATATAAAAAGGAATAACGATATGGTAAATCATTTGGTTCATGAAAACCATGCCAAATAATATCCAATTGATTAATCCATAGACTCATTGCCAATAGAATTAATAAACCCAATAGCTTACCTTTAATACGGAAGGAAATACGTTTATTGAATAGAAACATAAAGAAGAAAAGCAGAGCTAATGTTGATGTCGCTACATTTGGCAAATCTTTTGAACGTACCGTTATTTCACTTGTTACAAAATGATTCGCTAAAAAATGTAAAACATCAAATTTGAATTTAAACTTAGGAAATGCTTCATTAGCCGCTGATGTTAGTTTCAATACTTGATAAGTTGGAAGTAACAAAAAGGATACCAAACCTACCGCTAAGAAGCTATATAGTACAAAACGTAGGGCATATCTAATATTAAATTCTTTCTGAAAGATTACATCAAAAATAAAGTGTAACCCCAAGAAAATACAAATCATAAAACTAATATAGTAGTTACTAAAAATCATAATTGCTAGGGCAAACAAATAGAGCCATGGTTGTTGTCCACGCATTAACATACGATAGCCAATTAAAACAACCGGAAACAAGTAAAAACAATCTAACCACATAATGTTCCAAGAATAACTCACAAAATAAATCATTCCTGCATACATAAGACCACCTACAAAGGCAAAACGATTATCTACTTTGTATTCATATTGTAAATAGTAAGTGAAAGTAAACGCCGCTAGCGATAACTTAAGAGCAATTAATAAAAATATACCTTCCGTAATAAACGCCTTAGGTATTACTATCATAAGAATATTTAACGGTGAAGCTAAATAATAAGCAAATAAGTCGATATAGTTATTACCAAGTCCAATATTGGAAGCATACACTAAACTTTTCCCTTGAAGTAGCCTATCTTGATAACCACTAATAAAAGACGTGTATTGTGAATATAAATCAACCGTAGAGAAGATACGATCTCCAAATGGATAAATATCTATAAATAAAGCAGAAGACAATATAAAAAGAAACATCATCAAAAAAGCACTTTGCGCATAAAAGAAATGATTATTTTTTTTTCCATGAATTACATTTCTTAAAAGAAATGCAAAAAGAACAAAGTACAAAAGATATACAATACTTTTGACAGAAATATTCAATAGTTTAAAGTAAGAACCTATTATTACAATAGCAATCGTTATTCCAAGTATAATCAATGTCAATGTTTTTTTACTCATATGATTTCATCCCATGCTTCTTTTTATATCTACTTACACTGTAAAGCCCAAGTAATATAAATACACTTATACTACTTATTATCATTCCTTTATAGAAATTGTCATCGTGATATTTTAACGTTATCTTATGTTTTCCTTCTTCTACATAAAAAGCAATCAAAGCATCACTTACAGGAGTAATTTCCTTCTTTATACCATCAACATATACACTCCAACCTTCTTCATACGGTATTCTAGTAAACAATAACCCTCCATTAGACTCTATTGTGCCTTCAAGAATGTCTTCTTGATAGTTTGTTACTTGTAGTTGATTTTGTGATAATTTTTCAATCATTTTATCATAAACATCTTCATTAACCTTGATAACATAGATATCTATATTGCTTGTACTTTTCATAGGCAATGTGATGATTACTTCAATATTGTGTGAAGTTTTAATTTCATGAAAATATGCATAATATGGTGTGATGTATTGAGTTTCATCTTCATATTCTACTTTAATATCATCTGTTAAATAGGCATCTACATACACGAAGGCATTCCCTTGTTGCACACTACTTATAAACTGCACATTATTATCTTTTTCTTCATCATGTGTATAATAAAATGTATGTGTATCTTTCATTTCCACATTATTTGTTATATTTTTAAACGGAATCTTAATCAATACATCTTCATTAATGTTTGATATTTTCTTAAAAAAATCATTTGTTGATTCAACGACATCCTTTTTTACATCATAATCTAACAGTGCTTCATCAACCATATATCCTACAGATAAAGCGTGTTTATTTTCATAGATATACACCTTATGACCATCATGTTCAATCTTTTTTAATAAAGATGCATGCTTATTTGATACCCTATCTTTGCTAATATAATATTTTAAACCCAATAAAGCATCTGTATATACAAATATTTTATCACTTGTAATACTATTTAAATGATTTGTACCAACACCTATGGAATTTAAAAAGACCAAAAGATTATAATGATTCATACTGGAAAACGTTGTTACTCCATTATATTGAAACTGTAACCCAGGATTACTATTATATCTTGGATAGATCTCTGTTTTATACGCATAACTTGAATCTGATAAGTACGTTTCGTTAATGTATGAGGTTGCTTCATAGATTAAAGATGCCCATTTCCCTTCAAAAGAATCTTCTCTTTTTACAATGCTTGGATCAATACCAAAATCATAATAGCGATAATTCGTAACAAATAATAATTCCAATACAATAAAAATAGTTAAAACCTTATAATTACTTTCACCTTTCTTAAATATAAGCCAAAGTATAATCATAATGAAGATAGTTAAACCTATTTGTAAGATATGATTTGTTAAAAAGATGCCAGAGCCTAAAAAAAGTAATACAGGAATCCATATGTAATGAATATCTTCTTTTTGAAAGTGATTTAATTCTATAAATACTATCGTTACCATTATAAATACATATAAAAAAGAATAACGATAAGGTAATCCATTAGGTATATGAAACCCATGCCATATAAAATCTAAAGGTGCAACAAACATACTGATAGCTAAGATACCATATAATATCATATAAAACACTTTTACATTGTGTTTAATCCGCTTATTCCCTAGAAACATAAATAGAGCTACAATCGACAAGGTCGATGATGCTAAGGCTGGTAAAGAGAAAATTTCAATGGTTAGCTTACTAATAATATTGTGATTCACCAAAAAAGAAGCTATATCAAAATTAATTTTAAAAGCAGGAAAAATATCCTTCGATGCTGATGAAGTGATAGCTAATGTTTTAATAGTTGGAAGAAGCATAAATGCCCAGATACTTGCGGATAAAATAGAGTAAATCGAAAACTTAATAAATTGTTTTTTATTGATCTTACGGTATATAATCACTTCTAATATAAAATGCAAACCTACATACAGACAAATCATATAGCTAATGTAGTAATTACTAAAAATAGATAAACTTAAAGAAATCACATAAAGCCATGGTTTATCTTCATTTATTAATTTACGATATCCTATCATAATCAATGGAAATAAATAAAAACAATCTAACCAAATAATGTTCCAAGAATAACCTACCAAATAAGTCATACTTGCAAAAATGATTGATGCAATGTAATTTGTAATGTTGTTTTGTTTAAACTCTTCTTGTAAATAATAAGAAAACGTAAAGGCTGTTAATGCTATTTTCAACACAATCAGAACAACAATAGCTTCTGCACTGTATGTTTTTGGCACCAAAACTAACAGTAAATGAAAAGGTGAAGCTAAATAATAAGCAAAAAAAGCTAGAAAGTTTGTTCCAAAACCAATCATAGGGTCATAAAAAAAGAACTTTCCTTTCAATATAATATCCTGATAATGATTTAAGAATGGTGTATATTGATGAAATAAATCAATTGTTGAAAAAATTCGATCTCCAAACGGATAAATATTCAAAAATAACATCGAAGACAACAAAAAAAGTAGTACTGTTAAACATGCAAATTTAGCATAAAAAAATTTAGTTGGATTTTGTTTCTTTATAACATGTCTAACAATAAGAAATAAAGAACTTAAAAACACTAAATACGATATACTTCTTACATTTAAAGTCAATAATCCTAAATAACTTGCAATAACTACATAAATAATAGAGATTCCCGCAACAAGATAAGTGATATGTTTTTTATTCATGGTTGTATTATATCATAGTTTATAAGTACACAAATAAAAAAGTTAACTAATATAAACCTAGTTAACTTTTTTTCTTATGGTGTAACAGTATCGTTATTCGCTTGAGGTTGTGCATTTACATTTGGCTTTACTTCACCCTCAGCATTCCCTCCAGCTGAACCACCATCACCCGGACTAGGATTTGGTTGTTGATCTCCCGGATTTGGCTGTTCTGTACTTGGATTTGTTGGCTGTGTTGTCGTTGTTGTGTCTTGTGACGTTGTTTCTGATGTTGTTGATGAACTTGATGATGATGGCTGTGTAGCCTTAGGATTTACTGTCAACGTGTAGTTTGCAGTATATGTTTGTCCATCAATAACTACACTAAATACAACCACATACGTACCTGCCACGGTATTATCACGATTACCAGCTACTTGAATATTCGCTGATACATCTTGACCCTTAGCATTATATGCCTTTGCTTCAGGTAAGTTTGGTAATGGATCACCAACAATAATACTATCTTGTGTTTTACTCAACTTAATCTCTGGAGTCGCCACTACTGTATTTGTCTTAATCACGTTAATAACAATATTAGAGACTTTACTTGAACGACGATTAATCTTTTCATTATGTCCAATAACAAAACCATTTCCTAATGATTCATTATATAATTCATTTCCCGGTAAGATTTCATTAATGGTATAGCCAATACCTCTTGCTTGTGCCCAAGCAATCGCATCATTTACATCCATACCATACATATCAGGAACTAAATCAGGAACTTGGAATACTTCCTGTTTTTCATCGTAATAGTAGAATACTGCATTATCTTTTGTATATGCAACTTTTGAATCATAATCAAACGATCCTACTTTATCATAAGGCTCTAGGCCTAAATTTTGATGAATCTTTTTCTTAATATCTTTAATACTTCCTTCAAATGGAACATAGTAATATAATAATTTTTCTTCTCCATCATGATAAATCTTACGATCATATCCAGATACTAGATAATAATCAATAATAACAGAGTCATTTACATTTAAGTTATGAGAACGATTTAAAATTTCAATCCCCAATGTATAAAACGATGTCATTTGATCTGCTGTAAAGTTAGTTTGAATATTCTTACCTGCTACATCCAACACATCAAAAATCTTACCAGCTGTATCTAATGATAAAAACTCCTTAATGATACCATCAATCACTATGGTTTGGTTAGCTGCACGTTCTGTTGCCCCATTTTCTAATGTCTTACGAATACGTGCATAAGCTAATGCCTGTTCACCACTTACTTTATTCTTTCCCGGTGGTACCCAGATCCATTTATATCCACTTTCATAGTGACGTTTTCCATTTTGTCCAACCACACCGTTTGGATATTTTTCAGCATCTACTTCAACATAGACACCACCCAAGGCATCTACTAAGTCTTCTAATCCTTTAAAGTTAATCTTTATATAATAATCAATTTTAATATCAAATAAATTTGCAACCGTATTTACTACGCATTCTGTTCCACCAACATTAGAATGGGTAATCTTATCTCGACGTTTATCTCCATAACATGCGATAGGAACATAAGAGTCACGCGGAATACTTGTAATATTGATTGTATAGTTCTTTGGATTGACTGTTGCTAAAAACAACGCATCCGCATTACCAACTAAACTACCATTCTTAGATGGTTTATTCGTATCTACACCCATAAACAAGACCGCAAAAGGTTCTTGTAATGCGGTAATATCACCTTTATTATCAATTTCCACTAATTTTGTTTCTTCTTTCGATTCAATCATAGTTGTCTTTAGAGCAACATCTGCATACCCTTCCAAGTTTTCAAATGTTGAAATATAACTTGAACTAGCCATAATCGCATCTACTTTACCTGTATACAGTGCATCAATTAAAGAACTCATATCATCAAAAGATACATACGTTACATCTTTATCAATCCCTGCATCTGCTAAAATACTCATAGGAATAACATAGTTTTCCATACTTGATTCTAGCTCAAAATGCCCAATCTTTTTTTCTTTTAATTCACTGACACTCTTATACTTACTGTCGTTTAACACTACAATACCACCAATATGGGTTTCTTCCTGAGTCGAAATCTTTGTTAAGGTATCGTGTACTTTTGTAAGTAAACTTGAGGCATAAATATTTGCTCCAACAAAAATAGCTGATAGAATCACCGCTACTACTGTAATGGATGTCTTTATTTTTTTCTTTAATTTTGAATGTAATAAATAAATGCCTAAAAAACCTACTAGGACTGCTAATAATATTAATACAAAATAAATAACTAACTTGTGGCCATCTTCAAGTCCACCAAATGCATTTACCCTATAACAAGTATACAAAGCTACCATTAAGGGAACAAAGCATAGAACCGTTAATATACTGTTAATTTGCTTTTTATTCATGGTCCACCTCCAAAAAACATTATATATTATACCTAATTTTTATTCAATTTTGAAGTCATTTTTGAATATAACACTTTTGTCACACAAAAAAGTGTCATTACTACTTGTAATAACACTTATAAGCAATATACTCTTCATTTTCACTGACCGGATCACATATATTATCGATTGCCCCGTAAATCTCTTTGGCCTGAAATTTATCTAATACAAGATAATCTACTTGATATTCAAAGATTCCATAAGAAATAACACCTAGACTTTCTTTAAAATACTCAGATTTATTCATAGCAGCTACCAAATTCCAAATCGGTTTATCTACTTGTTGTCCTACTGAAAGTTGTTGTTGACGCTCATCATATACAGAATATAGATAACTAAAATTATGAGTAAATAATCGTAAACGTACATCACTGGATACCACAGATGCTCTTAGTTTACCCTCTACATTCGTATCTAGATGATTTAATTTAGCAGCCATATCAACCAAAGCATAAGGCATACGATATAAATTTGATTTTACATCATCATAGATTGTGATACTTGGATAAGCCATTTTAAATTCTACTAAAGCGCAAAGGGAAGCTATAATTATTATAATCTTACGATAATTCAATAATGCAATTAGTTGTAAAACAACAACTGGATTTTGAATAAATACTTCACGTATTCTGAAGTACACTTCCTGTGTAATGAAATTACTTACAAAATAAATGGAAATAGGATTATAGAACACTAAAATCATCAATAAACTATACTTCACAACACGCCGTTTATAGTTAAATAAAAGACTAAGAAGCAATAATCCATATACAAATACATCATAGCTTTCTTGAAAGGTAATGGATTGTTTTAAATGTTGGAAGAAATCTATTGCATTAAACGGAGTATTTATAGAATACACAACAGAATATAAACCATATACAACAATCACCAATATGACTGCATACGCAATACATTTACTAATGTACGAAAATATAACCGGATCAATTTTCGTAAGTTTGCGTATTCCATAATAAAGTGCATATACCAAAACGATCCACAGCATATGTTGATAATATCCATAAAATTGTAATAAATAAATGAAAAATGGTAATAAACTATACACAAGAACATCAATATAATTATGTTCTTTACGATTTAACAATGTCATAACAAACAACATCATTAATCCTTGAAACATAAACGTTGAATGCAAAGACAATCCAGCTGAAAATAACAAGATTGCCAAAACATTACTTGGCTTCTCTTTGAAATACTGATACACAAAATACAAGTAAACAAATAACGAAAACTTAAAATTACTGCCATTAATTGCCTGTGAAAGCTCACCATAGCTTACTATAAACGGTATTGCGACAAAAAGTAGTAAATAAGAATATTTTTTATAATTCAAAAAGTTAATGATTGTCAATACATTGATATACACTAACCATAAAGGAATGATCCAAATGGAAAATAAAAACGGATTAGATTGCACTACTTTGAATAAACCGCTAATCAGATGGTAATAACTTTGAAAACGATAAATCGGTAAAATAACATAACCAATAACACCACTAAATGGATCAACAACATTGATATCTTTATTTATAACATTTTCCCATACATAGCCCAGATAAAAATAGTTATCTCCCGGACTTCTTGGATCTAAGTCTACAAAGAAGTAAATGGTTAAAAGACAAATCATCAAAAAGAAACCTACCACTGAAATATCTTTCCAATCAATTTTAAATTTAATATTTTTTTTATGTTTTATCAGATACAAAATTAAAATACACGATGAAATAAAAAGATGGATATATATAAGTGTACCTAGTACATTAGTAGCTATTCCTTTATCTAAATAAAATTTAGATAAAGGAATCATAAGTATGTAGTGAACGCCCAAAAGAATATAAAAACCCAAAGGTGTTGAATATTTTATTTTTGAAAACCACATTCTACCAATTAATCCATAACAAAAAGACAAATACAGTATTATACCAAATGCCATTATCGTTGGTATTAATGTCTTCATTTTTTTACCCTTTCTTACTCATGTCCATATATTGGAGAATTATTCGATTTTATACTTTCAATACCATGATAATGAGCAAACCCACGATTAAACCAATGCTTACTATCACGTGATAAATCTGCCATATTTGCCTTTGGATTCAACTTATAAATTCCACCAATAAATTCTTCATCATCAAACACTAAAATACCTTTTTGTTTTTGTTGTTGAATACGTTTATCACGCAAGTAGCAATGATAAGAAACATATGCAAGTTCAAATGCTCCTTGATATAGAATTTGTGCAGTACAAATAGCTAACAATAAAGCAATGATAACTCCTTGTTTTGCATGGAATACAGGCAATAAAACATAAAATGTAATAAGCAATAAACTTACAAATCCAAACATAGCTCGATCAGGATAAACACCCGGAATAATCATGGCATAGTTTGCCATTAAGGCAATAACAAAGAAAAAGAATCCTCTCAATACTCTATTAAAGTCTTTTTTATATAAATAATATATAAATAAGCCAATAATAATAAAAATTAAAACCCATAAATGTTCCGTAAATAACGCAACTTTCGTAACATCAAAAATACGGTTAATATACGTTGTCAAAGTTGCTTTTTGACCATTAGAAACGTAAGCTAATCGATTTGCATTTCCAGGAGCTAAAATCATAAAAATAAATGAAGATACGCTGGCAAGAAACGTAATTAATATTACTCTATTTATCTGTTTGGTTAAGAACCATTTTATGACAAGAGAAAATAACGTCATCGCAATGACAGCTGCCGATGTATTTTCATTACAAGCACCTGCAAAAAAACCTAATATAACATACCATTTATGTACATCTTTATCTTCAAATAGCCATAGATAAAGAATGTGCAAGTAAAAAAGTATAAAAGTTGTTGTCCACAGATAATTCGTTGAACCGGTTAACCAGAATATCGTATTTCCAATAGCCGGCATAAAAAATAAAAACATTAAACCTACGATTACAAAATCAAGCAATGTATTTTTTTTACTGATTTCTGTAATCTTTAATAAATAAGCGATAATAATACCTGCATTAACTACACTAAAAACAATTCTTGGCATCCATAAAAATAACTGTGCAAAAAAATGTGCTAAAACACGCCCATTCATCAAACGATATTGATTAGCTTGAGAAATAAAAATATCCCATAAAGATGAAATACGTCTACCTTCTCCAAGTACATTAATATATCCATAATCATCTGCTACCATTGGGCTAATAAACGTTACAATAGATAAAACAATAAATAATCCAATAATAAAATAATTCTTTTTTTTCATGTGTTAACCTCGATAAAATTGATAAAAAGATTTAATGATAAATCCTTGTCTCTTTAAATAAACATTCTTTTTTAAATCAATGTGATGTTTCTTTAAGAATGTCTTTGTTTCTTTCATCATTTTTATAACCTTAAATGGATTAAATTTAAATTGTCGATATACTAAGCCAATCGCAACGTGATGAAAGATATAATAGTCTAATTCTTGCTTCACTAGCGAATAGTAAGGTGTCTGTTGATATTGATTTAGAATTAATTCTGCAGCTTTAAACATATCTGTAATCTTACGGTTGTTTGTCATGGTTGAACCTTTATGTACAATGTATTGATAACCCATGTAATCCATACCATATACTTTAGGATTATAGCTTAATAGTTTCTGTGTAAAAACCGCATCTTCATAAATCATTCCTACAGGAAAGAATACTTCATGTTCCAACAAGAAAGACTTGCGAATTAACTTAGCATAAGGAGCATTGATGACATCTAAAATAACACTTGGTACCTCATTCACACGACCTTCCTTTTGACTTTCACTTGTTTGATACTTAAAGCTTTTCTCTAAATAATTTGGTCTATCTTCAAAAATACGGTGAATGTAGCCATAAACAAGATCATAATCACTTACACATTCTACATAGCGCTCTACATAATCCTTATCAACATAATCATCGCTATCAACAAACATCAAGTACTCACCAGATGCGTGCAACATACCTACATTACGTGCATTTCCTTGCCCGGCATTTTCAATTGTAATGATTTTCAAACGTTTATCTTTTATCCCATACTTATTTAAACAATCCAAGGAACCATCGGTGGAACCATCATTTACACAAATGATTTCAATCTGTTGGTAAGTTTGTTGAATCAAAGAATCTAAGCATTTTTCTAAATAAACTTCACTATTGTAGATTGGAATTACGATGCTTACCAGCATAATCTTCTAATTCCTTTCTAAGCAATGCAATTTCTTGAATAGCACTCTTTGTTTTATCTTCTAAAACAGAAATCTTAATATACAGAAAAAACGTTAAGGTATATAATAAGAAAATCATAATTAAGAAGATGGTATTGATTGGGGCTTGTATACCAATCATACGAGTTAATTTATATACAAGTTGTGGAAATATACTGATGACAATAATGCCTATACCCCAAAGCACCCATATGACAGCCATTTCAATCGATAACTTTGATTTTTTTATATTACGTACTAAAAATAGGAAGAATAAGACAGATCCAATAATTAATAAAATTTGTACTTGTAATGACATAGTTTCCTCCTAGTTAAAAAAGATAATCGAAATCATGATATTAATCATATATTTTACAGAATTAAATGTACTATGATAAATACTTGAACCATATAAACGATCATTCATTTCCACTTGTACTTCTTTGATTTTTGCTCCTTTAGCGATTTGATACACCAATGTATCCGGCTCCGGTTTGCGATTCATATTAAAAGCATAATCATAGATTAATTTACGATTCATTAAACGCATACCGCTCGTTGGATCTTTAATTGTCACACCCGTTTTAAGCTTAATTAAAAACGTAATTATACGACTACCAAGCATACGTAAACTCATTGATTTCTTTTGGTTTACAAAACGTGATCCAATGACAATATCATATCCTTCATCCAATTCTTGTTTCATTTGATGAATGTAGATGGCTTTGTGTTGTCCATCTCCATCAAATTGAATAGCAGCTTGATATCCATGATAATAGGCATATTTATAACCAGCTTGTACGGCACCCGCTAGTCCTAAGTTAATCGGCAAATCAATGTGATTGATGTTGTGTTCATCTAACAGTTTACCTGTACCATCACTTGAACAGTCATTAACAAAAAGATAATCACAATTTGATAAATTATCTTCAATATCTTTTAATACATTTAATACATTATCCTGTTCATTATAAGCAGGTATTACAAGCAAAATCTCTTTCATACAATCACCCATTAAAATCCACAATAATTTTATCAAAAAATACATAAAAATGCTAATAATAAAAGTGTACTGTTATACACTTCTTTGAAATCTAATCATTTTAAATAATTTAAAACCACATTTAATAACTACATTAACTAAGTATGAGCCTACTAATGAAAGAATCATAATTAACGGTACAACGATAACAAAATATTCTAATCTTTTGTTTGAAATAAGAACAAAATGATTCAAATATTTATATACAATAACTTCAAAAACCCAAGATATTAAATATGCACCATATACTAAACGAGATATTTTTGAAATAAATACTTTAAGATAGGAAGAAAAACAACTCCATTGAATATTTAGTAGCAAGTTAAACATAAGCGATGATAGAATTATATTATTTATAGATTCCCAATAATTCCAATTACCTTGAAGATATAAACCGCCAAAACTTCTCCAAACATTATAAAGTCCAAAGAAAAATAACGATAATACTAAATATAAGATATTATTTTTTCTACTAATCTCTAAACCATATTCTCGCAAATAACATCCAATAAAAAAGTAAGTGAAAGGGTACATTTTAACCCACCATTGAGGAATAATTTTAACAAATTCATTCGAAGAGGAAGGATGCAACCACCAAGATAAACTGTCAAATACATAAACATTTACAACACTCGAGATAGAAGTTAACAAAATCAAAACAAGTATCAATCTTTTTTTCCATAGTTTACTTGGTAAACTCCGATACAACAATGCTAAAAAAGGAATAAACAGAAAAAGTCCTATATACATTTCTACATACCAACTATAAGGAGCTAAGGAAAAAGCTAATGTTTTCCTTATGAAATCAGATATAGATTGATGTCTACCTAAATAATAGCTTTCAAACAAAAAACATATGCATCCTATCACAAAATAAGTGGTATAAATTCTAATGAGCTTCTTATAATAATTCATCTCCAATTCTTGATTTAAATACAAGTACCCTGTTAAAAGCATAAACAAAGGAACACAGCAAAAGAAAATAACAATAAAAAACGTTACAAAAAGAGCTCGATTTGAATTGATAACCTCTTGATAAAACTCGGTATGCAGAAAAAAATGTAGCCCAACTAATAAAAACAGTGCAAAAATTCTAATTACATCTAAGCTGAAATTTCTATTATTCTCTACCATTTGTTTCTCCCTTTTACCCATTCAACCACTTTACATAATTAAATTGATCATAATATTTAAATCCTGTAAAACGATGTCTATATTCATACAAATTTCCTAGTTTATCTTGTTGTTCAAAGCCTTTGATATAATATGCAGACTTAAATTCTGGATAAGGTTTATGCGTAAAAACTACTTTATTCTTTATGTCTAGCTCTTCAAAAGCTTTTAAATGTTGATATGTGCAACCATCACGATCTGTGAAAATAACAAATAGATTATCATAATTAATACGTTTTACGCGTTGTATCCACTTCGTTTTGGCTTCTTCTTCATTTTTATAGTGTTTAAAATATATCTTAATATCATCCAACAACCCTACCGGATATTCAATCCCCTCTTCTTTTATGAATGTAAGAGTACATGAATTGTAATATCTCATATTTTGTAAATACTTTATAAAATCATCAGCATGTAACCACAAGTTTACAAATGGTGAATTAAAACGTACATGTAAATCATGGCAAATGAAACTACCAATACAATTGCTTGCAATAATCGAAAAGTCATGGTTCTTTAACCGTTTTTGATGATACCAATTTACTAGTTTTCGTAACTTTACATTTACAATACTCATAATGGCTTCCTCAAGATACTTCTAGCTTCATTAAAAAATACAAAGGCAGTTAAAGAATTTGCAAACAAGAAACTGTAATCAAACATGGAAATCATTAAAATAAATAAGATTAACACAAAAGCATCATATCGATATTCCAAATTGCTATAGTGAATGATGTTTTTTACAAACCACCCAAAAGTAATAATGCCTAAAACTCCTCCATAAAATAACACATCAAAGATTACATTATGTCCACTATGTATCACATCTACACAAATGTAGTTATCCGGTGGTTTTACTCCACACATTATCTTATTAAATGTTCCAACCCCATATCCTAAGATTGGTTGTTTTAAAAGTTCTAAGGAAGAATCTAACCATAACTCTACTCTACGATTAAAAAGATGATTAAAGAAACGATAGCGACTATCTTCACTATAAATAATGATAATCATTACAACAATAAAAAGTACACCAATTATCAATAGACGATATAGCAAGCGTTGACTTAATTTTATCTTTGTTTTTTTAAGTATGAAATATATAACAAAACTGATGACTAAAAATACAATACTGTTTTGAGATCTTGATAACCATAAAGTCATTGATTGAATTACTATGTTAAAGGCTAACCACTTATTAACTAATTTAATTTTACTCATCTTCTTTAAAGATAATAAAATGGCTATAGCACTACAAAAGCCGGTTGCATTGGATCCATTATAAATTCCATATAATACAGTTCGATAACCAAGTTTAGCAAATGGTAATTCTTTAAAATATCCAAACAGAAACATCAATAATGAAATCAACGAAGCAATAAATAAAAAGACGATAATGTAGTAAGTAGGATCAAAATAGATTTCATCTTGATAAAGATAAACAACGAAGATATACATAATCGTGCTATATAGATATGTAATTGAAAGCATAGAAGTATGCTTAAAATTAATAAAGGTTGAAATAAGTAACACTGCTAGAAATCCAAGGGCACTCCACGTTAATTTTGAAGCAATATTTATTTTCTTTGTCAAAAAGCCTTCTATTAAAAAATAAAGGGCCCATATACAGCTAAGATAGAAAAAATAGTTACGACCCATTCCTAAAGGTTGATAATAAAGGGCATTGTAAAAACAAGAAAATAATAGCACAACTAAAAATAATGCTCTGTTATTTACTATTTCATATAGTTTCTTCATAGATTATTTCCCCCTTTTATATCGCTTGTCGATATAATTTTCTTTTATTAGCCTAAATGGTTTACTTCGATAAGTCAAAATTAAGAAAATAGTGTTAAAAAGTATAATACATATTAGTAACTTTACGATCAAATTTATAAATGAAACATTCGATATATAAGAAACAGCATATCTGGTTGTGATAAAACCAATTACAGAAATTATGATGTATGTTAACTGTCTTTGATAATACTTCCATGGGTGTATCTTAAAATAATCTTTAAATAAGACATATGGTTCATACCAAATGGTTGTAAGTAAGCGTGAAACAGCCGTAGCCATTAAAATACCAAATATACCATAGCTCTTTCCTAAAACAATCGACAATACTAAATTGATAATACTAGATATTAACATAGTGTATTTAATACGATGAAATAAACCTGTTGTTTCTCGATACATCCATACCGGATTTACAATGTTTGCTAAATAGAAATTAAAGACAATCGCAAAGATAACTAATTCATCAAATAGATATTCTTTTCCAATCCATAAAGTAATCGTATCGTTAAACAATACGATAAAGCAGATACTACAAAACGCTGCTAGCCAATGAAACAGCAACAACAACATTTCAAAGATTTCATATTTTCGTTTTTGATTTTCACCTGCATTTAAGTTCCCTAAACTAGCGAAAATCGCATTTAAAAAGGTATTGATAAACGAATTAACCATGTTTACAAACAAACCATAATTTGAATATAAACCAACCCAAACAGTTCCAACTAATTTTGAAATCAAGATGTTATCTGTATTATTCATAATTACAACACCAATTTTATATAAAAACATACTTTTCATATTGGCAAAAATAGTTGTTTTTTCTTCTTTTGACAGTTCTTCTACTTTTTGTTTAATAAACGGATAACGTTTATCTGCCACCTTCCCTAAAATATAATTTGTTGTTAAGGTTGAAAGAATCGCACTCATTAAATATAAACGGTAATCTTGAAAATAGAAGGCTATACCAATTTGCACAAGAGAAGTAATTACAAAAACAAGCATTGTTACATTTTTAATAAGATATTGCTTTTGATCAGCATTGATTAAAGCTGTTTTATAAATGTTAAAGTAACTACATACCGTATTTAATAAAAACAAAACATAATAGACTCTTAAATCAGCGATATTCAAATCACTTACAATAAAGTAAGGTAAAATTGGTAGACATAATAATCCTACCACCAACATCACTAAGGCAATGAAATGATAGAGTTTTTTAAAATAATAGAGTAACTGAGTAATTTTAAGTTGATCTTGTTCTTTAATGGGCTTATATAAGCTATAAATCATAACCGTTCCTAACCCCAATTCCGCTAAAGATAGAATCGTTAAAATATTACTATATAATCCATTAACACCTAATAATTCTTTACCAAAATAATAGATAAAAAACGTTCTTAATATAAACGATAGTAAAAAGGTCATGATTTGTGTTGCAAAACCAATGACTATATTACGAATTGAATTGTAAGAACGACTTAGTGTATTCATATTATTTCTTTCTATGTGCAATTTTACTATATAAATGATAAATCCCCAATGCTTTTAAAGTTTTTTTCGCAAAACTTCGTAATTTTAAATTACTATTACGCTTAAAACGTTTCCATTCTACTTGAAACTTCTCATAAGAAAAACCGGTACGATTATGTTTTAAAAACTTCGCAATCAGTGCTGCATCAATTTGATCTTTCGCTTCGTTACGCTTTAATTTAAATTCCAGAAGTTTTTGTAACGTTATAAATTTTAATCCATTGTAATAAAAATGACAATTTGGATTATATATTAACTCTTCCATACTTGCTTGATAGTATGAAACATATGCATTATGCAAGTCAAAACCTTCTACCACATAACTATGTACGTTTATGTAATCTACATCTTCTGTTTCTCTTATCCCATACATTGCCATAATACTGCTAGAATCAATGATCGTCGCTTCTACTTCACTTTCAGGTAGACGTTCTTTAAACAGCAATACATTACGATAGAAATTTGGATAACCATCATGATAACCATAGTTTAAGAAATGTATACTATGTTCATTTAATAGAAGTTGAGCTACGGTTAAGGTTTCATTTTGATTATCTGTAGAATGAATGGAATAATTTCCAATGTTATACAAAGAACGTATATCACTCTTTACCTTTAACATATCTTCTAATTCATTGGCTTTTACAAAGAGTACTTCTAACGCTTTATCCTTTTGAAAACAAGGATCTAGTTGTCCGTATACACCTTGATAATGATTTTTATAATCCCCTAACCAAGAATGATTTTTATAGACTTCAATCATAAAATTCTTTAAGCCATTATACGTTAGCGCTATTTTCTTACGATATAAAATAGGAAATTGTTCTTCTATTTTTTTAATCGCAACCTCTTTATAGTCACTATCGCCTTTTGGCCAGAATATAAAACTATAGACTTGAGGATCTACTTTTACATATTGAAGCATTAAGTAATCCAGATAAATCGAAGGCAGTAAATGCTTTTGAAAATGTTGTAAATCATATTGACGTGTAAGCCCCTTAAATTTGATAATCATAATCTCTTTATTTAAGGCAGCACAAATAGAAACGCGATGAGCACCATCTAAAATCACATTATCATCACCAACCGGTACTAAAGAAATGTCTTGATTAAACCCATCTTCCACAATGGAATCAATCAATCGATGAAAACTTTCTAAATATTTGGATGCTGAGTTTTTCTCTTCACTTCCTAACTCTGTAAAATTGCCATCGGAAAAAGCTTCAATATGAGCCTTATACAATTCTTCCATAAAAGGATTGTGTTGCTTAGCTAGATAATGCTTTACATACTCAACTTTAGCAATCAAATCAATCCGTTTATAATGTATTAAATCTCTAGCATTCACCGTTAAAATATCATATTCACTATGACGATTGATATTATGTTCAATAAAATATGGAGTTAAATACTTCGATAACTCATCAAATGTAATGTTCTTCATAAAACCTCTTATCTACGATAAATCTCTTCTAATTTTAAAATCGATGTCTTTAAGTCATACTTGGTATTTAGAATATGATTTATACGTTTGCTTTGTTGCATATTTACAATTGCCGATACCCAAGCATTTACTTCAAGTGGCAAATGCATTAAGTTATCCGCAAGTTTTACTTCTTGTGTAATCGTATTTGAAACCATGGTCGTTACACCGTTGGCTTGCGCTTCTAATAACGCCAGTGGAAATCCTTCATGGAAGGATGGCATAACTACCACATCAAACACATTTAAAAGCTCTTTGACGTTATTCACCATTCCTAAAAACAATACATGTTTTTCCAGATGATTATCTTTTACTTTCGCTTGGATTTCATGCAATAAGGGACCATCCCCAGCTAAGACTAATGTATACTTTGGATGAATTTGCACTAAACTCTTTAATACTTCAATCATGAAAGTATGATTTTTCACTTCATGAAATCTTGCGACCATTCCAATTACAATAGAATCTTCTAAATGATATTGTTTTTTTAATGCTTGAGCAAGTTCTTCCTTGTAGCTGAAAGCTTCCGCTAAAATGGCATTTTCAATCAATGTTCCATGTTGTTTGAAAAAAGCTTCACCATATAAGAAATTACCTGCACTTTCACTACACGCCAAATATACATCTGCCTCTTGTTGAATCAATGCCTGCATCCACTTGCCATAGGCTACTGTAACGACATTTTCTTTAACTCTGTTTTTCCCACTATGACTATGCGAAATACGTTTTTTAAATCCAAGATGCTTTGCCATCTTTAAAATAATTCCATTACTAAAAAGTGTATGTGCATGAAGGATGTCATAGTGATATTGTTTTTGTATCTCTTTAAGCATACGATAAAACTTAAACGGATTTCGAGTTGGACTTGGCAGATTAAAAATACGACCGTTTATTTTTTCAACACGGTTTTTATAATCACTATTTTCTTCATTAAATACAATGTAGTCAAACTGAAATTCATTTGGATTAATACTTTCATGCCAAGATACAATCATATTTTCAGCTCCACCAATATTCAAAGAACCGATGACTTGTAATACTTTAATCATGTTGCACTCCTTTCAATTTGGCATAATATAAAAATGGAACATAATATGCCAAATGGTACATACATCTTGTCTTAAGCGAAAAATACTTTATTTTTCTCAATAAATGGTAACTTTCCTTGCGTTGAAGATGTAGAATATGTTTTTTTTCATCATCTTTGATGTGATTTACTTTTAATTCCATCATAAATTCAAATGTTGCATAAAACCAAGCTTTCACTGTCTTGGCATACATCTCAACATTATGATTTGAGAAGTAACTCACTCGATCTTTTAAAGCTTGTAGGTAATCAAAACGACGCTTATGATACTTTATTTTCGTAATAGAACCTTCACGAATGAAATAATAATACATTGGTTTTGTAACAATCGTTACTGTTTTACATTGATCTAACCACTTATACGTGGTAGCTTCATCTTCATAAATGACACCTAAAGGAAATAGATTTTTTTGTACTAAGTCTTTTGGTAGCAACTTATTACATGCAATTACCGTCTGTACATAATCATCACTATAAAGAAGATTCAATGCTTCTTTATTGGTATAGGATTTCACTTTATATTCATCGAAACGATTTAATTCCTTTTCTTTTGTAAAACGTTGAAAATAACACATGACAATTGTATCTTCACTTATATAGCTCATCATTAGAGAATAATAATCTTCACTAATAAAGTCATCGGAATCAATAAAGGAAATATACTCACCTGAAGCATATTGTAATCCAAAGTTTCTGGCTGATGATAAACCACCATTTGCTTTTTGAACAACTTTAAAACGAGCATCTTGAAATTCATATTCTTTTGCAATACGATAACTTTGATCGGTTGAACCATCATCCACAACAATTATTTCAAGATTTTTATAGTATTGTTTTTGCAAAGAATTTAAACAACGTCTTAAATAAGCTTCAACATTATATACCGGAACAATTACGCTAATTAAACTCATATCTTTTTACCTCTTGTTAGTACTGTTTTTATAAGCTGTTTAGTCTTGAAAAAAGAAGCAATAAGCAATGCAGAATTTGTCTTCAAAACTTTCATATTAAAAGAAGGATTTGTACTGTTTTTTAACATAGTTTGATACTCTTTGTTTTTTAAATAGGATTTTAGTGTAGAGATCTTTAATTTGTTTTGAAAGATGGCTTTTTGAAAAAATGATACAAAATAGTTCGTAAAGAAATTAGTAATTACAGTTTTGCTACCTTCATCCTTTAATTTTAAACTAGAAAATAACTGAAATTCTCTATGCAATCTTAAAATTGTTTCAAATTCATCTTGATGCAAACGATTCGTTAAACCTGCTTCCGTTAAATCATATACATAGTAATTTTCATTAATGAAACAAATAGAATCCACCGATTGCAAATACATCAAATTAAACAATAAGTCTTCTCCATAAGAAATGTCTTTTTCAAACAAGGTTGTAATATGACTTTTTTTATAAAGTTTACATACCGGAGAAGTAAAAAATCCACTTAGCAACATTTCCTGAAACGGAAGCTGAATGTCTTGAAAGTTATGAAAAAATAAAATCTTTTCTTTTAATTGTGTTTTATTTACAGTCGAACAAACAAAATCAAATTGATCGTGATGCTGCATATACATTTCTATCATTACTTCTGAAATCGTATCATCACTATCCACAAAGACAATGTATTCACCCTTTGATAATGCGATTCCTTTATTGCGTGCATTGGATACTCCCTGGTTTTCTTGTTTGTGATAAATAAAATTACTTAATTCCATATACTTTTCACATAGCAAAAAAGTATTATCAATAGATCCATCATCAACAACAATCACTTCTATGTTTTGATAAGTTTGATTGATAACACTATGTACGCATCGTTCAATTGTTTTTTCCGCATTATAAGCTGGAATAATTACCGATACAAGAGGGTTCATAAAACACCTAATCAATAATCCCTAATACAATCTGCTTCACTTCATGGTTATCCAAATCCATTGCAGACTCTAATGTTTTTATCTTTTCAGCAATACTTTCCTGTGAAATGTTCATCGGTTCATTTACATAAATAAGATTATTCTTTGTCTTGTAGCGTACTTCATTTCCTAGCGATAATTCCTCATACATTTTTTCACCAGGTCTAAGTCCCGTAAATTCGATTTGGATATCTTCATAAGGAACAAGTCCTGATAGCTTAATTAAATTCTCAGCTAGTGTTAAAATCTTAACAGGTTGACCCATATCTAAGACGAAAATATCTCCTTTATTGGCATATGCTCCTGCTTGTAAAACAAGTTTTGCAGCTTCAGGAATGGTCATAAAATAGCGTGTGATATTTTTATCAGTAACCGTTACCGGTCCACCATTTTGTATCTGTTTTTCAAAAAGCGGAATCACAGAACCATTTGAACCCAGCACATTTCCAAAACGAACAGCCCCAATCTTGGTTACACCATTATCTTTAAAAGACTGTACAATCATTTCACATAAACGCTTGGTAGCACCCATGACATTAGTTGGATAAACCGCTTTATCCGTTGAAATCAAGATAAACTTATCCACCTTATGTTCAATACAAGATAAAATCGTATTATATGTTCCAAACACATTGTTTTTTATCGCTTCTTTTGGTGAGTCTTCAACTAAAGGCACATGTTTATGGGCAGCAGCGTGGAATACAACACTAGGCTTATATTCCTGCATAATTTCATCCAATCGAGCCTTTTCACGCACCGAACCAATAATGCAAGTAATGTTAATATCTGGGTTCACTTGTTTTATTCTCTGTTTAATAATAATTTCCTGTTGAATGGCATACATATTATTCTCATAAATATCAAAAATAATAACTTCCTTGGGATTAAAGGTTAGAATTTGACGCACTAATTCAGAACCAATCGAACCTCCTCCGCCAGTTACCATAACTACTTTATCTGCTAGATAAAAACTAATATCTGAATTATCAATTTCAATTACACCTCGACCAAGTAAATCCTCAATAGAAACCGAACGTAACACTGCTTTTTTCGTTGAACTTACTTCATCTAAGCTCATAATCTTAACCACTTTTACTAAGCCATTGCATTGGTCTAAGATTTCTTTTAAGCGTGTTGAACTGACACTTGGCATAGCGATATATATTTCATCAACATGGTATTTCTCTACCACTTCTTTTAGCTGATCAATCTTGGCTAAAACAGGAATCCCATTTACCATGCGTCCTTGTTTAAAGCTAGAGTCGTCCACAAAGCCCACAATACGGCAATTATACGCATCATTTGCATAAATCTCTTTACTTAAAATATTCCCGGCATCTCCTGCCCCAATAATCAAGGCGTTTTTATTACGTGCTTTTAAATTTCCTTTGTACATGAGATAACGATAAAACACACGCATACCTAGTAAAAAACCTGGAGTTATAAACACGCTAAAAAAGAAGATACTACGTGGCAATCCTTCTTTTAAGCTAAAGCTATACACAAAAAACAATAACCCATTTGAAATAAAACTTGCCAAAAAGATTCTAATACTATCTTCAATACTAGTAAACTTCCATACACTTTTATTGACTTTAAAAAGTATAAAGAAGCTTGTATAAATAACTATGATATATAGAATTAAATGTTGAAAGACATTGAAATATACCAATGTTGTTTTTACATCAAATTCAAAACGAATAAGCAACGAAAAAATATATGATCCTAATACAGCTATCATATCGATTAGAAAAATAATACTACTTCTATATTTTCGTAATGTTTGGCTCATTTTATCACTTCCTTAAAGATTATAACATAAAAATACTATTATCTTTACTTTAAATGAAGCAACATTACTTATTTAATAAATCTATGCGATCTTTTTTTAACTCAACGAATATTTTCTCTTGATCAAAGTATTCTTTAATAAATTGGTGTCCCTGTTCCTTAATCACAGATAATTGTTGATACTGTTCATATACCTCTTTCATTTTTTTTGCTAGAGATACTTCATCTTTACTTTCCACTAAAAAACCGTTATATCCATCCATTATGACATCTTTTATCCCATTAATGTTTGTAGCAATAGTCAATGATTTCATAGCTAATGCTTCAAGCAAGGCACTTGGCATACCTTCTCTATAACTTGGTAATACATTAACATCAAACATAGCAAAATATTCTTGTGGATTCTGTGTTTCAGGAAGAAAAAGAATATTAGGATTATTTTTTACCCACACTAATAAATCATCACCTAGCTGCTGTAAATTATCATTGGGACCAACTACAACTAAACGCATGTTTTCTTGTTCAATCCTTTTAAAGGCTAAAAACAGTTCTTTTAATCCTTTATCTAAATTCAATCGGCCAACATAACCAAAAATAAAATATTCCATAAGATGAAGTTTATTACGCATATCTATATAATACGTATCTTTTAATGTTGCATCAAACTTCTTCAAATTAACTCCACGTGATGATCCCTTTAAAATCACATAAGCCTTTTCTCTTTTATAAAGTTTCTCTTGAATCGAAAACTCCAAATTACTATTGCTATCCGGTTGAATTACTGTAGAATTTAAACAAATCATCTTTTCAATAAACTTGAAGATTATACGCTTAAATCCATGACTTCCTACATAATATATCCCCCATTGACAATACAAACGCTGTTTTATTTTAGAAAATCTCCCTGCAATACTTCCATAAAAAGAGGCATTTGTAGTGCAATATTGGATTAAGTCAAATTGATGTTTTTTAAAAATTTTATAAAATTGATAAATATTATAAAGAAGATTAAAGTCAACACCACGTTTTATTTTAATCGGTATAAATTTTATATGTTCGGGAAGTTTTTCAACAAACTCTTTATCATAATTACAGATTAATGTAACCTCATAGTCTTCACTAGCGATGTATTTGGCAAAATCTAAAACAAACTTCTCCATTGTAAAAGAAATCGTTGTTATAAATGCAATTTTCTTCATTTCTTTTCACCATCTACAATGCCTTCTTTTTTAAGCACCTTAAAAAATGTTGCAACAATGATTTTAAAATCCTTAAATAATGTAATGTCTTTTACATATTCTGTATCATACTTCACTTTTTCTTCATCACTAATTTCATCGCGTCCATTAATTTGTGCTAAACCGGTTAATCCGGGACGAACCAAATGCACGTTATTTTGCTTACGCAATTCAATGAGATGATATTGATTATAAAGGGCTGGTCTAGGGCCTACGATTGCCATATCCATTTTCAATATATTAATCAATTGTGGTAGTTCATCTAAGCTTGTTTTACGTAAAACATTACCTATTTTTGTAATATATTTATTTGCATCATTAAAATCACTTGTTGGAACATCTTTTGGAGTTTCAGAATACATGGTTCTAAACTTATAAATTTTAAATATTTTATTATTGATGCCTACACGATTTTGCACAAAGAATATACTTCCCTTGGAATCTAATTTAATCAATAATGCAATAATCAATAAAATTGGCAACAGTAAAAGAAGAGCTATTAATGCCAAAGCACTATCTAAAATCACTTTTATATACTTATACATACATCAATCTCCTTTTTATTTCCCAATAAAATTTATCACAATTGTATTATCGATACACTCAACGGAATCTTTATGCGGCCACTTTGGCATCTCTTTAATTTTTAATTGCTTTACCATAACGTTAATTTCTTCTTCTAAGTACACATCTAAATCAATACCGATGTAATTTTTAGCAAATTGTTGAAAATGAAATGGTGTCGTTAAAATATGATTACCATCTGATCCCTTAAATTTTTCTGTTACCTCATGTGTAGTACCTTGTGATAATGCAGAATTTGGATTACCAAACAAATACTCAGTAAATAATACTTTGGATTCACTTAAACTGCAACCTGTTTGTTCCATACGATCAATTACTCTTAAAGCTAACGCATAACTTTTTTCATATTTTTGTTGCATATTGAAATATGCTACATTTGCCACAATAAAGTAATTAAACACAATCACCATTGTCGCAAACATTACTATTTGATTAAGTTTTAACTTTTTACACTTTATAAATGTCAAAGGAAATATAATAACCAATACATAGTGATGTGTCATTAAGATATGATATACCAATGTAGTGATATCTGAAAATATCAATATAACATTTGCAGCAAAAGGGATTAAAAGTAAAAACAAACCTAACAACGCACTGTGTAAACGATGTTGTTTCCATGAGAATAAATATTGATACACCTCTTTTAATCCAAGAGTAGCTAAAATACCGTACCCTATAAATACAAAAACAGAAAAATTATATGGCTTTATCTTAATAAAATAATGAAAAAATACCTTATAGCCATAATATAGATTGTATGGAATATCATTTAAAGAGACACTAAACAAACTATTTACACCTTGGTAATCTTTCAACTCAATACGATAGAAATACAAAGATGCCTTCATTAAAATAAAATAAATAACTAATGCTATACCGCCATACAAAAGCATCTTAACGATTAATTTAGAAATATCTTCTTTATCTACTAATCTTTTAATCAATACGAATAGACATAGCATAATCGCAAAGACTAAATAAATTTGATATACCCCTATGCTTAATGCTAAAAACAAAGAAGCGATTAAGATATTTCCTTCTAAACAATAAAAGACATAGAAAGAAGCAATCGATAATAATACTCCTAACATATATGCATCTGCCAAATGCATATAACCAAAATTAGCAGTTACTACAGGAAAGCTGATAAATACAGCTCCAATTAAAACTTTAACAATAAAATCTTCCACCTTAAAAATCTTACAAAGTAAAACAACCGAAATCCCACCATAAAGTAAGGTTAAAAAGCCGTTTACAACAGGTAAATCATAAAAAGAACTGAAGAAGCCGGTTACCACACTAAAGAATCTACCAAGTGGTACCGTATTTAAACTATCATAAAAACTATACATAGAATCATCTGTAGCAAATTTATTATAAAAAACCATTCCATGCACTAAAAAACCTATGATAAAGGTTGAGATTATTAATTTTAAATCTTCATAACCAAATTCTTTCTTTATTTTTTCCAGCATTTCTATACCCTCTAATTTCCTATACTATTTTACAATAAATCTTTGATGTTTTGATAGATGATTTCCTCTAAACGCTTATAATTAGACATTGATGCAAACGAGTTATGCGGCGTAATCAACACTTGATCATACTCATACAACTCACTATTTTTATCTAATGGTTCCTGCTCAAACACATCTAAGATAACAGCATAAAATTTATTTTCTCTTAAAGATTGAAGCAAAGCTTCTTCTTTTACGATACTTCCTCTGGCTACATTAATGAATAATAATCCATCTTTACATTTCTTTAAGAAAGCATCATCAATAAAATGATAGGTATCCTTTGTCAATGGAAGCGTACAAATAATGACATCATAATCTGAAAGAATATCTAAACTAGTTATGACACGATGAAAATGCTTGGGAAGATGACCGCTACGATTAAACCCTGTAATATCGACTTGAAATCCAACAAGACGTTCGGCAATCTTTGATGCAATATTACCTGTCCCTAAAATAAGTACTTTTTTATTGTGTAACTCTTGAAGTTTCATGTTCATCTTCCATACTTTTTGACGTTGTAAATCTTTAAAGTCAAACAATCCTCTATAAAAAGACAACATAGCACCTACGACATATTCAGCAATTGGTATTGCATAAGCATCCTTAGCATTACATAAAGAAATCTTTTTATTCTTTACATAATCAACATCAACAGTATTTACTCCCATACTTGTAAGTTGAATAAACTTCAAATTTATATATGATTGTATATCATTAAATTCAAAAAAACGATAACCTATCACACCATATACTTCCTCTTTTTTCCCTTTATACTCTTCTAATTCATTGATATATTCAACATCAAAAGAAGAAAATAACACCTCTAATCTCTGTGATAATTTAAAGTGTTTCGTTACTAGAATTTTAAACATACTTCCTCCATTTGTTTATTCCTTATCGTACATTCCATTACATAAACTCATTTATTTTTTGTTTAATTGTTTTAATTTTTGATATCCAATCTTTATTAAAAAAGCACTTGCAAAACATAAAATAAAAATTAAAATAGAAATTACTATAAATATTAGTTCTGTTTTAATCTTTATCATCTCTAACGGATAATACCTAAAAAAACAATCCATAATAAAAGGATGAATTAAATAAACATATACTGTTAAATTTGACATTTCTACAATTGTTCTATTTATTTTTTCACCAAACTGAAATTTAATAGAATTAAAAATAAGAAAGATAATAATAGCTTCCAAATACGTACTGATGAAAAAATAATGAGAATATTTTGGATTTATTTCACCATAGGTTATTGCATAGTTATAAGAAATATAAATAGTTACAATAAACACCAATATTAGTGCAATAAATAGCTGCACTTTATTTTTAGAACAATCCATTTTACTCAAATAATAACCCGTTAAAAAATAACCGCTATAGCCCACAAGCTCATAATTAAAATTAGAAAAAATAGTTGAAATGTATACTAAGACACCCTGAAAATTGATGGTTTGTAAGGTGTGATATAAAACGCTAAAAATAAAGAATAATATACAATAATATCCTATGTACTTTCCGTTTTCGTATTGTTTTAATGCTAAAAATATAGGATATAACATATACAACCCAATTATTGCCACCAAAAACCATAAATGATATTTATAATTAAACAATAAGAATATAAAATTCCATTTTTCAGAACCGAAAATTGCTCCTACTGAACCAATTTCTACTACAGCATATAGAATCACAAAGAGAGCAAACAGACCTATATTTTTTAAAATATATTTTTTAATAAACTCTTTGAAAATAATTTTTTCTTTATTAAGTAACAAAGCTCCGCTCAACATAAAAAATACAGGAACAGTCCATCTGAAAAGATTATTATAGATATTTGCCATTGACCAACTTAAGCTATGTACATCAGCATGATTATAAGAATTGGATGTAACATGTATTACAATTACACCAAAAATTGCTAAAACTCTTAGAAAGTCATATTTGATTTCTCGCTTCATTTTTCCTCCAAACAAATTTAATTCTAAATCACAAATAACCATAAGAAATTTATAAATTAATATCTTTAACTATTACATTATATCATTAGTATTCTACCTACAACATATGTTTCACCTTTAGCATTTTAAAAAAAAATGCTAAAATAACTAAGACTAAAGGAGAAAATCATGGAAACCATTTTATTTTTACTTTTTGTTTTCTTAAAACAATTTTATATATATACCCCTTATTCTAAGTTAATTTCTGTTGCAGATCTATTTTTAGCTTTATCTTTTCTGTGTACATTATATAAAATGATAAAAAATAAAGAACTGTTCAAAAGCTTAATTAAAGATTATCTATACTACGTATTTATTATTTTAGCATTCCTCATTAATACTATTTATTTTATGATCTTTAAACACAAAGACTTTATAACAAGTAATCTATTTTTACTATATGGAGCAATAACCATTTTAAATATCCGTTATTTATTAACTTTGCATCCTAAAATAAAAATCTATTTATCTTATCTATTTCTTATTACAATTGGATTGCAACTTGGAATTTATTTAACAAATAACGGAAATATCTTCTTAGAACATTGGGGTGCTTATCGTTATGTAGGTACATTTAAAGATCCTAATCAATTTGGTTTCTATATTTATATTTCCTTTGTACTACTTTTAATTTTAAATAGTCATAAATTAAAGTGGTGGTTACTACCAACCTATTTTGTAAGTTTTTATTTAATCCTTCAATCGAAATCAACAAGTAGTTTTGTTGGAATGTTTACCTTAACCATTGGCTTATTCTTATATTATATCTATACCGTATTTCATAAAAAAAATATTCATATTAAATGGTTTTATATCATGCTTATAAGTCTTATACTGATATTTTTTGTTATCTTATACTTCTTATGGCCAAGTGCTGATTTTAATATTAAACATGTTGAGTATAACATCATTACTCGTATTCAATTTAAGATTAAAGTTATTTTTGATGGTGGATTTAAATCTTTATTTTATGAACGTGGTGCACAAAAACTATACGATTATCCTTACTATATTTTCTTTGGAGCGGGAGAAGGATACTACACAAGATTTAATGAATTACTATTAGGATCAGAAATTCACTCAACGTTCCCTAGTTATTTATTTGTTTATGGCATCATTCCTACATTCATCCTTATTAAATGGATATATAAAAATATAAAAAACACTACACCATTTAACATCATGGTAATTATATCCCTTTTAATTGAAAGTTTCTTTCTATTTAACGGAAGACAACCATTCTTTTGGCTGGCAATACTACTTGCTTCTTCACAACTTATCACAATAAAAAAATGAGCAAACGCTCATTTTTCTATTAAATCTTCAAAGCCAAGTCCATTTAAATGATTATAAATTTCTTGTTTCTGTTCATCACTTAACGGAAATTTTACAGTAAATAAAGTATCTTTATTCACTTTCGCATTTCTATTATTCAAAAATTCATCCAATGGTTTAATCACTCTAGCCGGATTTCCTGCAACCACACAATTACTTGGAATATCCTTGCTGACCACTGCTCCTGCACCAATTATGACATTATCACCAATTGTTACATTTGGTAAAATAATAGCTTTTGCACCGATGAATACGTTAGAACCTATCTTTACTTTACCAATCGATGTGTAATTATTAAATAATCTTGTGCTTGCATCATGAGCCAAAATTAAAGCATCCGATATCGTAACATTATCACCAATAGAAATTAGAAAACCATAAGCAAGATCAATACTCTTAGTATAAATTTTGACATTATTTCCTAGTTTAACCCCTCTGGTTTGTAGAACTTTATTAGGATATCTCCCATCATTTCTAGCCATATAGTAATTAATATAGAACTTTTCAAAGATACGTTTTAACATAATTTCACCTCTTTAGACACTTGTTCCAATATTTTTTAAAAACTTCTTTTTTCTAAGTATATAGATACACTTACTCATAAAAATAAATGCCGATTTAAATGAGTAATGATATAAACCATACATAACACGATAGCGTATATCTTTTACCTTAATATCTTTAAAATAATCATCGCTTAAATATTGTTCTAACTCCCTATATCTTTCTTTATTAGGACTACCAAAATAATTAAAACATAAGGCATAAAGCATACGCACTTTATTTTCAGCAACAAACTCCTTCGCCTCAGCACTATCATTTAAAAATGATTCAACATAACCCAAAGAAGTTTTACGTTTTCTAAAATACTCTGTCTTATAACGATTGGTAATACTATTAGGATTTTGAATGTATTCATATAATACCTCATTATAAATAAGAAAAGTGTTTACATGCTTTAAATAACTTAAATTAAACTTTAAATCTTCTCCAATGTCTAAACTTATATCAAATTGTAAATTATATTTATCAATCAAAGCTTTTTTATACAGTTTAACAACAGGAGAATTTAAAAGCCCTGTTTTGATTACTTCTATATACTCTTGATCCTGCATAACTTTTGTATCATAGATACTTAACAAAGGTTTTTTGCTATCTTTAAAGGCTGCCATAACAAGTGCTATAAAGTAATCTGCATCATGCTGTATCATACTATCGTATGCAATTTGTAAAAAGTGTTTGTCATAACAATCATCAGAATCAATAAAACAAAGATACGGATAACTCGCCTTACTCATTCCAACATTACGAGCATTCGATGGACCACCATTTTCAATCGAATACACTTTGATACGACCATCCTTTTTGCTATACTCTGTAGCAATACTCAACGTTTCATCTTTAGATCCATCATCAATGATAATCAGTTCAAATTCTTGATATGTTTGATTTAAAATCGATTCTATTGATTGAGCAATATACTCTTTACAATTATAAGCCGGCATTATTACTGAAATCATACAATCTCCTTTTTAATACGTTTTTGTTTTACAACCTGAACTAAGGCATGCATTAACACTTTAAAATCAGTACTTAATGCATAATATATCACAAAGCATACCACAAAAGCCCCTATGGTACTAGCCACCATAATAAAAAACCAATGGAGTAAAGATGTAATGATTACAAACTTTTTAATCATGATTACCAAATATAATATGCCAACCATAAAAGCCACATTCAAACCTAAAGTATAAAACTGTTTTTGCATTGGAAACTGCAATTTTTCTCCCATGATAAATTTACAATAGAAATACTTTATCATTCTAGAAAGAATTGTACCAAGTAATACACCTTGAAAACGATATACGGAAACTAAAGACACCGAAATTACAATATTCAAAATCGATTCTACCAAAGAAATCTTCCAGTAATATTGATATAGACCATTTGCCTTAACAATGACATCCCATATTGAAGAAACAATAATGATAATAAATAAAATAATAAATAAACTATAAGACATAAAATCAATACGATACAATGCCGTATTCGATATTGCTAAAGAAATAAAATGATCTAACCCTAAAAATAATGGAATCGCCAAAACTATGGATATAAAAAACAACAACGCCTCTAATTGAGCAAAGGCTTGATAGGTATTTTTATTCTCTGCAAACAAGTTTCCTACGATATCAACAATACTACCAATAGAAATGGTAATAATGTCACTCAATGCTTTTACAACAAAATAAAACGAGCTATATACCGATACGAATGTGAGAGTTAAAAATTGAGAAATTACAATATTATCCGTATTATTGTAAACAATGTAATTGATATTCGTAAATAACGTATACTTCGTTAATGTTAAAGGCGAATAATCCTTTTCTTTAGTATGCTTTTTATATACAACATTATAGTTCTTCAGTAATAGGTAACGCAGAATCGTAAAACCAATTGCCACGAAACTATCTACAAGAATAAACACTATAAAATTTCGATTCATAATGGTTAAAAAACTAAACAGAATACGAACAATAAATTTAATATTATTAATAAAGTGAACTTGAAAATTTCGCTGTTGTGCTGAAACCAATGAAATATCTGCACTAAACAATGCCTCTACAACACTTGGCAATGCAAAGATAAACATTATCAAAATCAACTGCCAAAAAGAAAACGATGACTGCGAAGCTAAAAAAGGAAACAACAAAGATATAAAACAAGCAATCACAAACATAACAAGAGCACTATAACGGAAAAAAACTTTTGATCCATTATAAATTTCATTCACCTTAACATAATCCTGTTGTGCTAAAGGTTTATAATAAGCAAAACGATAGATGGAATCTAAGCCTAAGTCGGCAATCGTCACAAATGCCAACAATTGAATAATAAGTTGATATAATCCATTCATGGAATCACCTAAATATCCAATCAACATCCTTGTTTTGACAATGCCTAAAACAGTAATCAACACTTTAAAGATTACTTCTGAGGTAAATAAAATCATTGATTTATTGGTTCTGCTACTCATGAAATACCTCTACGAAACATATGTTTAAGACGATATAAATCAAGAAACTTAATGTACAAACAAGATAATAATACTGCCAACTTATTAAACCCTTGAATATAAGGATTCTTCAAAAAGAATGCTCGATATTTTTTATAAATATCCTCTACCTGCTTTCTTATGGTTTTATCATTTGTACTTACATACGTATGAAATAAAGCATAACAAAAAACATTCATTGTCTTTAATGCAAGTTCCAAATCCTTATCTTTAAAATACGCATACTTACGAGCAAACACATCAACAAAATCTAAAGTATGCATATTGGTACTATTCATAAAACTATCCGCATGTTGATAGTAGAAATAACACACTCGATTCATACTATAAACATGTTCTACTTGATCATAAATTACATATAAAATATCTTCATCTTCATAACGAATGCCTTCTTTAAAACGCAATGTTTGAAAAACCTCTTTTGGATATATTTTATTACAAACAATACTATACGGCTCACTACCATTAGAAACCAAACGAAGATTCGCTTCTCTTCCTGTAATGGCTTCTAATTTATAGTCCATCTCTTTGGTTGTTTCATGATAAGTGTTTGTTTTTAAAAAACCAAACTGTACGATAGAAGTAGGATGCTCATGCAAGATACCCACTAAACATTCAACCGCATGTAAATCCAAATAATCATCCGCATCTACAAACATAATATATTGTCCACTACAACAATCCAATCCCAAATTACGAGCCTTAGATACCCCACCATTTGATACATGCATAATCTTTAAACAATCGTCCTGATAGGTATCTAAAATATCTTTTGTAGAATCCACACTACCATCATTAATCACAAGGATTTCAATATCCTTATAGGTTTGATGAATCAAAGAATCCAAACAAAAACGAATGCTTTTTTCTGCATTATACACTGGAACAATGATGGATACCTTCATATCTTTTCTCCCTTCAAAACGATAAACTACTTCTTAATCTTTTTTATAAGTTTAAGTACGATGTAAACAAGAGTATCATTCACTCGATATAAACCTTTTAAAACTCGATATAACCATAAGTCCGTCTTAATACTATGAATCATACCACGCTTTTTATACAAGCTCTTTAGCTCTTTAAATTCATTAGAATTCAAAGGATATTTACTAATCTCTAATAAAATCATAATACTTAAATACGTACTTAATGTACGATATACCTTATCTTCGTTTTCATATCGCATATACTTTTCATAAATATAAAACTTACTTTCTGTTCTTTGTTTAGAAAGTTTTACATTTTGAGTAATGGATGTACTATGAATTCGATACAAATAAATATAGTCATTGATAGACTTAATCGTACAATCCTTTAATAAACATTGTATATTAAACTCTTCATCTTCATGATAAATATCTTGAACAAACTGAATCTTGTGTTCAAGAAAGAATTGACGTTTAAAAATATGCATACAAATTGCCGTTGAATACTTATCCTGCAACAATGCTGTGTTTAAAAAATCTTTTCCACTCCCTAAAAACGGTAACTGTTCTTTATTTTTCCAACGTTTATGCTCATTAAAATTAATATAATTAAAATGTAAAATATCTACTTCATCACATACATGTTGTTCGATTACCTCGAAGTAGTTTTCCATTAACACATCATCACTATCAACAAAAATAATATACTTCCCACTTGCTTTTTGTAATGCAGCATTACGAGCCATAGAAACCCCTAAATGTGGATTACATAATAACGTAAAATTTGGTTTATCTTTTATGTATGCTTCAACGATAGAAACTGTTTGATCGCTAGAACCATCATCAACCAGAATCACTTCTGTTTGCTTTGTATCCATAATACGATATATACTGCTTAAACACTCTTCTATGTAAGCCTCTACGTTATAACAAGGGATAATAATGCTATAGTTCATTCATACAACTCCTTATACCCTTCTATTCTATCATTAATTTAAACTTATTTTTAATTCTTTTTCTTGGTTTTTCAGGATATTGGTACTTGCTAAATATTGACTATCTTCCATAATACGTTGCCCATAACACTCCACAAAATTACAAATACCCTCTTCACTTAACTCTTCTCCACTAAATCCATACGAAAATAAATATACATGAGTTAATTCATGTCTTAGTGTACGTATCAATAAAGGTACCTCCAAATTCACATTGATATAAACCGAAAGTTCATCAAATTTACTTACCCCAAAACAACGTTGATTATCCATATATAAATGCTCATCTTCACTTGCAACAAAATAAAATGTCCAACGTAATCCATTAATCTTAATAAAATGTTTCATCTTCTACCTCCCTATATAAGCACCTTGTTTTATGTAACCTATTATAGTTAAGAAAAACGTAGAATCCTAAAAATAAAAAACGCTTAAACCAAGTTTAAACGTATCTTATAACATGGTGACTCCTTAGGGATTCGAACCCTAGACCCACTGATTAAGAGTCAGTTGCTCTACCGACTGAGCTAAGGAGTCATTTATCTAAAAAACCTAGCTTTAATAGCTAGGATTAAAGCACCTAATGGTGACTCGTACGGGATTCGAACCCGTGAATGACGCCGTGAAAGGGCGCTGTGTTAAACCACTTCACCAACGAGCCAAAAAAAATGGCGCCTAAAACAGGGCTCGAACCTGTGACCTAACGGTTAACAGCCGTTTGCTCTGCCGACTGAGCTATTTAGGCGAGTGCTTAATTATATTATCACACTAATAAGATCTATGCAATAGTTTTACCAAAAAAATTTAAAGTTTTTTACTTCATGTTGTATTTAACCATAAAACCAGAAATAGTGTATAATGGTACTACTGAAATGGAGTATACCGATGGATCAATTAGAAGAAATTTATCAATTAATCAAACAAGGAAACAGCTACCTAGAAAGTCCACATACAGACTTAGTCGAAAGCTATTTTAGTGATGCTTGGATAGGCATTAAACAATATCTTAAAGAACAAAAACTACAAGACTACCATGAAATCGATGAAGATGGCACACTTTCTAATTTCATCAACAATCAATGCAGTATCTTATTCTCTTTCGGCTACTATGAACAAGCCATTGATTTTGCAAATGATGCACTAGCTACTTTACAGTTAAATCAAGATGAACGATTAGATTTTAAAAAACACATTGCCGATGCTCATTATTTTTTAGATGATCATAAACAAGCCATTCATTTATATCAAGAATACCTAAGACAATATCCTAATCATCCAAGTCTGTTATATGGCTTAGCACTTCTTTACTTTCGCTTAAAAGAGTATCCGTTAGCCATCCAACACTTCAAACAAGTGGCTTCTTTAGAAGATACCTTCTTTAAAGATGCAGCCATTGAAATGCTGATAGAATGCTACCAAGAAGTCAATGACTACGAAAAACAACAAGAACTTATTTCTATGAAACACTAATTAACATGCACGTTTACACTTAAACGTGTTTTTTAATATATAAATTACTATAAAACTTAACACAAAAATAAGCAAAGAAACTCCTAGCACAAATACAATCGTAACTTTGTCCATCCACGGTATCGTAAAACGTCTAAAAATTACATTGAAGAAATCATGTACAAGATAGATACCAAAACAATAGGGTGCAATCCACGAAACGCTTTGTTGCAAACCTTTAGAAATCTTTCCATAATGCTCTTTAAATAAAAGGAAAATAGAAGAAGCTAAACATACATACATCGGTAGTGTATAGGTAAATAATCCCATGTATACTTGATGTAAATGCATAGAAATCATAGAACTACCAATGAATGTGATAGCCACACTAAGTAATGCAAATCCATGAATACATTTCTTTACGTTTTCACTTAATTCATACTTATGTAGATAATAACCCAGCATAAAGACACCACTATATCCCAAAACAAAGTCAATATGCAACATATACCCAATGCTATGTAAGACATTCGATAAGAAAGGAATAAGAGCTAATAATTTCCATACGCTTCCAAAAACAAACGCAAGCACTAAAAAATATTCAAAATGATCTTTCTTGATTGTAAGTAATCTTAATAAAGGTGTAATCAAATAAAGAGCAGCCATCATATATAAAAACCATAGATGATAGCGACCTATCATTAGATTGGAAATAAAGGTTTCAACCAACTTAGTATCAATAGCTACTCCTCTAAGAATAATCCCACTTACCACCTCATAACAAGCATATAAAAATGACCAAATGAAAAATGTCATCATAAGTTTTACAACACGTTGTTTAAGCATTCCCTTAATAGTTATCTCTTTATCCAACATTAAAGCACCTGAAATCATTACAAACATCACAATACAAACACCTGTTACACTCATAAAGAAATTTAAAACAAGCCATGTACTACTATTTACAGGATAATAGCGATATCCATATCCACATACATGTAGCACAATCATCAAAAAGATGGACATGACTCTTAAGCCATCCATATAAGGTATTTTCTTTTGCATATCGACACTCCTAGCACAATTATCTATATTATAACAAACAAAACCCTTACTTATTTACAATCTTTTTGTAATACGCTATAGTAAATTTAATAAAAAGAGGAAAACTATGATCGAATCAATTTACATAAAAAAGAATAATAAACGCATCTTACTTATGATTCTTGGATGCTTGATATTTATAGTATGTGCTTTATTTTTCTTTTATCTAGCAAATACATCTTTCAAACGATATGAAGTGATATTAATTGCAACCGGTCTTTTAAGTTTCGTATTTTTTGGTGGTATGGCTATCTTTTATATCTCATTATTACTTAGTAATAAGCCTTTTGTTAAAGCAGATTCTCAAGGCTTTATGGAACATACAACAGCGATTAACTGGGGCATCATTGATTGGAATGATATTGAAATCTTTATCCTACACCAATCATTTGGCTCTTATTTCATTCAAGTAAAAGTGAAAAATCTTTCAGACTATCAAAACAAATTAAATCCTTTATCAAAAATTCTATCTAGCATTAACACCACTTTAATGAGTAGCTATGATATTGTGATTCATTGTCCACTTATTGATCAAAATCCACATAAATTATGTTTCCAATTAAACCAATATTTACAATCTATGAAAACAAAAAAAGATGACAAGTCATCTTTTTAAATTTCTTTTAACAATGCCGACATCTTTGGCATTAATTGTTGTTTACGAGAAATAATGTCTCTTGAATAACCGGAATGATCATCAAACTTTGTATCCAGTACATTATCCATTAAATAGCTTAACGGACCACTGTAGACAAACATTGTGCCTTCCGCCATTACATGAGTAAACATCATAATGACTAAATCATAGCCCTTCGCTTTTTGTTCTTTCTCAAGGTTCTTTCTAAAATCTGCTAATATAGCTTGAATATCTTCAATGTTACGATAGTTTGTTTGCCCAATCGCCAATTTATATTTACCAATATCGTATGTTTTTAAATCTCGATTTAGAATCTTTGTAGGTTCTAAATCCTTTAATGCAACCGATGCACTTAACATCTCTAACGCATACTCTTCAAGATTTACCCCGGCACGATCTGCAAGCCACTTAGCCGTCATAATATCTAATGGTGTCGTCGTTGCAGATTTGAAATGAAGTGTATCCGAAATAATTGCACTTAACAAAATTCCGGAATATT
This sequence comes from Erysipelotrichaceae bacterium, assembly GCA_030528645.1. Classification (GTDB taxonomy): domain Bacteria; phylum Bacillota_I; class Bacilli_A; order Erysipelotrichales; family Erysipelotrichaceae; genus RQZE01. Next base: position 20,390 of record JAUMYM010000005.1, on the reverse strand, counting down.
GTGCATCTGGAAGTAACCCATTTTCTTGATACAACATCGATATAATCGTACAAGTACAACCACACTTTTGATTACGATAATAAATTGGATAGGTTGTTTCAATATTACCAATGTGGTGATGGTCAATAATCTCTAAAATTTCAGCATCATCAATATTATTAATACTTTGATTTTTAGCACTGTGATCAACCAAAATAAAGCGACGACGCTTATAGTTTTGTAAATGATAGCGTGATATTTGACCAATCACATGATTTTCATCATCGACAACCGGATAAGATCGAAAACGAGTATTACTCATCTTTTTAATGACATCTTCGACATATTCATGATGACGAAAGAAAATAGGATTTTTCGTCATAATCAAAGACACCGGATAAGAATCATTGATAACTTTTGCAACTTTCATCGTATCACTTTCACAAGTAATAATGGCACATTGTTTCACACGAGCAGCATTAATTACTCTTGGACTTACCTCTTGTCCGCAAGTGATAACTAAAAGTTTACAACCTGCTTCAATTAATGAAATTTGTTTTTCTTCTCCATCTGATAGTATACAAATTGATCCTTTAAAATTACTTTGAAATTTTTCACGATCATGTAAGGTAACAATATAAACCTTTCCATTGGTTTTATATTCTTCCCCATCAAAAACCACTTTACCTTCTATGGTTTGGGCAATCTTTTTTAGTTTAGCTTGTGCCATTAAATCATTAACATCCGTATCCAGCATTAAACGTGTCATACTTAAATTACTTGTTGAAATAATCCCTTTAATACGCGTACGCTTATCTACAACAACCAAAGAACGATTGCTTGTTGAAAGCATTTTATCCCATGCTTCTTTCACAGAAGTATCCATCGGCACCATTAAAGGCTCATCAATATCAATATCACTTAATATGGAACGAGCATCTTTTAAAAGCAAAGGATTCTCTAAGCCAAATCGTTTTAATACATATTTGCTTTCTTCATTCAATGGTCCTAAACGACATGCAATAGCAGTTTCACCTATTAAGTTTTTCATATTGGCATAGGCTAATGCCGAACAAATCGAATCGGTATCGGGATTTTTATGACCTGTAATATATATTGTATTATTCATGCAATCCTCCATTCATTAAGACCATTGTAACAAACTTAACTTACATAAACAATCTAGTAGGTTAAAATTTCATAACCGGTTTCTGTAATTAAAACCGTATGCTCCACTTGAGCAGAATCTTTACCATCCTTGGTGTAAATTGTCCAACCATTGTATCGATCAATTACCACATCTTTACCACCCGCATTAATCATCGGTTCAACCGTAAAAACCATCCCAGGTACTAATAAAAGCCCTGTTTTAGGCTTACCAAAATGATAAATAAAAGGATCTTCATGAAATTCAATTCCTACTCCATGACCACCTAATTCACGCACTACACTATAGCCATGTTTTTCAGCATGACTTTGAATCGCATGCCCAATGTCCCCTGTAAAGTTATAAGGTTTGCATTGCTTTAAACCTAAAGCTAAACACTCTTTGGTTACTTCGATTAATTTCTCACGTTCCTTACTTGTTTTACCAACAATAAACATTCTGGAAGCATCGCTATAATATCCATTATAGATTGTAGAAACATCAACATTTACAATATCGCCTTCTTTTAACTTACGTAGCTTTGAAGGAATTCCATGACACACTTCATGATTTACGGATGTACATACACTCTTTGGATAGCCCTCAAAATTTAAAGGTGCACAAATAGCTTGATGCTCTTTGGTAAAGCTTGAAACTAAATCATCAATATCTTGAGTGGTCATACCTGCTTTAATGTGCTTTTCAACATGATCTAAAACAGCTGTATTAATCACTCCACTCGCTTTAATTTTTTCAATTTCTTCCGGTGTTTTTATCATATCTAAAGTTGGTACTTTGTACCCTTGTTTTTGATAAAAATCCATTTTTTCTTGTAGTTCTAAAGATAAGGTAGCTTGTTGTTTTATCATAAAATTCTTTGCCCATTAATTACCAATCGAAAATGCAAGCCAAGATAATCACTTGCCTTTTTACACAGTAACATCCTTCCTAAAAATATTTCAAAATAATCTAAAATTGGTGTAATTGTAGTATCAATCTCTAAATTTAATTCCGCATAAGCTTCTTCTTTATTTACATTTAATTTACTTTTGGTAACAGCATAATTTACACGATCATGAATATCAAATGTCTCTAAATGACGATTACGTACACGCGATCTTCTAACATCTGACTTATCCGCTAAAATTAACGCTGCCCCAATTGGCGAAACACATGTGGCATTTCCTTCATCATGATTCCCAATGGCACTTATAATATCTGAAATGTCTTCCGCATCAAAGTCTAACGTATCTAAAATGTGAAATGCCATAATTGCCCCTGTTTGAGCATGTTGTTGACGATGAACAACATTACCGATATCATGTAGATAACCGGCAATCCCACCAAGTTCAATTTGTTTTTCATCGTAACCTAATGTCTTTAATACATAAATCGTATCATTACTCACTCTGGTTACATGAGCAAAACTATGTTCCGTATAACCAATCGCACTTAAGCTTTCATCTGCCTTTTGAATATAAGCCTTAATCTTACTATCCTTTTTCACTAACTCTAACAATTTCATAATACTTGATACTTCCCTTCCTTTTTAAACTTAAATCTTGTTTGATAGAAGGCTTCTAATAAACGTATCATACTTTCAAAATCCTTTGTTCCGGCTGTTTCCATCGCTGAGTGCATCGCAAGTTGGGCTAAACCAATATCCACACTGGCAATCGAAACATGTCCAGCCGAAATATTACCTAAGGTAGAACCACCACGTGTATCCGAACGATTTGTAAAATATTGTGTTTTTACATTCGCTTTCCTTGCACACTGCAACAATAAAGCAGCTGATATTGCGTCGGTTGTATAAGATTGATTGGCATTATACTTAATTACAACTCCTTCATTTAACAATGGACGATTGGTTGGATCTGCTTTTTCAGGATGTGCCGGATGTACCGCATGTGCATTATCTGCACTAACCATAATAGAACTGGCAAGTGCTTGATAAACATCAAACTGCAAGCCATCGGCAATACGTTTTAAGGTATCTTTTAAGAATGCACTATCTGCCCCTTGTCTTGTTAGTGAACCTACCTCTTCATTATCAAATGTTACATATACATTAATATTATGTTTATTTTCAACACTCAAAAAAGAAACCAAAGAAGTATATGCACACTCTAAATTGTCAATATGATAACTTGAAAAATACTCTTCTTGTAATCCCCATGTGTATCCTTCTACACATGGATATAAAAATAAATCAAAACTTAAAACTTGATTTGCTTCAACACCAACTTCACTAGCTAAAAACGCTTTAAAGTCAAACTCTTTTCCACTTGTTAAGACCGGAAGCATATCCACTTGATTGTTATACGACATATTTTCATTGATACTTCGATTTTGATGAATCGCAACATTCGGTATTACACATATTGGTTTTTTAATATGTAACAGTCTAGTATCAATACCATCTTCTTCCTGAACGATCACACGTCCAGCTAGGGATAATGGTCGATCTAACCATGTATTGGCAATGGCACCTCCATACATCTCTGTATTTAACTTGATAAAGTTATCTTGCACTATTACTGCATTTGGCTTTACCTTAAATGTTGGCGCATCACTATGACTCGCTACGATATTAAAGTTATAATCCTTAACTTCACTACCGATGTCGAAGGCAATCATACTTGTACCATTACGTGTTACAAAATATTTACCACCCTTTTCTAATGAAAAAGCCAATCCTTCATTTAACTCTTGAAACCCTTTTTCCAATAATACCATTTTAATATTATCAATCGCTTGGAAAGCCGTAGGACTTTTATATATAAAATCTAACATTGTTTGTATCTTTTTCATAAAATCACCTCATTTATCATTATACACCACTTAGATAAAAAAAATTAACCCTATACTACCGGCTAATTTCTTTAATTTTCATTTTTGCCTGTTCAATAGAGGTTTTATCAGGCTTCATAATATAGACTTCTTGATTCCCAATGGAATAAGTTTTACCCCTTGCATCACTACCATAGAGTGATTGTGTATCGATATGCCACTTATCTAACATGGAAGAAAATCCTAGTTTAATTGCTTGCGTCATTTTGCTAGTAGGCATGTTGGTATCCATTTCTAAAGAAACAATATCTAAAATACGATTAAATTGGAAAAAGACCAATGGATTGCGAAGCTTTTCAATAATCGCTCTTAACACAGCTTGTTGATTCACAACACGCATACCATCCCCATCAACATACGCTTTACGTTCTCTTGCAAAAGCCAAAGCCTTTTTTCCATCAACGGTTTGTAATCCTTGTTCAAATTTCACTTTATCCGGATAAGAAGTAAACGCAATGTCTGAATAAATCTGTATCCCACCTATGGTATCTACAATATGCTCTAAAGTTGAAAAATCAACACGCGCATAATAATCCATTTCAATATCCAACACTTGTTCCACCGTAGCAATCGTACAGTCAATTCCATAGATACCAGAATGTGTTAATTTATCCATTGCTCCTTCTTTACAAGCCAAGGGAACATAGTAATCACGAGGAATACTTGTCATTAATACTTCACGTTTTAAAGGATTGACGGTTACTACCATATTCACATCACTACGAGCATTACTTAATAAACGACCATAGTGATCATTGCCACTAACATAGATATGAAACGTATCTTTAGTTAAATCAATCGATGTATTTCCACCACTTTTAACAATCTTATAATTCTTAGGATTTTGATATACATACTCTTTAGGCTCTTCTAATAACGAAGTAATATTACTGGTTGCTACAACCGCATCTAATTTCTGCTTATCTAAATCTTGAAATAAAGTCAATACATCTTGATACACAATATACTCATAGCGATACTCTTTTAAATACTCAACAACATAATCTTGATGATAATCATTTAATATCCCTACTTTTTTAATCGATGCTTCTTTATTGGTAATCGTCGCTACTTCAACAAAACTATTTTGTTTATTTAACGCCAATAAGTTTTTTCCAATGGTAACGATTTGTACTTCCACAAAGATATATACCCCAATCAAAAGAAGTGTAAGTAACTTTAACTTTATTTTAAAGCGCATCAAAACCAAAAGAATGACATAGTACCCTAGAATAAAAGACACTACAATCATAAGTGTTTTAAAAGGCAATACATTAATCACAAGCAATGTAATCACTAATACAAGTGCTACAAGTAAATACAAGGTATATAAATAATTTCGTTTCATTTTCTCACCTTACTTTATATTTAATACGGTAATGCTTTCAATATGTTGATTAAAAGAAAACATTTCAAATGGGATAATTGCTTCCACTTCATAACTATCTTTTAAATAAACCAAGTTTTTAGCCAACGTACTAGGATTACAAGAAACATAGATAATACGCTTTACATTCGAATCGACAATCGCCTTTAACATAGTATCATCCAAACCCAAACGAGGAGGATCGACAATTAAGGTATCGATACACTCAACTTTTGCAAGTTTCATCATCTCTTTCCCTGCATCGCCACAAATAAAATGACATTTATGATCTAAATGATTACGCTTTGCATTCTCCATTGCATTTTCCACTGCTTGCTTAATACTTTCAATCCCTATGACTTTCTTAGCTTTGGAAGCTACCATTAAACTCATTGCCCCAATTCCACAATACGCCTCCACCACAACATCACTTTCATAAACAAAATCATACACCTTTTGATATAACACTTCAGCTTGATGATGATTTAATTGAAAGAAAGAAGCCGGAAGTAAACGTAGTGATAGATGATGTACTTGAACATCAATCGTCTTTTTACCACTTAGATGTTTAAATTCGTTTGAAAAAATCTCATGCGTATTTCTAATATTAATATTTTGATAAATACTCACTAACTTATCTAACGATGCCAATTCTAAAAGAAAAGCTTTCGGCAATGTATTGGTACCAGTAACTAACGTTAATTGATATTGATCTTTAAACCCTCTTAACACCAAATAACGAATCCCTTTTTGTACTTTATCATAGTAATCTTTTAACTGATACTTATTGATCAACAACATAATTTGTTTACGCAATACCTCTAAATGTTCATTGTGAATAAGACAATCTTTAAAAGTAACAATGTGATTACTTTGACTTTGATACATGCCACAATGCAGTTGCTTACCAATCATTTTTACAGGAAGTTTAAATTGATTACGATAATGAAATGGCTTTTCATTACGAATAATCTCTTTGACTACTTCTTTTTTAATACCACTATACTTAAAAAGCGTTTCTATTAAAACATCACGCTTATAATCCCCTTGTTTTTTTAAAGAAAGAATCATTAAAGGACAACCACCACACAAGCTCTGTATGTTACATTTCGCTTTTATGCGATATTTACTTTTCTGCAAAATCTTTTCTAACTTTGCCTTAATATACGTCTTTGTTTCCGATTCTATCGTACAAGTAATGACTTCATCCACTAAGGCACCATCTACAAAAACAGGCTTATTTTTATAATACCCTATTCCTTCTCCATTGATACCCATTTTAACTATTTTTATTTCCATATTTACCTACTTAAAAAACACGAAATTACTATCGTTTACAAACTGTTTTATGTTATACATAACTATAATATCATCGATTTCATGTTCTTGAATATACTTAGAAATTGATTGACGATAATATCGTAAATCAATCATGGTAATTTCTTCAAAATGCAACATCAACATCGGCACGAAAGCATGTGCAAATGAATCCTTAATGATGACGATATGTTTGTCATTTTGAAGACTTAAGTTATGAATATGTACCAAAGAATGATTGCCATCTAAATAATATGTATATTGATCTTTCTTCTTTAAATTCTCAGAAAAAAATAACGATGTATATTCTTGATCATCCACCCTAACCTTAACAGGTATCTCATGTACTTCTTTGATGGTTTCTATTTCATCTTTTGGCATCCAAAAAGCTCCAGACTTTGAAAACATCGTTCCTTTAAAATCCTTACTAACTGTTTCCATTGTTAACGGATATGCAGATTCATTCAACATCTCCATAAGCACTTGATAAGCAATGTAAGCACCCTTAAGATTCCAATGATGATCCGTTTTATAGAAACAATCTTTACAAGAAACTAGACGGTTATACAATGGAACAACTTGAATATGGTCATCTAACTGTGAAACAATCCAATCCTCTAATTCCTTTTGATTCGTATTATAAGCAAACCTTGGCAATTTATCACGATTCACTTCAACACTACTTGGAATCAACATCAAAGTAACAGGTCGTTTAAAAGCATTGAGATATTCAATATTTTGTTTGGCTATCTTGAAATCTTCTTGAACAAAACGTTCCAATAGATAGTGCTCTTTACCAAAATATACTTCATTATTGATGGTTTTTCCTAACGCTAACTCTTTTAACGTATTCACCATAATCCAAGTATCACGATGTATAAATTGATCCTGCATCCAGGTTTCAAACTGCATACTAAACTTCCCTTTTATAAAAGAACGTAAGCTAAAGCTGGGAAACTGCTGTAACTTACGATTTTCATTTTCTGAAAAAGAGTTAGGCATTACAAAAACATTTAGAATCGTAATACTAAATAAAAGAACGATAAACAATGTATTTGTAAGTTTATTTACCTTCATCTTTAAAACCTAAAATATAAAAATGGATTATAACTAGCATTCACCAATGAAGCAATCACTAATAAAAATATAATCATAAACCCAAATGGCATAAGCCATACAACCTTTCTATTTTGAATATGCTTTATGTATGTTTGTTTTAACCAAGGCGTACTAGCAATGATTAAAAGAATAAATAAGATACCATAATTTCTAATGTAATACAATGTCAAATCATTGATAACCGGTAAATGCTCCATAAACAACATTGCCTTAATATAAAATCCAATTTTACTTACCTCTTCAAGTGAAAAAATAACCCAACCAATTAAAATAAATACACAAGCATAGATGTGTTTTAAGATACCGGGTAATTTCTTTAGCACCTTTAAAAAGAATAGTTTTTCAAGGATTAACAAACAGCCAAAATATAGACCCCATAGAATAAAATTATATGCTGCTCCATGCCATAAACCTGTCAAAAACCATACCACCATGATATGTAAACACTGTCTAAACATTCCTAAACGATTTCCACCTAATGGGATATAGACATAGTCTTTAAACCAACTGCTAAGTGAAATATGCCAACGACGCCAAAAATCCGTAATGGATGTTGCGATATAGGGATAGTTAAAATTCTCTAAAAAATCAAAACCTAACATCTTACCGATTCCAATCGCCATATCACTATACCCACTAAAATCAAAATAAATCTGGAAAGCAAACGCCAACATCGCCACCCATACTAATCCAACTGAAAGATTGGCTTGTACCAACATAATTTCATCAAACACTTGTCCAATGGCATTGGCAAATAAAACCTTCTTCCCTAACCCTATGATAAATCTTCTTACTCCACAAGAAAATTTATCCTCAGATAACACACGCTTTTCTAATTGATGTGCAATATCTTTATAACGAACAATTGGACCGGCAATCAATTGAGGAAACATTGCTACATAAATTGCAAAGGATACGATATTTTTTTGAATGGATGCCTTGTTTAAATAAATGTCAATCGGATACGACATTGTTTGAAATGTATAAAAACTAATTCCGACAGGAAGCGTTAAGCCTAATGGTTTAAGACTAAATCCTATGTGCTGCAAATTTAAGATGATAAAATCATAGTACTTAAAAAATCCTAACAACGTTAGATTACCAATGATAGACAACAAAACAAAACGAAATGCTACTTTTTTATTATCCCTATATTTATCCACCATATAGCCATTTATATAATCAAAGATGGTAGATCCTATCATCAACAAGATATAAATTGGCTCTTGCCATCCATAAAAAAATAAGCTTAACACTAAAAGCAAAAAATTCCTAAGCTTTATTGGAGAACATTTCATAACCAATAAAACAATAGGAAAATATGCAAATAAAAATGTCAAACTTGAAAACACCATGGACTATTTTAAAGCCTCTTCTACATACTGTTTAATTGCACTTGCTTCTTGTGCAACAATCACAAAAATCAAATCCTGCTTTTCAACCACAATCTTCTTTGCCGGTATAGATACTTCATCAACATCCATAAATAATTGTTGATAATAAGCATCTAGTTGTTTAGTGATGGTCTGATTATTCTTTTGGTCTTTACTTTTAATAATCAAAACATCTTGTATAGGACGATTCATAACGCCCTGTAATCCACTTGCAAGTTCAATCAACTCTTCTTCTAAACCAAAGACACTCACTAATTGATCTGTATCTAATACCGTGGTTTCTTTTAATTGAAGATTACCCACATTTTGGATACTTTGAACAAACATCATCATATCTGAAAGAGAATGTACCTTATACTCTTTACGACTACAACCAACCATTAGAATAAGTACTACTACAACTGCTAAGACTTTTCTCACATAAACACTCCTTTAGTAGTTCTATTTTAACAAGTTAAAGCATAAAACGTTATGATAAAACTGTAATATAACAATTTTGTCATTTTGTTAAATACGTCGTTAATAAGACAATCGTTGATTTCAATGCATCATAATGACTACGTTCCATGCCATGAGAAGCATGAATGCCCGGACCAACAAGAGCCCCTTTAATGTTATTTCCACCTGATAAAGAAGCTGAAACATCAGAACCATACATCGGATAAATATCTACGGCATAATTTAATTTCTCTTTCTTAGCGATATTGATTAAACTTGAAACCATATTGTAATCATATGGACCAGAAGAATCCTTTGCACAAATAGAGACATCAAATTCACTACAAGCTAAATCCGTACCGATACAACCCATATCTACACCTAATAATTCATCAATATCACTTGGAATCCAACTATTACCATGTCCTACTTCTTCATATACGGTAAAGATAAAATACGTCTTAAATTTTGGTTTTATCTTTTCTTTATGCATATACTTTAAAATAGAAAATAAAGCCGCAACACTTAATTTATCATCTAAAAAACGTGATTTAATAAAACCGGACTCTGTAATGATGGTCTTTGGATCAATACAAATATAATCTCCGTTATTGATGCCTAACTTTAACACATCTTCTTTACTTTTTACAGGCATATCAATACGAACTTCCATCGTCTCCGCTTCCCTTTGTAATGTTCTAGCATCTTTATAAACATGCACACTTGGAGAAGTACTTAAAATTGTACCTGTATATACTTTTTGATCACGTGTATAAATACGACAATATTCACTATCAAAAGAACTTAAAATCGTTCCTCCAAGACTAGTAAAGGCTAATTTACCATCAGGCTTAATCGAACGAACCATCAACCCTAACGTATCAACATGGGCACATACCCCAATGGCTCTTGTATTATCATTCCCTGCTACTTCAACAATTAAATTCCCCTTTGGAGTTACTGTAGAAGAATAACCTAATGCTTTAGCTTCTTTCTTTAAAAAAGCAATCGCCTTTTCAGTAAATCCGGTAGGTGAATCAATCGCTAAGATATTCTTTAAAAAATCTAAAGTATATTTCTTATCTATTTTCATGTTTTTGTTCCCACTTTCTATATTCAATATCATCAATAATCTGCACTCCATAAGCCAACAAATCTTGATATGCCTGTTCATAGTAACCTCGATCAAAAGCCTCCGGACAATGTGCATCGACACCAATAATGGCCTTACATTTATAACGTCCTGCAATCTTCCAAAAAGAATCATGCGGATATTCTTGTCGATTCGCTATCTTACTATAATGCAACCCTTCTAAATTATACTCCAACGGTATATCATACTTAATACTTGCTTTGGCAATTTCTTCACTTGCCCAATAACACAAATCATCAAATTGACGATTACTACGCATAAATAAATCAGGATGTGCCAAATAAGAATACAGATTTGTTTTCATACCCTCAATACAACTTAACGTATATGCCTTTAACATCTCATCATCCTTAGTAATACTACCATAATAGGTACTACGAGTTTCTATTTGATGATAGTGATTTCCAAAAATAATATAATCCAACTCTTCCTTGATAACAAACTGCTTTAACCAATCCATTAAACTAGGAAAATACTCCACCTCTAAACCAAGTTTTAATGTAATATCCTCTTTATACTTTTCTTTTAAACGCAAAAATTCTTTCTTATACTTTTCAAATTCATAAAGCTTCATACGAATTGGAGATACATAGTGATCTTCAAACTTCCAAGGACTATGATCAGAAAACCCTAAAACTTTATATCCATGCTTTATTGCTTGTGTAACATACTCTTCCATGGTTCCACTTGCATGATTACACAATGATGTATGTGTGTGAAAATTAACTTTCTTCATATAACCTCCTAAAAAAGAAAATAAGTTAAAACACTTAACTTATTCTGACCATGACCAATTTGGTATTTCATTCCCTTTACGAATTAACACTGTTTTTTGAAAATCTGTTTGATTTAAAAAACGTAAAATTTCATCTTCCTCTTGATCACTGACACCAAGAAGAAGCATTACATTTAAAGAACCCTTTAAAATATCAACACTCACAATACAACTTTCACATTGTAATCCCTTTGTTCCTTTAAAACATGCGATCATTGCTACTTCATTTTTAGAACTATCTTGAAGATAGCCAAAATCACAAGGAAATACTAAGTTATGATAATGTGCATCCATACTTCCTTTTACATTCTTTAAAACAAAATCTCCAGAGAGACATAACGTATCAATTTTTTGCCAAAAATAAGCATTATTTTCAAATTTATTCATTCCTTGTTTCTTCCTTTACAGCACTAAAATAATACCAAAGAAACAAAGAAATGTAAACAAAAACTTTATTTTACATAAAATGTAAGAATTTACATCATTCTAAAATATGTTCATATGCCATCTTAATAATAGACACAACATGTTCATCTGCAAGAGAGTAGTAAACTTGTTTGCCTTTTTTCAGATAACGAACTAAGCGCATTTGTTTTAAAGTTGCAAGTTGATGTGAAATGGCACTTTGACTCATATCCAACAATTCCGCTAAAGCATTGACAGATAAAGAGGCATTGACTAAAGACACTAAGATTTTTAATCTTGTTTTATCTGAAAACATTTTAAACAATAGTGACAAATCTTGATATTCTTCATCTACTAAATTCATAATATCCATTATACTTTCTTCTCCTTCTTTAATTCTTTATTCGGACAACATTGCTTTAAAAATGCCTTTACTTTTCTGCGATTAAAACACTCCACACAAAACTCTGTATCATCCATTAACTGTAAATATAAATAATCTTTTTGCAAACTCCATTGATATTGCCACACCTTAATTTCATCGTAATACACCAAATAACACTCATTACGTCTTAAATTATGATAAATGACCATATACTCTTTCATAAATTGTAAAATCAAACTATCCGGCATAAAAACAATCGCAAATAGCGCTACTAAGAAAATAACAATAGCATATAAAAAATTAGTCGCATTAAAAATAGCAATAAAAATACTTACAATCATCATGGTCATTAAAAAAATAAATGGCTTTGCCTGTAAAGTATACATCACTGTTTTATCTTGCGGAAGATTACGAATTTTTAAAATTTTACTCTTCATACATTCACCTAGAACCATTATATCACAACAAATACACTTATTTATGGTATCATATACAAGGTGAATAAAATGAAAAACTTTAAATTTGAATTACTGCATACATGTAAAAAAAGCAAAGCACGCTATGGTCGATTACATACTCCACATGGCATTGTTGAAACACCAATGTTTATGCCGGTAGGAACTTTAGCAACCGTAAAATTCTTGTCACCGGAAGAAATTGAAACGATTGGCTCCGGTGTCATTTTAGCAAATACATATCATTTATGGCTTAGACCTGGGCAAGAAATCATCGCAAAAGCAGGAGGTGTTCATAACTTTATGAACTATAAAGGTCCGATGCTTACAGATAGCGGTGGCTTTCAAGTCTTTTCTTTAGCCGACACTCGCAAAATCAATGAAGAAGGAGTAACCTTTAAGTCTCATCTTGATGGAAGTAAACTCTTTATGTCGCCGGAAATTTCCATTGAAGTTCAAAATAAAATTGGGGCAGATATTATCATGTCCTTTGATGAATGTATTCCATATCCTGCAGACTATAACTATGTAAAACAATCTGTAGAACGTACATTAAGATGGGCAAAACGTGGAAAAGATGCCCATAAGCGTACAGATCAAGCTCTATTTGGTATTGTACAGGGAGGAGACTATCCGGATTTACGCAAACACTGTGCCTTAAAGCTTGTTGACATGGACTTTGACGGCTATTCCATAGGAGGTACTTCGGTTGGTGAAGATAAAGAAACTATGTATCGTATGATTGATTATTCCATCGAACACTTACCACAAGACAAACCACGTTATTTAATGGGTGTAGGTGCAGTCAATGATATCTTAGAAGCGATTGAACGAGGGGTTGATATGATGGATTGTGTCTTACCTACACGTATTGCAAGACATGGTACGTGTATGACAAGTCATGGTCGTATCAACATCAAAAAAGCGACTTATAAAGAAGACTTTACACCTTTAGATAGCAACTGTGATTGCTACTGCTGTAAACACTTTACGAAAGCTTACTTAAATCATCTCTTTAAGTGTAATGAAGGTTTAGGAAATCGCTTAATGAGTATTCATAATTTACGCTTCTTAATTAAACTGGCAGAAGATGCTAGGGAAGCAATCAAGGAAGATCGTTTCCCTGAATTTAAAGAGCAATATTTAAAAAATAGTAATTTTGATCATAGAGGTTTTTAATGAGAACAGATGAATTTGATTTTCATTTACCTGAAGAGTTAATTGCACAAACACCTGTAAAAAATCGTAAAACATCAAGACTCTTAGTGGTAAATAAAAAAAATAAAAAACTAGCAGACAAGCACTTCTATAACATTGTCGATTACTTTAAAAAAGGTGATGTGTTAGTCCGCAACAATACACGTGTGATTCCTGCACGTCTTTTTGGTATAAAAGAAGAAACCAATGCCCATGTGGAACTACTACTTTTAAAACAAGATGGAGATATATGGCAATGTTTAGTTGGTAATGCCAAGGTGGTAAAATTAAATACGATCGTATCGTTTGGAGATGGACGCTTAAAAGCACAGTGTGTTGAAGTCTTAGAAAAAGGACTTCGTCGATTTAAAATGATCTACGAAGGCATCTTCTTTGAAATCTTAAATGAACTTGGTAACATTCCACTACCTCCATATATCCATGAAAAGTTGGAAGATAAAGAACGCTATCAAACAGTTTATTCCAAAGTATTAGGAAGTGCCGCAGCTCCAACAGCCGGCTTACACTTTACAGATGATATTTTTGATGCTTTAAAACGAAAAGGTGTACAAATTGTTGATGTAACCTTACATGTTGGTCTTGGCACATTTAAACCCATTGACGTTGAGGTTGTCGAAGAACACATTATGCATAGTGAATTTTATATGATGGATCAAACGAGTGCGGATATTTTAAATCATGCATTAAAGAATAAACAACGCATCATTACAGTAGGCACAACATCAACTAGAACTATTGAAGCCATATATAAGCAATACCATACCTTTAAAGAATGTAGTGGTTATACAGATATTTTTATTTATCCAGGCTATAAGTGGCAAGTAGTGGATGCGATTATCACAAACTTCCATCTACCAAAATCCACACTCATTATGATGATTTCCTCTTTCGCCGGAAAAGATTTCATCTTTAAAGCTTATCAACATGCCATCAAACAAAAATATCGCTTCTTTTCTTTTGGAGATTGTATGTTTATAACCAACGAAGATTCTTTATCATCTCAACCAAAAATCAATTATTATCAAAAATGTATCAATGAAATGGAAGGTTTTGAAGGAAAGAAAAATCTATTATTACATGCTTGTTGTGCACCTTGTATCAGCTTTCCTCTTGAATTTCTTATCAAGAAATTTAATATTACCATTTACTATAACAACTCTAATATCTATCCGGAAAATGAATACATCAAACGCTTAGAAGAGTTACGTTATTATGTTGATGAATTCAACAAACAATATCAATGTGACATCCCTATTTTAGCTCCTGACTATGATAACGTTGCTTATACGAAAAAACTAGAACCTTTAAAAGATGAAAAAGAAGGCGGTAAACGTTGTTTTCATTGCTATGCAATGCGTATGGATGAAGCCTATAATTACGCAACCAAACACAACTTTGACTACTTTACAACGGTGATGACCATTTCAAGACAAAAAGACTCCCAGAAATTAAACCAGATTGGAGCAAACCTTGAAAAAAAATATTCAAAGGTGAAATACTTATATTCCGACTTTAAGAAAAACAAAGGTATTGATCGACGCAATGAACTTGTAAAAGAAAAGAATCTATACGCCCAACACTATTGCGGATGTATCTATTCTATGAATAACGAATAAAACAGCTTGCGCTGTTTTTTTAAATTATGTTATATAAAACAAAACCCTTCATACAATGATACACAATACGACAATTTACATATTCATTCACTAAAGATTCATCTAACACTATAAACTCTTTAGAAAATAATCGGTCATTAACGTGACAATTCATCATAAAGAAATCATTTTCTTGATAATTAATAAACTCTCCACCATCCATACCAAAAATATCCGCTATGTTATAAGCAACAAGCTTACACAATTGCTTCAATGACATATAACGCTTATTCACTAATTTTGTATATAATAGTGCAAAGGCATATTCATAGTGATCATCAATATGAATACACTCAATTACATGTTCTTCGATCCATGTTATATATGATGCTATTTCATTCAAAAGTGTAGACATCTTTACTCCACATGTCAAAGGAAAGAATGTTTGATATTCTTTTATGTTTTTTATCTCTTTTACATCAATATCCATGATATGCATACTACAACCTACACTTCGATTTACTTCCAATAGCTCTTTATTATAATCCATCAACAACAATCCATTGCGCTGTTTAATTGCCTGTAAAATAGAAGAAACATCTTCATGCGTATCTAAACGAAATAAAAAACAATCGGCAAGAGTTACATCTTCCAAAGAAGTAACAGATAGAATTTTATGATAATTTATCTTAGTATAAAAAGAAGAAATTGCTCCTTCTTTACAAACCGTAGAAAATCCTCCTTTTATCAACACCTCTTCCTTAATATCCTCTTTTACATATGGAAGTATTAAAGAAGGTAATGCATATAAATCAAAGCCATCGATTAAAATATCACTGTCCAAATCAATACGTTGTGCAATGGTTGTTGCACCTAAATCATCTACATATACATCACACTCTTCGAATGTATCAAATACTTTTACTTGTTTTATTAACGTTGTCATACTATCACCACCTACATTGTAACAAAAATAAAAGATCTTGCGATCTTTTATTTTGTAGTACCTCTTGTATGTTCTACTAATGTATTCATAATATCCTCATTTAATAAGCCAGGCTGATATCCAATTACTTCTCCTTCTTTATTGATCATAAACGTCATCGGATACGCTTTTACACCATAATAAGAAATCATTTTTTCTTCTACATCCATCAGCACCGGTAATGTAATATCACGTTCTTTTAAAATCTTAATCATTTCTTCTTTGTTTACTTCATTGCCTAAGCCAGGATTTGCAACCAACAAGACTTGAACATCTTCTTGATTCTCAGCCCATTTTGTTAAAACCGGAACTTCCTGATTACAATAATGACACCACGTAGCATAAAACTGTAACAATACAATCTTTCCTTTATAATCACTTTGCTTATGAAGATTACCTAATTGATCTTCTAACTCGAAATCCAACGCATAGACTTTTTTCTCTTCTTTTTTTTGTGTTTGTTCTTGTGAAGCACTTTGAGCAACAGTATCAATAACAACTTGTTTTCCTTGATATTTTATCGCAGCTGTATAAATCATCGAAACTCCTAAGAAGATAATAATAAATCCACCTAATTTCGTTGCATAGTTCATAATATGTTTATGCTTTTGAATCATACCTAAAACAGTCTTTGTAAAAATACCTAAACATAAAAATGGAATAATAAAACCTAGCACATAACTTAAAATATATAAATTACCAACAAAAGCACTACTTGTATTTGAAGCTGTTAAAATCGCTGCCGATAAAGCAGGACCAATACATGGTGTCCACCCAAAGCTAAAGGCAAACCCTAGTAAAAATGCCTTTAACAGTGACATCTTTTCCACTTTTGTATGTAACTTATAATTCTTATTTAAAAATGATATATTCAATATCCCTAGATGCATCAATCCAAAAAGAATCAACACAACTCCACTAAAAATACTAATCAATAATTGATTATACTTAAAAAACTCTCTTAAGGCATATGCTGATAATGCCATAATAAAGAAAATACTACTAATCCCTAAGATAAAGAATACAGTTGTTAATAGTACTTTCCCTTGCTTATATTGAATCGTTCCATCTTCTCCCTTATAACTAGCATCTGTAGTTAAATATGTAACATATACCGGTATCAAAGGCAACACACATGGTGAGAAAAACGATAAAATTCCTTGAAAAAATAAAATAACATAATTTGAATTTGTAAAAATATCCAAACAACTAACCTCCTAAAAAATATGAAATAAGCACAATAACCCCCAATACAATACGATAGTAACCAAACGGCTTGAAATCATACTTCTTAATAAACTTCATTAAGAAACGAATCGCAAAGACAGAAACAATAAAAGCCACAAACGTTCCTAACATTAAAGCAAATCCACTAGCTAGCGTTAAGGCAACTTTCATTTTAACCAACTTTAATAAGCTAGCCCCAAACATCATCGGTATAGCTAAAAAGAAGGAAAACTCTGCTGCCACACTACGTGAACAACCAATTAAAATAGCTCCGATAATGGTAGCTCCACTACGAGAAGTACCAGGTATTAACGCTAACATTTGACATAAACCGATGATAAATGCTACTTGAAAAGACATCGTCTTTAAAGTCGTAATTGTGGATTTTTTATTCATCTGCTCTACAACGATAAATAAAACACCATATACGATTAAAGTAATGGAAACTGTTAATGAATTATATAATACACCATCAATAAAATCATCAAACAATAACCCAACAATCGCTGCCGGCAATGCGGCAATCACGACATGAACCCATAATAAGATGGTATCTTTCTTCTGTGCTGTGTTTTTAAAACGAGAGAATGGATTAAGTTTATGAAAATACAACAATAAAACGGCTAAAATAGAACCTAATTGTATGACTACTGTAAACATATCTATGAATTCTTTATTCATCATTGGATCGCTATAAATCTTTAACGATAACAGATTATTTAATAAGATTAAATGCCCTGTACTACTAATTGGTAGCCACTCTGTAATCCCTTGAACAATCCCTAAAACAATGACTTTAATTAACTCTAAAATGTACATAATGATCCTTCCTTACTCACTCTTTCCTCTAGCATCAATAAGTAACGCTTTATATCTTGCCCATAGGCATAACCTCCCAATGTTTGATCACTGTAAATCACTCTGTGACATGGAACAATAATCGGAATTGGATTTTTTGATATAATCTGCGCAACTGCTTGATACCCCTTATAATCCTTTTTATAATTCTGTGCTACCTCTTTATAGCTACATGTATGACCATATGCAATATTCAATAAACTATGATAAACACTTAACTGCAATTCACTTCCTTTTAAATACAAAGGTAACTCAAAGGCAGTACGTTTACCATCTAAATATTCTACAATTTGTAGATAACAATCTCGTATTAATGAAGTTTCAACTACTTCAATTTCATCATCAAACGATTCATCTACTATTACACCTGCAATCTTACCATCATATTCCATGATACCAATAAGACCAAGTTCACTACGATAATAAAAACAACTTTTCATACTAACTAAAATACACAAATGGATTTTCTATTGGATGATCATGATAAATCTTTTCAGCATATAATACACAAACCTTACCATGTTCAGCCTCTACCAAATGAATCACACCTTCTACACTAACCCATTGATGCAAGGTCAACTCATCCAATTTAACACCTGTTACCGTAAGTCCAATTAAAGCTGTATCATCGGCACAACATACCATGGCATAACGCCCTAAGACAAACGATTTTTTATAGCCATCAATCTTAGAAGCATACATTCCTTTAATACGTATACGTTTATTTTCATAATGTTCAGGATGATCTAAGGCATCCATATACCATAAACCAAAATCTTCATCCTTAACATGAATAATACCATCTTCTTCTTTAAAAACAAGCTTACTTGGATTAAATGGAATAATGTTGTTCTGTTCATCTTCATAAACAATCTGACAAGCCATATTACAAGCCTTTAGATTACGACGCATATAATCCAAATCGGTATCTTCATTACAACGATTACAAATAATTAAATCGGAATAACGTATTTGTTCATAAATAATGGATTTCATATTCGCAATATACACATTAAATGTACTTGCATCAATGGTCGTTAAAACCTGTACAATCATCCATCCCGAAATCATCTTACGTTGAACAAACTCTGTCACATTACTTAACCCATTAAACTCAATAATAACCGTTTTAGGTTGATATACCGTATCATATTCTTGCATTAATTCCTCTGTAAATAATTCTACATCATCCACATAAACAACCTCACTATTGGTTTGTTTTAAAAATGCTTCTTCGTATTCTACTTCTCCTTGTTCAAAACTAATGATTAAGTTTTTTTCACCATGATTAAACTCTTTATCCATTAAAGTCTCTTTAATCAAACTGGTCTTTCCACTATCTAAAAATCCCGTTACTAAATACACTAAAACTGGCATTATTTAACCCCAAAGATTTCTTTCACTTTCTTTTCATCAAACTCTTTTCCAATAACTGTAATTAAACCCGTATAATTTGAAGAACCTTTACGAATTTCAAACTCATCAGGTACATAATCAAAATGCCACCAATTACCATCAACACCAGAAACAATTCCCTTACATCTTAAGATAGAATCATCAAGATTTGATAAAATCTCATTTAACTGGAACTTATCATATTTATTGACCGTTTCAAAACCAACACTCTTAAACACATCTTCGGCATGGTGGTGGCAACAACACTCTTCATGCTTGTGATCATGTTCATGGTGACAACAACATTCTTCATGATCGTGATCATG
>JAUMYM010000019.1:6039-19410 GCA_030528645.1 Erysipelotrichaceae bacterium | reverse complement strand
CGATATGCCATTTTATATTCCCCTTCATAAGGATACTTTGCCATCTTTTCGGTAGCATGAATAATTGGTAAGAATAAATCTGTATCAAAGTTTGTTTCACCATCTTGAACAAGACATACCAAACGTTCCAATCCCATACCAGTATCAATATTTTTTTGAGGTAATTCTTTATAATCTTTACGATCTACCCCTTCTTTTGCATCATATTGCGAAAATACAACATTCCAAACTTCAATATAACGATCATTTTCTAAATCTTCAAAAAACAAACGTTCTCCAATACCTTGCGGATCATATTTCTCTCCACGATCATAAAAAATTTCACTATTTGGACCACTTGGACCTTCTCCAATTTCCCAATAGTTGTTATATGTCTTTAAAATACGACGAGGATCAATCTTACATACATCTACCCAAATACGATAAGCCTCTTGATCATCCGGATGAATCGTAACATACATACGATCTTTATCAAATCCAATCCACTGCGGACTTGTTAAAAACTCCCATGCAAATGGAATAGCTTCTTCTTTAAAATAATCACCAATGGAAAAATTCCCTAACATTTCAAAAAACGTATGGTGTCTTGCCGTTCTACCTACATTTTCAATATCGTTAGTACGAATGCTTTTTTGTGCATTTGTAATACGATTACACAATGGTTTTTCTCGACCATCAAAATATTTCTTTAACGCAGCAACACCTGCATTAATCCACAATAAAGTAGGGTCATTAATAGGAACAAGACTTGCTCCCGGTTCGACCATGTGTCCTTTTGACTTAAAATAATCCAAAAACATTTGTCGTATTTGATCTCCTGTTAACTTTTTCATACTATCCTCCAAAATAAAAAGTTCCTTCTTACAAAGGAACGAAATCATCGCGGTACCATCCTAATTCATGCTATGCATGCACCTTAATTCCTCTATTAACGCTAGAGAAACGTTGTTTATTAAACACTCTCAAAAGGAGCTTCTCATTACTTCTTAAATGATTTCCATCAACCATCATCTTTCTATATAAGAAGGTAATAATACTAATCTTTCTCACTGATTTCTATAAAAATATATCACAATTTTAGAATAAAAACAATAATATTAATGTAGTTTTACACCTTTAAATGCAAAAACGCTTTACTAAAGTAGACTTACGCACTACTTCATTTTCATTCCGTACACCACTTAAAAAATAATGCAATTCACCAAGAAGTACCAAAGATTTTTTGGCTCTTGTAATCGCTGTATAGAGCAACTTCTTTTGTAACATTTTGTTTTGACTCTTTACAATAGGCATAATCACAATTGGATATTCACTTCCTTGTGATTTATGTACGGATATACAATAAGCCAAAGTAATGTTCTGAAGCAATTCACCATAATATTCAACATAATTTCCATCAAAATCTACGATAAAACGTAATTTATTATCTATATCCTCAATTGGGAAAACAATCTCAATTAATGTACCAATGTCCCCATTGTATACATTATCTTCCGGTTGATTTTTAAGTTGTAACACTTTATCCTGCTCTCTAAATGTATATTTACCTAACTTATATTCTTTTTTATAATGCTCTTTAGGATTAAACATCTCTTGCAACTTTATATTTAAATGCTCAATACCACATATTCCTGCATACATGCAAGATAAAACCTGTATGTCATTTAAAGTATATCCTTTATCTAAAGCGTGTTGAACAACCTGTAGTAACATATCTTTTGTATTATATTCACCAGCTTGAAAAAACTTAATATCCTGTTTATACGATGAAAGATTGACTTGATTTTGTTTGATATCTTCTGCCAAAGAAATAATATCATTGCCACTTGATTGACGAAAAATATGTTTTAAACGTATTACTTGAAAACAATTTGATTCAATTAAATCTCTTAACAGACGACCACAAGATACACTAGGCAATTGATCTTCATCACCAATAATACATATCTTTTTGACATTTAAACTTGCTTGTAAAAGTTTATAAAACAAATAATTATCAACCATAGAAAATTCATCAATAATCAATACATCATATTCAATTGGATGACTACTATCATGTGCAAACACATTGGTATGTAGATCCCACTTTAATAAAGAATGTATAGTAAAACTTTCAACATTACATATCTCCATAAGACGTTTTGCAGCTCTACCGGTTGGTGCAATACATGCGATTTTATCTTGGGGATATATTTTTTTATAAATATCCACCATAGCCTTTACTACCGTTGTTTTACCAGTACCTGGTCCACCAGTTAAAATCATAAAGTCATGTTCAAATAAACTAGATATTGCATCAATTTGTTTTTGATCATACTCTATACAATCCGTCTTTTGTTGCACTTCGATATAAGGCAATACATCTACTTGTTTTAATCGTTCATTATAACTATAAGGAAAGTTTAACAAATAATTTGCAATATATGTTTCCGCTAAGTATTGTGACGCATGAAAAATATAAGATTCTTCTTGATATAGTTTTTTATGTTTCAAAGCATGTGCTAAGGCTACTTCAAATTCTTCTTGATGAAAAGAAGCAGTAAACATATCCCTTAGATTTTCATAAGAAATATAAGTATCTCCAGTTTTAAAACAAGATTGCATTACCATTGATACTAAATACGCTTCCAAACGATAAGGATGTGTTAGTGGAAACTGCAAAGAATGTGCTAAGGCATCACACATCTGAAAACTAACACCATAAATATCATCCATCATACGATAAGGATTTTCACTTAATAATTCAATGGTTTGATTCCCATATTCTTTTTGTATTTTCGCAATTGTATGACTTCCTAAACCCTTAACATTTAAAAATTGAATAATTTTATAACCTTCTTGTTGACTTTCTACAATACCTTTTAAAATAATATCTTTACGTTTGGCAGTCATTTTAGGCACACCATCCAATATATCTGGATTTTCTTGAATAAGTTGTATACAGTCCTCTTTCAATTCATCTACTATTAAGGTTGCAAACTTAAGCCCAATTCCCGGAAAATGTGGTCCACTAAAATATTCAATTAAATGTTCATATGAATTTAAAATCATCTCTTCTACATATTGAGCTTTAAACTGTATGCCATATTTACTATGCTCTGTGTAAGTGCCTGTTACTTTATAATTAACTTCATCCAATATCACATCTGAAAAAACATCAACAATTGTGATGCTTTCTTGATTCTTTACAAGTCGAGCTTGATAAATAGAAGATCCGCTTGGACTTGTATAAATTAAATATTTAAAGGTTACTTGAATTGTATCCATATTATCTGTCTTTCAAATATTGAGCTAAAATGGCTTTTTTATCTTGTCCATGCAAAAATACTTGACTGATAACCCCACCACCCAATACTAAATCATCCAAATAAAATACTGCTTGTTGTCCCAGTGTTACGGCTTTTACTTTTTGAGGATACCTTAATAATACCGTTGTTTCATCTATAAACGATAGTTCCACATCATTGTCTTGTTGTCGATAACGAAATTTTGCCTGACACTTCAAACTTCTTTCTACTTTAAAATCCGCTAACCAATTAACATCTTTTACAATACATTGATCCGAATAAAGCCATTGTTCATCCTTTTCATTTGCAACATACAACTCATTCTTATACACATCTTTATCTACAACAAAATATGGTCCCCCACTTCCACCAATACCTAAGCCTTTTCTTTGCCCAGTTGTATAATATAAAACTCCTTGATGTCTACCAATCACTTTACATGTCGATAAATCAATAATGTCTCCTGATTTCATCGGTAAGTAATTGCTTAAAAACTCTCTAAAATGACGTTCACCAATAAAACAGATGCCGGTTGAATCCTTCTTTTTTGCAATAGAGAGCTGCAACTCACTAGCAATTCTACGTACTTCTTGTTTATCAATCTCACCCAATGGAAATAAGGTCTTGCTTAAGGCTTCTTTTGGTACTTGAGATAAAAAATAAGATTGATCTTTATTTAAATCATAGGCTTTTTTCATCACATAGCTACCATTTTCATAAGTAACCTTGGCATAATGACCCGTTGCAATATATTCAAAGCCTAGTTTTTTAGCATAATCTAAAAAACTATGAAATTTAATATATTTATTACATAAAATATCCGGATTAGGTGTATACCCTCTTTTATAATCATTTAAAAAAGATTGAAAAACATAATCCCAATATTCTTTAATAAAATCAATACGTAACAATTCTAAACCTAAGGTATCAGCAACACTTAAAGCATCTAAATAATCCATTTCTTGACTACAGATTTCATTATCCAAAGTAGGATTGCCCAAGGTATCATTATTGGTCATAGAGTCCCAATTACGCATAAAACAACAAGTAACATCATGTCCTTGTTGTTTCAATAAATATGCAGCTACAGCAGAGTCCACTCCACCAGATAATCCAACTAAAATTTTCATACTTTTAATAAAAATAGACACGTTTGTGCCTATTCTAATTCCTTTCTAACTTTTCCACACGTAGAATAATGTTTACAATTGATATCACATGAACTCAATGATAATTTACGTAACTCAGGAGGAACAAAGGCATCTATTTCCTCTGAGTCATAGCCTACTTGAAAGTTACGTTCACTAATGATAATTGGTCTTCTAAGTATCGAAGGATTATCGACAATAAAATCTACCAACTCATTAATCGTCATGCTATCTAAATCAACTTTACTTTCTTGAATGATTTTACTGCGTTTTGAAATGATATCTTCTGTACCATTTTCACTTCTTTGTAAAAGGAGTTTAACTTCATTTTTATTTAAAAGCGTAGTAAAAATATTCTTTTCCACAAAAGGCAAAGCTCTTTCTTTTAACCAACTTTTAACTTTGCGACAAGATGCGCAACCTGGTGATGTATATACAACAATCATTTAATCACTCCTATACAATATTATACAAACACTTGCCTAATCTATCAATAATTTATTGAAATAATCCTGTATTTATATTATGATTTTACTAATATTTAAGGATGGTATATTTATGGAAAAAACGCATAAACAAGGAAAATTTGGACTCTCGACAACCATTGCGATGATTATTGGTATTGTCATTGGTTCTGGGATTTTTTTTAAAACTCCTGAAATCATTAAAGCTACCAATGGAAATATTCTACATGGAAGCATTGCCTTTGTGCTTGCTGCATTATCAATTATCTTCGGTGGTTTAACGATTTCACAATTTACCAAAAAAGAAAATGGGATAGGTGGTTTAATTGCTTATGCAGAATCTGCTTATGGAGAAAAACTAGCATTTTATGTAGGTTGGTTTCAAACTGTTATTTACTACCCTTCGATTACAGCTGTTGTTGGATGGGTTGCTGCAAATTATATCTTTGCCTTATTCGGTTATCCAAATCTAATTACTCAAGGAAAATTTAATATCTACATTTGGCCATTTACCATTGTAATTATTGGTTTCTTCTTCCTATTAAATATCTTTAAAACAAGAAATGCCGGAATCTTTCAAAATATTTCGATGTACAGTAAGATTGCAGCTTTAATTATCTTTGGTATTTGTGGCTTTCTTTTTGGAAATCCATCGTACATAGTTGAAAGTGTAAGTCTTCCTTCTAATACAACAAATATACTTGTAGCACTTGTGGCGATTGCCTTTGCATTTGACGGTTGGATGATTGCTCCTGCTATTGCACATGAAATTAAGAACCCCAAAAAGAATTTAACAAAGGCTCTTGTCATCGCCCCAACCATTATCGCATGTATCTATTTACTGTATTATGTTGGTTTATCTGTTTTTATTCCTAAGGAAATGGTATTAAGCGGTGTAGATCCCATTGGATTACTCGCCAACAAACTATTTGGTTCTGTGGGTATCAAAATTATTTATATTTTTGTAACTATTTCTATTTTAGGTACATTAAATGGCATTATATTGGCTTTTATTCGTTTACCTTATGCCTTAGCTATTCGTAATATGCTTCCATTTTCAAAAGGTTTATCCAAGGTAAATGATAAGTACGATACACCAATTAATTCATCTTTATTAGCTTTAACTCTTACTGCTGTATATTTATTGTTACATTTTTTATCCTTAGATGGCGCTTTAGTATATCAAATTACTTGGTTTAAAGGCTTAGAAGTAGATAATCTACCAATTGTTGCAAACTTTATCTTCTTGATTATTGTATATTGGGCAATCTTAAATAATAAGGTTCATACTGAAAATCCATGGAAGGCAAAATTCTATGCATTATTTGCAATTATTGGTGCAGGTATCATCATTTATGCCGGCTTTACAAAACCGGGCTTTAATTTATATTTAACAGCCTCTATTCTATTAACACTAGCCGGTCGCTTGACGAAGTTTAAAAAAAGTGTTTAAATATTTGCAAGGTTATAAATAAGAATAAGTAGTGAACATTCAACTTTAAGAGACATGATGGCTGGTGTAAATCATGATTGATTGTGATATGAAATTGGGTCTTATTTACTTAAATAGCACCAGTTATTTACGTTTTAAGAGCGTTAATCTTATAAAGTGTCTACACATGTAGATAAGTTGGGTGGTACCACGGAAATCTTCGTCCCTACGGGGACGTTTTTATTTTAGGAGGACAATATGAAAACAATGGTTAGCGGCATTAAGCCAACAGGACAATTACACTTAGGAAATTACTTAGGAGCTTTAAAAAATTTTGTAGCTTATCAAGAGGATTATCATATGATTGCTTTTATCGCAAATTTACACTGCATTACCGTATATCAAGATCCAAAAGAGTTGCAAACCTATTTAAAAGATTGTGTAGCTCTATATCTTGCCTGTGGTTTAGATCCGGATAAAGCAACTATCTTTTTACAAACTGATGTGTTACAACATGCACAATTAGGTTTTATTTTAAATTGTAATACCTACTTAGGTGAATTAAATCGTATGACACAATACAAAGATAAAGTAGCAAAAAATGAAACAAATTTAACAGGTGGTATATATACATACCCTACTTTAATGGCAGCTGATATTTTAATGTATGATGCAGATTATGTACCGGTTGGTGATGATCAAAAACAACACGTAGAGCTAACACGTGATGTTGCAATACGCTTTAATAATCGTTATGGTGAAACCTTTAAAGTTCCTGAACCAATCATCCCCAAAACAGGTGCAAGAATTATGTCATTATCTGACCCTAGTAAGAAAATGAGTAAATCAGATGAATCCAATAAAGGATGTATTTATTTATTAGATGATTTAAAAACCGTTCACAAAAAAATTATGTCAGCGGTTACTGATGATAAAGCACAAGTAAAATATGATGTAAACAACCAACCCGGTATTGCAAATTTAATGACTATTTATGCAAGTCTAACAGGAAAAACTATGCCGGAAATTGAAAATGAATTTGAAGGACAATTATATGGTAACTTCAAAAAAGCAGTAAGTGCCGTTGTGTGTAATGAGTTAGCTATGATACAAGAAAAATATCGAAGTATTGTAGAATCTGATATGATTGATGATGTACTATTAAAAGGAAAACAATTTGCTAGTAAAAAAGCACAAGAAAAACTAGATCTTGTTCAAAAGAAGATCGGTATTGAAATACGATAAAAAGCCTTATAAGGCTTTTTATTTCGTTCTTTCAATTAAGCGACAATTTGCAAAAGAGATGTCATTTTCAGGATTTTGAAGTTCTTCCTCTAATAACTGCTTGCGTACTATCATTAAAACTTCATTCACACTCAGCATATCTTGTAAAGCAACATTTAGATAACGATCTCCCTCATTTAACATAATGCGTTCTACTTGCATCATGGATGCAATGCGATAGATGGACTGAAAATCCATTTCGTCTTTATAAAGTATACCAAGCAAATATCCTTCCTGATTATAATGTTGATAATGTTTACACCAAACTTCAGCAATTGCATATGAAGTAAATAAGTATATGGTTGGTATTCCCTGATCTTTGGTAGAGATCAATGGCTTGCTTACATTTAACTTTTTATCATACCCTTGCATAGAAAGAGCTACATAAAAATAAGGAAATTGATACATGTCTCTAAGAATTTGATGATAACTTTCTCTAAACTCTTGACTACTACGATCATAAGAAAACAACATTTGTATTTTTTCTTGAATAGGATATACATTCTTACTTAATGTAAAATCTGGTAACGCTTCTACATTTATGGTGATATATCTTTTTAAATTATTTTTCTTAAAAAACATATTCATCATTACCTTCTTTTAATCGAGCGGCTTTTGATAAAAATTACCTACAATACGCTCTACATTGCTAATACTAATAAAAACTTTAGCATCAACACTTTTAGCGCTAGTTACAATATCATTCACTTGATACGCATTACAAGTAATAAACAGCATGTTTTTTGCCGTTTTTGAAAATTCTCCAACTGCATTTACTTTCGTAATTCCATGACGTGTATTTTTAAAAATTGAATCCGATACTTCTTCAGGATAATCTGTAATAATAGTTAACTGACTCAATTTATAACGACGATGTAAAGTTTGTATAACCTGAGTTGTACAAAATTGATAGACAATAGAATACAAAGCTTGATTCCAACCGAATAATAAACCTGCAATCGCCAAAACAGCTGCATTAAAATACATTACATAATGCCATGTTTGAATATTAAAACGATTGGATGCATAAATAGCTAAAAAATCAGTTCCTCCACTTGAAGCATTAGCTTTTAAGGCAATACTAATCGCAAAACCACCACAAATACCACCAAACACACTAATCAACAAAATATCATTAGTAATGGGAATGGATGGTAATAAGGTTGTAAAAAGTGATGTTAAACTAAATTGTATAATAGAGAATACAGCAAAACGCTTTCCAATATATTTAAAAACAAAAACAGTCGCAAGAAAATTCATAGAAAAATAAATAAACCCAAATGGAATGTAGATATGCAAATACATATCCAATGCATTGGTAATGATACGTGATAAACCTGAAAAACCACCTGGGAATAGATTTCCATTTTCTACAAAGATTTTCATATTTAATGAATAAATGAAAGAAGAGATTGTTACAGCTAGTAACGATTGTATATCTTTTTTGTATTTCGCACTCATATATTTACCTATTATCACTTATACATCATTATAACGCATTGTATTAAAAAGAAAAGTAAAATATAAAAAGAAGATGTATCACAAGGATACAATCTTCTTTTTAAACACATAAATACCAAATATACTCATACACAAGATAAAGCAATATTGCAACATATTTGTGTCATCCATGGTCTTAGGTATACTAACCGTTTTAGCAATTTTCGCAGTATCAGCCACATCAATTTCTGGGCTATGTTCAATTGGTAATACTTTTAATTTAAACATCCAAGTTCCAATAAAAGTTTCAACATCTTCATCGACTGTCAGTAAAGATGTATCAAATCCTTGAAATACCCAACTACCTAATGTTACATCAACACGTCGATTTGTAAAATCTTCAGCCTGGATGATATCACCATAAAAGGCATTCCCATCTATTGGTTGTAAATCCGTAACTTGCTTTGGCAAGTTCATTTGAGGTGTACCACTTACAAATTGGTATTTGATTGTTGATGGTTTTTTAGAATATGTATAACGAATCTCCGGTGTAACAATCGCACCGTTTAAAAGATATTCATCCAAAAACTTACCTGAACAAGACTGCAAATCAGCACATAAACCTGCTACTTGTTTTAAACTATAATTTGCAATATCAACTGGTGTAAATTGATACACTTCTTCGTATAGACCTTGTAAACTTTGCATTGCAGCTATTTCATTACCTTCTTCATCTACAAAGTAAATGGAAATGGAAGGTATTGGTTTTTTATCAATCTTAACTTTACTTGTTGATTTATAAGTAATAGCTTGTCCATTAATCATAGCACTATGAAGCACATTGGTTAGTAAATAGCGACTTTCATTGATAAAACGATCATCGACTTGTTTATTGACATCCAATGTATATTTCAACACAATAACCCCATCTGCAGGAACATTTGCTTTTGTATATGCAATACGCATTTGTTTATTTTGCTGATCATAGACATCAGCTACATTATAGCTACGAAGCAGTTGATTATTTGAATCATATAAACCAATATTCTTAAACAGCAAATCATTTTTACCATTTGAAGTATCTTCTTGTAATACAAAATCTAGTATAAGACTACCTTCTTGTACATCTTGTACACGCAAAGCGGAAATCAATGTACTTACTTGAAACTCCATCTCTTCTTTCATAACGTTTTGACTGTTTAAAGCATTGTCATTTTTATTAATATTTAACACTACTTGGCTACCTTTAACAGCAGGATAAATACCAATATAATACGTAAAGGCTTTGCTTTCACCCGGATTTAAAGTAACATCGTTCCACTTCATCCAAATACCACTATCACCACGTCCCATAGACTCCGTGTTTTTAGCAGCATTTAAAATTTCATCCCCAACTCCTAAAATAGTAAAGTTTTGAAAAGAATTATATCCACTAGTACCTACATGTTCAGGATTAACAAATGGAATCGCAATGTTTTCAAAGCCATCTGTTCTTGGACGACGATAGCCACCCGTATACCAGTTACGATAATTATCAGGTCCATTTTCCACCTTTAAGAAGTAGTCAAGACGATATTGACCTGTTTCAATGTATAATCCACGATTATCTCCCAAATGTTTTACAGGAACATGGTCATTGCCGGCTAATTCTGTATCTACTGACTTTAAAAACTTAAATGTAACAGGTGTATCCCCTGTATTTGTTACAATGTGTTCATGTTTAATAAACTCTTTGCCAATTGGGGAAAGTATCATTTCTGTTTTTAAAGTTCCATAATCTGCAACATTTATATTTGACTCAGCTTTTATTTGTAAATCTTCACTAGCATTGCTTCCACGAATATACATTTTATCAGCTTGTCCAATCGCCGAATATATTTTGTAGCCATCTTTCCCTTCATTAGACGGAAATGCAAAAAGCAGATTACTACTACTGTTACCATTTTCCCATATATGACGAATAACACTATTGTTCTTAGCTAAAAATACCGTTGGACGACTTATTAATACATCTGATATTCTTTGGAAGTTATTATTATAAATATCATGTTCTGCACCAAAGCCATAATAAACAAACGCATCCCCTATATCAATTTTACCGATTTCACTTGTTGTAACTTCTTGCCATTGATCATTTGTTTCTTGTGCAAAAACAATGTTCCATGGAACCATCATCTGCAACATCAAAGCAAATAAGAAAAGTACAACGTTATATTGTTTCATTATCTTTTTCATGTACATACCCCTAAAATATATCCCTTTTATTCTATGTAATTGTTATTACTCATCTTATCATCAAGTTCTTCTTTTGTAAATTCCATTTTTTCAATTCGATCAAATCGTTTGATTAATTTACTTGAAGTCGTTGTAATTTTTTCAAAATCTTGATTCATACCAGCGAAACGCTTATTTAAATCATTAAAACGAGCATCAAAACGTTTAAACTCAACTGCTAATTCATTCAATACCTGTTGAATGACTTCTACTTGTTTATTACGTTGTTGCCCAATATAAATTGCTTTAATCGCTGTAATATAAGCCATTAAAGTTGTTGGAGAAACAATATAAACATGATATTGATACGAAAGTTGTACCAATTCATCAAAATTACCAAAGATTTCAGCAAAGATTGCCTCAGCAGGTATAAACATAAATGCAATCTCAGCTGTTTCCCCTTGAATAATATATTTATCATGAATATCTTTTAAATGCTTCTTTACATCACTGGCAAACTGTCCACGTGCTTGTAATCTTACCTTTTCATCTAAAGATTGATTGTACATTTTATTATAATTTTCAAACGGAAACTTTGAATCAATCATAATCTTACCCAGTGGTTCCGGCGCAAAAATTGCACAATCTGCAACCTTATCATTGCTTAGCTTATACTGACGCTGATACAGTTTTTGATTATCACCAAAGCTATTATTTAAAATAGTATATAATTCCACTTCTCCGTAAGTTCCCCTACTTTTTTTATCTAATAAGATATTTTGTAATGAGGTAATCTCACTGGATAACGTGTTTAAATTCTTTTGTGTTTCATCAATACGTGTAATCTGTTGCATTAAATCATTAAATGTTTTTGATGTTGATTCAAAACCTTTTGACAATGATTCATTTACCTTATGTTCAATATTCATTAATTTATTAAACGTTGATTCATTTAGTTTATGAAAATCAGACTTTAGTGAATCCGTCATCGAACCTTGAAATTTCATTAAATTACTACTTGTCACATCTTGTATAGTCGTTAAAGAATCATTTACCTTCTTTTCTAATGCAAAAAGACGATTCATCGTCGATTCATTTAATTGATGTAAATCTTTTTTTAATGCATCATTCATCGTAGATTGAAACAGCAATAAATCTTGACTCATCTTTTCCTTTAACTCGTAAATTTGATTGGATTTCATCTGTGTCTCTTTATTCATCAATTCTTGTAAAAATAATTGTTGCTTTAAACGATTACTATTTAAAAAATAAATAAGTACAAGAATCAATAATACAAACGCTACCACAATCATTATGATTCCATATTCATTCATCTCCCTCACCTCCATAAAATTATAACATTAAAAGTACTCATAATATTTACTATTCCAATACAATTTATCTAAAAAAACTTTAGCACGCTGATATTGTTTTTTTATAACACGATAATTTTCAAAAATATGAATTTCTAATCCATTGATAAAAATAATAGTCGTAACATCAACATCTCTTTTACGAATCGATTTAATAAACATAACATTTAATACTATGCAAGATTCATGTTTAATTGCTCTTGTAGGTAAAAATACATGATCATCATTAACATAAACAATCGGTTTTTGAATCCATGTTGTTAAATGTCGATAGCTAGCAATACGACCTGTATAGTTACCACCAAAACTTAGACATAAACAATTCAGATAGTTTAATAATGTTTTTTTTGATACGGTTTCTTTTCCATCATGATTATAAATAGACAATAAGCCTTTTTTTGTTTCTATATAAAATATACAATCCACATTGATTTCCTTTCCTGCTTATATACTATGATAGAAAAAAAGATTGTAATTACTTACAACCTTTGCATCCTCCACAACCACTTTGCAGATCATTCATATTTATATTTTCATAACGTGTTGTATCAATCGCCATACATTCGACTTCTATCAAAGAACCCTTCGGTAATGCCTTTACTTCCACACAGCTACGTGCCGGATAGGGATGAGTAAAATATTCTTGATAAATCGTATTAACTTTATCAAACATACTTAAATCCGTCATAAAGATTGTTGTTTTTACAACATGTCTTAAATCTAAGTTGA
>JAUMYM010000019.1:5737-6029 GCA_030528645.1 Erysipelotrichaceae bacterium | reverse complement strand
TAAAGCACGAATGTTATTAATCACTTGCTTTGTCTGAGACTCAATGTCTTCAAACTCAACTTTATTACTGATTGGGTTTAGTGGGATTTGACCCGATAGATATATAAAATCACCTAACTTGATACAAGGTGAATATGGTCCTATCGCCTTAGGAGCATTTGGAGAATGTATTACTTCAATAAAATCCATCATAAAATAATGGTCCCTTTCTACTAATCATTATCTTCAAAATCGTTATAGTAATCATCTTCTAGTTGTTTAAAATACTTTGCATAGGATTTTAAGAATTCAT
>JAUMYM010000019.1:2114-5727 GCA_030528645.1 Erysipelotrichaceae bacterium | reverse complement strand
ATTTTCCTATAATCAGTAATATCACACCAATTACGACTAAAGACATTAAATCATTGATATGTTCAACCATAGATACCTCCTATAACTCATGTATAGTATTATACAACATTTCTGCCACTTTTGCTGGTAAAACCTCTTGTAGTTGTTGTAAAGAAGCTTCTTTCATCTGTTTAAAACTTTGAAAATGTTGCATTAACATTTTTTTACGTTTTGGACCAATCCCTTCAATTTCATCTAATATCGATTTGGTTTGATAGGCACTACGTAATTTCTTGTGATAAGAAATCGCTACACGATGCACTTCATCTTGCATACGAGTTAATAAAAAGAAAACATCACTTTTGGGATCTATTGATATCTCTTTTAAGTCTTCGTCAATTAAACAACTTGTACGATGATACTCATCTTTACTTAGTCCAACTACTTTAATATCCAAATCAAAAGCTTGAACAACCTTACAAGCTACTTGAACTTGATGTTTTCCTCCATCCACAATAATGAGATCGGGCTTTTCCAATTCTTCTTTTAATACACGTAAATAACGACGATATAATACCTCATACATATTCTTCAAGTCATCCCCTTGATTGGATACTTTATAATGACGATAGTCTTTCTTACTTTCTACTCCATTGCGATACACAACACATGCTGCAACTGCAAAACTTCCTTGTGTATGTGAGTTATCAAATATTTCGATATGATCTACAGGATGATTCAGTAAAGCTTGTAACTGCATAAATGAATCTAGTCGTTTTTGTTCATTAAGTGATATAACTTTAAAATTTTGATTTAAATTGATGATTGCATTTTTATAACATAAATCCAATAATTTTTTATATTTTCCTTTAGTAGGCATCATGATTTTTGTTAGTAACGCTTCTTGTAAATCTGTATAATCATAATTTGGTAAAACTAAAGTTTTTACCATTGGATTTTTTTGATAATATTGCATGATAAACGAAACAAATTGTTCTACTTCATCACTAAAAATAGGATTTAATGAAAACGTCTTTTCTAATAATTTTCCATTACGAACAAATAATCCACAGATTGCAATATATCCATGTTCACAATAATAATGAAACACATCCACATCTTCCTTACTTTGATAATCAACATGTTGCTTTAAACTGATATGTTGAATCGAATTTAATAATTGATGATATTCACTCGCCTTTTCGTATTGAAGCTCATCGATACTTTTTTGCATCAAATTAGTTAATTCCTTTTGTAATTCACTGGTATCACCCTTTAAAAATCGAGTGATTTGTTCAACCATGTTATCAATGACTTCTTCTTTTATGGCATATTGACAAGGTCCTAAACATTGTTTCATATGATAATATAGACATACTTTCTTAGGCATAACCTTACACTTACGTGTTGGATAGATCTTATCTAACAATTCAATTGTTTTACGAGCTGCCAATGCATCTGGATAAGGACCAAAATACGTTGCATTTGCACTTCTTTTTTTATCACGCACAACTTGAATTTTAGGATAATTATGATCCATAGATAGTTTAATATATGGATAAGTTTTATCATCCATAAACATGATGTTATAACGTGGACGATGTTTTTTAATTAAATTAATCTCTAATAACAACGCATCTTTTTCACTATTGGTAATGATATAATCAAAATCAGCAATTTGACTCACCAATTTTCCTGTTTTATAATCATGTGCACCTTGAAAATACTGATTTACACGCAGTTTCAGTTTCTTTGCTTTTCCAACATAAATAATCTTCCCACTGCTATCCTTCATTAAATAACAACCAGGTAATAGTGGTAATGTCTCTAGTTTTAATTTTAATTCGTTAGTCATACTATTTTAAGTTAACAACGGTAGCTCCTGCTCCACCTTGATATACACTTGCCATTTCAAAGGATGCAACATGTTTTTGTTGTTTCAAATATGTTTGAATAGCGTTGCGTAAAATGCCACTACCTACTCCATGTATGATTAAAACGGTACTCGCTTTTTGAATAATTGCATCATCCAAATATTTACTTAAAGTCATCAAAGCTTCTTCTACACGCATTCCAATTAAATTACACTCTAAAGAAAATGAAGTTACCTGTCTTTGTACTTTATTAGCCCCACGATAAACTTCTTGTTTTTTTATAGGTGCTTTTGATGGCACTATTTGATCAATCTTCGTACTTACTTTCATCCCATTGATATTAACAATAACATTTTTACGATTTATTGAAAGTATTTGTCCTACTTGATTCGATTGTTTTAACTTCACAAAATCGTTCACTTTTAACTGTACTTCTTCTTGCTGATGTTCTTCTACAGTATCCTCTTCTAATTGTTCAATTTCTTTTTGTAATTTAATTATTTCATGTAACTTTAAACCATTTTGTTGTTGCTTTAACTTTTCTAATAAGGCATTGGCTTCTTCTTGTTTTTCTTTCATCAATGCATCTGCTTCTTGCTTAGCCTTATCAAGAACCTGTTGTCGTTTTAATTCTAATAGCTTTAACTGATGGGCTAACTCTTTTGCTTGTTCATCAAGACGATTTTGCTGTTGCACTAATTCATCTTTAAGTATTTGATTTTCAACTAACTCCTTTTCCAGATTACTGATTAATTGATCTTGATATGTAACTTCTTCATCCATAATACGATAGGCATCTGTTACAATTTCCTGATGAATACCATATTTACTAGCAATACTTAACGCATTAGACTGACCTAAAAGACCTTCTGCAAATTTATACGTAGGTTCTAATGTTTCATGATTAAATTGTACGGAAGCTAATAAGATATCAAAATGGGCTTTTCCATAATTTTTAAGCTGTCCATAATGCGTTGTAATGGCAGTTAAACATTGCTTTTTACGTAAATAATTTAAAATTGCAATGGCCAAAGCTTGTCCCTCTTTTGGATCAGTTCCGGTTGCCAACTCATCTAATAAAACAAACGATTTACTTGTTACATGTTGTAAGATATAAGCTATTTTTTTAAGATGTGAAGAAAACGTAGATAAGGATTCACTTATGGATTGATCATCCGTTAAATCTACATAAACTTCATCAAACAATGCAACCTTAGCCTCACTACATAAAATAGGTATCGCAAGATAAGTCATTAACGTAAATAAACCAAGCGTCTTTAAGGTAACAGTTTTCCCACCAGTATTAGAACCTGTAATCAATAAACATGTATAAGGTTTTTCAATACGATAGGTATTCGATACCACTTTCTTTGGATCAATTAAAGGGTGACGTGCTTCCTTAAAATATAAATGATTATCCTGTGATAATTCTGCAAGAATACCGTCATGTCGGATACCATATTGTGCTTTGGCAAAAATCGCATCCAATAATGCCATGGTATCTAAATTACTTAGAAAATCAGAAGCATGCGGTGAAACAAGATTTGTCACTTCAATCATGATACGCTTTATTTCATCTTCTAATTGATACAGTATACTTTGTTTACGATTATTTAATGGAACTAAAATGCTAGGCTCAACATAGGATGTTAAACGACTGGCACTTTCATCATGTACAAAACCACCATAAGAATTCTTATCGGTATTCTTCATCAAAATAACAACACGATTATTACGAGAAGAAATAATGCCATCTTGAA
>JAUMYM010000019.1:0-2104 GCA_030528645.1 Erysipelotrichaceae bacterium | reverse complement strand
CTGGCAACCTGTTGAATTTGACTTTTTACCTTATTTAATTCCATACGTAAATACTTTAATTCTTTACTTGCACTATCTAAAATATCACCATAAGGTGAAAAACATTGTTCAATCTTACTAGCTACCATTAAATCAATATGTAATGTATCTACCAATTCCTTGATATAAAAACTAGGTTCTTCTATTTTCTTCATATAAGCAACCATAGCTTTTGCTCCATAAATATGCTGATAAATATCATAAAATTCACTCGGCGTAAGAGATATGCCTTTTGCTACTCTTTTCAAATTCTCACGAATATCTTTAATTCCATAAAATGGCATCGCATCATACTTTCTAACAAACGTTAATGCTTCTTTTACACGATGATGATTTTGTTTAATCATTAAAGGATGAAATGAGATTTCTTCTTCGATAACATAGTTACGACCAAGTGAAAAATTAGTGTAACTAGCCACTAATTGCAATACTTCTTCTAACTCTAACCCATAATATTTCTTATTCATTGTTCTTTGATAAACCATACTTCTTCATTAAATCAAACAGCTCAATTTTCACAGATTCATCTTCACTAATCATATTCATTATCTTTTCATTCTTCATAATTTCTTGTGAAGCATATTCAAATACGATGTTACTATACTTATTCACATGCTTTAACACTGTATTTTCAACCGTTTCAACACCATTCTCAAAAAATGGCATTTTTAACACTGCTGTAAGAATCAATATATAAATAGTTGTAATTACAAATGAAAATACCACTCCTAAAATTCCATTAATAAAATGAATTCCCGGCACTTCTCCAATCTTACGAGCAATTGGCTTAAAGATGAATAAAAATACATTAATTATAATGACAATTACAATAAACCATAGCACTTGATTTAATACCGGAGAAACAAGTGATTGAATAAGTGGATTACTACTAATTGTTTCTTTTGGAAATAATTGTATTATCTTAGATAATATCGGACTTAAAAACCAAGCCAGTACTAAAGATACAAATAAACTAAATAATTCAATTAGTAAAACAAAAAAACCTTTTTTATACCCAAAATATAAAGAAATTACATAATATAAAATAATACCCAATGAAATCATTGGAAACCAAGTTTGTTCAATATGCATACACTAACCCTCTTTCCATAATATTTTAACTAATTTACAGGTTTTCTGCAAACATATGATATGATAATAAAGGTGATAAACATGACAATAACACTAACTTTAACAAAAAATGAAATCGATTTTCTGTATCAAACGTTTAAAGAATTTGAAAGTAAGAAACCACAATACGCAATTTATCAACTAAAAGTAGAAAATTGTACCATCACTGCTTATGAATCTTTAAAAGTGGTTTTTCAAGGTAAAGATGCGCAAGTCTATGCAAGTCGTTTCCAAGCAAGTGAAGATTCCTTTGAAGTGCATGCTGGTTCTGATGAAGTTGGAACCGGTGATTACTTTGGTCCTGTTGTAGTTTGTGCATGTATCTTAACCAAACCTCTTGAAGAACTAAAATTAGATGATTCAAAATCTCTAAGTGATGCTTACATAAAACAGATTGCACCAAAAATTATGGAATTGATACCTTATTCGTTACTCATATTAAATAATGAAAAATACAATCAAATAAAAAAAGACAATAATTTAAATGAAATAAAAGCTAAGATGCATAATCAAGCTTACATCAATTTAAATAAGAAACATACGTTACCTAATTTATGTATCATCGATCAATTTGCTCCAAAAGAACTATATTTTCGTTACTTAAAAAATGAACCTACCATAATTAAACAACTCCATTTTGAAACAAAAGCTGAAAGTAAATATCAAGCTGTTGCAGCCGCATCCATTATTGCTCGTTATACTTTTTTACATTGTTGGGATAAAATGGAAGACCATTGGAACTTCAAATTTCATAAAGGTGCTTCTACACTTGTAGATGAAGATATTATACGCTTTGTAAAACAACATGGAGATCAAAACCTAAAACATGTAGCAAAATTACACTTTAAGAATACAGACATAATCAAAAGGCTAGATACGTGTACCGACCCCCAAAAGTTAGACCAAAAAATCTAACGATTGGGAGGTCGGTATT
>JAUMYM010000001.1:60256-211841 GCA_030528645.1 Erysipelotrichaceae bacterium | reverse complement strand
CGAAATGGTCACACCTGTTCCCATCCCGAACACAGAAGTTAAGCATTTCTGCGGCGATTATAGCTATCCCTTGCGATAGTGAAAGTAGCACGTTGCCAAGTTTTCTTTAAAGATATCTTTTGATATCTTTTTTTATGTTAAAATAGATATATGAAAAATAAAAAATTAGAACAAATCTTATTTACATCGTTTATCTTGTTCACTACCTCTTTGATCTATAGCTTATACTTTTTAGGTTATAGAGATACAAAAGAACCTATTACTTTATTAGTTGGGTTAAGTGATATTCAAGAAGTGAAGATTTTAGAATACGAATTTGTAAATAAAGAAGTTGTAGTACCTTATGGTGAAATTGAAGAAGTATTACTTGATGACTTGCAAAGTGAAAATGGCATTCCTTGGCTTATTTCTAAAGTAAGTGATGGAGAACTTGGAAGTGAAAAAGAAGTCTATCGTGAAGTTTACTTACATGATCAATTATTGGGAAATACCTTAATTCCCTACAGCAATGAAATTACAGAACCAACACCTACAGTTTATAGTTATGGCTCTGATTTAGTTGAAGGAGCCTACTTTTACTCACGTAAAATTACTACTTATGGTGTTGATTGTGATGGATGTCATGTCAATGAACATGGACAAGGTGGAACAAGCAGTGGCATTATGTTGTCGCTTGATAGTGTACGTCAATCCGATGGCTCATGGAAGCCGGGGATTACCTATGATGGTTACTACCTAGTCGCAACCGATCGCGCCTTGCCATTTTGTACGGTTTTAAAGTTTACCAATCCGAGAATAGAGGGCTCCAGTTTAAGTAGTGGACAAGAATTCTATGCCTTAGTTGTCGATCGTGGTGGTGCCATTGATGATAGCGATATTGATTTTTTTGTAGGAAGTGAAGTCAATCCACTGGCAAGAAATTATAAGCGTAAAGGAGTTAAAATTGAAATCGTACAATTTGGACGACGTATAAAGAATAGCTTAGGACAAAGGATGTGTAAAGTTGATTAGGATTAAAGAATTTATAGTAGTCGAAGGGAAAAACGATACACTTAATCTTAAGCGTTATTTTAACTGTGATACCATTGAAACACATGGAACTTGTTTAAGCACATTTACCATCAATTACATAAAAAAAGCGGTTTTAACTCGTGGTGTAATTATATTAACCGATCCGGATGGACCGGGTGAAAAAATCAGAAGTATCATTCAACAACGTGTACAAGGATGTAAACATGCCTTTTTAAAGCCGGAACAATGTCGTAGTGAGAAAAAAGTAGGTGTTGAAAGTGCGAGTTTTGAAGCCTTACAAGAAGCCTTAAATCACATCGCAACTTCTAGCTATGCAGAACCATCGATTAGTCTTGAAGAATACAACAGCCTAGACCTTAATCATCAAGCATTACGCAATCGTATCAGTACGCATTTTCATCTTGGACATTGTAATAATAAGACGTTATTTAAACGTTTAAATATGTTTCAAATTAGCAAAAAAGACATTGAAAGGTTTTTACAACATGACAAAAGCGATAGCGACCATCTCGAAAACAAATGAAATTTTAAAACAATTTAGCTTATACGCTAAAAAGAACTATGGGCAAAACTTCATCATTGATCCTTCGATTGTAGAAAAAATAGCCAATAATGCCTCTTTTACTCAAGAAGATGCGGTGATTGAAATTGGTCCCGGTATTGGAGCTTTGACAGAACAGTTAGCCAAACGTGCAAAGGCGGTTTATGCCTTTGAAATTGATGAACGTTTATTGGAAGTTTTAACGTATTCCTTAAAGGACTATACAAATGTAACCATCATTCATCAGGATTTTTTATTGTTAGACTTAAAATCATTTGTCGATAGTCTGAAAGAAAATTATCGCAATATAGTCGTATGTGCCAATTTACCTTACTATATTACAACACCCATTCTGTTTAAAATCTTTGAATCCAAGTGTAATATTCCGTTTATTACCGTTATGATGCAAAAAGAAGTGGCAGATCGTTTTACTGCAAGTGTCAACAGTGAAAGTTATAATGCTTTAAGTGTCATGGTTCAATATCTTTATGATGTAAAGGTGGTTATGAAGATTCCTCGTACCATTTTTAACCCAAAACCAAATGTTGATAGTACTGTGATTCAATTTATTGCCAAGGAAATACAACATCCGGTTAAGGATCAACAAAGATTCTTTGATTTTATTAAAGCTTGTTTTAAGCAACGTCGTAAAACGTTGTATAATAACTTAAGAGCGTATTTGCAAGGGGATGTCGAAGCCTATTTAACAAGATGTAACTTGGATGTCAAAATACGTGGGCAACAATTAACCTTACAACAGTTTATCGAATTATATGAGGTAATTTATGAAGGATAGAGCATATGCCAAGGTTAACTTGGTCTTAGAAGTCGTAAATCGATTAGAAAATGGCTATCATGAGTTAAATATGATTATGGCTCCATTGAATTTCTATGATGTGGTGGATATTGAATTTGCATCCGTCACAACCATTGAAAGCAATGCGGTTTACTTGCCGGTTGATCAAAGAAATACAGTAATTAAAGCCATTGAATTATTAAGAGCGAAGTATCAATTTCAACAACAATTTAAAATTAAAATCACAAAGCATATACCAACGCAGGCAGGGCTTGCGGGAGGTTCCAGTGATGCGGCAAGTACCATTCGTATTTTAAATAAACTTTTAAGACTGAATATGACTTTGCAAGATATGTTGGATATTGGTAAGCAAGTGGGTGCCGATGTTCCATTTTGTATCTTAAATCAACCTGCAGTGGTAAGGGGCATTGGAGAAGTTCTTCAACCCTTTGAACTGGAGTGTGATTTCTGGTTGGTCTTAGTAAAACCACGTAAAGGCGTATCTACAAAATTAGCGTTTGAGGCATTAGAGGTAAAAGATATGGTTGGTGGTCATGTCGATGAAATGAAAAAAGCTTTACAAAGTGATGATTATCCTAGCGTGATTGCCAATCTATTTAATACCTTAGAAAAGCCTTCCATTGCGATGGTACCGGAGATTGCGGATATTAAAGATAAACTGTTAGCTATGGGCTTTGATGGTGCCTTGATGTCTGGATCTGGTTCAACCGTCTTTGGTATTACAAGACAAGAAGCACTTGCCAATCAAGCCAGTGCTACCTTGAAGCAATATGATTATTTTACACGTAAGGTTCAACTCTTAAAGAAATAAACAACGATAAACAGAACTACGAACATGGAGTTCTGCTTTTTTTTATGGTATGATAGTTTTTGTTATTTATGGGGAGGATATATGGGGAAATTACTATTACCAAAAGAATATCAATCACAATTGGATATTTTAGAAACACAGAAAGCAATTAAGCTTACAAAAGATGTTTTTGAAAAAGAATTATCACAAGCCTTAAATTTAATACGTGTTTCAGCACCTTTATATGTTGAAAAAAGTAGTGGATTGAATGATGGATTAAGTGGTGTAGAGCGTCCGGTGTCTTTTGATTTTAAACATATGGATTGCGTAGTGGAAGTTGTTCAATCATTAGCAAAGTGGAAGCGTAATGCTTTAAAAAAATATAATTTAAGTAAGGGTATGGGCTTATATACCGATATGAATGCGATTCGTCGTGATGAAGAGATGGATAACTTGCATTCTACGTATGTCGATCAATGGGATTTTGAATTGGTGATTGGAAAAGAAGATCGTCATTTAGAGTATTTAAAAGGCGTTGTTTGTGGAATTGTGTCTTCTTTACTAAAAACACAGCAACAACTTCAACAGCATTATCCATTTTTAATACCTATTATTCATGAAGAGGTATATTTCATTACCAGTGAAGAGTTATTACGTCGTTATCCTCATTTGGATAGTAAGCAACGAGAAGATGCGATTTGTAAGGAGTATAAAACAGTCTTTGTCATGCAGATTGGGGATTTGTTAAGTAATGGTGATAAACATGATGGACGTGCCTTTGATTATGATGATTGGTCATTAAATGGGGATTTATTGGTATGGTATCCTTTATTAGAGCGAAGCATTGAGCTTAGTAGTATGGGTATTCGTGTTGATCAAGTAACGCTTAAGCAGCAACAAATCAAGGCAAAGGTTATGGATGAAGATTTAAAACAATATCATCATGATGTCTTACATCATCGTTTACCACTTACTATGGGTGGAGGAATTGGGCAATCACGTATTTGTATGGTATTGCTGAATAAGGCCCATGTTGGGGAAGTTCATGCTTCTATTTGGCCGGTGTCAATGGTTGAAATGTGCTTAAAGCATAATATCTTTCTATTATAGGTGCTTAGCACCTTTTTAATTGTGCTAAAAATGTAGTAAAATAAAGAGGTATTAAGTGGAGGTTTTATGGAGAATCAATTACCCCAAAAATTAATTACATTAAGAAAACATTATAACTTTTCACAGGCTTACGTTGCCAATATGATACAAGTTTCTCCTATTGAATACATGGGTTTTGAAAATGGTCGTTTAATGTGTAATTTAAAACAACTTAAATTATTATGTCAGTTATATGAAATAAGTCTTGATGAATTGATGCGAAATGATCAAGATGTAACGTTAAAGACGTTGTCGATGCAGCATCAAGAAGGCAAGAAACATATTAAAAAAGGATATATATTAATAGGCTTACTTTTGGGTTTATGTTTAGGTGTTATCTATACCTCATTTTTTATGAATAAACCAAAGAAAAAAGTGTTAGTGCCGATGGAAACAAAGGTCGATGTATTGTCAGCGTCCAATCGTTTTATTGCTTATATTGATCAAAAGGGTAT
This sequence comes from Erysipelotrichaceae bacterium, assembly GCA_030528645.1. Lineage (GTDB taxonomy): Bacteria > Bacillota_I > Bacilli_A > Erysipelotrichales > Erysipelotrichaceae > RQZE01. The sequence continues at coordinate 207,057 of JAUMYM010000001.1, read as the reverse complement.
GGTGTTTGGTCAAGGTGATAACAATAAAGGTCAACTGGATTTTACAAGTGGTGATATGAAGGCTCGTAAAGTGGTTACGGGTGTTAATTATAGCGTTGTCTTATATGAAGATGGTCAAGTTAAGGCGTTTGGTTTTAGTGAAGATTATGCCAAGGAGTTGGATGATTGGAAGGATGTTGTAGATATTGCCTCAGGGGATGGTCATATTGTAGGGTTAAAGAAGGATGGAACTCTTTATTGTGTTGGCGATCGTGGTGGTAAGCAGTGTAAGGTGGATGCGTTGAAAGACATTACCTTTATTAGTGCCTCACGTAATTCAACGGTGGCTATGAATCATCATGGTCAAGTCTTTTATGCCGGAGAGAGTAAGTTTGAAAAAGCCATTACAGCATTAAAGGATATTAAACAAATTGCCATAGGTGAAAATATGGTAGCAGTTATTAAGAGTGATTTAACTGTTGAGTGTCTATCACAGTTTAATGGATGCAATAGTCAAGAGTGGAAAGATATTGTAGATATTGCCATTGGGGATGGTTTTGTTGTGGCATTGAATAAACATGGAAGTGTGTTTATCAGCATTGCCAATGTGGAAATTGAAAAACAAGTACAGGCTTGGAGTCAAATTAAGGCCATTGATACCGGAAAAGATTATATTATTGCCTATGATGGGATTCATTTATATGGAGCCGGTAATAATACCTATAATCAATTTATTGCAGGTGATCAAGGAAATAAAACCAAGTTGGCTTCGCCGGAGAATTTGGTTGTTAAGGAGAGTAGTTCACAGGTCTTCTTTACTTGGGATAGTGTCAAGAATGCATCGCATTATGAGTTTAGTATTACTTTAGAAGGTGGTTATAATGCTCGTGTTGATCAATCACAGTTGGCGATTGATGCTGCAAAGTTTAAAGATGGTCAAAGTTATAAGATTGTATTAAGTGCTTTACCAAGTGATCAACAGTTTTATCATTCGGATGAAGTGATTTTCAATTATACTTACTTTGCGAAAGAGGAAACTTTACCAACAACGACAACACCGGAAGATCCGGTGGTGATTGTGGTGCCTATTAAGTACACCATTGCGCCTTTAATTGGTAAAAATAAAGAGAAGTTTGAAACCTATTTAACTGCCTTAGGGGTAGTAAATATTACCGGAAGTGAAAGTGAAGAGCTTTGTCAAGATCAAGAAGTAAAGATTGTAAGTGTCACCGGTATTCATGAAGGAATGGAAGTCAGTGAAGAACAATTAAAGAATTTAGTTGTAGAATATACGTATTGTAAGATAGTCCATACGGAAGAAAGTGGTAGTGAGCGATGAATAAGCATTGGTTTTATCGAAATAAAAGTGAAAAGATCGGTCCGTTGAGTGAAGAGGAGTTTGTTAGTTGTATTCAAAATCAAATCATTCAAGAAGAGGATGAAATATGGACCAAGGGTATGAAGCATTGGTTGGCATTAAAGGATAGTATTTATAATTTTTATTTAATGAAGTTTGATACGTTAACCATGGAAGATATAGAGGAAAAAGACGATGAAATTATATAACAGTAAAACATTAAAAGTAGAAGAGTTTGTACCAATTCGTAAGAATCATGTCGATATGTATGTGTGTGGGCCAACAGTGTACAATGATATTCATATTGGTAATGCTCGACCAATTGTGGTTTTTGATACCTTAAAGCGTGTCTTTTTAGCAAGTGGATATACTGTAAAATACGTTTCAAATTATACGGATGTAGATGATAAAATTATTCACAAAGCGATGCAACAAGGGGTAAGTGAGGCAGTTATTACTCAGCGTTATATTGAGGCGTATAATCAAGTAAGAAAGGCATTGAATACGCAAGAGTTAGAGGCTGCACCAATGGTAACCAATACGATGGATGAAATCATTGATTTTATTGATCAATTGGTAATGAATGGCTATGCCTATTGTGTAGATGGAGATGTGTATTTCCGTATTAATAGTATTGATACCTATGGAGAAATTTCACATCAAAACATTGAAGATTTAAAAGTTGGAGCTCGTATTGAAGAAAACACGAAGAAAGAAAATCCCCTTGATTTTTCTCTTTGGAAAAAGACGGATATGGGCATTAAGTGGCAAAGTAAGTGGGGCTTAGGAAGACCCGGATGGCATAGTGAGTGTGTTGTCATGATTTGTAATGAGTTTAAAACGTCGCTCATTGATATTCATGGTGGTGGTATGGACTTACGTTTTCCACATCATGAAAATGAAACGGCACAGGCTCGTGCATTGTATAAAAGTGGGTTAGCGAATTATTGGTTGCATAATGCGATGATCAATTTAGATGGTGAAAAGATGAGTAAGTCATTAGGTAATACGGTGGCAGCTAAGGATGTGTTACAACAACTTGGTAGCAATGCGACGCGCTGGTTGTTGCTTTCGACGCATTATCGCAGTGAAGCAAACTTTTCTGATTTGACCATTGAAACAGCGGTAAAAGAATTGGAAAAGGTGATGAATCCTTTAAAACAGGCATATATTAAGTTAGAGTTAGCTTCTTATGGATTAGAAGATGAGTATGATCAAACAAGTTTTCATGCTTTTTTAGCTTACATGCAAGATGATTTAAATACGCCAAATGCGATGGCAGAGATTTTTGAAACGGTGAAAAAATTAAATCAATGTATGCGTGTAAAAGACATTGATTTAAAACAAATAAATCTTCTTGTATGCTCCTTAGAAAAGATGTTGGATGTTTTAGGTATTAAGGTTACACGTATGGTATTAACTTCTGCACAACGTGAAATGTTTGAACGTTGGAATGATGCAAAAGCGAAAAAAGACTTTGCATTAGCGGATCAATATCGCCAAACATTGATGCAAGAAGGATTGTTGTAATGCAAGTTAAAGAATTATCAGGAAGTGCACTTGCTTATCTTGGAGATGCGGTATGGTCGCTTTGGGTTCGAGAACATCTTCTTTTGAAAGGCTATCAAAGGGCAGATGATTTGGCAAAGAAGGCAGTGGCTTATAATAGTGCCAAAGGACAGGCTAAAATTGTACATGCTTTGATGGAACAAGCTTTTTTGGATGAAGAAGAACTTGATATTTATAAACGTGGACGTAATCATAAAAGTAAGTCGATTGCGAAAAATGCGGATGTGATTACGTATCGTACGTCAACGGGTTTTGAGGCATTAATTGGTTATTGGTATTTGGCAAAGAATCAAACACGTATTCAACAGGTTATGGAGATTGCAAAGGAGGTGGTTGGACAATGATTATTTATGGAAGAAAACCGGTGTTTGCAGCACTTGAACAAGGGCGCATTAAACAGTTGTATCTTGTAAAGGGTAGCTCTTTTAGCATTGCTCAAAACATAGCGATACAGTATGTCAGTAAAGATAAATTAGATGAAATGGCTAACCATGGCAATCATCAAGGCATTGTAGCAGTAGTAAAAGACTATCAAACACATCCACTACAAGAACTTACAAGTGGAAAGCATGGCTTGATTGTGATGTTGGATGGATTAGAAGATCCACATAATTTAGGGGCTATTTTAAGAACAGGAGATTGCATTGGAATTGATGGGATTATCTATAAGAAGCATCATGCAGTTTCGTTAAATGCGACAGTGGCAAAAGTTTCCACAGGGGCAATTGAAACCGTTAAGGTGTGTGAAGTAGCTAACCTTACACAAACCTTAAAGGAACTTAAAAAACAAGGATATTGGATTGTGGGAACCGATGTGGAAAAAGCCAGTGATTATCGTAGTTATGCCTATGATACAAAATTAGTGTTAGTGATTGGATCAGAGGGTAAGGGCATCTCTCGTTTAGTGAAACAAGAGTGTGATTATCTTGTAAAACTACCGATGGTAGGGACGATTCAGTCTTTAAATGCCAGTGTAGCGGCTGGAATCTTGCTTTATCATATCTATGACAAGCGTCATCCGTTTATCGGAAAAAAATAGACAAAAACAAAACAAAACAGAAAAAAACTCCCTAATGTCTTTCGCTAAGATAAAGAAGGGGGTTTTCTTTATGGAATATTTAAGTAATGAAGAAATCAAAGTGTTGTTGGTATTAGCACGCAAACAGGATGAACAAGCTATCAATAAGATTATAAAAAATTATAATCGTTGTTTATGGAAGATCATACATAGTTGTTGTAGTAAGTTGTATGTGCGTAGTTGTGATTATGATGATTTGTATCAAGAAGGGGTATTGGGTATTCTGGCTGCCATTGAGCATTACAAAGACAATGAGGATACTACATTTACAACGTATGTATATTTAATTTGTACAAGGCGTATTCATAAGCTAGTGAGTAGTAATTATAAGCTTTATACGACGGAACGACAGCTATCTTCCTTAAAGGTGGAAGATGAGAGTCGTATCTATAATGTAGCAAGTGATGACGTAAGTGTTAGTGAGCAAATGCATCAACGATTAAAAATGGATATTTTAAAGAAGGTTATGTTAACGTTAGATGATAAGGAGAAGCAAATCATTTATTTATATTTAAGAGAAAAGACGTATAAGGAAATTGCAGAACGTATGATGTTAAATGTAAAACAGGTGGATTATCAAATACGTAAGTGTAAATTAAAGTTGTTGGATGCGATTAAGGCATTACCGCTTCATGAAGTAGAAGGTGTGTTTGAACAGTTGTAGAAGATAGAAATATAAGACATAAAAGTCTATGTAAAAGAATATTAGTATAGAATGTAAATTCGAAAAAATATAGTATAAATGGATAGAAAATGCTAAAATATAATTGATTTAATAACTATAAATCCTTATTATATCGTTATTGCATACCATACTTATAAAGGATTGATACATTATAAAAATAAACATTTTTAATTTTTGAATAGCTTATTGCATACCATACTTATAAAGGATTAGATAATAAAAAAGATGATGGTTAGTCATCTGTGTTCATATGTATATTAAAAAAGAATTTCTGTTATAGAAATTCTTTTATGTTTATTTGATTAAGTTTTTGTAGATATTGATTAATTCTGTTTTTTGTTCTTCGTTTACTTCTTCTTGTGCGTTGATGTTGAAGCTTGGTACTAAGGCAAGGTGTCCGCCTGTAATGGTTCCATTTTTAACCCCTAAAACAAGTGGTACATATAAATCACCATCTTTTAAGAATGGTCTTGTTTTTTCAACGAATGCTGCATATTCTTCATCGGTAATTGGTTGTGAAACATCCACATAGTAAAATGTTCCTTCTTCACTACCTGCAAATTCATTGTAAACGGGCATCGCTTTTTGACACCATGGACATCCTGCATAGCCTAAGAATACCCAGTAAGTATCTTGATCTGTACCAAGTTTTCCTGTTAATTCAACAAGTGATAAAGGTTTTACATTTGATTGCGTTTTTACAAGGGAATAGCTTGCTAAATCGGCAAATTCCATTGTTTCTGCCGGAGTAGTTGTTTCTGTTGTCTCCATGTTTGTTGTTTCTAGTAGAGTTGTTGTTTCCACTTGAGTGGGTTGAGTTTCTTCTTTAACCGGCTTGTTTGAACATCCTGTTACAACAAGTGCCAATGTAAGTGTTAATAATAATTTTTTCATATTCTTACTTCCTTTACTTATCATATAGAGTTTATCATATAGAAATCGATTTAAAAATACAACTTTAATGATTTATTATAAACGATATTGCATGCCGAATAGATGACACAAACGAGTTGATAACCTATTAACATAGATAATTCCGGCAACCACCTTAACAAATATACATCAAAATTAGTTGATACTCTACTTGTTCATTGTAGAGTTAAGAAAAAAGAGAGAATTGTTGTCCTCTCTTTACTACCTTTTATACTCATTTCACTGTGATTATACCAAACAATACGTTATAAGGACGGTATCAAACATCATTTTTATTCAAATGTAGTTTTTATTATATCATTTAAAAAATATTTATAAGGCTTTTAAAAAAATAAATTTACGGTAAAATAAAATCAAAGAGAAAAACAATGATTAAAAAGTGTTGCCAACCATTTCTTTAGCTTTGGTATTGATTGTATCTGGTGCAATGCTTCTTATTTCAAAGAATGTTAGTGGTGGAAGATGTATGAAGAGAGTAATCAAAACATACAAACATTCTAATTATACAGGTTATGTAAAGACTGATATTTAATACACAAAAAGGTGAATGAAATGAAAATAAAGTATTTAATAGCATTTGTAGTTTTTATCGTGATTACACTGGTTCTTTCGAATATGCATTATAAGTTAATTCCATTAGCGCTGGTTGGATTTATGAGTTATCTTGAACTAAAGGATTGGAAAAAAACAAAAAAATATCTGCTTTGGTTTATAATTATAAGTAATGTTATTTTTATAATCATCATATTTCTAAATTATTTTTTCTGGTAATCAAATTGTCTCATCCATAAAGTTAAAGTGTCACTTAGTGACATTTTATTTTTCTTAAAAAACATCAAAAATAAAACACAAAAAACGATAAGAAAAAACGAACTCCTTTGTGCAATACCATTTCGATAAAAGATTGTCTATAACTTAAAGATTTGTTATTTTCTTTTTCTTGTTATTTCGCGTTATAATAAAAATAGAAATAATCTTACCGTAATATACGATTTCCTAGTAATCAAACTTACAACTAAGTTTACATAAGATATAGGAGGTGACGTATGAACTTAGAACAATTAAAACAAATGGAATCAAACAAAGGCTTTATTGCAGCATTGGATCAATCAGGTGGTTCTACTCCTAAGGCATTAAAAGCGTATGGAGTGGATACTTCGGCGTATCAAAGCGAAGAAGAAATGTTTGATTTAATCCACCAAATACGTACACGTATGCTTACATCAAAGGCGATGAGTAGTGAAAAGGTGATTGGGGTTATTTTATTTGAACAAACCATGAAACGTAAGGTGGAAGGTCTTTTTACTGCAACCTATTGTTGGCAAAAGAAGGGCATTGTTCCATTTTTAAAAGTTGATAAGGGACTTGCGGATGAAAAGAATGGTTGTAAATGCATGAAGGAATTTGACGGATTAGATGCATTATTAAAAGAAGCGGTTGACTATGAAATCTTTGGGACAAAGATGCGTAGTGTAATTTATGAAGCAAATCCGGAAGGAATTAAAGAAGTTGTAGAACAACAATTCGCATGGGCAAAGAAAATTGCAGGTTATGGTTTGGTGCCAATCATTGAGCCGGAAGTAGATATTCATTGTCCGGATAAAATGAAGGCGGAAGATCTCTTAAAGATGGAGTTAGTAAAACAGTTAAATACTATTCACTTTAAGGTAATGTTAAAGCTAACACTTCCAACAAAAACCAACCTCTATGAAGATGTAAGTAAACATCCAAATGTAGTACGTATTGTAGCGTTAAGTGGTGGCTATAGTCTTGAGTTAGCCAATGATTTACTTGCGAAAAATAAACATGTAGTGGCTTCCTTCTCTCGAGCTTTGGCTCAAAATTTAAATGTAAATCAAAGTCAAGAAGAATTTGAAGAAGCGTTAGGCAATGCGATTGCGATGATTTATGATGCTTCTGTTCATAAAAGACCTTAGGGTCTTTTTTATAGGAAACACATGGAATCATAGGCTAGTAATTGACTATCGATACTATGTGTGTTAAAGTTTAGTGTGCAAGAAAGGTTGTTTTAATTATGGCGAAAGATAATCGTGTGATTTTAACTTGTACCGTTTGTTTATCTCGTAATTATTCAACTTTGAGAAATAAACAAACGCATACACAGCGTTTAGAACTAAAGAAGTTCTGTAAAAAATGTGGACAACATACGATCCACAAAGAAACAAAATAGGAGGATATTATGTTAAAGTGGTTTAGCATTAGCGGTATTATGAAAGAAATCGGAAGAATTCGTTGGCCAAAGATGAGTGAACTTTCATTAAATTCATTGGAAGTGATTATCTTTACAGCGTTTTTTGGACTATTCTTCGTAGCGTGTGAATTTATCATTACGCATTTACTAAAAGTAACAGGAATTGGTGGCTAAGATGAGTGAAAGTAAAAGAGAGTGGTATGTAGTAAATACCTATGCAGGGCATGAAAATAAGGTAAAAGATAACTTATTACGTCGTGTTGAAACAATGGGTATTTCAGATTACTTATTTCGTATTGTAGTTGCCGAAGAAGCTGAGATTGAATTTAAAAACGGAAAACCGATTGAAAAGATGCGTAATTTATTTCCGGGGTATTTATTCGTAGAAATGATTATGACGGATGATGCATGGTATGTTGTGCGTAATACGCCTGGGGTTACCGGGTTTATCGGATCAAGTGGTGGTGGTGCGAAACCATTCCCGGTTGCGCAAGAAGAAATTGATTCTATCTTAAGACGTATCGGTCAAGGGGAACGTAAGGTGAATGTTGACTTTACGATTGGTGATTCTGTAAAGATTTTATCTGGTCCTTTTGCCGGTATGGAAGGTACTGTGGATGCGATGAATGATCAAAGTCAAATCGCAACGGTATTAACCATTTTATTTGGTCGTGAAACTCCGACCGACATTGGATATAACGATTTAGAAAAAGTATTGTAAGTAATGAAAACGTAGGGCATCTACGTTTTTTTATGGACAAAGCAAGAGTGAATAGAAAAGATAATTCAAAGAAGCAAAAACGTTATATCGATGTTAGATATAACGTTGTATGAAATTATAGTTTGAGATATGTTTTACATGGATGTCTTTTTATGACGGTGAAAGAATTTTCTCAGTTTATAGAAACAAAAGAAATAAACCATGAAACTTATTAAACCTACAAAAATCGAAGCGATTCTTTCTTTATGATAAAGGGAAATACTTAAAACAAGTAACGCTGTACCAAGTGCCAGTAGGAATACTACAAGGAATATTAAAATAGGATAGCGAATATACTTAGGAAGCTTCAATGTATTTTCAAAGCCAACATCAAATATAAATTCACCAACAGTCTCTAACAACAGTTCAAATAATACTTCCATAGAACTCTCCTTATTACATTAACTATATCATAGTATTGCAAGATGAAGAAAAAAATAAAATGTTTGGTGGATATAACTTTTCTTGTTTCAATAGTGAAAATCACGTATGATAGAAACGTGTAATTTAGTATATGAAGGGAGTTATATGAAGAAGTATATTTGGCATGTGTTTATTTTTGTGGGTTGTTTTATCATTGGTGGAATGACAAGAGGCTTATCACATCGTTTTGCGATTTATGCGATTCATGGTACAGTAGCGGCTTTACCATTAGCAATGTTTTTATATATCTGTTTTAAAAGGTTGGAAGATCAAGCGATTTGGATGCAGACAATATCGTTATTTGTGTTTTCTATTGTTTTAGGGGCGATGGCGTTGGTCATGGCGTTTTATAATATCGCTGCTGTGGTTGTGGCGGCAATCTTTGCCTATCTATTTCCAAAGTATAAAGCGGAGTTATTGTCCGGTTTCTATGCTTTTTTAAGTTATCCGTTTGCAGTGCTTGGTGGTTATCTGTTAAAGAGTAAATACTTTAGTTTTGAGTTATCTTCCTTTTTAATGGCACTTGGGATTACAGCCATCTTAAGTATTGCAGGTGTATATCTTGGTAAATTGCTGTATCAAAAGGTCGTAAAAGTGTAGATGAGAGGTTCTCATCTTTTTTTATATTAACTATATTGTAATACTATATAGCTAGTGATATAATATATTCAAGGAGGTAGCCTATGAATGCACAATTTAAAAAGGGAGTCCTAGAAATGTGTGTCCTTTCCTTACTATCTAAAAAAGATATGTATGGTTATGAATTAACCGAGCAGATTGGTAAAGAAATGGCGGTTACAACAGGAACGTTATATATCATATTAAAGCGTTTAACCGATGAAGGATATTTTACAACCTATTTAAAGGAAAGTAGTGATGGTCCTGCTAGAAAGTATTATACCTTAACGGAAAAGGGGCATCATAAACAAGAGGAATTGAAAAAGAACTGGCATCAATTTGTAGTGAGAGTCAATCGTTTAATGGAGGAAGTTTTATGAATAAACAAGAGTATTTAGCACAATTAGAAATGTTATTACAAGATAAAAATCCACAAGTAGCTAAGGAAATCATGGATAGTTTTCATCAGCATTTTCAAGATGGTTTGGCAAGTGGTTATCAGGAAGAAGAAATCATTGAGGGTTTAGGTAGTGTAGAAGAATTGCTTCAAGAGCTTCAAGCATTGCCGTCTTATGAAGAAGAGATTACATCGATGGTCTTAGAGGTGGAAGATATTAACTTAAACATTGCTCATCATGCCGGAGCAAATATCATTGATTTTGAAGATGAGGTAAGCGATTTAGATATTTATAACTATGATTTTGAAAAAGAAGTAGTAGATGGGGTATTATCAATCAAGATTAAACGTAAAAAGAAAGGTATTTTCTTAGCTAGAAAGCGTGCAACGTTATCCTTATTCCTTCCTTCTTCTATGCAATACATTAAAATTCACTCAGAAAGCGGTGATGTAGAGATTTCCGATGTATCCTTACATGGCTTGGTGGTGGATATGGGTTTCGGTGATCTTGCGTTAAAAGAACTTGAGGTGGAAAAGATTAAGATTCATAATCAAGTGGGTGATAGTGCTTTAATGAATAGTAAGGGTAATGTTATTTTAGAGAGTAAGTCCGGGGATGTTTATGTCAAGGATATGCAAGGGGATACGATGCAGCTTACTGTTACCTCAGGAGATGTAGAGATTGAGCATAGTCAGCTTCAACATGTGATTGTAAAGAGTACATCGGGTGATATTGAATTGAATCATGTCACAGCATTAAGTCTTGATGGACAGGCAACAAGTGGAGATGTTGAACTCATGCAGAGCAATATGCAGGAAGTGGTTTTACAAGTAAAAAGCGGAGATATTCAAGTAGAAAAGAGTGTAGTTATCAATGCCGAATTAAAAAGTACATGTGGAGATATTGACTTTGATGGAAGTTGTACGTCTATAAAAGCAAGTGGAGCTTCCGGTGATATTTGTTTGGATGTCAAAGAAGTGAAGCGTATTGAAGCGGATACTAAGATGGGGGATGTTGAGATTTCTTTACATGGGAAAGGATATGTTGCTGATCTTGAAACGGTGGCTGGAGATATTGAGGTATATGGAGATAAGGAAGAAGATGGTTCTTATTATTATGGTAGTCAAGAGGTTTCTATTAGCGTTGCTACAACGATGGGGGATATTTGTATTGACTAAATAGACTCATCCTTGACTTCTTGTGAAAGAGGAGCTATAATGATACTCGCTACCATTGTGTAGTGAGTTTTTTATTGCGTGGAAGGATTGGCAATTAATCCGTTATAACCACTGCATGACATTTTGATTAGGAGGAATTGTCTATGAGTAAGAAAATTGCAAAAATCGCTAAGCTACAATTTCCGGCTGGTGGTGCTAGACCCGGACCGGCATTAGCATCTGCCGGTATCAACATGCCTCAATTCTGTACGGCTTTTAATGATGCGACGAAGGATCGTGCAGGAAGTATTGTGCCTGTAATTATTACAGCGTATGAAGATAAGTCTTTTGATTTTGTATTAAAGACGACTCCGGCTTCAAATTTATTAAAAGAAGCTGCTAAGATTAAGTCTGGGAGTGCAAATGCAAAGACAACAAAAGCTGGTAAAATTACAGTGGAACAATTAAGAGAAATCGCAGAATACAAAATGCCGGATTTAAATGCAAATGATGTTGAAGCTGCAATGCGTATTGTTGCCGGTACTGCTCGTAATATGGGTATTACTATTGAAGGTATGGAGGGTTAATTCGATGGCTAAAAGATGCAAAAGATATGTAGAAGCTGCTAAATTAGTAGAAGAGAATAAGCAATATACAGCCCTTGAAGCTGTTGAGTTAGCAAAGAAAACAAGCACAGTTAAATTTGATGCTTCTGTTGAAGTTTCATTTAACTTGAATGTCGATCCACGTCATGCTGATCAACAAATCCGTGGTGCGATGGTACTTCCAAATGGTACCGGTCGTAGCCAAAAAGTGTTAGTTATCACACAAGGTGCAAAAGAGCAAGAAGCAAAAGATGCCGGAGCTGATTTTGTTGGTGGTAAGGAAATGCTTGAAGACATCAAAAAAGGTTGGTTTGATTTTGATGTTATCGTTGCAACACCGGACATGATGGGTGAACTTGGTAAATTAGGGAAAGTATTAGGTCCTAAAGGATTGATGCCTAACCCTAAAACAGGTACAGTTACTGTAAATGTTGCAAATGCTGTAAATGAAATTAAAAAGGGTAAAATTGAATACCGTGTTGATAAAGAAGGTAATATTAACTGCTTAATTGGTAAAACATCATTTAGTGCAGAAGCGTTAGCAGATAACTATAAGGCGTTATATAACCAATTATTAAAGGCTCGTCCTGCTGCAGTAAAAGGTAATTACATGAAGTCAATTACAATTTCTACTACAATGGGTCCTGGTATTAAGGTAGCTGCTGAATAATTTACTCCACTTATGTGGAGTTTTTTTATGGTAAAATAGAGCAAGGTGATAGTATGAAAGAAATTTTAAGTTATGGTAATCAAATCTTTGCACAGGGGTTGGTTTTATTTATAGTGTATACGGTCTTTGTGGTGATCGTAGCGTATGTTGTGCGAAAGCTGTTGACAAAGTATTTAGTAAAAACACTTGAAAAAAAGGATAGTAAAGGGAAAACAACAACAAATTTTTATATTAATATTTTAAAAACATTTATTTATGGAATTGCGGTATTCATCATTTTATCAGATGTAAAACCGTTAAGTTCCTTAGGTAAGGCAATTCTTGGTGCTTCTTCACTTTTAGCGGTTATTGTCGGGCTAGCGGCGCAAGAGACGTTAGGTAATTTTATTGCAGGGTTTATGCTTTCAATTTATCAACCGTTTCGTGTGGGGGATTTGATTGTCTTAAAGGAGAAAGATATAACAGGTTTTATTACTTCTATTGGGTTTCGTGATACACGTATTCGTACCTTTGATAACACCTTAGTTATTGTTCCAAATAGTGTAATGAGTTCTACCATTATTGAAAACATAGAAGCAAGTAGCAAGAGGTTTCGTAACTCTGTTTATTTTTCAATTAGTTATGATAGTGACATTGATCTTGCAGAGCGTTTAATTAAAGAACAATGTTCTTTGTTGCCGCAGATTATTGATGCTCGTGATCATGCAGAAAAGGCCCGCAAAGAAGAAATTGTTAAAGTCTTTTGTACAGGGTTAAAAGATTATTTTGTAGAATTACGTGTTTTGTTTTTTACCAAGAGTATGCGTGAAGGTTTTGAAACATCTAGTGTTTTACGTAAAAAAGTGAAAAAAGCATTTGAGGAACATGGAATTAAAATACCTTTTCCTACACGTGTTACATACAATAAGGAGTAGTTATGGTATTTGGGATATTGCTAATCATTGTAGCCATTTGTTTTATACGCTTAGGCTACATTATAAAAAAAGATAAACGTTCATTGGCTTTGGGAGTATGGACATTTAATAGTGTGGTTGCTTTAGGGATATGTGTTTTGGCGCTTTTTGTTGCCAATACACATTTACTACCGGAGTGGCTTATGACTTTGATTATGGGTGGCATTCTTTTTGTTCTCTTTTTACTGTTAATCTTGCCATTTTTTATCTTGTTGTTATTTTTAATTAACGGTATTTTAATCTTATGGAAAGAAGGTATTAAATTACGAAATGTCTTAACTTTATTGATGACCTTCTTAATCCTCTTTTATTTAGTGTTTTGGCCAAGTGTCGGTTCGATTATTCCGGATGGACCTGCCGGTTATCTTTATGTGTATGTCGGATTTATCTTTGGCTTTACGATTGTCTGGATTAGTGTTTATGGCTTATCAAACTATTTAAATCAAATACATTTCTTTGTCAAACACATTGATTACATTGTAGTTTTAGGATGTGCTTTAAATAAAGATCAAGTAACACCGTTGCTTGCTTCAAGGGTGGATAAGGCATTGAAATTAGCAAGAAAACATCCTGAGGCAACCGTAATTTTTTCAGGTGGACAAGGAAGTGATGAGCTGATTAGTGAAGCTATGGCAATGGCAAATTATGCAAGTAGTCAAGGTTTTGAGGTAGGGCGTATGTTACTGGAAGAACATTCAAGCAATACCAAAGAGAATATCGAAAACTCCTACGCCATGATGAAAGAAACCAAACAAGTCGCTCTGGTTACGAGTAATTATCATGTCTTGCGTGCATTGATGATTGCCAAAACATTAGGAGTACCGTGTATTGGGTATGGTGCAAAAACAAAGTTATATTTTGCTTTAAATGCCTTCCTACGTGAGTTTGTAGGGTATCTTTATTTGTATAAGAAACAATTACTTCGATTGTTGGCATACTATACCTTTGGATATTTGGTGTTAATTGCAATAAAAGAACTTTTAGAATTATATATTTTAAAAATGACTAGATAAAAGATTTATCTAGTTTTAATTTTTGTTGGATTAAGTATCATGTTTTTGAATAATAAAAAGGACGTTATGTCCTTGTGATGAATGATTATTTTTCTTTGTTTTGTTTTTTGTTAGCGCGTCTATCGGTAAGAATTACATTTATGATAAGCAAAATTGTTATTGTAATTATTACAAATCCAAAGTACGGCCACTCAGTGTTACCTGCATTATAAACTTTGAATGGATAAGATAAACTAACACCTGTCCATATAAAAGAAAGTAAAATAAATGGTATTGTTAATTGTTCAAATAGTTTTTTCATATAAGTATAATCTCCTTTGGCTTCATTCTACCTTGTATTGGATGAATATTCAATATGAGTATAGGAGATTACTTGATCAATGGTATAAATGATAATACATTTTGTATTATATAATTATCATCATCAATATTAAAATAAAAAGATTTATTATAGTGTGTATTAGTATGTATGTTGTCTTTTAATTTTAAAATATATAAGAGAGTTCTTTTCAAATTTTTAATTTCTAACTATACATTATATTCATAATTATAACAGTCTTTTATTTTTGAGATTGCGATGATATAATGAAAAAAATGTGATTATAATATCAATATATACAATTTCATTATCTTACAATTAGCACAAATAAGAGAAAAACAAGGTGATTTAGTTGAGTATTGCCAATATTGAGTTAGTAAATATATCGAAAAAGTTTGAAGATAAAATCATTGCGGAAGAAATAAACGCAAGTTTTGATAAAGGAATCTATATTTTGCGTGGAGAAAATGGTTCGGGAAAAAGTACTCTTTTAAAAATGATGATGGGTTTAATTTATCCGGATTGTGGGGATATACGTTTGCGTGGCAAAAGTATATATGAGTTGGATAATAATATGAAAAAGCAGATTGGTTTTGTTTTTTCAAGCGACCGAACACTGTATTATAAACTAACAGCCAAAGAAAATTTAATGTATATCGGGCGTATTTATGGTTTAAGTTACCAAAAACTTAATGAAAAGGTTCCTTATTTGTTAAATTTGTTAAATTTAAAGACAAATAAATTGGTTGAAACATTTTCTACGGGGATGAAAAAAAGATTAATGGTAGCAAGGGCTTTTTTGTGTGATCCCAGCATTGTGTTTTTGGATGAAGTATTTAATGGTCTTGATAATGAAGGAAAAGATATCGTAGAACGATTAATTTTAGATGAAGCAAATAAAAAAAATATAACCATTATTCTTGTTAGTCATGAATCATGTGATGTGATAGAAGAAAGTGCAAAGACAGTATATTTAAAGGAAGGTAAATTGTATGGAGTGGATTCTATATAGATATTTTCTAAAAGCAACTCGCTATCCGCTTTATACTCTTAATTTATATATATATCCATTTTTTATGATTTTTCCTTATGTTTTGATTTCTGAATATTTTAGTATCTCTGATTTTGTATTCAAAAATATGATTGCTTGGGTTTGGTTAAGTCAAATATTGTTTGGGGTGTCCAATAGTATTGTGGATTTCAAAATTGAGGGTGATTTCAGTGTTGTTTTAATGTTACCAATCCGATTTCATGTTTACTTGTTTGTGCGATATATTTATATTGTAATGGATTGTTTGATAATAACGTTTGTATCATTGGTCTTGGGTTATTTTTTATTAGATTTATCTATATCAAATCTATTGTTTTTTCTTTTAAGTTTATTGCTTTTATCATTGTCAATATTCTGTGTGTCGCTAGTTTTGTGTTCGCTTGTGTTAAGGTTTAAAAAAGTTGCTTCCATTAATGTGTTTATACAACAATTTTTAGGCGCAATGTCAGGATATACAAATTCTATAAAAAATTATCCATATTATGTTAAGTTTATCTCTCTTTTAATTCCTTTAACATATACGATTTTCTTTCATGAAACAAATGTATTTCATGGCAAATTCTTTATTGCTTTTGTTATTCTTTCTATTTCTTATTATCTTTTAGGAAGATATTTAATGAAGAAATCTTTGGTTTTTGTAAAGCGTAAAGGTGATGTTGATTTATGGTAAAATTACTGACTTTATTTAAAATAAATCTACTAACAAATATAAGATATAAAATGAATTTCATTTTTTCAACGTTAACGATGGTTGTTCCTATTGTTCCGGCTTTGTTTTTGTTATTTAACAACGAAATGAAATCTACTGAAATTTTCTTTTTTAAATCATCACAAGAATATAGTATATATTTGGTTTTTGCTTTATCATTTTATAACATCAATGAATTTGTATGGAGTTTTGCTTTTGAGATGAGATATAAAATGAAAGAAGGTATTTTGGATGAAGTGCTTATGTTACCTTTGTCTTTGTTTGAGTTCATCATGAGTTTTGTTATGAATGGAGTGATTGGTTTATTGATTCAAACAATACCGTTGATAATGGTGAGTGCATTTGTGATGGTGCACCGCGTCAATGTGTTTGATGTTTTAGTAGTGTTGATAATTGCGTTTATTACCATTTTGAGTTGTTATTATTTTTCTGTATTATTAGTGGCGCTTATGTTGGTATATAAAGATACAGATCAGATGGTAAATTTAATCGCAAACATTGCTCCTTTATTTTTTGGGGTATTAGTGCCGCTTATTAATCTACCTAAAAACATTGCGTTTCTAGGTTTTATATTTCCGTTTACTTGGGGCTTAGACATTGCTAGAGGTATTGTGTTTTCTTATCCAATGTATTTGAATTTATGTGTTGAAGTATGTATTCTGATAGCTTTAACCATTTTGTATATGTATTTTGGGACTTATGTATTTAAGAAATTAAATAAAATATCAAAAATAAAAGGTGGAATTGTCGGATATTAAAATAAGAGTAATTTAATATAAATGCATTGACATTTTAGTTTCTTACCTATATAATACAGAGGTCAATATACCATAGACAGCAACGGCTTAAAGCTTAATCATGTTGCCGAGGTTAACGTTTGTATAAACTTTTTAAACCCATGCTGTCTTTGTCGTGGGTTTTTTATTTACTATTGTATATTGCCATAGAAGAAAATGGAGGTATCGATGATGAAACAAGCGGTGTTAGATTCAAAGGTAGCACTTGTCAATGAGATTAAAGAAAAATTTACGAATTCTCAATCAAGTGTTGTTGTTGAATATCGTGGATTAACTGTTGCCGAAGTTACTGAACTTAGACGTGCGTTAAGAGCTGAGGGTGTTGAGTTTAAAGTATATAAGAACTCAATGAGCCAAAGAGCTGCAGAGGCTGCTGGGTTTAATGGCTTAGTTGATCAACTAACTGGACCAAATGCGATCGCATTTAGTGATGATGCAGTTGCTCCAAGTAGAGTGTTAGCAAAGTTTGCGAAAACACATGAAAAACTGGTGTTAAAAGCTGGTATTGTTGAGGGGAAAGAAGTTAGCCTTGATACAATTAAAGAATTAGCTAGCTTACCTGGTCGTGAAGGTTTACTATCTATGTTACTTTCTTGCTTAAAGGCTCCAATCCGCAAGGTTGCTTGTGTAACTAAGGCGGTTGCTGAAGCAAAAGAAAGTGGCGCTAGTGCACCGGAAACAAAAGAAGTTGTTGAAGAAGCAGCGGTTGCTGCTGAGTAATTGCTAAAGGAGGAAAATTATAATGGCAAAATTAACACATGAAGAAATCTTAGCTTATTTAGAAGAAGCTACAATTTTAGAACTAAACGAATTAGTAAAAGCAATCGAAGAAAAATTTGATGTAACGGCTGCTGCACCTGTTGCTGTTGCTGCTGTAGCGGAAGCTGCACCAAGTGGACCTACTGAAGTTTCTGTAATCTTAAAAGATGCTGGAGCAAGTAAAGTTGGTGTAATTAAAGTTGTTCGTGAAATTACAGGCTTAGGCTTAGTTGAAGCGAAGGGCTTAGTTGATAAAGCACCAAGTCCAATTAAGGAAAACATCAAACCGGAAGAAGCAGAAGAAATTAAGAAAAAATTAATGGATGCTGGTGCTTCTGTTGAAATTAAGTAAGTAACTTTTTAATCCGTATTTGAAAGCCGAATGACCTTCGGCTTTTCGTTCATTATAGAAAGGGATAGCAATGAGTCATTATTTTATAAATAATAGCGATTTACAACATGATGAAAAAGTATTGACTTGTTATATCAATGATGTGGCTTTTTCCTTTATCAGTGATCGAGGGACGTTTTCAAAAGATCAAATTGATTATGGTAGTTTTGTGTTTTTAAAGGCGTTGCTTAAGGAAGAGTTGGGTGAGTCGATTTTAGATGTGGGTTGCGGTTATGGAACTTTGGGCATCGTTTTAAAGAGGTTTACAAAGGCAAGTGTCGATATGGTGGATGTAAATCTTAGGGCTTTAAAGTTGGCAAAGCGTAATGCATTGTTGAATAAAGTGGATGTCTTGGTGTATGAATCGGATTGTTTTAGTAAGGTTAGTAAGTCGTTTGATGCGATTGTAATCAATCCGCCGATTCGTGCCGGTAAGGAAGTAATCTATCGTATGTTTGAAGAAGCTTATCAATATTTAAATCAAGGTGGATCCCTTTTTATCGTGATGCGTAAGAATCATGGTGCAAAAAGTGCAATGGTGAAAATTTCTAGTATATTTGGGGATTGTAAAGTGATTGACAAAGAGGCTGGTTATTTTATTTTAAAAGCCGGCAAACATTGACTTATTGCTATAAATTGTGTAATATAATATATTGCAATAATAAAAAAAATTTTTTTTGGTTTTTTATGACTTTTTGGGTTTTAGGCCCAAGAAAGGATGGCGTACATGAAGGAAAAACAAACATTTCGCATTATCGAATTAGGAAAAAAAGCGACTCGTCGTGATTATTCAAAGGTAAGTGGTTCTTTGGAGCTTCCAGATCTTGTTGAAATTCAAACAGCTTCGTTTGACTGGCTAGTCAAGGAAGGGATTAGGGAAGTTTTTGAGGATATTTATCCAATTCGAAACTATGGCGGTAACATTCGTCTTAAATTCGTTGATTATGAATTTGGTACACCTAAGTATAGCGTAAGTGAATGCAAATATCGTGAAACAAACTATGCTGCTCCACTGAAGGCTAAAATGGAGTTAGAGATTACAGATCCTGAAACAGGTGAAGTATTAACAAAGTGGGAAGATGTCTTTTTAGGTGACTTTCCGTTAATGACGGATACAGGTACGTTTATCATTAATGGTGCTGAGCGTGTTATCGTATCTCAAATTGTGCGTTCTCCGGGGGCGTATTTTGATATTGCTTCGGAAGAAAAGACAGGTAAGGATACATTTAATGCGGAATTAATACCAAGTCGTGGAACATGGTTAGAGTTTATGACGGATGGTAAAAAGACAGCACTTGGTCGTCTTTTAAATATGTCAATTGATCGTAAGCGTAAGATTTTATCTACGATCTTATTTAAAGCGATTGGGTTTTCTTTAAATGTGGAAACAGGGGATGATGTCTTTGAGACTGTTTCAATTAAGAAGTTTTTAAAGGCTTTGAATTTTCCGGTGTATGAAGAGGTTGCGGTTGATGGGGAACAACGTGAACTATTAGGGCAATACTTACATTTATATACATCAATGTTTGGTAATTATGAAGAGATTATTAATACCTTACAGGCGGATAAAGTAAAAACAACGCAAGAGGCGTTATTGAATATCTATGAAAACCAAAGATCGGATGAAGTTCCTACGATTGATGGTTCTATTACATTAATGAATGCGAAGTTCTTTGATCATAAGCGTTATGATTTGACAAAGGCTGGTCGTTATAAATTAAATAAGAAATTAAATGTAATTGAGCGTATGGAAAAAAATATTCTAAAAGAGAATATTTATGATGCAACTGGTAAGTTGGTGGTTAAGAAGAATACCTTAATTACAAAGAAAGAGCGTGAAGTATTAAAAGAAGGATTAGTACATGGTGGACACATGGAGGTCTTCCCATTTAATCATACGTTTTCACATCCGGATGTTGCCGTTGTAGAAACAAAGTATAAATTAGGTTTAATTGGTCGTATTTTGGCTAGTGATGTTGAGTTAAAGAAAGCCTTCTTAGAAAAGGGTACGGTATTAACGGAACGTGATGTTGAGCTGTTAGCGAAGGAAGTGACGGCGGTTTCTGTTTATGCCGGTATTATCGGTAAGGAAGTTGTTTTAACTAAAGATATTGTTTCTAGTGTTTTAAATTTTGGTCAAAGATTTTATGTGTTAGGTCGTGTTGTGGATGAAAACAATGAAGATCTATATATTAATAATGAATTAGCGGTGCAACGTTATATTCCGGATACAAAGGTGGATCGTTTAAGCAGTGAACATGAAAGTTTTATTAAATCATTAGTAACAAGTGGTAATAAAGTAAAAGTGTATTTAGTTGGGGCAGCTTGCCAAGTGGTGAGTGTTGCCTCTGTGGATAGCTTTGATTTTGAAGTGCGTGTGATTGGGATTGACCCACTTATGAAGAAGCGTACGATTACTATGTCGGATATGATTGCGTTTTATTCGTATGAATTAAACATGTTGGATGGTATTGGTAATGATGATGACATTGACCAATTAGGAAATCGTCGTATTCGTACGGTTGGTGAGTTAATTCAAAACCAATTCCGTGTCGGTTTGGCTCGTATGGAGCGTGTGGTAAAAGAGCGTATGTCTATTACAGACATTGCTAGTTTAACACCAAAGTCATTGACAAATATTCGTCCATTAACTGCGGCAATTAAAGAGTTCTTCTCGTCTTCACAATTGTCTCAATTCATGGATCAATTAAATCCTTTAGCAGAATTAACAAATAAGCGTCGTATTTCGGCATTGGGTCCAGGTGGATTGACGCGTGAGCGTGCCGGTTTTGAAGTGCGTGACGTTCATAATTCACACTATGGTCGTATTTGTCCAATTGAAACACCGGAAGGTCCAAATATCGGGTTGATTTCAAATTTAACAACGTATGCTCGTATTAATGAGTATGGATTTATTCAAACACCATATCGTGTTGTTAAGAAAAATGGTGTGGTAAGTGAAGAATATAAGTATTTATCTGCGGATGAAGAGGCGGATTATGTTATTGCCCAAGCCAACGAATGTGTGGATGGTAAGTTGATCAATGATCAAGTTGTCGTTCGTGTGGCAGGGGAAACGGTACAAGTGCCTCGTGAAGAAGTGGAGTTGGCGGACGTTTCGCCAAAACAAATTGTTTCCGTTGCGGCTGCTTGTATTCCATTCTTAGAAAATGACGATGCTTCTCGTGCCTTAATGGGTGCCAACATGCAACGTCAAGCAGTTCCTTTATTAAAGCCTAGTTCACCTTATGTAGGAACCGGTATTGAACATCGCATTGCTCGTGATGCCGGTAGTGGTTTGGTTGCTACTGGTAGTGGTGTAGTAAGTTATGTGGATGCGGATAAAATTATCGTTAGTGAAGAAACTGGGGATAAAGAATATGAATTAACAAAATTTAGACGTTCAAACTCTGGTACATGTTTAAATCAACGTCCAATTGTAAAACGTGGTGAGCGTGTTGAACGTGGGGATATCTTAGCGGATGGTCCTTCAATGGAAAATGGAGAGTTGGCGCTAGGACAAAACGTTACGATTGCCTTTATGACATGGCATGGGTATAACTATGAAGATGCGATTATTCTTTCAGAGCGTCTTGTAAAAGAGGATATGTATACGTCAATTCATATTGAAGAGTATGACATTGAATGTCGTGATACAAAGCTTGGTCCTGAAGAAATTACGCGTGATATTCCAAACGTAAGTGAAAATGCATGTCGTCATTTAGATGGTCGTGGTATTGTTATGGTTGGTGCGGAAGTAAAAGAGGGTGACATCTTAGTTGGTAAGGTTACACCAAAGGGTCAATCGGAAGTATCGCCGGAAGAAAAATTATTATTAGCAATCTTTGGTGAAAAATCACGTGAAGTGCGTGATAATTCGTTAAAGGTTCCTCATGGTGGGGCTGGTATTGTTCAATCGATTCGTATCTTTAAGCGTAGCGAAGGGCATGAACTTCCTCCTGGGGTAAATGAAGTTGTAAAAGTATATATTGTTCAAAAGCGTAAGATCTCAGAAGGAGATAAGATGGCGGGTCGTCATGGTAATAAAGGGGTTATCTCTAAAATTTTACCGGTAGAAGATATGCCGTTTATGGCGGATGGTACGCCGGTGGATATCATGTTAAATCCATTTGGGGTTCCTTCACGTATGAATATTGGACAAGTCTTAGAAATTCATTTAGGGATGGCTGCTAAGAAGTTAGGTGTTAAGTTTGCAACACCGGTATTTGATGGTATTTCTAATGAAGAATTAAAAGCAATCATGGAAGAGGCACAAGTGTCTGCTGATGGTAAGATTGTCTTACATGATGGTCAAACCGGAGAAGCTTATGATGAGCGTATCTCAGTAGGGGTTATGTATTACATTAAGTTGGCTCACATGGTTGATGATAAACTACATGCTCGTGCGACTGGTCCTTATTCGTTAGTAACACAACAACCATTGGGTGGTAAGGCTCAAAATGGTGGTCAACGTTTTGGGGAAATGGAAGTTTGGGCGTTAGAGGCTTATGGGGCTGCGCATACACTTGCTGAAATCTTGACGGTTAAGTCAGATGATATTAATGGTCGTACAAAGACGTATGAAGCGATTATTAAGGGCAAAAATATTCCTGCTCCAGGTATTCCAGAGTCATTTAGAGTATTAAAACATGAACTTCAAGCCTTAGCGATTGATGTAAAGATGTTAAATGAAGATGGAAGTGAAGTAAGCATTGAAAAGATTGAAGAAGGCGATGGTACTAGTGAAAAAGTAGTTGCGCCAATGGATTTCAATGAAGATGGCTTATCAATTAGAAGTGAAGAAGAATTACAAGAAGCCGCAATTGTCGGTATCGATGAAGAAATGTAGGAGGTAGCGTGATGAGTGTTAATAATTTTGCAGCCTTACAAGTAGGTATTGCATCACCAGAACGTATTAAAGAATGGTCTTATGGTGAAGTTAAAAAACCGGAAACAATCAACTACCGTTCACAAAAGCCGGAACGTGACGGTTTATTTTGTGAAAGAATTTTTGGTCCATCGAAAGACTGGGAATGTTACTGCGGTAAATATAAGAAAGTAAGATATAAAGGGGTTATTTGTGATCGTTGTGGAGTTGAAATCACAAAGTCAAATGTGCGTCGTGAACGTATGGGGCATATTGAACTTGCAGCTCCGGTGGCTCACATTTGGTATTTGCGTGGAATCCCTTCACGTATGTCATTGTTGTTAAATATTACGCCAAAGGCGTTAGAGGAAGTTGTTTATTTCGTATCTTGGGTGGTTACTGATCCAGGGGAAACAAAATTACAATTTAAACAAATCTTATCGGAACGTGAGTATCGTGAAAATGTAGCGATTTATGGTACCGGTAAGTTTGTTGCACAAACTGGTGCGGAAGCGGTTCGTACATTGCTTGAAAAGTGTGATGTTAAGGCGGAACAAGCGGAAGTGGTAAAAGAGTTGGAAGGTGCACAAGGCGATAAGCGTAAGAAGTTAATTAAGCGTTTAGAGACAATCAATGCGTTTGTAAACTCGGAAAATCAACCGGAGTGGATGGTACTTACTATGCTTCCGGTAATTCCACCGGATTTAAGACCGATGTTGCAGTTGGATGGTGGTCGTTTTGCTACAAGTGATTTGAATGATTTATATCGTCGTGTGATTACACGTAATAATCGTTTAAAGAAATTATTGGAGCTTGGTACTCCGGCTATCATTGTGCAAAATGAAAAGCGTATGTTGCAAGAAGCAGTGGATGCTTTAATTGATAATGGTCGTCGTTCTAAGCCGGTTACCGGTGCTGGGGGACGTGCATTAAAGTCATTGTCGCATAGTTTAAAGGGGAAACAAGGTCGTTTCCGTCAAAACTTATTAGGGAAACGTGTTGACTTTTCAGGGCGTTCCGTTATTGCGGTTGGACCGGATTTAAAAATGTATCAATGTGGTATTCCACGTGAAATGGCAATTCAATTGTATAAACCGTTCATTATTAATGAAATTGTAAATGCAGGAATTGCATCCAATCCGAAAACAGCTGAGCGTTTAATTGATCGTTTGGATGCTCGTGTTTGGGATATTGTAGAACAGGTAATTGATCATCATCCGGTATTCCTAAACCGTGCTCCTACGCTTCACCGTTTAGGGATTCAAGCGTTTAAGCCTAAGTTAGTAGAAGGACGTGCGATTCGTCTTCATCCATTAGTATGTACAGCGTTTAATGCTGACTTTGATGGTGATCAAATGGCGGTGCATTTACCATTGTCAGAAAAGGCTCGTGCGGAAGCTGAAATCTTAATGTTGGGTTCTAACAATATCTTAGGTCCAAAAGATGGTAAGCCAATCGTTACGCCATCACAAGATATGGTGCTTGGTAACTTCTATTTAAATATGGAAGAAACAGCTCAGGAGTTCTATGAAAAAGCGGAAGTAGTAGCGAAGACAATTGGTGAAACGGAAGCAGATATGTGGCGTCGTTTTGGAGATAATGAAGGACATGCCTTTAAAGATGTCAATGAAGTATTAATGGCGTATGATCAAAAGATTGTTCACTTACATACTCGTATTGCATTATTAGGTTCTTCATTAAAGAAAACATGTTTTAGTGATTATCAAAATAATTCATATTTAATTACAACAGTTGGTAAGGTTATCTTTAATGAAATGTTCCCGAAAGATTTCCCTTATATTAATAAAGTAACGCATGAAAGTTTAAAGAATACATTGGATGAGTATTTCTTACCGGTAGGAAGTAATCTTAAGGAAGCAGTAGCGAATATGCCATTGAATCCTGAGTTTAAGAAAAAAGATTTATCTCTTGTGATTGCGGAAGTCTTTAAACGTTATCGTACCGAAGGTACTAGTGTTATCCTTGATAGTATTAAAGATTTAGGGTTTGAGTATTCAACGGTAGCGGGTATGACAGTATCTTTAGCGGATATTAACGTTGCTCCAAATAAACAAGTGTATGTTGATAAAGCAAAAGAAAAAGCGGCTGTTTTACAACAGTTATTACAAAGAGGTCAATTAACACCTGCTGAGTGGGAACGTCATTTCTCTAAGCTTTGGGCAGATACAAAAGATGTGATTGGGGATGAAGTTATGAGTAACTTACCTCGTAAATCACCAATCAATATGATGGCGGTATCTGGTGCCCGTGGGAATAAGTCACACTTTACACAGTTAGCGGGTATGCGTGGATTAATGGCTCGTCCAACACAGTCAAAGAGTCGTAAGGAATATCAACCTTCGATTATTGAGGTTCCAATTTATTCGTCATTCCGTGAAGGATTAAACGTGTCTGAGTTCTTTATTTCTACCCATGGGGTGCGTAAAGGGTTAACGGATACGGCGTTAAAGACAGCAGAATCTGGATATTTAACAAGACGTCTAGTGGATGTTGCTCAAGATGTGATTGTTATTGAAGAGGATTGTGGTACAGATCGTGGTTACTTAGTAAGTGAAATTCGTGATCGTAAAACAAATACAGAAATTGAAAAATTATTTGATCGTTTAGTTGGTCGTTATACAAAAGATGCGGTAATTCATCCGGAGACAAAAGAAGAAATCTGTCCGGCAGATACGTATATGGATGAAGAGCTTGCGGTAAAGATTACAAAAGCCGGTGTAAAAGAAGTCTTAATTCGTAATACTTTCACTTGTGATAGTACAACAGGTGTATGTCGTAAGTGTTATGGTCGTAATATGGCAACAGGTAAATTGGTTGAAAATGGAGAAGCAATTGGTATTATGGCTGCTCAATCAATCGGTGAACCTGGTACTCAGTTAACAATGCGTACCTTCCATACAGGAGGGGTTGCCTCAGGTAACGATGGAGATATTACACAAGGGTTACCTCGTGTTGAAGAGTTATTTGAAGCACGTTGTCCAAAGTATGTAGCTGTTTTATCTAAGATTGATGGAGAAATTACAGAAATCGTAGAAGCAGATGGTACAACGGGTATGCGCATTACCGTATCAAATGATAAGGAATCAATTGAGCATAAGTGTGATTTAACACAAACGATTCGTTCTTGGATTAAGGTTGGTACCAAAGTGAAAGCTGGTGATAAGCTAACTGAAGGTCAAGTAAATCCGAAAGAATTAATTGAAGTTGCAGGGGTATTGGCAGTACAAAATTACATCTTAAAAGAAGTAAAACGTGTATATGCTTCTCAAGGGATTGATATTTCAGATAAACATATTGAAGTTATGATTCGTCAAATGTTAAAGAAAATCATCGTGCTTGATGGAGGAGATACAGGATTATCAGCCGGTCAAACATTATCTTTAACACGTATGAAAGAAATTAACTTAAATACGTTGTTAAGTGGTAAAAAACCTGCGAAGTTTGGTCCTACATTATTAGGTATTTCAAAGGCTTCCGTGGAAACAGATTCTTTCTTATCAGCGGCATCATTCCAAGAAACAACAAAAGTCTTAACGGATGCAGCAGTAAATGGTAAGGTTGATAAATTAGTTGGATTAAAAGAAAATGTTATTATTGGTAAATTAATTCCGGCTGGTACAGGTTCAAAATTTGAGCGTGAAACAACAGAAATGATTCATGCACGTGCATTAGAATTGGTTGAAGATCGTGAAGTAAGAAATATGATGGAAGAAGAACATCAACTTCCGGAAGAAGTATTACCGAAAGAAGCATATTTTGAATAAGAGAAAGGCTAGTTTACTAGCCTTTTTTCTATGGTAAAGAAAGAAATATTCTGTGATACAATAAAGAAAATAAGAAAGGGAAGGATGTATATGTTAAGTTCTGCTAAGAAGTTGTATTCTTATAATCGTGGTAGTCATCCACTTATTATGTGGCTTATGAATGCGGTTGTCTTTTCTATTGGTTTTGGGATTTTGCTTGTAATTGGGCATATTTCTACGTTGATAGAGAATAAGTGGTTGCGATTACTTGTTCATTTTTGTGGTTATTTTGTGATTGATAAAGTGTTTTCTATTATAAGAAACATTCGTTTTTGGCATCATCTTTCAATTGTTTATCGTTTGTATGAAGGGGTAGATCCCTTATCTTTTTATCAACGTATACAAAAGGGAAATGGTATCTTTCTGTCAAATCAGACAAAACACTTGTATCAGTTGTGTTTCATTATGTATCGTTATTCCCTAGGAAATTTTAATGAAGCACTTCAACAATTGAAGGTGATGGATTCTAATGTGTTACAGTATGATGTATTAAAGATTATGTATTATCATTATTATGGTTTGGTATCCTTTGAGTTAAAGGATTATGATGGTATAGCACAATGTCAACAACAAATGGAGAAGTTAATTTTATATAAGAAGAATTTTGCGTTAAGAGAAAAAGTTGCTGAGGAGTTACGTGCACTAAAGACGTTGTCGGCAACAGAGAAAGAAACGTATTTTGATAGGGTAAAAGGAGATCATCGTTTTGATGAATTACGTTATACGTATTATCGTTTTCTACATGCGTTAAGTAGTGATCAAAGAAAAAAAGCGTATGATTGTTGTGCGTTGTTAGAAAAAGAAAACGAAGCATTATTTATGGTACAACGTGCGAAAGAATTTTTATCAAAAAGATAAAAGATAGTGTATGATAATAATGGTAAAAAGGGAGAGTATCTATGAGTTATATAACAAGAGTCTTAGAGGAAGTAAAGCAAAAAGATCAAGGTCAAAGTGAGTTCTTACAGGCGGTAAGTGAAGTGTTAAAGTCTGTGGATGTTATTTTCAAGCAACATCCGGAGTACGAACGTATGGGGGTTTTAGAACGTTTAATCGAGCCTGAGCGTATTATTATGTTTAAGGTGTCTTGGATTGATGATCAAGGACAAGTAAAGGTAAATCGAGGCTATCGTGTACAATTCAATGGAGCACTTGGTCCTTATAAGGGTGGATTGCGTTTTCATCCAAGTGTAAATCTATCAATTTTGAAGTTTTTAGGGTTTGAACAAGTATTTAAAAACGCCTTAACAACCTTGCCGATTGGTGGAGCCAAGGGAGGTAGTGATTTTGATCCAAAGGGAAAATCGGACCAAGAAATCATGCGTTTTTGCCAAGCGTTTATGTTAGAACTTTATCGTCATATTGGTCCTGATGTGGATGTTCCGGCTGGAGATATGGGAGTTGGTGCTCGAGAGATTGGCTACCTATATGGCTATTATCGTCGTTTGCGTAATGCCAGTCATCGAGGTGTCCTCACTGGCAAAGCCCTTTTATATGGAGGTAGCTTAGTGCGT
Organism: Erysipelotrichaceae bacterium; assembly: GCA_030528645.1. Lineage (GTDB taxonomy): Bacteria > Bacillota_I > Bacilli_A > Erysipelotrichales > Erysipelotrichaceae > RQZE01. The sequence goes on along the minus strand of JAUMYM010000001.1, from coordinate 178,416 downwards.
AAGGAAGCAACGGGGTATGGTTTGATGTATTTCGTTTTGGAAATGGCAAAACATCATAACATAGAATTAAAAGGAAAGCGTGTCATTATTTCAGGAAGTGGGAATGTTGCTATTTACGCAGCAGAGAAAGCTTTGGAATGTGGTATGAAAGTCATTGGAATGTCGGATTCAAAGGGGTATATTATTGATGAAGATTTAGATATTCATGTAATTAAAGAGTTAAAGGAAGTAAAGCGTACTTCTTTAAAGGAATATGTTTCTTTGGTATCGCATGGACAGTATTTTGAAGGTTCTATTTATAATTATGACCTTGAATATGAGATTGCCTTACCTTGTGCAACACAAAATGAAATTGATGAAAAACGTGCTTTAAAGATGCTTAAAAATGGTTGTATGTTAGTGGCTGAGGGGGCAAATATGCCAAGTAGTAATGAAGCGATTGAGTGTTACTTGAATGCTAAGATTTTATTTGCACCGGGAAAGGCGAGTAATGCAGGTGGGGTTGCAACATCTGCCTTAGAGATGAGCCAAAATTCCATGCGTTTATCTTGGACGTTTGAAGAAGTAGATCAAAAGTTACAAATGATTATGAAAAACATTCATCAACAATGTTTAGATATGATGGATCGTTATCAGTTAGAATCTTATAATTATGTAAAAGCTGCTAATATTGCAGGAGTACAAAAAGTCATTGATGCGATGATTACTATGGGTGAATATTAAAAAACAATATCATTGGATATTGTTTTTTATATAGTCTAGCAAGTCTTCTTTTGTATTGTTGATTTTTTTATTTATGACAAATTCCAAAAGAGTTTTTAAAACGAAACTACGTTGTTTTGGATCAATACTGGTAGGTAAATCCTTACCGGTAATGGCTAAGTGTTTTACATCGTATATGGAAATGGTATGTAGTTTATCTAATTCATTTTGATAGTTTAAACCACGCAGACTACATAGATATTGTAGGATGAGTGGATACTCCTTGGGATAGTTTTGTAAAAGCATGAGGGCTCCTTGTTGATCTAAGGGATTATGTTGTTGATGGATGATGGCATCAACTTGTTTTATGGTTTTCTTATCGTATTGTCGTTGTTTTAAAATCGTTTTATAGTCTTTATGATCTTTTAGTAAATGGGCTAAACGTAATGGCAAGCTCTTTGGTAGGTGGTTCATGGTTTCATCTATCGTATGGACTTGAAATAAAAAGTATAAAATCTTTGGATAATCTAAAAAGATATCCGGATGTTGACTACATAGAATATGGTTGGCTTCTTGTAGTAAACGAGCATTTGATATGTGGTTAAGCAAGCCTTGTTTTTCAAAAATGGCTTGTTTGGTTGTATCTTCAATCGTAAAGTGCAGTTGACTTGCAAAGCGGATGGCTCTAAGAATTCTTAGGGCATCTTCTTCAAAGCGTGCAAATGGATCATCAATACAACGGATGCATTGGTGATGTAAATCTTTTAATCCATTGAAGTAATCAAGAATACCGGTATTCGGATGATAACATAATGCATTGATGGTAAAGTCTCTTCGTCTACAGTCTTCTTGTAAAGAGGTTGTAAATTCAACGGTGGATGGAAAACGATGGTTAATATAGTTACCTTCAATGCGATAGGTTGTAACTTCAACAGGATGGTTTTCTACGATAATCGTAATGGTACCATGTTTCATTCCATGTGTTAAACATGGATACTCTTTAAACAACCCTAATAGTTCATGCGGTTTGGCGTTGGTTGTGATGTCGTAATCTACAATAGGTAGGTTTAATAACGCATTACGAATAGAACCTCCTACAACAAAGGCTTCATAGTTATGAGTATTTAATGTTGTTAGTATTTTTTTAATGTATTCTGGTAGAGTGATCATAGTTACCTCTTTTTTATCATAGCAAACTTCCTTTTAAATTGTTAGTGGCAAACAAAAAAGAAGAAGAGGTTTCTCTTCTTCTTTCTTAATAGCTTTATTACTTGTATGACAATACCTGAGTGCTATTATAGTTTTGTAACATTTGTAGCTTGTGGTCCACGTGAACCTTCTGTTACATCAAATGATACAGCTTGGCCTTCATCTAAAGATTTGAAACCTTCAGTGTTAATTGCTGAATAGTGTACGAATACATCTTGTCCGTCTTCAGCAGTAATGAAGCCATATCCTTTTTCAGGATTGAACCATTTTACTTTACCTGTGCTCATCTACTTCCTCCATAACCATTGTACGACCTAATAAAAACACATCAATGAAACTATACACGCATATCATTGATGTGAATCGTATAAGCTTTACACTTATATATCATAAACTCTATAAGATACGATGTCAATTCATTTTATAAAAATAAGGGTATTTATCTTATTATTTTGTCAAAAGAATACAAATGGGGTTCGTATATTGAAGATTCTTATGTTATAATCTAGTGGAGTAGGAGGTATGATGATGAAAGGTTTTACAGCAGTCGTAACAGATCCTGTGGGTATGCACTCAAGACCGGCAGTGGTTGTTGTTAATGCGGCTAATTGTTTTCAAAGTCAAATTTTAATTAAATATAATGGGAAACAAGCAGATGTTAAGTCAATTATGAATTTAATTTCTTTAGGTATTCCAACACATGTTGAAATTGAAGTCGAATGTGTAGGGGAAGATGAAGAGTTAGCTTGCGAAACAATTAGAAAAACATTAATTCATGAAGGTATTATTGAAGTAGCGAAAGATCGTATTTCAAGTGCCGGTATTGATACTACATTTAAAAAAGAAATTCTATAAGTAAAAACGATTACCTAGGTAATCGTTTTTTATACTTTACGTTCTCTTGAGAAGCGATCAATTAATACATTTGCCACCAACATCAAGAAGATAATGGATAAGAAAGAAATAAGATAAAACATAAAGGTTGATACATAAGGGAAGACAAAGATGATAATTCCTAAAGCAATCGCAAAAATCAACATATAAGTAATGGTACTTACAATTAAGTAACGACGATATAGTTTTTGATAGTGTCGGTTTTTCATGTTGGTCAAGCCTTTTTGTTTTAAGGTATCGATGAGTGTTTCAAGGCGTGATTGTTGATCCAAGAAATTACGGTTATTTCGATTGTTGATGCGTAGGAAAAAACGATTACCGTTAAAACATTGAATGGTAATTAAGGTTACAAAGATTTGTTTGGTAATTTTAATGCCTTGAATGTCATCGTATTTTAAGAAGGTAAAGGATGCCGGTTTTTTAGGGTCAGTATAATTCATAATGACTAATAATAAACCATGCGGATTATGTAAAAGGAAAAGATAACGTAAAAACGATGTGCAATTATAGCGTGTAATTGTTCCTTGCATTAAGGTATTTGGATGGAAGTCTTCTTGTCTTTTTAAAAGACCATATATGACTTCACGTTGTATCATACGCATAATGAGTTCTTCATTGTAATTTACGTTCATGTCATCACCCCTTTTTATTTTGCAATCCAATCTTGGTTTGTTTCACAGACTAAGCGTGCCGGAATACCAACGGCTGTGCAGTGTTCCGGAACATCTTTTAAGACCACGGCATTGGCTCCAATGCGAGCGTGTTTTCCAACGGTAATGTTGCCTAAAACTTTAGCACCTGTACCAATGACGACGTGATCTTCAATCGTTGGATGACGTTTACCATGGGTTGGTTTTACGCCTCCTAAGGTTACATTGTGATAAAGTTTGACATAGTCTTTAATAATTGCGGTTTCTCCAATAACAACGCCCATACCATGGTCAATGAATAATCCAATGCCAATTTGAGCACCCGGATGGATTTCAATGCCTGTTAGAAAACGAGCCAATTGAGAAATCATGCGTGCTAGAAATTTTAGTTTGATCTTATAGAGTACATGGGCAAGACGATAAAAGCCTATGGCATGTATGGATGGATATAAGAAAAGAATTTCAAAGATACTGCTTGCGGCAGGATCACTTTCTTTAATGTGTTTAATTTGTGCTTTTAAATCTTTAAACATAAACTTACCTCAAATTTATTCTATCATTATACACTATCTATTAAAATTTGCGGTAGAGAAGACTTCCAGTACTTACATTTTACTATATTTCTTTTATATTTTAAAGAAAAGACCAGTTGATTTAGTCAAAGTATTTGCATTACCTATAAAATAAAAATATAATTATTTTATTGAATGGAGGTTAGATCATGAGCTGTTGTTGTCTAGGACGTAAATAATAAATAAGAAAGAGTGTCTTAGAAGTTTTAAGTCATTACTTTCTTATAGAAGGGAATGATGAAATGAGAAAAGCAATTTTAGCGGGATTTAACCTATCAAAATATGATGTAGAATTTCAACAATATATCGAAGAGTGCATTCAGTTGGCAAAGGCAAATCATATAGATGTAATAGATGTGATGATACAAAAAGGACGTAGCCTGGATCCAAAGAGTGTTTTTCGTTATGGAAAGTTAATGGAACTTGCAGATAGGGCAAGAGAATTAGAAGTAGATTGCATTATTTTCTATAATGAGTTATCGATTGTGCAATTAGAGCGTATTCAACAAGAGTGCCAGTGTCCGGTTATTGATCGTACCAATTTAATTTTAGATATTTTTTCTTCACGTGCTAAGACAAAGATAGCGAAGCTTCAAACAGAAATGGCACGGATTAAATATAGTTTGCCAAGGATTTTAAAACAGGAGTATGATGTTGGAAATCAACGTGGTGGTAGTGCCAATAACAAAGGTGCCGGAGAAAGTCGTTTGGAGTTAGTAAAGCGTAATATTCGTTTTCAACTTACCGATTTAAAGAAACAGCTTCAAGCTTTGAAGAAGCATCAAGCATTGCAGGAGCAATCTCGTAAGCGTAATCCATTGAAGAAGATTGCGTTAGTGGGGTATACCAATGCCGGAAAGTCGAGTTTGATGAATGCGATTTTAAAGAAAGATCAACGTCCAAAGGAAAAGATGGTGTTTCAAAAGGATATGTTGTTTGCCACATTGGATACTACAGTGCGTAACATTCAATTAGGGCATCATCAAGAGGCATTGTTGTTTGATACGGTTGGTTTTGTTTCAAATTTACCACATTTGTTGATTGAGGCGTTTCAATCGACGTTAAAGGCAGCGTGTGATGCCGATGTGTTGATTCATGTCATGGATGCTAGTAATAGTCAGTTGGAATTACAAAGAGAGGTAACCATGGAGACATTAAGACAAATTCAGGCAGATCATATTCCAATAATTCATGTTTATAACAAAATGGATTTAGTAAAAGATGCATCTTTGTTTGATGGTTTATGTATCTCTGCCATGTATCAACAAGGGATTGATGCGTTATTGGATCAAGTGTCTAAGATCCTTTATCCCAATGAGTTTGATTTTGAGTGTTTGATTCCGTATAAAGAGTTAAGTATTCTTCAGTTTTATCGTAAGGTGTGTAGAATTGTAAAGCTTGCGGAAAAGGAAGATGGCATTCAGTATCATGTTTCAGGGAGTTTTCAAGTGGTAAAGGGCTTGTATCCTTATCGTTGTAAAGAAGAGAATATACATCAAGAATATCATTAAGGAGGAAGAAGAATGTTATATCAAAATGTTGTAGAGACTATAGGGTTAACACCCTTAATTAAACTGAATCGTTTGAAAGAACAATTACAGTTAAAAGGTAATGTATATGTAAAAGTAGAGGCGTTTAATCCGGGGGGTTCTGTAAAAGATCGCATCGCGTATCAAATGATTAAAGATGCCTTAGATAAGAAAGAAATCAATGAAACAACGCATTTAGTAGAGGCAACAAGTGGAAATACAGGTGTTGGTTTGGCGATGGTTGCATCGGCATTTGGATTGAAGTTAACAATTGTTATGCCATCGACGATGTCTATTGAGCGTCAAAAGTTAATCAAGGGCTATGGGGCAGCATTAGTTCTAACCGATGGTAGTTTAGGTATGAAGGGTGCAATTGCTAAGGCGCAAGAGATTTTAAAAGAAGATCAGAACGCGAAGATGATGTTACAGTTTGAAAATCCTTCAAATCCAAAGGCACATTTATTGCATACCGGGATTGAAATTTTAAATGATTTACCTAGTGTAGATGTTTTTGTGGCAGGAGTTGGAACCGGTGGAACCATTACTGGAGTAGGAAGTTATTTAAAGTCAAAAAAGAGTGACGTAAAGATTTATGCAGTAGAGCCTGTAGAGTCAGCGGTTTTAAGTGGAAAGCAACCTGGTCCGCATAAAATTCAAGGAATTGGTGCAGGATTTGTGCCGGAAGTTTTGAAAAAGGAGCTTATTGATGATATTATACAAGTAAGTAGTGAACAGGCGATTTCTCGTAGTAAGCAGTTAATGCAAACAGAGGGCATTATGGCTGGTATCTCATCCGGAGCGGCTTTAGAAGCTGGAATTCAGTTGGCACTACAAGAAGAATTCAAAGACAAAGACATTGTGGTATTATTACCTGATACAGCTGAGCGCTATTTAAGTACAGTATTATTTGGAGAGTAATATGAAATTAGTGAGTAAACAAGAGTTTGAAACAAAGGCATTGGCTTCTTTATCAAGTATGTATGATGCCTTAGATAAGTTGGAAGTATTACAATTAAGTTCGTTTAATGCGAATAAGACCGTTATTTTTTCGGTGGATTTAAATAATGGCTTTGCAAAAGAGGGTGCAATGTGTAGTCCACGTATTTATGATTTAATTGAAGATACCGTAACGTTATTTAAAAAGGCTCAACAAGTAGGCATTAAGATGTTTGCCTATACAGATAGTCATAGTAAAGATGCTTTAGAGTTTAAGTCGTATCCGATTCATTGTCTAAAGGAAGAGGAAGAGTCAAAAGTTGTCGATGAAATTAAGCCATATTTACATCAAGTGATCGGGAAAGAGTCAACCAATGGATTTCATGCCAAGAATCCATTAGAATTGGTCAATTCAGAAGTCGATACGTTTATTGTAACGGGAGATTGTACGGATATTTGTATTTATCAATTTGCCTTAACATTGGTAACGTATTTAAATCAAATCAAACGACAAGCAAGAGTCATTGTACCATTGAATGTTATCGATACGTTTGATGCTGTTGGGCATGATAGTGATTTATACAATGTGATGTTTGTGCATAGTATGATCAATAATGGTGTGATGGTAGTAAAAGAAATCGTATAAAAGATAAGTTTGTTAGCTTATCTTTTTTTGTGCAAGTTATTCATGCTATTTAAAAGAGATGTTTTTAGAAAACGTTCAAAAATTGAATAATAGTTACAACAAGCAAACAGAGAAGAATACCAGTAAAGAAGTAAAATTTAAACTTATAAAATTAAATTGAAATATGATATAATTTCACAAATATAGAATGAAACAAATAAATAGGAGGAAATGAATAATGTTTGGCAAGAAAGAGAAAAGATTTAAGAAAAAATCAGTGGAAGGGCTTGGATTTGGAGAAATTCAAATTGTTGTAGATACAGTAACAGGTGTGAATTATTTAGTAGTAATGACAGGAGCAGCACCTTCTGGAATTACACCGTTACTAGATGAATACGGGAATGTAGTTGTTGATAAATTAGATTAACAAATTAGAATTTGACGAGATGATTAATCTAACGGAGAATTAGAAGGAGTAGAATTAACTCAAAAAAGTATGGAGGCATAGTATGTGTGGAATCTCTACCGATTTATAAAATAATAAATTTACAGAATATAGATTGGAGGCAATTATGGATTATGTAATTAGAGAATTAAAGCAGAATGAAATCAATTTATTGGATACTTTTCTATATGAGGCTATTTTTATTCCTGAAGGAGTACAAGCTCCGTCCAAAGATATTATAGAACATCCCGATTTACAAATATATGTTGCAGATTTTGGGAAGAAAGATGATGTATGTTATGTTGCGGATTTTGATGGGAAGGTAGTAGGAGCTGTATGGACTCGTATCATCAATGATTATGGTCATGTTGATGACACAACACCCTCTCTTTCTATTTCACTTTTCAAGGAATATAGAAACTTGGGAATTGGAACAGAACTTATGAAGCAAATTCTTTTGACCTTGAAAGAGAGAAAATATAAGCAAGTTTCATTATCGGTTCAAAAGACAAACTATGCAGTGAGTATGTATAAAAAAGTAGGTTTTGAAGTTGTTCGTGAAAATGAAGATGACTATGTCATGATTTGTAAGCTTTAGTTTCTGGCAAATTCCAGTATGTTTAATTGAGTATAACCATTGGAAACAGTAAATCAAAAGGTTTGCTGTTTTAATTGTCATTAAATTCAATAAGTATAAAATACAGATTTTTAATATAGATATATTTTTCTTCACATCTTGCGAGGATAAACAGATAGGCATATAATAAAAAGAGTACACCGATGATTCGGTATATTTTTTACAAATCAAGTTAGATTTCCCTAACTTATAATAGGAAAGGAGTTAAACTATGCAACAAAAGAAACAAGCTTCTGTGTTAAAGCGTTTGCTTCCATATAGTGGAAAGAAAGCTTATATGCTTCAAGTGGCAATGGTTTTATCTGCATTATCAGGTATTTGTATGTTGATGCCTATGGTGTTTATTCATCGCATTGTCAAAGAAATTATTTTACATGGAGTAACGGATACGTCCTTTATTTATCAAAATGCGATAGTTGCGTTTGCATTTGCGATTGGTGGTTTTGTGATGTATATGGGTGCTTTGATTGTATCTCATATATTTGCTTTTGAGGTGGAACATAACATCGTTAAGTTGAGTATGAAGAAAATGATGGAGATGCCTCTTGGTTTTTTCTCAAATCGTGAAAGTGGAAAGTTACGTAAGATTATTATTGATGGAGCAGGTCAAACCCATACTTTTTTGGCTCATCAATTACCTGATTTTGCTTCTACGATGATCTCACCGTTGGTATTAATGGTATTTTTTGTTATGTTTGACTGGCGTATTGGGATTGTTGGTTTAATACCGGTTATGTTAGGAATGGTTTTTATGGCAACCATGATGGGTAAAAAAGGGATTGCTTTGCGTAATCAATATTTTGATTCGATGGCACAGCTTTCCTCACAATCCGTAGAGTATGTCAGAGGAATTCCTGTTGTAAAAACATTTGCCCAAAGTTTAGAGTCGTTTGAACAGTTTCATGGTTTAATTCAAAAAGTACAAGCCATGGTCTTAAAGTTAACTTTACAATGGAAAAATAAGATGTCTTTATTTGAAGCGCTTGCCCCTTCTTCTTCGTTTTTCATTGTTCCGGTAGCGATGCTTATGATTAGTAAGGGTGGTAATATTCAACAGGTAATCGCAAACTCGATTATTTATATTTTAATTGTGCCAACCTTTACCATTTTTATCATGCGTAGTGCACAAATTCGTCAATATATGTATTTTGCAGAATTGGCTTTAAATAAGATTGATGAAGAATTAAGTTATCCAATCTTAATGTATGGAAATCAAGTTGAAGCAGATGCTAGTGTTACTTTTAAACAGGTTTCATTTTCTTATAATCAAGAAAAGGTTCTGGAAGATGTTTCTTTTACGATTCAAAAAGGAGAAACAGTGGCGATTGTAGGACCATCAGGTGGAGGAAAAACAACGATTGCTCGTTTGGCTTGTCGTTTCTATGATGTCGATGAGGGTGAAGTTTGTATTGGTGATACAAATATTAAAGAATTTTCTAAGGAAGCTTTAATGAAGAAGATTGCTTTTGTATTTCAAAATTCACGTTTATTTAAAATGAGTTTAAAAGAGAATTTATTATTAGGAAATCCACATGCCAGTGAACAGGAGATCACGCAGGCTTTAATTGATTCCGGATCTATGGAGATTGTGGAACGTTTAAAAGATGGATTAGATACCGTATATGGTAGTAAGGGAACGTATTTTTCAGGTGGAGAAGTGCAGCGTTTATCCATTGCACGTGCATTGTTGAAGAATGCGGATATTATTATTTTAGATGAAGCAACCGCATTTGCAGATCCGGAAAATGAAAAAGTAATTCAAGCTTCATTTAAAAAGTTGGCGAAAGATAAAACAACATTAATGATTGCCCATCGCTTATCTACGATTGTAGAAGCAGATAAGATTTTGGTGGTGGATGCAGGTCGTATTGTAGAGTGTGGAAGTCATGAAGAGTTGTTGGCATTCAATGGTGTATATAAAGAGCTTTGGAAGGAATATCAAAAGGCGGCTACATGGAGTGTGGGAGGTCAATATGCATAAGTATTTTAAAGAGAAATATGGCATGTCGGAAATAGGTGCTAAGCATTTAACGAAGTCTATTTTTTCGCATACCATTGTAAACTTAACTAAGATTTTTCCTGCTGTAATTGGATTTTTATTCATCTCACAATCGTTAGGGCAAGCCTTTGGTTTATCGAAGTATCCAAATCTTCCGATGATGTATTATTTTGTCATGATTGTTGTAATGTTTGTGGTGATGTTTCTTGTAGCTAGATGGGACTATGTTAATTTATATGAAAATGTCTACAATGAAAGTGCGCGTACAAGGGTAGATGTTGCGAATCGATTAAAGAAGTTACCTTTGTCTTATTTTGCAAAGCGTGATTTATCGGATTTATCCGCAACCATCATGTCGGATATTGAGTTATATGAAACGATTTTTTCACATTCCATACCACAACTTTATGCTACTACGATCTCTACGAGTATGATTGCGATAATGTTGTTTGTGCATAATTGGAAGATGGCAATTGCAATTTTAGGCGTCATTCCAGTTGCGTTTTTATTGTATGTTACTTCAAGAAAGAAACAAAAAAGGATTTTTAAAGAAGCAATGGGATCTGTTCGTGAGGTGTATGATGATGTACAAGAAAAGATTGATCAGATTCAAGAGATTAAGTCTTATAATTTAGAAGATGTGTTTGTGAGTGAATTTAATGATAAAGTGAATCATTTATCTAAGCTTAAAATTAAAACAGAGTTTTCAACTTCTTTAGGGATTGGTATTTCCACTATTATCTTGAAGTTTGGTATTGTATTAACCGCTATCTATGGGGCGCATTTATTACTCCAAGGTCAAATAGATGTCATTATGTACATTGCATACTTAATGATTACGGCAAGTGTGTATGCGCCAATTGAAGGTTTATTGGGTATGTTAACGATGATTATGATGATGGAAGAAGTTGTTAAGCGTATTAAAGAGATTAAAACAATGCCAATTCAAGAAGGGAAAACAGAGGTTACAATTGATAATTATGACATTGAATTTAAAGATGTTGTTTTTGGTTATCAAGAGTATTCTGTAATTAATGGGGTTAGTTTTACAGCTAAGCAGGGTGAAATTACCGCCTTGATTGGTCCTTCCGGTAGTGGTAAAACAACATTAACAAAGTTAGCTGCTCGATTTTGGGATGTGCAACAAGGACAGATTTTGATAGGGAATCAGGATATTAGTACGATTGATCCGGAAACATTATTAAAGTCATTTTCGATTGTATTTCAAGATGTCATCTTGTTTAATTCAAGCATTAAAGAGAATATTCGTGTTGGTAAAAAGGGAGCAAGTGACAAGGAGGTCTTACAAGCAGCTCGTATTGCTCGTTGTGATGAGTTTTTTGATAAGTTACCAATGGGTATTGATACGATGATTGGTGAAAATGGTCAACGTTTATCGGGCGGACAACGCCAGCGTATTTCCATTGCTAGAGCCATCTTAAAAGATGCACCGATTATTCTTTTAGATGAAGCAACTGCTTCTTTGGATGTGGAAAATGAAAGTTTAATTCAAGAAGCCTTGTCAGAGTTAATTAAAGATAAAACGGTTATTGTGATTGCTCATCGTATGAGAACCATTCAAGGTGCTCATAAGATTGTGGTATTAAAGGATGGTAAAGTAGAAGCGATTGGTACAAATGAAGAGTTAAAAGAGACTTCTGCATTATATCGAAAGATGTTAAATCAAGCATAAGGAAGTAATTTAAAAATCATGTATTTAAAAAAGTGAGGAACTTCCTCACTTTTATTTATGATGAAAACTATAGAAATAAAATCCAGCTACAAAGATAGCGCCACCTACTACATTACCTAAAAAGACGGGAATGAAGTTTTGGATAAAGGCAAGCCATGTAGATGCTTGTTCAAAAATAGCTGCAGTAATGACAAAGATATTTGCAACACTGTGTTGAAAACCAATGGCTACAAAAGTCATTACCGGAAACCAAATGGCTAAGATTTTACCAGCTCCATCTTTGGCACCATAACAGAGCCATAATGCAATGCCTACAAACCAGTTACAGCCAATACCTGATAGAAAAGCTTGTAAAAAGGTTGCGTTTGTTTTAGCGGTTGCGACAAGTATCGTTTCTTCCAGGTAACTACCACTTGCGGTTAAACCAACGAGGTGTCCGAAAAAGTAAGCGACAAACAGGGCTCCTAAGAAGTTTGCAAAGGTAATAACCGCAAGGTTTTTAACATAATCCATCATGCTGATTTTTTTGCCAAAAACGGCACTTGCTACTGCCATCATATTCCCTGTGGCAAGTTCTCCTCCAGCTAGTAAGATGACAATTAAACCAACGGGAAATACACATGCGCCAATGAAACTGGCAAATGATCCCCACTCATGTGCGATCGAAGCAATCACTCGTATATAAGCAAGATAGCCAAGGGAAATCATTGCTCCTCCTATAAAGCCTAGAATTAATTTGCTATGGAATGGTTTTAATACTTTTTGATGTCCGATTTCAATGGTTTTATTCATGATTTCTTGTGGACTTAACATAGAATCCTCCTTAAACATACCTATTCATTATACTAAACTTTATGGAAATTGGATGATTAATTTTTTATAAATAGAATTTGGATAAATACTGTTTATCTCTTAGATTAATAATGATAGAATATACTAGAGGTGATTGTAATGGAAAACGAGAATAAAATTGTTTTAACGTTAGAAAATAATAATGAAGCAGAAGAAGTGCAAGAACAAGAAGTGAAGCTAGAAGAAGTAAAGCCTGTTCCATTAACAGAAGAAAATATGATTAAGTTTGATGATTCAGCTTTAACGGATGAAGAACGTAAAATGGTAGCGGATTTTGCCGAAAAAATTGATATTACATCAAGTGATACCATTTTACAATATGGTGCAAGTGCACAGGCTAAGATTGCAAAATTTTCAGAAACAGCTTTAGGGAAAGTTCGTACAAAAGACTTGGATGAAGTTGGAGATATGATGACCAACTTAATTGGTGAGTTAAAGGGTTTTAAAGTAGATGAAGAAGAAAAAGGAATTTTTGGTTTCTTTAAGAAACAGGGTGTTAAGTTAAGCAATTTAAAAACAAAATATGATAAAGCAGAAGTAAATGTTAATAAGATTAGTAAGATTTTAGAAGATCATCAAGTAGTGTTATTAAAGGATATTGCGTTATTGGATGGTTTATATGATAAAAACTTAGTGAATTTTAAAGAATTAACGATGTATATCTTAGCAGGTAATAAGCGTCTTGAAGAAATTAAGGCAAACGATTTACCGAAGTTACGTCAAAAGGCGCAAGAGAGTGGTTTGCCAGAGGATGCACAGGCTGCCAACGATTTAGCAAATGCGATTGATCGTTTTGAAAAGAAACTGCATGATTTAGAGTTAACTCGTATTATTTCCATTCAAATGGCTCCACAAATTCGTTTGGTTCAAAACAATGACACATTAATTGCGGAGAAGATTCAATCAACATTAGTGAATACCATTCCATTATGGAAGTCTCAAATGTTAATTGCATTAGGTTTAACGCATTCAAAACAAGCGATGCAAGCACAGCGTGAAGTTACAAATATGACAAATAGTTTATTGAAGAAGAATGCTGAAATGTTAAAGACTGCGACAATTGAAACGGCAAAAGAAAGTGAACGTGGTATTGTTGATATTGAAACATTAACAAATACAAACCAAAAATTAATTGAGACTCTTGATGAAGTTGCTCGTATTCAAAGTGAAGGACGTACAAGACGTGCAAATGCCCAAGTGGAATTACGTCGTATTGAAAAAGAAATTAATGAGAAGTTACTTTCTGTTCGACAAGGAGTGAATTAGTAGGAGTTATCCTACTTTTTTATTGTTATGTATAAGATATTAGTCGTAGAAGATGATGCTTTAATTTCTAAGTTAATTCAGGAGCATTTAAACAGTTGGAATTATCAAGCAATCGGAATTTGTGATTTTACAGAAGTTACAAAAGAGTTTTTGGCTTTTCATCCGGATCTTGTGTTGTTGGATATTCATTTACCCTTTTTTAATGGCTATCATTGGTGCAATGAAATACGTAAGGTATCTAATGTCCCAATTATCTTTATTTCCAGTGCGAGTGATAATATGAATATTGTAATGGCAATGAATATGGGTGGGGATGATTTTTTACCTAAGCCTTTTGATTTCAATGTGTTAATTGCTAAGGTGAATGCGATGATACGTCGTTGTTATAGCTTGAAGAATGAAGTGTCTTTGTTGGAGTATGAAGGTGTGGTTTTAAATGTCAATGATGCTTCTTTGTCCTATCAACAACAAAAAGTAGAGCTGACTAAAAATGAATATAAGATTATGATGTTACTGTTAGAACATGCCAAAGAGATTGTTTCAAGAGATAGTATTATGAAGGCTTGTTGGCAAACCGATGAATTTATTGATGATAATACATTAACTGTGAATGTAACACGTTTAAAGAAGAAGTTAGAGGATATTGGACTCAAGGAGTTTATTAAGACGAAAAAAGGAATTGGGTATTACATCGCATGAAATTATTAAAAACGTATGTAAGATTACGTCTATCCTTTTTACTGTTTTATCTTTCGTTTGTATTATTGTTTCTTTTGGTAAGTTATCTATACAATGATTCTTTAAAGAGTGCTGGTTATGTTGTTGTCTTGTGCAGTGTATTTGTGTTGGTGGAGTTTTTCGTATCCTTTCTGGCATTTAAAAAGAAAGTAGCGATTTTTTCTTACTATATGCAGCAGGATGTATATGCTTTAGATCGTTTGCCTAAAACAAAGGGGTTATACGATGCTTATTATCATTCTGTAATTGAAAATTTATATCATAGAAATTGTGATTTAAAGTCAGAGTATGATTTAAAATATCAAGATGTATTAGATTACTATACCTTGTGGGTACATCAAGTTAAGATTCCTTTGCAAGCATTGCGTTTGCTTAGTAAAGATAGTCAAATGAATCAACAGATCTTTAAAGTAGAACAATATGTAGATATGGCGTTACAGTATTTACGTGTGGATTTTATGAATAGTGATTTATTGATTAAAGAATATGAATTAGATTCAATAGTAAAGGCTGTCTTAAAGAAGTATGCGGATGCGTTTATTCAAAGTGGTTTGGCTTTTGAGTTTAAAGAAACTCATCAAGTGGTAATTAGTGATGCCAAGTGGCTATCTTTTGTCTTAGAACAGCTCATCAGCAATGCTTTAAAATATACCAAAGAAGGTCACATTAAGATTTATTATGAAGATGGTTTAATCATTGAAGATAGTGGAATAGGCATCATTGAAGAGGATTTACAGCGTATCTTTGAAAAAGGATATACAGGTTATAATGGGCGTAATCATAAAAAATCGACGGGGATTGGTTTGTATTTAGTTAAGAAGATCTTATCCAAGCTTAATCATGAAATTGTCGTTACTTCAAAGTTAAAAGAAGGTAGTGTATTTAAGATTCGTTTCTAAGGTTACATAAATGTAAGGATTCAAAAGATAATGTAAGCTAAAGTTATGGTTTACGTTATTTTTTATTTGTAAGATAGAAGTATAGAAAGAAGGAATAATTATGACAATTTTAGAAGTAAACAATCTTAAAAAAGTATATACAACACGTTTTGGTTTAAATAATGTAACAGCATTATCGAATGTAACCTTTTCAGTGGAAGAAGGGGAGTATGTTGCGATTATGGGAGAAAGTGGTAGTGGAAAAACAACCTTACTAAATATCTTGGCTTCTTTGGATAAGCCTACAAGTGGTTCGGTACTTTTACAAGGGAATAACATCGTTAAGATTAAGGAGAAAGATATTTCAGCGTTTCGTAGAGAAAATCTAGGGTTTGTGTTTCAGGATTTTAATTTATTGGATACGTTTAATTTAAAGGATAATATTTTTTTGCCTTTGGTGTTAAGCGGTAAGAAACATCGTGAAATGGAAGAGCGTTTAAAAGGCATTGCTGACAAGTTAAAGATTCGTGATTTATTAGAAAAATATCCTTATGAAGTAAGTGGTGGACAAAAACAAAGAGTGGCGATTGCTCGTGCTTTGATTAGTCATCCTCGTTTGATTTTGGCAGATGAACCAACTGGAGCATTGGATTCTCGTAGTGCTGATCAACTATTGGATTTATTTAAAACGATTAATCAAGAAGGGCAAACTATTCTTATGGTGACACATAGTGTTAAGGCAGCTTCAACCGCTTCTCGTGTTTTGTTTATTAAAGATGGTGAAGTGTTTCATCAATTGTATCGTGGGAATCATAGTGATGAAGAGATGTTTGAAACCATTTCATTAACACTTACAAATATGTTAAAGGGTGAAGTATATGAGTAAAGCATTCTTTCCAAAATTAGCGATTGATAACATTAAAAATAACACTAAAACCTATCTTCCATTTCTTTTAGCAACCATTGGTATGGTAGCGATGTTTTATGATTTATGTGCGATTGCCTTTGATCCGGCTTTAAAGTCTATTCGTGGTGGTACACATTTAGGGCTGGTGTTATCACTAGGGATTGTGATTGTCAGTATCTTTGCGTTAGTCTTTATTTTCTATACCAATAGTTTCTTGGTGAAGCGTCGTATTAAAGAATTTGGTTTATATAATATTTTAGGGTTAGAAAAGAAACATATTAGTATCATTATGTTTTTTGAAGCCATTATTTCTTTGTTTGTATCTTTAGTAGGTGGTTTGGTTACAGGCTTTTTACTAAGTAAGTTTATGAAGCTTTTACTTGCGAAAATCATTGGGAATATTGCCGGATTTCGCTTTGAAATTTCTATGCATGGGATTTTCTTTACAGTGGTATTGTTTGGTTTTATTTTCTTTTTGACTTATCTATATACTGTGATTAAAGTGTATCGCAGCAAGCCGATTGATTTATTAAAGGGCTCTAGTGTTGGAGAGAAGGAACCTAAAGTTCGTTGGGTGTATTTTATCTTTGGATTGCTCTCATTAGCAAGTGGGTATTATTTAGCTTTAACCATTCAATCGCCTTTACAAGCTTTTACAACGTTCTTTATTGCAGTGATATTGGTTATCTTTGGTACCTATGCATTATTTATTGCAGTGTCCATTTTTATCTTAAAGTTATTAAAGAAGAATAAAAACTTTTATTATCGCATTGAAAACTTTACATCCATTTCTTCTTTGATGTATCGTATGAAACAAAATGCGGTTGGTTTATCAAACATCTGTATTTTATCAACGATGGTTCTTGTTGTATTATCAACAACGATTAGTTTATATGTTGGTGTAGATTCGGTGTTAAAGAGTCGTTATCCATTTGATGTTGTGGTGGTTTCAATGGTACAAGATGAACAAGAGATGCTAAAAAGTAAAGAGTCATTGCATTTCGTATTGGAGGAAGTTGGGGTAGAAACCTTAGAAATTGATGAAGTTGTTAAAACAAGTTTTTATTTAAGACAAGATGGGAATCAGTTAATTGATGAGTATACGGGGTTTGAAAATAATGTCTTTGGTGGCGTAATACCATTGGATTATTACAATGCACTTCATCAAACAACGTATGAATTGGAAGATAATGAATTGTTAATTTTTGATAAAGATAACTTATTTAACCAATCGGAACTCATTATTATGGGAAAACCATTTTCTATTAAACAGGAAATTCAATCATTTGGTAAAAAGGGAGATTTAGAAGTTATTTTAGGTTCAACGGTTGGTGTTGTGGTAAAGGATGTTTATAGTTTTGCAAGTTTAGTCAAACAACCAAAAAATGTAGAAGACTCTCATGTATCAACGAAGGCAGAATTTCATTATCAATTTAACATCGAGGGTAGTAAAGAAGAAAAGATAGCCGTAGTAAATAGCTTGAATGCTGCATTTGATGAAAAAGAATTGGATATGTATGCCGATGGAATTGAAAATTCGCGTGATGAATTTAATAGTTTATATGGTGGATTGTTCTTCTTAGGGATTTCACTTGGTACGATCTTTATGATGGCTACCGTGTTAATTATCTACTATAAACAAATTCAAGAAGGCTTTGAAGATCAAAAGCGTTTTGAAATCATGCAGCAAGTTGGTATGGATCATCAAACAATTAAGCATTCGATTAATAAACAAGTCTTGATTATGTTTTTCTTACCGTTACTTCTTGCGATGGTTCATGTTGCCTTTGCTTTTCCAATGACTTCTAAATTATTAATGTTGTTCGGTTTGGTTGATAAAGTATTATTTGTCTTGTGTGTTATGGCAACCGTTATTGTGTTTGCGATTATTTATACGATTGTTTATATCATTACATCAAAGGTTTATTATGGTATTGTAAAACACTAAAAGAAGCGTAAAGCTTCTTTTAATCATTATGCTAACACAACAAAAATGAATGTGATATAATGGACAATATGAAAATTAGGGAAATCTATATAACATAGTTTGATTAGATAAAGGGAGAACAAGATGGAGCAGTTAAAACAGCGTATCGATCAATTAGAGCTTCGTGTACAAGAATTGGAAGAAAAACTTCAAAGTATGCATCAACCACCAAAGGAGTTAAAACGAGGGGTAACGTATTTGGAGAATCAAGATTATTTCTTCAAGAAAAAAACGAATCCTGTATCTGTTGATCGTAAAGAAAAGGTGGAAGGGGATGGAGACTTACGTTTACGTCCATTGTTTGAAAAAGAAATGCCGGATTGGATTGGGAAATTGAAAGATAAAGAATCACTGATTGGTAAGTATTTCATTGGGGCTTTGGCATCACTTTTAATTTTTATTGCGGCAATTTCATTTGTGGCAATGGTTTGGAATGATATCAGTTCACAAATTAAGTTAGGGGTTGTAAGTCTTATCGGTTTACTGTTAAGTGGTGTTGGCTTTACCATGACCCTAAAAAAACCAAGCAATGTCAGTTCCATTGTGTTTGGAACAGGGATTGGCTTGGTATATATTGCCATTGTATCAGCGAATTTAGTGTTTTCCTTGGTTAGTCATGAGGTTTCAGCATTACTTTGTGTAGCATGGACCCTATTGATTTTATATTCGCATCGTTATACCAAGTTATATTTTACAATTGTAGTAGCTTCTATTGGTAGTTTTATTAATTTAGCATTTGAGATTACATATGTTTCTAATTTACAAGATATGTTATTTATTATTGGTTATACAAGTCTTGTATCTATTATGTTGTTGTATGTAAGTAATACGCTTGATAAAGTGCGTAACGCTATTAGTATTGCGTTTGTGTTCTTTAACTTTGCTTTACTTTTTAAATGGATGCATGATGTTGCATCCTTGGATTATGCATGGGCACAAGTCATTGTTACAGTTATATTATTGTTGATTGTAAATTGGATGTATTATTTAGCAAACAAAGAGAATCTTCATAAAAGTTATCTTGTACTTACAGTTATATCTATCTATTGTTTATTATTTACAGTCACTGATACACTTAGAGGTCCTGATGTTTTGGGTTTAAGTTCTTTACAGGTAGCGATGATTGGCTTCATCTTGATTTTTGTACAATGTATCATAAATCAAAAAGTATATCCAAATATTGAATCTTCATTAACCAAAGTGTATGTATTTCCGTTATATTTTTTAATGGTAGAAATCAATAGCTTAGTATTTTCTGAAGGTGCAATGGGTGCAGTGGCGATCTTGTTGTATGTGATTGTACGCAAACACTTTTGGGCAAAAGGTGGTTTGGGTCCGTATACGATGGTGTTTATTCTGTTGGATTTCATCGTTGGGTTACAGCAAACCTCTATGTTGACGATGATATTTACAATTGTAAATATGGCATTGTTGTTTTATATCTTTTATCAAGAACAAGTACAATCCCTTCTTTATAAAAATATTGCGTTGGCGATGTTGTTTGTAAGTTATTTTAAAGTATCTTATGATCTTAGTGTGTTGGCAGGTTGGAATGTATATCTGTATGATATGCAAAATTTAATTGCGTATGTATTAAGTGTTATTACGTTAATTGTGGTGTATTGTATAGGTTATTTAGAGCCAAAAGAAAAAGATGTCCTACGTTTTCATCCACACTTTGGAGTGTATTTGTTTTCTATCTTGTTGTATGTCTTTGGTTTAAAAGAAATGGTGTTGGTGGAAGATGGAATCATTCGTTTCATTATTACAATTACTACTTTTAGTGTTTTGGTGTTTAAAAGTTATGTGTTAATCAAGGATTATCAAGAAATGCCAAATCACATTGGTATTTGGTTTGTTACGAAGTATTTTATCTTTGTGTGGACAATGATACATGCTTTCTGGAGGTTGCCGTTTGATTCAGTATCTTATAGTGTGGTTGGTTTACTATTAGCGATAGGTACTATCTATGTTGGCTTTAAACTTGGTATTAAGATTATTCGACAATATGGTTTAGGGCTTACGATGTTGATGGTTGTAAAGTTTATCTTTGTAGATCTTCAAGGTGAAAACTCTATTACGCGTGTTGTGGCGTTTACAATTGGTGGAATCTTGTGCTTTATCATTAGTATTATCTATAATCGTCTTAGCAAAGAGGAATAATGAAAGGGAAGCTTTAGGCTTCCCTTGTTTAATAAGAGGATATTTATCTAATGATTAACAAATCAATTAAATTCTTATTATACTAATATCCTGTATTTGCTCAATAGGTATTGTCAAATTATCGAAAATCACTTGTATTGGAATACAGAATATCAAATGCACCATTAATATAAGATAACAAGTTATTATCTTAAGCTACTCTGTCTCCATTCTTAATTTTAGAGATGTTAAATTTCATTGATACCACTCCTTTGTTCACCTTTACTATAAGGGATATTTGTAAATAATAGTAGTCTTTTATTTGTTGTTTATAAGTGATAAAATAAAAGAAGAGAAAGTTGGGTATTATCATCGATAATACCATACAAGTTTATTTTACAAAAAATAAATTTGAAAGGAAGTATCATGCAAATGGCAAAGAAGAATACCTATCGCTTAAGTATGTTATTTTTTTTATGGCACTGTGGACTATATCTATGTTGATGTATCAAGTATTTACTTGGGTTATCGTCTTAAATGCAATAACGATAGTGTTGTTGTGGATTTATAGAACAATAGATAAACAACATATCTTTATTGGAGTTGTATTAGGAAGTCTTTGTATGTTATCCAATGTAATGGTGGGTTGTTTTACTATACTACCATTGATCGCTTCTATGACCGTCTTTAAACATAGTGCTAAAAGGATATCGTTTTATAAAAGAAAGGAACATTCTTTTGCAATTGCGTTATTATTGATTGTTATCGTGGGTGGTCTTTTAGGTAGTATTAATGTGTTATCGGCTATAGGTTCACACGCTTTGGTGGATGTAATTCGATTCTGTGTATTTGGAGTATAGAGAAAAGAATAAAAATAGAAAAGAACTGCTTTTCATAGCAGCTCTTTTTTTGTTTCTATAACGAATAAGGAATTAAAAGTTCTACAATTTCAGTAAAGCCATTTTCAGAAGCATAATATAAGGCATTTTGTTGATAGTTATCAACTAGAGTTGCATTGGCATTGTTTTCTAACAACATTCTTACAATGTCATTGTATCCTTTGCTTGCTGCAAGAATCAATGGAGTTTCTCCGTTTTCGTTTTGACTGTTGATATCCGCTTGATGTTCTAATAGCGCTTTTACGATGTATGGATTTCCGTAGAAGCAAGCAAAGTGTAAGGTGCTATTTCCGTGAAGGGTTTTTAAATTAGGATCTGCTTTTGCTTCTAATAGAATGGTTGTCATCAAGAGATTGTTCTTTAAGCATGCGATGTTTAAAGGGGAATAACCTTCATCATTTAAAGCATTTTTATCTATATCTTCTTTTTGTACTAGGTTCTTTAAAACTTCACTTTGTTCGTTGTAGCATGCCTGATGCAATAAGGTGTTTCCATGGGTGCTTTTATCATTGGAGTGAGGTAAAAGATCTAATAAATCACGCAAGCCATTTGCAGAGGCATAATCAAGGGCTTTATGTCCTTTGTTATCTTGAATAGTAAGATCAGCGTTTTGGTTGATTAAGAAACGTGCACTTTCCGTCTTTTTAGCATCAATGGCATACATTAGGGGTGTGCATCCGTCCACATCTAATGCATTGATATCTGCTCCTTTTTCTAAAAGCAAAGCTAAAATATCTTTATTTCCGTTAGTTGCACTATAGTGTAAAGGGGTAATGCTGACGTTGTTTGTCGAAGTAACATCACTGCCACATTGAATTAAAGTGACAGCAATGTCTTTAAACCCTTTTAAGCAAGCATAATGCAATGCCGTATTACCTTGAGGGTCTTTTTTGTTAAAGTCGATACCGCCTTTTTTTATAAAGGCAAGTACAACACCTTTCTGTCCGTTTTTACATGCGTTTAAGAAAATTGAATTATTATCCATATCTTATCCTTTCATAATTAGTAAGTTTACTAATGCTTCATTGTTGTTAGCAACGGCGATCTCTAAAGCACTTTGTCCTTCGTTATTTCGATGTTCTAATTTTGGATCATCAAAATCAAATAGTAAGGATGCAAATTCTCGAGCAGCTTTTGCATCTTTATTTTTACATGCATAAATAAGAGCTGTATTTCCAAATGTATCAACTAAAGAAACGTTAGCATCGTTTTCTAAAAGTTCTAATATTTGTTCTTGGTGAGAAAATGAGCCAAATTGACAAAGATGCATCAAAGCACTTGTACCTTCCAGATTTGTTTTGTTAACATCACAATGTTTGCTTATTAAGAATTGAATTAAAAGATTTGGTATTGTTGTACCATTGTAGCCGGTTGCTCGATTGATGTATTTACATGCAGAAATTAAAGCGGTGTTTCCTAACTCATCAATGGTATCATCAATATTTAAACCGGATTGATACAAAAGCTGTAAGATTTTTATAACATCTTTCATGTTATCAAAGTGAACGTGTAAATCTCCGTTGTGACGTGGCCAAACAGCTAGACAATTTTGTCCTTCTTCATTTTTATAGTTACAATCCGCCTGATGTTTCAGTAATAGTTCAACCGCTTTTAAATCGATATAATAAACAGCAGTTTGTAACGGTGTTAATTTATTACTAGCATCCGGTTCTTGTGAAATTTCATTGACATTGGCACCAGCATTTAAAATTTCTTCCAATGCTTTATAGTCTTTATTGATAATGGCGTTATGCAAAGACATACCAGCGTATATGCTTGTTTTATCTTCCGGTTGATCAAAGTTAAAAGTACCATTATAGACAGCTAACAAAGAATGACTTTGTCGATCATTTGCGATATCAATGGCATTTTTACTTAACCTATTATATTCTTTTGGGTCAAGTCCAGCTTCCATTAAAGAAGCAACCACTTTAAGCAAATCTAAATCCTTTTGATCTTCACGATAGTTGTAGCTAATACTACAAAGTAAATTGTTTTCATAACCATCGGTAAGATTTAGTTTTAACCCACGATCGATAAATGCTTGTAGTACGTCGGCTTGTAAATGTTCTGCAGCAATATGAGCTGGTGTTTTTCCTTCTCGATTCTTACGTAAAATACTAGCTTTATGGTCAAGCAATTGATTCAAGCAATCCATAAGCGCTTCTTTTGATAAATCATCGGCATGATTTAGTAACGTGTGTAGTGGACGTTCTTGTTGGTAGTTTGTAGCATTCACATCAAAGCCTTTTTCAATTAATTGTTGAATGGCTCTAGCATCTCCATAGCTAGCTGCTAGATGTAGCAAAGTATCTTCGCTATAGTCATCAATATCTTCCATGGTTGCTTGATTGTAGAGATTGGGTAAATCTTGAGTGTCGTTGTTAAGATACTTGTTTTTAATTTCTTTGTAGGACATAAAAACCCCTTTCTTTTTATTATCATTGTAAATTGTATGAAACATGTTGTTACTTCCATTGTAGAACAAAAAATAGTAAAAAACACAACAAATCAAAAAAATATATGTGGTTGCTTGGTCATTATGAGGGATTCGATTCTAATTTAATGATTTTAAAGTATAGTTTTATTTTAAAATAAATTTTTAAAACAATAGCAATATCTCTAAAATAAAAAACACTTTTTTACTAATTTTATTAGTTTATTTGGTATACAATAGTAGTGCTTGAAAGTATGCAAGGAGTGATAATAATAAAAAAATAAAAATGAAATGAATCGAACAAAATGTAAGCGGTTTAAAAGAAAGGGAAAGTAGATGAAAAAGACAATAAAAAAAGTAGTTTCTTTGATGTTGTCGGCATTTTTAACATTGAGCATAGTGCATCATTATGGCTATGTTGCGTATGCTGAAGAAGGAAATAATACGCACGCCGAAAACACAACGGACGAAGAAACAACAGTAGAAATAAACAAGGAAGAAACTACTGTAGTGGAAGTAGAAACAACTAATGAAGAAATTGCGAATACCGAAACAACAGTCAATCCTGAAGATAGTTTACCTATTGAAGAAGATTCTTCTGAGGCAACAGTGGAAAATCAACCGATAGCGATAGGGAGTTGGATGATAGATGCTATAACACAAAAAGGAGAAGAAATATTAGAAAAACAGGATTCATGGATTCATTTTAAATCTTCTTCAAGAAATGGAAATAGCGAAAGTAATGCAAGTGAGTATCCGGCAGTTTTTGTGTCAAATAAAGAATTTAATTTTAATGAGCCCGGATCATTCGAGGTTATTTTTAAAACATTACAAGAGAATGGAAATCGCTTTGGATTTTATTTAGGGTATAAAAATCCCGGAAGTGGGATTTTTTTTGGTTACGATGCTGCAGGATGGTATTGGCAAAAGTATGGAGCACCGGGAAATCCGTACTATACACAAGATCGTAAAGAGAAACCTGTTGCAAATACAGAGGTAAAAATTACAATTTCTTGGAATGCTGAAAAACAAGCTACTTTAAAGTTGGATGATGAAGTGGTGTTTGAGAATGAAGATTTCTCAGAAATTGCAGAATTAACAAATCAAATTGCTATGAAGGCAGGTTCATGGGGTTCTGAGGTTACGGATGTATATTTAAAAGAAGAAGCTGTAGCTGAAGAAACACATATGTTAAGTGGTAAGGTTGTAAATGAACAGCAAGAGCCTTTAGAGCTTGTTGAGGTTTCAGTGCAATCTACTAAGGTGACAACAAGTAATCAAGGAGAGTTCAGTTTAAGTTTACCGGCTAACCGTGAACATGAAGTAACGTTTCGAAAAGATGGTTATGTACCTTTAACAAAGAGTTTTCATGTACTTGATGAAGATCTAATATTGAATGAAGTGGTTGTGTTGCAGAAAGAAGCTGTGTCACAGACAAGTAAACTTCATAGTTCTTTTATGGATGTTGAAATTGCCAATGATTTCCCAAGGGTTATCAAATATGAGTTAAAAGAAGGCGACTTAAAAGATAAGGTCTTCTATGGGCAAGAAGATGTGATACGTGTCATTCGTATCAATGATCAAGATATTACATTGCAACCGCAAGATGTTACATTAGATTTAAAAGAAAATACTGCTCTTTATACTATGAAGGTTGCAGGAACTCATGTTGATGCAACGATTAAAGCACAATTGGCTGTAGATAAAGATGTTTTGTCATTTGAAATTGTAGATATTGTAAATCATTTGGATAATGGTGTAGACGGTTATCCGATACAAACCATTGAAATTCCTAATCATTATTTAATTTCGATTCGTAGCAATCAACAACAAGCGAATTTAAAAGGGGCAACGATGTCATCAAAAACCATTACAAGTGGGGATGAATATTATGAGCTTGAACTTGACTCATCGTTGAATCAACTTGATTATATGTATGCCTTTATTTCCAATCATGAATTAAGTGCAAGTTTATGGAGTAATTCCGAACATGAAGGTCGTGCGAAGTATGCAGGAGTAAGTGGTGGAAGCCATAATACTCGAGTTGTTGCAAATACGACGAAAAAAGCAGAGTATACTACTTTGGGGCTATCAAGTGCAAAGTGGTATTATCATCGTGTGGTAACGGATTCTCACAATCGTCGTTTTGTAATTCCCGAAACAGAAATGCCGAAAACAAAAATAATTATTACCGGTAATCGCAATGATGATCCCGTAATTAACTGGCAAGATGGAGCTATTGCTTTTAGAAAGATTATGAATAATCCTTATAAAAGTGAAGAGGTTCCCGAATTGGTGGCATGGCGTATTGCAATGAACTTTGGAGGACAAGCACAAAATCCATTCTTAGTAACTCTAGATAATGTAAAACGTGTAGCTTTACATACAGATGGGTTAGGTCAATCTGTCTTATTAAAAGGATATGGTAGTGAAGGTCATGATTCCGGTCACCCTGATTATGCCAATATCGGTATGCGTATTGGTGGTGCCAAGGATATGAATTTCTTGATGGAAAATGGAAAATCATTAGGAGCTCGTTTTGGTATCCATGTTAATGCGGGTGAAATGTATCCGGAAGCACAAGCCTTTACAGATGATTCTGTACGTAGAGATGCTCGTGGGAATCTTCGTTATGGTTGGAACTGGATTGATCAAGGGGTAGGGTTGGATAGTGTATATGATCTTGCTACCGGAAATCGTAAGGAACGTTTTGATGCCTTAAAGGAAAAAGTAGGCGATAACATGGATTTTGTTTATGTGGATATTTGGGGGAATCAAACAGGTGGTAGCGATGACTCTTGGCAAACACGTAAACTATCAAAAGAAATAAATGACAACGGTTGGCGCATGACAACGGAATGGGGATCTGCCAATGAATATGATTCTACATTCCAACACTGGGCTACCGATTTAACATATGGTGGTTATGCCTTAAAAGGGGAAAATAGCACTGTTATGCGTTTCTTACGTAACCATCAAAAGGATTCATGGGTAGGAGATTATCCGGCTTATGGTGGTGCGGCGATGGCACCGTTATTGGGTGGATATAATATGAAAGATTTTGAAGGTTGGCAAGGACGTAACGATTACGATAGCTATATTACAAATCTTTATACTCATAATGTAACAACAAAATTTATACAACACTTTAAAGTGGTAGAGTGGCAAGAAGGGCAAACATTCCAAAGTTATTTACGTATCTGGAATAATAGTGCAAATCGATATGACATGATTCCTTATGCATGGACACCGGAAATGCGTGTGGTTTTAAAAGATGATTATGGAAATACTTTAGAGTTGATTCGTAAGAGTGATGATCCAACAAGTGAAGATTATCGTCACAGAACAATGATTTTAAATGGTAAAGTGATTGCGGAAGGAGCTCCTTCTTCAGGAGCACGTAACAACCAACAAATTCAAAATAAAGAGGAATTGGGAACTGAAAAATACTTAATTCCTTGGAATTGGGATCGCGTAGATGGTCAATTGGTTGAAGATAGAAATGAAAAATTATATCACTGGAATACACGAGGTGGCGAATCTCAATGGGAACTTCCGGAAAGCTGGAAATCGGTAAGCAAAGTAAAACTTTATAAATTAACTTCACTTGGTAAAGAATTTGTCAAAGATGTTGTAGTAAACAATGGTTTAGTCATCTTGGATGCAGAATCTGAGGTTCCTTATGTACTTTATAAAGAAGAACAAGGGCAACTGGAATTCCGTTGGAGTGAAGGTATGCATATTGTAGATGCCGGATTTAATAGTGGCAATTTAGATCATTGGAAGATTACCAACCCACAACACGCTTCGATTGCGAAAAGTCAACATAGTAATCCGATGTTGAAATTAAGCGGAGAAGCAACATTGATGCAAGAATTAACGGACTTAAAGCCAAATACACAATATGCCGTATTGATTGGTGTAGATAATCGTAGTGATCAAGTGGCTAAGTTAAGTGTTTTTGTAGATGGGAAAGAAGTAAATTCTAATTACACAACACGTTCTATTGCGAAAAACTATGTTAAGGCTTATACTCATAGTACAAATAGTGCAACGGTTGATGGTACAAGTTATTTCCAAAATATGTATGTTTACTTTACAACAGATGCAAGCGGGAAAGCGACATTGCAATTGAGTCGTGCAGCCGGGGATGGTGATACATATTTTGATGATATTCGTATTGTTGAAAATGAAGCTAAGAATATTGAGTACAATGAACAAGGGGAAATTGTGAAATTTACACAAGACTTTGAGCATAATGTACAGGGAATTTATCCGTTTGTAATAGGTTCAATCGAAAATGTTGAAGACAATCGTATCCACTTATCGGAATTACATGCTCCATACACACAAGCCGGTTGGGATGTAAAAGAGATGGATGATGTATTAGATGGTAATTGGTCTGTAAAAGTAAATGGATTAACAGGACGTTCACGATTAGCGTTCCAAACAATTCCTCAAACATTCCGCTTTGAAGTAGGCGAAAAATATCGTGTAACTTTTGATTATCAAGCAGGTAGTGATAATACATATGCTGTAATAGTAGGTAGCGGTGAATTCAGTCAAGCCAAAAAGATTTATCCATTACAAACGCATATGGGAAAAGATCAAGATGGCAAATTTGAAGTTGAAATTATTGGGGATGAAACCGGTCAAACATGGTTTGGTATTTATTCTACAAATGTAAGAGAAAATATTCGTGGGTTAAATCCACGTTATGATGGAAATCGCATTAATTTTAGTGGTTATAAAGATTTAGTTATTGATAACGTTGTAATTGAACGTATGGATGAAGTTGTTGATGAACAAAAACTAAGAGAGTTATTAGCTTCACCGGAAGTAATGAATCAAGATCCTTCGTTGTACGATCGTGCGTTGTATAAAAAATTTGAAGATGCTCGTGATTATGCACGTTTATTATTGGAAAAAGATGTAAAAAATCCGGAAGCATATAAAAAAGCATATAACACATTAGTGGCGTTATTATTAAGAATGGAAACAGAGCGTCAGGATATTGACAGCAACCCTGCTAACGATATTCCGTTAAGTAAAATTACAGCAACCGCCGGTAATGAAGAAAAAAGTAGTGTAGCACAATCCTATAAGGAAGGTGTCATTAAATTTGCCTTTGATAATGATACATCAAGTAAATGGCATACAAACTGGACAGCTAGTGACATTTCTACGCATTGGGTAAATATGCACTTAAGTGAACCGACACTTGTAAATGGAGTAAGGGTTTTACAACGTGTAGATCAAAGTAGAAATGGACGTATTTTAAAAGCCAAGGTTTTAGTGAAAACGGATGGTGATGGGGATTATGTGGAATATGGACCATTTACATTAAAAGAAAAGGGATGGACATTGTTACCACTTCCTGAAATTCAAAATGTTGTAGATGTTAAATTAGTACCTACATTAACAAGTGGGGAACGTGCTCAAAATCAATTTTCTTCTGCATCTGAAATTCGTTTAACAACGTATCAAGAAGCACCAAGTAATCCGGTAGATAAAACTGCCCTTGATAAGAAGGTTGAAGAAGCAAGTCGTCTTGATGAGTGGAAAGAATTGTATAGCAAGGATTCTTATGCAAATCTGGAAGCTAAGATAGCTAAGGCACAAGAAGTCTCTTTAGCAACAAATGCAAAGAAATTTGATGTGTTATTGGCGTTAGTAAACTTAGAAGATGCGATGAAACAATTGAAGAAGAAGCCTCTTCAAATTCAAGGAAATACATCAAATTTAAGTGATGTATATACAATTAAGAGTGTTTTAGTGGATGATGCTTTATTGCGTGATATTAAGACGGTCTTATCGTCAGACATTGAAGTATATGACATTGAATTATTGAAGTCTGGTGTTAAGGTTGAGGTTGTAGATACCGATATTACTGTTACGGTTAAGAAGAATCGTAGTGGTCATGTAGCTTCTGTGCATTATATTAATGATTTAGGACAAGTGGAAGATGGCAAGTATCCAATTGTAGCGCAGGATGAACAAAGTGTTACATTTAAAACAACACACTTATCTATGTATGCATTGGTATATAAAGCAGCTCCTTTAAAACCAAATGCTCCTTCTGCATCGGTACAAGTAGAAAAGAAACTTGGAGAATGTGAACAACAGGGTAAAGTATGGGATGATGTTAAAAAGATGTGTGTAGTAAAACAAAGCACATCAATTCCTAAGACTGGAGATACAACAAATACTATGTTATACGTTGTTATGGGTCTAGTTTCTCTTGTTGCGGTGGCATTTGTCTTAAAGAAAAAGTATCAAAGATAAGTTTATAAGTAGTAGAATGTTGTTCTACTACTTTTTTGTTGACAAAAAGTTAGGTAAGTGTAACAATATAGTAAGGTTAACCTAACAGGAGAAAGATATGAAGAAAATTATTATTACGTTATTAGCAGCACTTTTTTTAGTTGGTTGTACTAGTAAGGTGAGTGAAAGTACAACTGCTCCTTCAACAGCAAGTGAATCACAAGCGCAAGATAAAAAGCCTGTGGTCGTTGTTACAACAAGTTTCTTAGAAGATATTGTAAATGTTTTAGCGAAAGATTTAGTAGAAGTAGAAGTAATTATTCCTGCTAATGAAGATCCACATACATATGAAGCTAAGCCTGAAGATTTCAATAAACTTGATCGTGCAGATTTAATCCTTTATCATGGTTTACATTTTGAAGGTAAGATTTTGGAGTTTTTAGAAGCGAAAAATGGTGTTGATTTAACAGCTAATTTTGATAAAGCAAACCTTTTAGTTATGGAAGAAGATGGTCATGAAATCGTTGACCCACATTTCTGGTTTGATATTGAATTATACAAACAAGCAACAACAAATGCATATGAAGCATTAAAGACAGTATTACCTACACAAGATGAAGTATTAAAAACAAATTTAGATGCATATGCTACAAAGTTAGATGAATTAAAAGAATACGGTATTCAACAAATTGGTTCGATTGAAAAGAGTCAACGTATTTTAATTACTCCACACGATGCATTTGGTTATTTTGCTCGTCAATATGATATTCAAGTAGCTGCTCCTCAAGGAGTTAGTACAGATGCTGAATTATCAATTGAAGACTTAACAAAAACAGCAGATTTCATCGTTGAAAACCAAGTAAAAGCAATCTTTGCAGAAACAACAACAGATCCAGCTCGTATGGAAAAATTAAAAGAGTCTTGCAAAGCGAAGGGCTTTGAGGTTAAAGTAGTATCAGGAGAACATCAAGAATTATATAGTGACTCTTTAGCACCTAAGGGTGTATTTGGAGATAACTATATAGATATGGTTAAACATAATATTGATTTAATGGTGACAAACTTAAAATAATTGTTACCAAGGAGGTAGTTATGAGTGTTATACATGTAGAAGACTTAAGTGTCAGCTATGGAGATAAGCCTGTTTTATGGGATATTGATGTCGATGTAGTAGAGAATAGTATTACAGCGATCATTGGTCCAAATGGGGCAGGAAAATCCACGTTACTAAAGAGTATTTTAGGATTTATTAAGCCGCTATCGGGTCGTATAACACTCTTTGACTTGCCTGTAAGTAAGCAGTTGAGTAAGATTGCTTATGTTCCTCAACACAATAGTGTGAATTGGCAATTTCCAATTACTGTATTTGAAGTTGTGTTAATGGGACGTTATCAAAATTTGGGACCTTTTAAAAAGGTTAGTAAAGAAGAAAAAGAAAAGGCGATTGATGCCTTAAGACAGATGAATCTATTGGATTTAAAGGATCGTCATATTATGCAGTTAAGTGGTGGACAAAAACAGCGTGTCTTTATTGCACGTTGCTTAGTACAAGATACGGATGTTCTAATTATGGATGAGCCTTTAGCCGGAGTAGATAAAGTCAGCGAAAAAATCATTATGGATAAAGTAAAACAGTTACAAAAAGAAGGAAAGACAATTATTTGTGTGCATCATGATTTAAATACGGTTGAAAAGTATTTTGATCATGTGATTCTTATCAATCGATACATCGCGATACATGGAGCATTAAACGACGTTTTTACCAAAGAAAATATAAATAAGGTGTTTGAGATCAATGAAGATTCTTTTATCGTATGATTTTCTTGTTGTTTTAGCGGGTGTTTTACTTTTAGCGATTGTATCAAGTATTGTTGGCTGTTTTAGTGTTTATAAAGGACAAAGTTTAGTTGGGGATGCGATTGGACATGCGACATATCCTGGAGTGTGTTTGGCGTTTATTTTGACGCAGAGTCGTAATCCGTTTTTCCTATTGATTGGTGTTTTTATTAGTGGTATTTTAGCGTATTTTACGATTAATTTAATTACAACAAATAAAAGAATTACAATGGATGCTGCTTTGGCAATTGTGTTAAGTGGCTTTTTTGGCTTGGGGTTAATGTTAAAGACATACATTCAAGGAAGTGAAATCTTAAAGAAGGTAACTTCAGCCGGTTTAAAGAATTATGTATTTGGATTAGCGGCATTTATTCGTAAAGAAGATGTGTATATTATTTTAGGAGTGTCTATTGTAATTTTATTATTATTGATTCTCTTTTATCGACAAATTAAGATGGTTATTTTTGATCAAGATTATGCGTTTACTTCGGGTGTAAATACACGTTTTATTAATCTTGTATTATTGGTTATGATGGTGTTAATTATTACGATTGGATTAAAGACGATTGGTGCTATTTTAATTTCTTCGTTTTTGACATTACCATGCTTATTAGCGAATCAACATAGTAAGAAATTATCAAATGTCTTAATCATTGCCAGTGTTTCTTCTAGTGTAGCGACATGTATTGGAGTATATTTAAGTGCGACAAATAGTGGACTTTCAACAGGGCCAACCATCATTGTTGTTTTAGCCTTTATGTGTTTACTATCAATGGTGTTTGGTAAATATGGATTGAGAGGTAGAAAACATGCGTGAGGTCTTAATGGTATTAGTGATGGCTTCATTAGCCACAGGGATTTTAGCTCCATTTTTAGTCTTGAGAAATTTATCGATGACCATTGATGCGTTAAGTCATTCGATTTTATTGGGGATTGTTTTAGCCTTTATGTTAATCGGAGAGTTTAATACGGTTTTATTAATTGCAGGGGCAAGTATCTTTGGTTTATTTACGGTATGGCTTACCGAATTGCTGGCTAATAAAAAGTTAGTGAGCAAAGATCAAGCTTTAGCGGTTGTCTTTCCGTTGTTCTTTTCGATAGCGGTTATTATCATTACTAAGTTTTTAAAGAATGCTCATATTGATGTGGATATTGTGTTAATGGGGAATGCCTTATTTACACCGTTTATTCGTATGTTTCATTTACCAAAATCATTTGTGTTATTGGCAATGATGTTTCTTGTTAATGTGATTTATATTATGATTTTCTATCGTCCATTAAAAGTAGCGATTTTTGATGAAGATTATGCTAAATTACAAGGCATTAAGAGTAAAGGTATCTTTAATGGTTTAATGGTGCTTACCGCTATGACAACTGTAATTGCTTTTGATAGTGTTGGGGCAATTTTGGTTATCTGTTATTTTGTTACACCGGTGTGTATTGCTTTAATGATTACTAAAACGTTGAAGTCTTTGATGTTTTTTACAATGTTATTTAGTGTGATTGGTAGTGTGTTGGGTTTCCATATTGGGATTACATACAATGTATCTTTATCAGGAAGCTTAGCTTTTGTCTTAATGGTGATGTTGATTGTTATGTTAATCATTAATCCACAAGGGTTGTTGGCTCATAAATATCGTAAGTATCAACATTTAAAAGAATTGAATCTAAACTTATTGTTGATGCATTTGTATAAGCACCAAGACAATACAAAAGAATTGGGTTATCAAACAATTCATACGCATTTAAATTGGACAACGAAGAAATTTCAAGCCTATTTACATCAAGCATATCAACATAATTATGTAGAGAACAACGATGAACTTTCTATCTACCAATTGACAGATCAAGGATTTTTGCGTATAAAAGAAGTATTGGGTAGTGGATATGACAAAAAATCAAGAAGATTACATTAAATTAATACATGAGCTTTACTTAAGACATGGTAAAGTAACGAATAAAATGATTTCTGAGCATTTCAACATCAAAGCGAGTTCTGTAAGTGAAATGTTAAGAAAATTAAAAAAAGAGGGTTTCATTGAGATCATAGACAATGAAATCCTTTTGACTAAGGTAGGACTAGCATTAAGTAAAGACTTAATATCAAAACATCGTTTATGGGAGTTCTTTTTAGTGAAGCATTTAGGCTTTTCTTGGCAAGAGGTGCATGCGCAAGCAGAACTGTTGGAACATGCGACAACACCGTTGTTAAAAGAGCGTTTAAATGCCTTTTTAAGTCATCCTAAAACGTGTCCACATGGAGCTATTATTTATGAAAATGCCAATGAAATTACTTATGCAGCATTAAACAGTAAGTCGATTAAAGAAAAACTTACGATTATGGCAGTCAGTGATGAAGAAGAAATTCTAGACTTTATGGATCAACATGATTTACATTTACAAGATGCTTTAGAAATTATTGATATTAATCGCAACGAAGATGTCTATATCATTGTTGTAAAGGGGAAAGAAATACAAGTACCAACATCAATAGCTCGTTTGATTTATGTAGAGTCATAACGAGTTTTTTGTTTAACATAGTAAATGTTCCTTTTTATAACTGTTTTAAATTCATTTCAGTATTTTGGGACAAGTTAGAGATTTGAACGCTTTTTCTTGTTTAATAAGTGATAGTCAATATGAAAACAGAAAGATGGAATAAAAAAGGTGGCTAACCACGTAAATTATTCCTATTCATTGAAATTGTTTGTGTATATGATAAAATCTACATAGATTTTGCTACTATAATAATAAAAGTAAGGGTGTAAATGTATGAATAATAATTATGATAAAAAAAATCCTTCATCGATTGAAGCATATGCAAAAAAATTAATAGGAAAAACATTTAGAGATGTAGTACAGGAATATGAAGAAGGAAATTCAGGTATATTATTGGATGAACCTTCCACTTACAATGCAACATCTATCTCATTAAATCACAGAAATAAAGGTGGTTTAGGTCAAATTATAGAAGAAAAATTTTTTAATTATGCTTGTAACAGTGAATCTAGAGCTGATTTCTATGAAGCAGGAGTCGAATTAAAAGTAACACCTTATAAAAAAAATCAAAACGGTAGTTTATCAGCGAAAGAAAGATTAGTTTTATCTATGATTGATTATTTTTCTGTTGTAAATGAAAATTTTGAAACGAGTCATCTTTGGAGCAAATCTAAACTAATTTTATTAATTTATTATCTATATCAAAAAGAAGTGGTGTCTAATTTAGATTATCGTATAGGATATGCAAGTTTATTTACTCCTCCAAAACAGGACATTGATATCATTCGTCATGACTTTGAAGTTATTGTAGACAAAATAAAAGCGGGAAAAGCCCATGAATTGTCAGAAGGAGACACCTTATATTTAGGTGCTGCGCCTAAAGCTGCCTCTTCTGAAGATAGAAGAGGACAACCTTTTAGCGAAGAACTTGCCAAACCTAGAGCTTTTACATTTAAAACGTCATACATGACATATGTATTGAATACATATATTGTTCCTGGGAAAGAAACGTATGAATCCATTATTACAAATCAAAGAGTTGATTCATTTGAAGATTATGTTGTAAAACAAATTAATCAATATCGAGGATATACATTAGAAAAGTTATGTGCACTTTTTCAAGTGAATGGATCAAAAAAACCTAAAAATCTTGAAGCAATAATCGCTTATCGTATGTTAGGAATAAAGGGCAATCATGCAGAAGAATTCGTAAAAGCCAATATTGTAGTGAAATCTATTCGTATAGGAAAAAACAATAGAATTAAAGAGAATATGTCATTTCCAAATTTCAAGTTTGTAGAACTTATTCAAGAAGTATGGGAAGATTCTACGTTTGGTAATTATCTTAGAGAAACACGTTTCTTGTTTGTTGTCTATAAATTTAACAAGGATGACGTTTTAGAATTGATGGGAGCGCAGTTTTGGAATATTCCGTATACAGATCTTGAAGGAGATGTAAAGAAAGTTTGGAAAAAAACAAAACAAGTTATTCAGGATGGGTTAATAATTACCGTAGATAAACATGGAAAAAGCCATAACAATCTTCCAAAACAATCTGAAAATAAAGTGAGTCACGTCAGACCGCATGGTCAAAATGCAAAAGATACCTATGTGTTGCCGGATGGAAGATATTATACAAAGCAGTGTTTTTGGTTAAATAATAGCTATATTTATAGTCAAATTAGTGATGATTTGAAAAAGGATGTATAAAGTATAAATTTCTTAATAGAAATGGATTAAAGTAGTTGATCGAATTTTATCTCAATGGTATAATCTATTAAAGAGTTAATAAGTAGAATTTTAGGAGTATATTACATGAAAAAAACTGTTTGCGAATTATTTGCAGGTGTTGGTGGATTTCGATGTGGTTTAAATCACATTATGAGCATTGAAGATAAAAACAAGAATGAAAAGTGGAAAACAACTTGGTTTAGTCAATGGGAACCACTAGAGAAAACTACGCAGTGGGCACATAGTTGTTATGTAAATAGATTTGAAACTTGTTTGGATTTACAAGGAAATGATACAACAAATGTTGATATAAACTCAGTTAATAAAAAAGATGTACCAGATCATAATTTATTGGTTGGTGGATTTCCTTGTCAAGATTATTCTGTAGCCTCTTCTTTAGCAACGTCAAAGGGATTAGAAGGCAAAAAAGGTGTTTTATGGTGGGACATTAGAGATATTCTGGAAACTAAAAAACCAGCTTTTGTATTACTTGAGAATGTAGATAGATTGATTAAAAGTCCAGCTAGACAAAGAGGAAGAGATTTCGGTGTTATTCTTGCGTGTTTTCAAGATTTAGGTTATTCCGTAGAGTGGCGTGTTATTAATGCTGCTGAATATGGTTATCAACAAAGACGTAAGAGAATATTCATCTTTGCTTATCGAAACGATACTAAATATGCAAAAAGAATTAGTAAGAATACTAAATATCGCTTATCAGATGAAGAAAATCTACGTTTATTAAGTGCTCAAAAAATAATTTTTTCAGCAGGTTTTTTTGTAAATAGTTTTCCTATTGTTGACTTAGAAAATCCTAAAATAAAAACAGCTATATTGCCAAATGAAATTGGAGAAGTGTCAAGCCATTTTCATTTTAAATTTGAAAATAGTGGGTTTATGAAAGATGGAATTATCTATACATCAAAAACAGAACCTAATTATGGAGATAATCAAATTACTTTAGGTGACATTTTGGAAGATGGATATGTTTCAGAAACATTTTTTATTCCTAAGAATAAGTTATACTATACAGATAAAAATATTACACGTAGTGATGAGACAAAAGAAAGATTGCCTATAGAAAAAAGGAAAACATGGCAGTATATAAAAGGTGGGAAAAAATTGCCAAGAAAAAGTAAAGAAGGTCATAGTTATATCTATTCCGAAGGGGCAATATCAATGATTGATGCATATAATAAGCCAGCAAGAACAATGCTTACAAATGAGGGTGGGTTTAGTAGATCAACCCATATTGTTAAAGATAAAAAAACAGGTGAAATCAGACTTTTAACACCCATAGAAATGGAGCGTATTCAAGGATTTCCAAGTGATTGGACTAAAGAAGCAATTGTTGATGGAAAGATTATTGAGGTTCCTTTAAATAAAAGACGTTTTATGATGGGTAATGCGTTAGTGGTTAATTTAATTAGTCAAATGGAAAAACAATTATCAAATATTTTTGAGAAAGAATAATATCTACTGGTAATCATTAGATTCTTTTGTTGCAATGTTATAATGGATAAGAGGGATAATATGGAAAAATTAATAAAACGCAATACGGTTTTTGAGGGTAAAATTATTGATGTCTATCAAGATGATGTGTTGCTTGATAGTGGTAGAGTGGGTAGTCGAGAAGTGGTGAATCACCATGGGGGTGCTACCATTGCCATTGAAGATTTTGATGGTACGTATTTCATGGTAAAACAATATCGTTATGCAGTAGGGGAAGAGTTATTAGAGTTTCCTGCTGGTAAGTTAGAGTTAAATGAAAGTCCGTTGGATGCGATTGTTCGTGAAAGTCATGAGGAAGTTGGAGTCATTGTTAAAGATGTAAAAGAGTATGGTTATATGATTCCTACCTGTGGTTATTGTAATGAAAAGATTTATATGTATAGTGCTAAGGTAGATTCTTATACGAAGCAAGCTCTTGATCAGGATGAACAGTTAGAAGTTTGTAAATTAACGTTAAGTGAAATTATGGATGCGATTAAAAGTGGTTTGATTAAGGATGCAAAAACAATTATTTTGGCGTATCACTTATATTCTAATGTTATGAAGTAAAAAGTGTGTTATACTTTACAGAGTCAGTCGCAACTACCTGACTATAAACAAAACAAGGAGAAGTTATGAAAATTAATGTTAAAACTATGGTATATAGTGCGATTATTGCCGCATTATATACTGCCGTTTCATTGGCAATTGCGCCATTGACCTTTGGTAACATCCAAATTCGTTTTGCGGAAGCATTGACGTTGTTACCAATACTAGCCCCATCTACCATTGTGGGTATCACATTGGGATGTGGTTTAACCAATCTATTTGGAGCGATGTTAGGCATCAATCCATTGGGGTATGCCGATGTCTTT
This sequence comes from Erysipelotrichaceae bacterium, assembly GCA_030528645.1. Classification (GTDB taxonomy): domain Bacteria; phylum Bacillota_I; class Bacilli_A; order Erysipelotrichales; family Erysipelotrichaceae; genus RQZE01. The sequence continues at coordinate 139,726 of JAUMYM010000001.1, read as the reverse complement.
ATCGGAACAGCCGCAACCTTTGTGGCATGCTTATTGTCTATTTATTATAGAAATCATAAAGTAAAGGGAGTGCCTGTTATTTCTGTTATGATGCCGGTAGTCATCAATGCGTTGATTATTGGTGCTGAATTGGCTTATGTAATTATGCCTCAAAGTTTATTTGTAGGTTTTATTACATTTGGTAGTGCAGTTTTTGTTGGTCAATTTATAGCTTGTGTTATAATAGGGGTACCATTATTAAACTATATTGATAAAAGTAAGATTTTACATAAAATAATGTAAGAGGAGAGAATACAATGAAAATTAAGATCAAGGATTTAAACTTCAAAGAAGATGTCAAAAAAATTGAATTTGGTAAGCCATTGATTGTTACAGATGAAGATGAATTAGAGTCTTATGTTATTATGGCTTATGATCAATATTTGCATATGGAGAATGCTATATTTGATCAAGTAGTTGCGGAACGTTTTCCTATAAATCCTGAAGAGATTAATGTCATTGGTGCTGAAAATCTTGAATTAACTCAAGAGGAATTTGAAGAATTAAGAAATCGTTTGATTGAAGCGATTGAAGCAAAATTAATGCCAAAAATAAATAAAGGATCACTATCTTAATAGCCAAGTTCATTGGCTATTTTTATTTAACTTATGATAAAATAGGGTTAAGTTTTAAAGAGGTATTATATGAACAAGGGAATATTTATAACATTTGAGGGGCCGGATGGTAGTGGGAAAACAACGGTTAGTAAAGCCGTTTATGAAGCATTAGTATCCTTAGGATATGATTGTATTTATACAAGAGAACCAGGTGGAATTGAAATTGCGGAAGAAATCCGTGATATTATTTTAAATCCGAAAAATACAGCGATGGATTATCGTACTGAAGCTTTGCTTTATGCGGCAAGTCGTGCACAACATTTAGCGGAAAAGATTATTCCGGCGTTACATGCAGGTAAAATTATTATTTGTGATCGTTTTGTAGATTCTTCACTTGTCTATCAGGGGTATGCAAGAGGGTTAGGGATTGAAGAAGTGTATCAAATTAATCGTTTTGCAATCGGTCAGTATTTTCCTGACAAAACGATTTTTTTAGATATACGTGAAGATTTAGGCTTAAATCGTGTCAATGATCGAGGAAATAAAGATCGTTTAGATGCCGAAAGTCTTAGCTTTTATCAATTGGTAAATGAAGGTTATCGTATTATTTGTGATAAGTATCAAGATCGTATGATTTGTATTGATGCCTCATTAGAACTTCAAGCAGTGATCCAACAGGCATTTGATGCGGTTATGGGGATTCTTCATGAAGCTAAGTAATCAACACGTTGCTTATCAGACATTGAACAATGGCTTATCAAATAAACGTGTATCACATAGTTATTTGTTTTATGGTGGTAGTGCTGCTGTAAAGTATGCGTATGCCATTGCTTTAGCTAAGGCGATTATTGTTGGTAGCAAAACCCTAGATGTAAAAGAAACGACGGATACCTTGCGTATTGAACAAGGGAAGTATAATGATTTGATTTACTTAAATGGTCGAGATCAAACCATTAAGAAAGAAGATATTCAACATATTATTGAACAATTTACATTAACGGCTTTAGAGCGTTATGGTCAAAAAGTATATATCATTGAAGGGGTAGAATATACTTCGCTTTCAGGTTTAAATAGTTTATTAAAATTTTTAGAAGAACCAAGTAGTGATGTAACTGCTATTTTGATTGTGGATTCGATTGATAAATTGTTAAATACGATTGTGTCTCGTTGCCAATTAATTCCATTTTTCCATGCTTCTGCAAAGGAGATTTACCAACAGTATATCGATGCCAAGGTGGATGCCTTTGATGCCTATGTATTGGCTCATATCACCCATGATTTTGATTTACGTATATTGGAAGAAGAAAGTTATCAAATTGGTCTTATGATGTTTAAGCGTTTTATGGAGTGTGGCTTTGAACAACTGGATTATTTTGAAGTAATTACCTTCCATGAAATCTTAGATCGTAATGAAAAACAAAAAGAGATCGATCTTAAGGCCATTCGTTGGTTTTTAGATGTTACAATTCTTTGTCTAAAGGATATATCTAGTGATAAGAATCCTTCTTTGGGGTGGTATAATGATATGTGTAAACCAATACAGGTATCCAATGTTTCCGATACCATATTAGTGTTATTAGAAACCAAGGATTTGTTAAATAAAGTCTATGATTATCGTTTGGTATTTGATCAAATGATTTATAAATTGAAAGGAGTACAAAATGGAAGAGATTGTATATAAGTATTTTGTATCAATTAAATTTAAAAGTGCCAACAAGGCGTATAATTTTTGTACCAATGATGAAGCTATCACCTATGGTGATTTTGTTGTCGTAGAGACATTAAGAGGACTTGAAATAGGAGAAGTGATTTCAGATTTACGTGATATAGAAAGTCATACGAATCATATTCCTTTAAAACCTATTTTACGTATTGCCAATGAACAAGATCGTCGTGATTATCAAAAGAATTTAGAAGATGCTAAAGAGGCAATGAAGATTTGTGCTCAAGAGATTGCTAAATTGCATTTAGATATGCATTTGATTAGTGCAGAATATACCTTAGATCGCAGTAAGATTACTTTTGTGTATATTGCTGATGAACGTGTCGATTTCCGTGAGCTTTTAAAAGAGTTAGCAGCGATTTTTCATGTGCGTATTGATTTACGTCAAATTGGATCTCGTGATAAGGCCAAGATGGTTGGCGGTATTGGTGTTTGTGGTCGCGAAATGTGTTGTTCAAAGTTTATGGATAATTTTGATGTCGTTTCGATTAATCACGCGAAGAATCAATTATTGGCTTTAAATATACCCAAGTTATCTGGTCAATGTGGTAAGTTAAAGTGTTGTTTAAAGTTTGAAGATGAAGCGTATAAGGAGTTAAGAAAAGGACTTCCTAAGTTAAATAGTCAGGTAGAATATGAAGGGAATTTGTATCGTATTACCAGTATGAATGTGATTGGTGGTACATGTAAGCTTGAAAATCGTGAAATGGCACAGTTTATTACGATTGATGAGTTAATGAGCAATGGCATCTTTAAAAAGGCGGATAAAAAGCAATGAAGATTCAAAAGAGTTTTATGAATGAACTTCCAACTTTGTATTTAGTAGCGACACCGATTGGAAATTTAGATGAATTAACACCAAGAGCTATTGAAATCTTACATGAAGTTGATGTGATTGCTGCAGAAGATACACGCACTTCTATGAAGTTGTTGCAACATTTTGACATTACAACGCACTTAATCAGTCATCATAATTTTAATGAGAAGCAATCCAGCAAAGGAATTGTGAATTTATTAAAGCAAGGAAAACATGTAGCGATAATTAGTGATGCCGGTTATCCTTTGATTAGTGACCCGGGTTTAAATGTAGTTGCGCTTGCCATTCAAGAGGGGTTTAATGTTGTACCTATTTCAGGGGCTAATGCAGCTATCAATGCCTTGGTTGCATCTGGATTAAGTTGTCAACCTTATCTATTTTGGGGGTTTTTAAGTTCAAATACGAATGAGGCGATGAAGGAGTTAAAGCAGGTTCAATATTATCCTTGTACTCTACTTTTTTATGAAGCTCCGCATCGTTTGTTAAAAACATTAAGATTAATGCAGGAAACACTAGGAGATCGTTATCTTTGTGTTGCCAGAGAATTAACGAAGAAGCATGAAGAGTTTATTCGTGGAACCGTAAGTGAAGTATTAGATAATTTACAAGAGGTTAAGGGAGAGCTTGTTTTAGTAGTAGAGGGTTACAACAAGGAAGATGAAAAAGATGTTTTGTTAAAGGATGTTCATATCAAAGTAGAGGAGTATATTGCCTTAGGGATGAGTACAAGTATTGCGATTAAAACAGTGGCAAAGGATTTTGGTTTGTCAAAAAATGAAGTCTATCAGCGTTATTTTAATCGTAGTTAAGAAATTTTTAACAATTGTATTTTTGCGTTTCTTTTTTGTGATATAATGAGTAAAAATAAAGTTGAGTATGAGATGTAACTTTGCATTTAATGTAGTGGAAAACCGTGCATTGTGTTCTTTGTTACATTTTTTGTATTAAGGAGGATAACATGAAAGAGAAGTTTTATATTACCACGGCGATTGCGTATACTTCAGGTAAGCCTCATTTTGGAAATGTTTATGAGATTGTATTAGCGGATGCGATTGCTCGTTATAAGCGTTTGCGTGGATATGATGTGTTTTTTCAAACGGGTACGGATGAGCATGGGCAAAAGATAGAAGAGAAGGCGTTAAAAGCGAATAAAACACCGCAGGCTTTTGTAGATGAAGTGGCAGGTGTAATTAAAGGGCAATTTGATTTAATGAATGCGTCTTATGATTATTTTATTCGTACTACCGATGTAAATCATAAACAGACCGTATCTAAGATTTTTAAGAAACTTTATGATCAAGGTGATATTTACTTAGGGAAGTATGAAGGATTATATTGTAAATACTGTGAGTCTTTTTATACATCGAGTCAATTGGTGGATGGGAAATGTCCGGATTGTAATCGTGAGGTTATGGTTACTAGCGAAGATGCGTATTTTATGAATATGAGTAAGTATGCAGATCGTTTAATGAAGCATATTGAGGATCATCCGCATTTCATTCAACCGGAAAGTCGTAAGAATGAAATGATTAATAATTTTTTAAAACCGGGATTACAAGATTTATGTGTATCTCGTACATCGTTTAAGTGGGGAATTCCAGTGTCTTTTAATCCTGAACATGTTGTTTATGTATGGATTGATGCACTGAGTAATTATATTTCTTCTTTAGGATATGATCCAGATGGAAATCATGGTGAGTTATTTAAGAAGTACTGGCCTGCGGATGTGCATTTAATTGGGAAGGATATTTTACGTTTCCATACCATTTATTGGCCAATTATGTTAATGGCGTTGGATATACCATTACCAAAGCAAATCTTTGGTCATCCTTGGTTATTGGCTGGTGATGGTAAGATGAGTAAATCGAAGGGGAATGTTATTTATGCCGATGATTTAGTGCGTTATTTTACAACGGATGCGGTAAGATACATCATGCTTCATGAAATGCCATTTGCAACGGATGGTAAAGTAACGTATGAATCAATGATTGAACGTATTAATTCAGATTTAGCAAATACGCTTGGTAATCTTGTAAATCGTACGATTTCCATGACGAATAAATACTTCAATGGTAATGTAAGTAACAAACAAGTACTTACTTCCTTTGATGAAGATTTGATTCAATGTGTTAACAATACAATCACTTTATGTAGTGATAGTATGGATGAGTTAAAGGTACAAGATACACTAGAACATATTAATAACTTATATCGTAGATGTAATAAGTTTATTGATGAAACACTACCTTGGTCTTTAGCAAAAGAGGAAGCGCAAAAAGATCGCTTAGAAACGGTGTTATTTAACCTATTAGAAGCGATTCGTGTGGCAAGTATTTTATTAAGTAGTTTTTTACCAGAAACAGCATCGCGTATATTTAAGCAATTGCAGACAGAGGCAATTCAATATGAAGATTGTAAATTTGGAGTTCATAATCACTTTGAAGTAACAAGGCAACCGGAGATTTTATTTGCTCGTATGGATGAAAAAGAGATGATGGAAAAGATTGAAGCCGATTTACAAAAAGAAGTAGTAAAAGTGAGTCAAAAAGAAGAGATTACGATTGAAGACTTTAATAAAGTTGAGATGGTAGTTGGAGAAATCATAGAATGCAGAAAACATCCAAAGGCAGATAAACTATTAATTTCTAAAATTGATATTGGGGGAGAAATTCGTCAAGTGGTTTCAGGTATTGCTCAAAGTTATCAACCAGAAGATTTAATTCATAAAAAAGTAGTTGTCGTGATTAACTTAAAGCCTGCAGTATTAAAGAAGGAAGTATCTGAGGGTATGATTCTTGCAGGGGTAAAAGAAGACAAGATGGAAGTTGTCTTTGTACAGGATTTACCGGTAGGAAGTGTGATTCGATAGATGGAAGTATTGCGTTTCATAAGTCAGTATAGTTACTGGGCATATCTTGTTGTAGGCGGTGCTTTACTTGTTGTAATCGTGTTATTTTTAAAGAAGTTAAAAACGATGATGAATTTTGTAAATGGATTACAATCTGGGGTTTCAACCATCCAAGCCAATTTGTTGGTTATGGAAGAAAAAGAGAAGATTGTAGAAAGAAAGTTAAAGCCAAAGATTAACTTATTCGTTAAACTTACGAAGTATTTTATTTTCTATCGTTTAATTAAAGAGGTGTATCAACATGATCCTAGTGCTAAGGGGATTAAGGGATTTGTAAGAAGTGCAGTTTCTACAAATCGAGAGATACATCGTGCAAAAACGATTCATCGATTGATAAAGTAATAGTTATAGATATAAGTATAATATCTTATATATTTTATAGAAAAAGATTAGAGTTCATTCTAATCTTTTTTTAAGCATTGTACATGCGTAGGATATTGGTTCTTGATAGTATAGAGATATAGAAGTGAATGGAGGGTAAGTTATGGTTGAATTAGGTATTTCTACATTTGGTGAAACAACACCGATTGCACATACTGGTGAAATAGTGAGTCATGCACAACGTATTTTAGAATTGGTGGAAGAAATAGAGTTGGCAGATGAAGTGGGTTTAGATATTTATGCAATTGGGGAGCATCATCGCAAAGATTTTGCCGTATCGGTTCCTGAAATGGTTTTAGCTGCAGGAGCAAGAAATACGAAACATATTAAATTATCAAGTGCGACTACGAATATATCGACGCATAATCCAATTCGTGTTTATCAAAATTTTGCGACCTTAGATGCTGTGTCAAATGGTAGGGCGGAAATTATGGTTGGTCGTTCTTCTTTTACAGAAGGTTTTGATCTGTTTGGATATTCTTTACATGATTATCAAGCCTTATTTGATGAAAAGTTAGAAATGTTATTAAAGATTAATGAACATGAGTATTTAGATTGGAAGGGAAGTCATACGCACGATGTAGATCATAAAGGGGTTTATCCAAGATCGAAGCATCAATTACCTATTTGGGTGGCAAGTGGTGGTAGTTTAGAATCAAGTGTTAAAATTGCTCGTCTTGGTTTACCGATTACTTATGCCATTATTGGTGGAAATCCTTTGGCATTTAAAGAGCGTGTTGAACTTTATAAAACAGTTGGCTATGCCCAAGGTTATACAGATGAACAATTAAAAGTAGCGATGCATTCTTGGGGCTATGTAGCTGGTAGTGATGAAGAAGCAATTCAAGAGTATTTTTATCCTACAAAAACATTGGTAGATACCATTAGTAAAGATCGTCCACATTGGAAACCATTAACAATGGAACAATATCAATATGAAATTCATCAAGGGGCTATGTTTGTAGGTAGTCCAAAAACGGTGGCGAAAAAAATCATTGAGATTATGGAAGCCTTACAAATGGATCGTTTTATGTTACATATTCCCATTGGATCTATGAAACATGAGCAAGTGATGCAGTGCATTCGTTTATTTGGATTAGAAGTAGCTCCAATTGTACGTAAACATTTTGAAACAAAATAAAAGGGTGCATGCACCCTTTTGATTTACATTGTTATTTCTTTGTTCTTTGAGAACTTCATAAATAACAATAAAGAAATAATGGTTAATACGGTTAAGATGGTACTTAATGCCGCTGCAATACCATAGTTTCCTCTTAATACTTCCGTATAGATAGAAATGGTCAATGTTTTTGTTTTTGTTGTGTATAGAATGATAGCTGTTGATAGTTCACTAATTAAAGTGACCCAGCTAAGGATTGCTCCGGCAATAATACCGGAAGCCATCATTGGTACAGTAATCTTAAAGAAAGTCTTTAATTTACTTGCACCTAATGAAATACTTGCTTCTTCGATTGAAAGTGGAATTTGTTGTAGGATGGCTACACTGGAACGTATCGTATATGGTAAACGACGTACGACTAAGGCGATGACCATTAATAATAAACCACTGATCGAGAAGAATTTATTTTTAAAGGTAATTCCAAAGGCAATCCCTACCACTGATCCTGGTATGATATAAGGAATCATACTTGTAATATCTAAGGTATTTGTCAAAGCATTTTTTCTTCTTACCACAAGATAAGCAATTAAAATCGCAAACAATAGGATCAATACTAAGGCAATACCCGGTATTTTAAAGGTATTTACAATCGTGTTTCCTAAGCGTTGGAAAGCTAATTCATAGCTTCTGAAAGAATGTCCTTCAACAAATAGTAAGCCTTGGGTATTTTTAAAGGATGTATATACCACATACATTTGTGGAATAAAGGCAATGCCAACTACAATGTAGCAAAAACTGTGAATTAAGATATTTTTTAATCCTTTTAATGGTTTACTTTCAATTGGATGTAGGGCATTCATTGTAAATGAGAAGCGATTACTTACATATTTTTGAAGTAAGAAGAACACAGCTGTAATAAGGATTGCCACAATGGCGATGGCTGAGGCAAATCCGTCATCACCTTTTACTTCACTCATAAACTCTCCAAAGATTAACACCGGAAATGTACGATAGCCTTCTCCAATTAACATTGGTGTACCAAAGTCTGAAATCGCACGCATAAAGACAAGTAATCCACCTGCCAAAATGGTTGGTACTACTAATGGAACAATGATTTTAAAGAATAGGGAAATACCTTCACAACCTAGATTTTTACTTGCTTCAATTAGGGAGTTATCTACATTTTTTAAAGCTCCTTGTACATAAAGGAAGATAAGTGGAAATAACTGACAGACAAAGACAAGTAAGATACCTGCAAAGCCATAAATAGGTGGAGTACTGATACCTAAACCTTTAAAGAAGTTTGTAACGACACCATTTCTTCCAAGTAATAAGATCCAAGAGTAAGCTCCAATAAATGGGGCTGACATACTGGCTAGAATAATCATGATTTGTAAGATTCTTTTACCTTTGATTTTATACATGGTAAAAAAGTAGGCAAGTGGGGTACCGATACAAATGGCTAGTACCATCGTAAAGAAACTAACTTTAAAACTGTTGATTAAGGTAGAAAAATAATATTGCTTACTAAAGAATTTTGAGAAATAAGCAAGTGTTAATTGACCTGTTGTTTTATCGATAACAGCTTGATATAGGATATTACATAGAGGTAATACAAAGAATAATGCATAAAGAAATAAAATACCTAGTGTTGTAAAACCCCAAATATCCAGTTTAAATTTATGATTGTTTTTCATTTTCTACACCAATGGTTAAACTGTGTTCATCAATTGAGTCAAAAACATTTATTTTTTCTTTTTTAATCGCAAGTTTAATCGTTGTACCACGTTCAATAATATTATCAATAGAAGATTCTTGTATGACTTCTATTTTTTGATTGGTTTCTTTTAAATGGATGAAGTAGTGAGTATTTAAACCTAAAAAGACACTAGAATCTACAATGGCTTCAAGACCTTCATCACTGATGTAAAATTCTTCCGGACGTATAGATACCTTAACATCTTGATTTGTAGTGATGTTTTTTTCAATGGTATCAAGTTCCATTTGATAGGTATCTGTTAATTTTACATAGTGTGTTTGATTTTCATAAATCAATGTAGCATCCAATACATTAGTACGTCCAATGAAGGTTGCGACAAATAAGTTTGCCGGTCTTTGATAGAGGTTTTTAGGTGTGCCGATATGTTGAATTACACCAAGTTTCATAACCGCAATGCGATCGGAAATCGCCATGGCTTCTTCTTGATCATGAGTAACATAAACGGTTGTAATACCTACTTCTTTTTGAATGTCTTTAATTGCGGTGCGCATTTCTACTCTTAACTTAGCATCTAAATTACTTAATGGTTCATCCATTAAAAGGACATCTGGTTTAATGACTAAAGCACGAGCCAATGCCACACGTTGTTGTTGACCACCGGACAAACGATCTGGCATACGGTCTTTAAAGACATCAATCTGCATGAGTTTTAGAAATTCATCGGTATCCTTTATAATTTTATCTTTTGGTAGTTTACGATTTTTTAAACCAAAAGCGACATTGTCTTTTACACTTAAATGTGGGAAGATGGCATAGTTTTGAAATACCATCCCAATGTTTCTTTTTCCAGGGTCGATGTCATTGATTCTAGTTGTTTCAAAGTAGAAATCGCCCCCTTCAATACTATTAAATCCGGCTATCATACGTAGTAGTGTGGTTTTACCACAACCACTAGGACCAAGAAGGGTGAATAACTCACCCTTCTTAATGTCTAATGATAAATCTTGGATTATAGTGTTATTGCCGTATTTTTTAACAGCATTTCTTATTTTAATATTAACACTCATAACAATCCTCTATTATTTTTGAAGCGATGCGAATAAATCTGTATATTTGCTGCTAAGTTCTCCCTTGTGTGCATTGACCCATTCACGGTCTTCTTCTAATACTTTAATTTGAGCAATTGGAGTCATGTAGTCTCCTGTTTTTGCAGCTTCTAGTACAGGTCTGTTTGTTAATGTTGTACCAAAAATATCTTGTACTTCCGGTGTTTGTAAGAAGTCGATAAATTTCTTAGCGTTTTCTAAGTTCTTTGCATTTTTTACAATTCCTGAAGTAGCTGGAAGATATACAACACCTTCACTTGGATAAACAACTTCAACATTAGCGCCATCACGTACTAATTGTGCACATGGATCTTCATAAGATAATCCGACTACCATTTCTCCATCAGCAACCGATTTATAAACAGCACTTGAACCTGATGCCACTTTACCATCGAGTTGTTCAATTAATTTTGCTACATAGTCCCATGCTTCTTCAGATTCATAACCACCTTTGGCAAGTAAGATGTTTGTAAGTTGAGCAAAGGCACTTGAAGAGTTTGCCGGATCACCCATAGCGATTTTTCCTTTTAATGCAGGGTTTAATAAGTCTTCATAACTTTCAATTTTAATGTCTTTTGCTAATTCTTTATTTACGATTAATACACTTCCATCAAGAACATAACTTGTTGTAAAGCCTGATTTATTTTGATATGCTTCCGGAAGCGTTGCATCGTGTGTTGATACATAGTTTTCCCACAAGTCTGGATTTGAGATGTATTGTGAGTGAGCACCACCGAATAATACATCTGCGTATGGATCATCCTTTTCTGATTGTAAACGTTTGATTAACTCTCCTGTACCAGCTTGAATGACTTCTACCTTTACTCCGTATGTTTTTTCAAATAAAGGTACTACAGAATTCATTAAGCCTTCACTATTTGGAGAATAAATCACCAGTTTATCACTTGCAGTAGGGGTATTACTACCGTTATCCTCCTTTTTTGGTTCGCTTGTACATGCCACTAAAGAACAAACAGTTAAGGCACATACGATCAATTTCATAATATGTTTCATAATTTCCTCCTTCTTTCTTTGATTATAAAAAGAATGTAAGCGCTTTTAAATACTAAAATACAACAATATTGGGGAAAATCCAACAAAAAACAGCTAAAGGACTAGCTGTTGGAAGGTTTTAATCGAATATCCTACATATTTATGAAAGACATGATTGAAATATTTATAGTCTTTAAAGCCATACATGGTAGCGATTTTATAAAGAGGATATTCATTATCTTTTATAAGTTCTAAGGCTTTTACAATACGAAAACGATTTAAATAGTCAGCAAAGGTAGTACCAATTTCTTCTTTAAACTTATAATTTAAGAAGCTGGCACTACAATTTAATCGTTGCACTACATCTTCAATTACGACTTTTTCATGGTAATGGGTATGGATGTATTCAAGGGTTTTGGCAATTTCTAAGGATTTATTATCCAACGACGTTTGATGGTGTTTTAAAAGAGATGTCGTTTTTAGGTGTTGGCGTTCATCGGTTTTACAATCATACGCTTTTTGCATTTCAATGTGCTGTATGGCTTGCAGTAAAGCTTGATGCAATTCATTGTAATCAATGGGTTTTAACAGATAGGCAATTGTACCACATTTCATAGCTTCTTTGGCATATTCAAATTCACTGTAGCCTGAAATAATGATTGCTTTGTATTTTAAGTGAGATGTTGCTTTTAACATATCAATACCGTTTTGTAAGGGCATTGTTACATCGGTAATTACAATATCAGGTTGTAGTTCTTTGATGCATTGTTCTCCTTTTATTCCATCAGGTGCCTCAGCAATCACATTACAATTTAAACTTTGCCAGTTAAAACGATACATCAATGCTTTACGGATTAAACTTTCATCTTCAACAATTAGTACTTTATACATGGTGACTCCTAATTCTAATGGAAATCTTTGTTCCAATGGTTTGATATGAATGGATGGTTAGTTCAGCATCTTCTTTATAGATGAGTTGTAGGCGTTTATAGACATTGGATAAGCCGATGTGGTTGGTATCTTTATCTAAGTTACTTAAAAGATGATGAAGTTGTTTTGGACTCATACCTTCTCCATTATCTTCCAGTTCAATGACTAAGTCTTCATCAATCATATCTGCACTAATCCAAATAGTTAAATGATCTTTGGTTTTAAAGTTATGCTTAATACTATTTTCAATGAGTGGTTGCAGAATGAGTTTTGGTATTTTTACTTGATGACATCGTTCATCAATCTTGATGTAGTAGTTAAAACGATCTTCAAAACGTAGTTTCATAATATCTAGGAAATTTTGAATGTAGTTAAAATCATCAATGAATAATACTTGTTGATTTGTTTGAGTAATGGAGTAACGTAAGATCTTGGTTAGTTTTAAGATTAAATCATTTGCTGCATGTACATCTACAAAGAGTAAACAACGTAGTGTTTCTAGGGTGTTATATAAGAAATGTGGATTAAATTGAGCTTGTAGTTGTTTTAATTCAATTTGTTGTCCAAGGATTAGTAGTTTTTGATTATTATCGGCTAAGGTTTTTATTTCTTCTAATAATTCATTGATACTATTGGCGATGGTTTCAAATTCATCGTCGGTATGCATCGTTAAGTGTGTTACATTTTGGGTTTTAATCTGTTGGAGTTGTTGTAAGAATAACTCTAAAGAGGTTGTTGTGTTAATGGATATTTTCTTAGAGTAATAATGAATTAAAACAGCAGATAATAAAAAGGAAAATAATGCAATAAAGACTAGGGATTCGACATTAAATAATGTATCTTTGCGTACAAGGGTAATTAATTGTAGTTGCGGTAAGATTGCTGTTTGTTTTACTAAGTAAGTCGAATGATTCATGCGTAAGGTATTCTGTTTTACTTGATGTATACTTTGATTTAAAAAGCTGTTACTTGAAATAATAATGTTGTCTTTTTCATCGATAATGAGAAAGTTATCCAGCATTTTTGTTTGTAAAAAAGAAAGCAGATCTACATCTTTTATGTAATACATCACATAGCCTAAGTTCTTTACTTTACCGGTATAAACAAGATAGTGATTGTTTGAGTTTTCAATGTTGGAGTGATAGGTATCAATAACGTGTTGATCTAGATTTTTTAGGAAAATCATTTGGTAGCTATGATCAATGGTATCAAATGCATTTTGGAAGCTACTAAAGATTAATGTTTTATCTTCATCAAAAACAACCATTTGATGTTTTAGATTGGTTGTATTTAAACGGGATAACTCTTGATATAAATGATAGGCATCATCTTGTTTTAAGAAGTATTGATGCAAACGTGTATCATTTTGAAAGCGTAAGGTACTTTCTTGTAGGTTTGTAAAGACTTCTTGAAATTGTTGTTTGATGATGAGTTGGTTGGTTGTAATCTTTTTGTTTAAATTAAAATGATCATAGTAGGCACTAAAAAAATAAAGGATTACAATGACTGCAATCACAATTAAAAAACCAATGTATAAAATACGTTTACGTAGTCGTTCTTGTGAGCTTAGTTTCATATCTTGATTATAGCACGTTTGTGTATTGAAGATTCTAGGAAAAAGGTATAGACTAGGGTTAAGATTGGGGGTAAGTATGTATTTATTTGTATATGGAACACTTAGAAAAGGTGCAAGTGCGTATGATTATTATCTAAAGGATTATGTAGTACATCGTTTTAAAGGGTATGTAAAGGGTTGTTTATATCAAGTTAAGGGAGCCAGTTATCCTGCTTTGTTAAAGGGAGATCGCTACATTGTAGGAGATGTATTTGAAGTGAACGAGGACTTTGATTTTTACAATTTAGATCAATATGAAGGCTATTACGGTAAGGATGATCCTGATAATCTTTATGATCGAAAAGAAGTAGAGCTATATAATCAACAGCACGAAAGAATTGGAAAGGGTTATTGTTATTTTTATCGAATTGAACCAGAAGATATTGAAAGAAATTTAACGCTTATTGAAAGCAATGATTTCTTCAAGTAAAAGACATAAAAAGATGTCTTTTTTTAATGATTTATTTTGTGAAAAAACATGAGTTTTTAACATCAATTTGTATTTTAAACCGACATATTTATAAAATTTAACAAAAAATAATGTAAACGCTTTTATTCTTTTTTGTTTCTGTGTAAAATGGTAGGCAAAGAGGTGAGCATATGGGAAGAAAACAATTCAAATGCATACTTGTTTTGGCATTGTTATTGACGACTTTGTATGTTCCAAAGTGGTCAGTGTATGCCAAGGAAGTTATCAATCTTGCGTTGCATAAGCCAATCGTTGCAAGTGGGGAAGATGCAGCATATGGTTTTTTAGCAAGCAAGGCTGTGGATGGTGTAGTCAATGAGGAGAAGTCCGATCGTTGGGCTTATGAAATGCAGCCACCACAATTTATTCGAGTTGACCTTGAAGAAAAAAGTGAGATTAAGGGGTTTCGTATTGTTAGTGAAAATGATGGTGCGCAACGTATTGGTCAATTCAAGATTGAAGGATCAAATGATGATCAGACATATCATTTGATTTATCAATCAGAAGACAATACTACAGAAGGCTTTATAAGAGATTATAGCTTTCAAGTCGATGGCATACATCATTATCGTTATGTAAAATTAACGATTGAAAAGTTAAAAAATGGTGCTTATCCAAGTGTTTCTTTAAGAGAATTTGAAGTACATGGATATAAGGTTGAAGAAGCAGCACCAATGGATTTAAGTCAGTTTGATAACTTAGCATTAAATAAACAAGTTGTTGCCAGTGGAGAAGATTTACAACATGGCTTTGCTGCAAGTAAGGCGGTTGATGGTGTTGTGAATAATGAAAATAAAGATCGCTGGGCATATGAAAGAGCGACGCCACAGTTTATTCGTGTTGATTTAGAAACGATAAGTGAGTTAAAAGGTTTCCGTATTGTAAGTGAAAATGATACGGATCAACGTATCGGTAAGTTTAAGATTGAAGGATCCAATGATGATCAAGCCTATGAAGTTATTTATCAATCGGAAGATAATGCTTCACAGGGCTTTCCACAAGATTATCAATTTACAGTCAATGGAAGTCCTAGATATCGCTATGTAAAACTTACCATTGAAAAGTTAAAAGATGGTGCTTATCCAAGTGTCTCTTTAAGAGAGTTTGAAGTACGTGGTATTTTAGGTAGTGAAACAGGGCAAACAACTCCACTTCCAACAAATATTGCGCAAGGCAAACCGGTAAGAGCGAGCCAACAAGCTGCTCAATATGGTATGGGAGCAGATAAGGCAGTCGATGGCATTGTAAATGCGCAACGTAGAGATCGCTGGTCTGCTGAGGCTGCACCTGCACAATGGTTGGAAGTCGATTTACAAGGCAACAGTGAAGTGAAAGGATTCCGTTTGGTTTCTGAAAATGATACTTCACAACGTATTGCATTATTTAAAATAGAAGGTTCTAATAACCAAGTAGATTATGATGTAATTTATCAATCGGAAGATAAGTTTGAAGAAGGCTATCCACAAGATTTATCAGTAGCGGTTGATGTATCAAAAGAGTATCGTTATATTAAGGTAACGATTGAAAAATTAAAGAAGAATGCTTATCCAAGTGTTTCATTAAGAGAATTTGAAGTACTTGGTGTAGTAAAGGGTGAAGCCATACAAGATGATGCGGAAAACGTAGCTTTAGGAAAAGTGGTGGTAACATCTAGTAATGAAGATCCTAATTTACAAGGTAGTAAGTTAGTTGATGGTGATCGTACGTCTCGATCAAGTCGCTGGGCAAGTGGTACAAGTGGTGCACCACATTGGGCATATATCGATTTAGGTTCTGTTAAGAATGTTAAGAGTCTTCATTTGTATTGGGAAGGTCGTAAGGCAACTTCTTATGCCATTCAAGTTTCAAATGATCCAGCGGCAAATGACTGGAGAAGCGTAAAAACATACAATCAAGTTACTTCTTCAAAATTCCAAAAAGTAATTTTAGATCAAGTAGAACGTGCACGTTATGTACGTATCTTAGTGAATGAATTTACACCATTGGATCCAGATTCAGGGATTAGTTGGCAAAATGTTTCCCTTTATGAAGTGGAAATTTATGGTGGTGTTGGGCAAGAAACGATGGATGATGTAGCAAATGCCATTCAAGTGGAAGCTTTAACATTAGATAGTAAGAAATTAGTGGTTCATCTACCGGAATCCGATGCCTATGATGTGGTTTATAATGGTACGGATATTGAACAAATTATTGGAGATCAATTAGAAATCTATCAACCTTTTGTAGATGTAACCGTTCGTGTTTCTTTTAAGATTACCGATAAAGTAACGAAAGAATACATGTTTAAAGAAATCCCGGTTACAGTTTTAGGTAAGTATCGTGATCAAATTGGAAGTAATAAAGCTCCAAAGGTATTGCCTGAAGTAAGTGAGTGGGTAGGGCATGAAGGAATCTATCAAGTAAGTGATACGACAAAAGTCGTTGTATTAGATCCACGTTTAGAAAAAGTGGCACAGGCTTTTGTAAGTGATTATCAAGATATGACAGGTAAGACATTGGCGTTTGCATCACAAGCAAGTGCCGGTGATATTGTCTTTACTCTTACAGATGATGTATCACTGGGTTTACAAAAAGAGGGATATATTTTAGAAATCAATGATAAAGTGCTTGTACGTGCTTATGAAGAAACGGGTGCTTTTTGGGCAACAAGAACCATCTTACAAAGTTTGATGCACGATCAACATTTACCAAAGGGTATTGTGCGTGATTATCCGTTATATGAAGTGCGTGGTTTTATCTTGGATGTTGGACGTAAGACATTTACAATGGAGTATTTAAAACAAGTCGTGAAGTTAATGGCTTGGTATAAATTAAATGATTTCCATATTCATTTAAATGATAACTTGATTCCACTTGAGAATTACTCTAAGGCAAATAAAGATCCAATGAGTGCATATTCAGGATTCCGTTTAGAGTCTGATATTAAAGAGGGTGGACAAGGAGGCTTGTATAAAGCGGATTTAACAAGTAAAGATGTTTGGTATACCAAAGATGAATTTAGACAATTGATTCAAGATTCACGTGTTTATGGAGTAGATATTGTTCCTGAAATTGATACACCGGCACATTCATTAGCGTTAACAAAAGTAAGACCGGATTTACGACATGGTACTTATGGTCGAGATAATGATCACTTGAATTTAATTAGTCGTTATGAGGATAGTTTAGGTTTTGTTAAGACGATCTTTAATGAGTACTTACAAGGTAGCAATCCAGTCTTTGATATGGATACAACGATTCATATTGGAGCGGATGAATATACGGCAGATGGAAATGCATATCGTCGTTTCAGTAAGGATTTATTGAAATTTATTGAAGATTCAGGTCGTAAGCCTCGTATTTGGGGTAGTTTGTCTTATATTAAGGGTAGTGTAGAAGTTTTAGGTACGAACTATCAAATGAATTTATGGAATGCGACATGGTCAAATATGAAAGAGATGTATGACCTAGGCTTTGATTTAATTAACTCCAACGATGGACAATACTACATCGTACCAAATGCAGGCTATTACTATGATTATTTATCTCCATCGATTCTATATGAGGATGAAATCAATCACATCGGTGGTCACTTTATTCCAGCTGGTGATAAACAAATGTTGGGTGGATCATTTGCTGTATGGAATGATATGATTGACATCTTAGATAATGGGGTTAGTGAATATGATGTTTATGTAAGAATAAAACCGGCAATGCCATTGTTTGCGGCGAAGTTATGGGGAAAAGGTAGCTATAACTTAAATGAAGCCATCGCAACATCAAAGAGATTGCAGGATGTTCCAAACACTAATTTTGATTATGTAGAAAGCATGCACGATGAAGTCTTGATGCATTATCCATTCTACGATTTAAACGATGCTTCTTTGAATAAACGTAATATTGTATCAAGTAAAAATGCGGAAATTGAAGTAGTGGATGGTAAAGAAGCACTACATCTACATGGAAATGAAAGTTATGTTGAAACACCGCTTACAACAGTAGGTTTACATAATACCTTGTCTGTAAAAGTAAAACGTAGTTCAGATCGTGTGGAAGAACAAGTCTTATTTGAAAGTCCGTATGGAAGTATTAAGGCAGTTCAGGTAGGAAGTGGACAAGTAGGATTTACTCGTGAGGGTTATCATTATTCATTTAATTACACATTACCTGTAAATCAATGGGTAGAATTAACGTTTGAAAATAGTTTAAATACTACAAAATTATATGTTGATGGTAAGTTAGTGGATGTGATTGGTGATAATGAAAAAGTTGGTTCTCGACCTCTTTTAGCAACAATGATGTTACCGGTACAATATATTGGTAGTAAAACACATGCCTTTGATGGCTATGTATCTAGTGTAAAATTAGGGAAGAAGACTACTTTCGTTTCAACCATTGAAATTGATCACCTATTAGCGAAGTTACATTACTTATCAAGAGAAAACAAAGCGTTATTTGCAAATGCACATAGTCTTTTAAAACAATATCAAGTCAGTGCACAAGATGTAAATGAAGTAGTAGATGAGTTACAAACATTGTTAAAACAAAGTGAATATAAGAAAGCCGATTATCGTCGTGTAGAAGAGTATAAGGCATTGGTTCCAAGTGATTTATCGATGTATACAGAAGATAGTGTTGCACATTTAAATCAAGTGTTAGCGAATATTAAAGTGGATTTACCACGTAATATGCAAAGAACAGTGGACTATTATGAACGTGCATTACATAAAGCACTACAAAACTTAACTTTAAAGCCATTTAAGAATAGTAATTATTATGATGCTTCTAATTTAAAGGTAAGTGCTTCTTCGAATCAAAATCATGAAGATGTACCACAAAAGGCCTTTGATGATAATCCAAATACAATTTGGCATACAAAATGGTCGATTAAAACAATGCCACATTGGATTCAAATGGAACTTACGGAAGATGCCGTTATTAGTGGTATTACGTATCTTCCTAGAACAACAGGTTCATTTAATGGAACAATCTTAAAGTATCGTTTAGAAAAGAGTGATGATGGCATTCATTTTGAAGAAGTTGTTTCTGGAACATTGAAGCGTGATCGTGATGAAAAATTGATTCACTTTGCACCAACAACTGCACGTTTCTTCCGTTTATATGCGTTAGAGGCAGTCAATAACAATGCTTCTGCAGCGGAAATTAAATTAGTACGTGATGATGTGGCTGCGGATAAAGTAGGATTACAAGATGTTCTTCGCAGTGTAGAACATGCATATTTAGATGCATATACAACAGAAAGTGTAGAAGCCTTTAAAGAAGCGGTTCAAGAAGCAGAAACATTATTAAAACAAGATCAACCGGACAGTTCCGATGTTGAACAAGCAAAACGTCAAGTAGTATTCCGCTTTGCTCGTTTACAATTAAAGGCGTATCAACCGGTTTCTAAGGAAGAGCTAAAAGGTATGATAAAACATATTCAAGCTTTACCTCAAGCAAACTATACGCCGGAATCTTTTGCAGGTGTAAAACAAGCGTATGATCAAGCACAAGAATTATTGAAGTATGATCATATTACAGAGGATGAATTAACAGAAGCGTTGAATACACTAAAACAAGCTTTAAAGAATTTAAAGGTAAAACCTTTAAAACCAAGTGTAACTGTAGAAGAACAAGAGGATGTTGTGATTACAACAACACCAAGTGTTAAAGATGTGATTTCTTCTAGTAAGGTAAATGTAAAAGTTGATACTACAACTTCAACCACTCTACAAGAAGAATCAACAACATCTACTGAAACAGTTACAACAAGTGAAAGTACAAAAGAAGAAACACCAACAACGGTGGTAGACTCTATACAAGAAGATAAGCCATCTACGAATAACAACTTATTGGTTTATTTAGGTGTAGTAGGAGCTATAGCCGGTGCTATCTTATTGTTTGTATTATGGTTGCTAAAGAAACCATCTTAATGTAAAAGAAGGAAGTTTTCCTTCTTTTTACTTTGTCTATTTTAGTGGTAAGATGAAAGAAAGAGGAGGTACTTATGAAGTTGTATGAATATGGAATGACCAATCCAACAACCTTCTTGTTTTTTGCAAGTTGTATTTTAGAGCCTTATTGGGCTTATCAAGAAAGTATTGCCATACTTGCACAGCGTTATCATGTTTATGTGATGGTGCCAGATGGGCATGATCATGATGCAAAAGAAGACTTTACATCCATTGAAAAGAACATTACAGAGCTTGTAAAAGAACTAAACAAACGCAACATTCAACATTTTGATGCTGCCTATGGCTTAAGCATGGGTGGATCCATGTTGCTTCATCTTGTCACCACTTCTTCCATTGCGATTGATTACATCATCATGGATGCAGGTATTACACCTTATGCTTATCCAAAGTGGATATGTAAGATTATCTTATGGAAGGATGTCTTTTTGGCAAGCATCATCAAAAACAATCGTTGGCTCGTGGAGCGTTTATTTCCTCCTTCAAGATATACCGTTAAAGGACATGATGCCAAAGCGGAATATGATCGTTTGATGCAGTTTTTTAAGACATATTCTCAAACAACATTAAAAAATGCTTTTTATTCGGCTAATAATTACTACTTACCTAAAAAAGCACCTTATACAGAAAGTAAGATTATATATTGGTATGGTGAATTGGAAAGAAAACAACGTAAAAAAGATATTGCATTTATTAAACACTATTTACCACAATGCCAATGCAAACAAATCGATGGATATGATCATGGAGAATTAATGTTTGCACATCCGGATGAATTTTATAATCATGTTCAAGCCTTTTTAGAAACATAAAAACCACCTGAGGTGGTTTAGAAGATAACGGTTAGTAACATTTTGAATTTTGTTAAAGCATAAACACTATGTGGCACTGCTGCAGGAAGAATAATAGCTTGTCCTTCTTGTAGTGTGTAGGTAACATCATCAATGGTAACCTTAGCGCTTCCTTCCAAGATTTGTACTAAGGCATCTCCTGATGAAGAGTGTGTACCGATTTCTTCGTCAATGTCAAAGGAAAATAATGTTAAAGTAACATTGTTGTTTTGAGAAAGAGTTTTACTAACAATTTGTCCATCTTGATAAGCAATCAAAGATGCTAAGTTTAATACAGTACATTTATCTATATTTTTCATACACTTCTCCTTATCTACATTATAACAAACAAAGGGTCATTCCATTTATTTTTGTTTTAAACTATGCATAAAACGTTTGATTTTAGATGGAGCATTTTCATGAAAATTTAATTGATATTTATCAAGAATTTCAAGAAATTCTTCCATCGATTCATTATGACTATCCTTTAATTCATATTCTAATTCATAATCTTCCATTCCATTGTATTGATTAAAATCAACACATAAAATACCCTCTTTCATTTCCAGTTCACTACGATAAGTGACTAAGAAGCCTAGATACTTAGGGTCGTTTATTTGAAAGTGTTGAAAGAGTTCTTGAATGCGAACATCATTAAAATTAAATTCATGGAGTTTAAATTCATATTCATTATGTCCAACATCAAGCTTCTCTTTTAATGTAAAGATATAATCATCATGAATAACACGAATACGCATTGCTAAGCCTTTTTCTTTTAATGATGGAATGGTATCAAAATAATGATTGACTTGTTTGGTTGTTTTAAGGGGATAATCCTCTAAGAGTCTATGATAGAGATCCTCATTAATCATTAATTTATATTCAATTTCTACAAATGGTTTCATAGGTTTTCCTTTATGTTTATGTAGCTTTATTATATCGTTCTTCCTCCTCAAAAGCAATTTACTAACTAAATTATAAATGGAATGAAGTATAATAAAATTATAGAGTTTAACCAAGCTTTCATGTTATTTGTTTTATTATTGTATGATGTTGTTTAGTGGATTGTATATGACTTGGTCAAAGGAGAAAGAGAATGAAGACGTATTGTGTAGTACATCGTTTAGATGAAACAAGTGCAAAAGTAAAAGAGTATGTTTGTAAAGAGTTAGAAGGGTATTTTAAGTATGATGAAGAGTGTCCGCAGCTATGTATTGCCATTGGTGGGGATGGGACTTTACTACATGCGATCCATCGCTTTATTGATTGTTTAGATCGAGTTGAGTTTATTGGTTTACATAGTGGAACCTTGGGGTTCTTTAGTGATTATTGTTTAGATGAAGTGGATGATTTATTAACGGATTTAAAAACCAAGGATGGCTTTATTAGTAAGCATCCTTTAATCGAAGCGATTAGCGATACTAATAAAACCTATTATGGAGTAAATGAAGTGCGTTTGGAAGATTTAGTACGTGCTCAAACTTTAGATGTATATATCAACGATGAATACCTTGAGTCTTTTCGTGGTAATGGTATGTTAGTGTGTGGGCAATTAGGGTCTACGGCTTATAATCGAACATTGAATGGTAGTATTGTTTCAAGTGGGATTGATGTCTTACAACTTACAGAGATTGCCGGATTAAATCATGGACGTTATCGTAGTTATCGTTCAAGTATTCTTTTTAAAGATACTACCGTATTTCGTTTTGAAAATCGTCATTTTAAGGGTGTTAGTTTATTGGCAGATCAATTTGAATATAAGTTGGATAAAGAGAAGTCGATTGTTATTAGAAAATCGGATTTGTGTTTTAAGATGTTGCGTTTTAAGCAAGTCTCTTACATTCAACGATTAAAGACATTGTTATAACGAAAAAAGGATGCGTGCATCCTTTAATGTTTTAGGGCAAGTTTATTTTCGCTAGCCATATAGAATACAATGGCAAATGGTATAAAGTAAGACATGATGCTGCTTCCTCCATAAGAGATTAATGGAAGTGTAATACCTGTAATGGGTAGTAAACCAATAATCATAGAGATATTTTGAATTTGTTGGAAGATTAACATGCCTAATAGTCCTGCCATCATAATTTTTTCTTTTTCTGATTTATGATTCATCGCAATATCAATGAGCTTAATATCAAAAATAGTAATGATAACTACCACAAGGCTGGTACCGATAAAGCCGAAATTTTGTCCTATTACTGCAAAGATAAAGTCGGTCTGTGGTTCGGCAAAGGAAATGACTAATTGATTTAAGGCGTGACCATTTAGTCCTCCTGATCCAAGTGCTGCAATGGATGTATAGAGTTGGTTGCCATACGTTAGGTAGTATTTATCTGTTTGTAACCAGCCATAGAAGCGTTGTAGTTTATAACTGCTTCCCATCAGTTTTCCAAGCAAAGATGGATGGAAGTAGAAAAGATAAAGTACGGCTGCAAATAAGAAAATGACAAAGGCTAAGCCTATCCATATCCATTCTTTGCGTATGCCTGCAATCATCAGCATAGTCGCAATACTTACAACAATGACAATAGGAATCCCTGTATCCGGTTGTAAGACAATTAGTACAAGGGGAAGTGCTACTACTTTTAAAATCTTATAGAATAATTCAAAATCTGAGCTAAAGCTCATGGCATTTTTTTCTAAATTGTGATTATAAATGACATTGGAACATTGTAGAATTAAGACCACTTTCATAAATTCACTTGGTTGGATGGATCCTATTTTTGGTAGGATAATCCATGCGGTTGTTCCATTGATTGGGCGAATAAATAGATCCGGTAAGTTAAAGAGAAACTTATCAATTAATAGTAGTACTAAAAGACCGATTAAAATCCAATAGAAAATACTAACGGCAGTAAAAAGACGATCGACACCCAGTTTTATTAAGAAGTAACATACTACAAAGGAAATGATGTACCACATGAGTTGTTTTTGCCAAAGGTTACTTCCACGTAGATTACTTGCCATAATGGGATCCGCTAAGTAGATACTTACAATACTTATGGTAGCGATAATCAATATAAAAATGATTAAGGAATAATCATAAATAAATTTCTTTTTTGCTTGAGGAATTTGACGCATAATATCTCCTTGTTTATTGCTAGGTGGTCATTATAATGGTATCATATTTAGGAGGTGATGGCATGAAAAGATATCAATCTTTAATGGATACATTAAGGTTACCCCTTAAGATTCTTTTTGTTGCGTTTATTTTTGTTGGGATAGGATATTTAGTTCATAACGAAAGTGTTAATTTATTTTATACGATAAAAAATCGTAATATTATATTAGTATCTGAAATTTTACATTTAGTAGGAAGTTTTATCATTGTTAACTTTCCATTCATTGTTTTAATTAAAATTGTATCAAGAAAGAATAATTCTTCGACCAATGTTGTATCTGGAATTATCGGTTATGTTGTTTTTTTAATTGTAACGATGTTTTTTTCATCAAGTGATTTACCACCCCTTAGCTTTCAACCGATTTTAGGGATTCAATATACAGCTTCATATTTACCGGCTCATATTGTGCGTCATCCGTTACAAATTGGTTTAATTGCGACACTTGTAGTAGGGTTTTGTACAAGAGTGAGTTATTCAAGAAGTCGTAAAAGAAGTCGTTATAGCTTAATGTTGTTTATTGATAATGATACATGGGCAATTTTAAGTAATATTTTTTATTGTAGTGTAGCAGCCTTTATTACGACATTGTTTTGGCCTACCTTTGATAAGTTTATTCATATGGCAGTCAACTTTGTAGCGCAGGATATTACCAATCCGATGAGTTTGTTTGTCTATGGTGTTGCCGATCGTGTTACATCGGTCATTGGAATCAATCATTTAATTCGTGATCCGTTTTGGTATGACAGTTTAGGTGGAACATGGTTATCGTTAGCTGGAGAGTCGTATGCGGGTGATTTAAATGTATGGATTGCCATGGCAAATCAAAATGTTGTTTCTACCGGTTTTGGACGTTTTATTACACCGTATTATATTTTAAATTTATTTGCTGTTCCAAGTTTATTAATGTCTTCGTATTTCTTATATACCGATAAAATTGAGCGTCGTAAGATTCGTTTGTTTTTAATTTTAGCGATGATTGTATCTATGTTTACAGGTATCTTACTACCGGTAGAAATTGCATTATTGGTATTAAGTCCATTGTTGTTCTTTATTCATTTAATGATTACAGGATCTTTGTTTGCGGTATTACAAATCTTGAAAGTCTTCTTAGGGTTTAAGTATACAGGAGATGTTGTAACTGCGCTACCGGGTAGTTTGCCGGATTTATTGGTGTATCTACGTGATCCAAACTATGCAAGAACGATATCATTAATCTTTATGATAGGTATTGTGATTTTTGTGGTGTATTATGTTTTAATTCAAGTTTTCTTTAAATATTTGGCATTTGATTTATTAAATACAGGAAAAACACAACGTATTGTGGATGGTTTGTCACAAGCGGTCGGTGGTGTGGATAACATTAAAGTGATTCACGCTTCTCCGCTTCGTCTTACGGTTCAGGTAAATGATATTACCTTGATTGATTTTGATGAAATTTTAAAATTAGGAGCCTTGCGTGTTGTAGAGACACGTGCCGGTTTTGCGATGATCTTTGGTGCAAGTAGTATTATGATTCGTCGTTTTATGATTAAAAAAATTGCAGAAAGTAAAAGAGTGGAAGGATAATCCACTCTTTTTAGTCTAATGGTTGATGATGGAAGCTACCGACAAAGTCTTTGGTTGTAAAGACATTGATAATTACATTTGGATCAATGGTTTTAATACAATCAATTACATCACTGACTTCATACGAAGAGACAACCGTTGTAAGCATGGAAACCGGTTTTTTACTATAGCCTCCATATCCATTTAATACAGTAATACCATGTTTAAAGTTCGATACATAACTTGTAATAACTTCATTTGGAAGGGTTGTAGTAATTTGTAGAGTAATGCGTTGATAACGTGTGTGAAACGTTGCGACTGTGCGGGTTGCGATAAATTGAAATAAAATGGTATAACCGGCATTGATCCAGTTTGTTGTAAAACCAAAGATAATAATCATAATGACATTACCAATAAAGATATATTCCCAAATTGCTTTATTATACTTGTTAGAAAAGTATAGGGCGATAAAGTCTGTACCACCTGTTGAGGCATGGCCCTTTAAGGCAATTACAACACTCATTGCTGAGATAAAACCACCAAAGGAAATGTTTAAGATAATATCATTAAACAATGGTTGAATGCGTACAATACCTAATAAGATAGAGGTTAAAACAAAGTTTAATGTTGAATAAAAGGCAAAGCGTTTTGATACGTATTTATAACAAATCATCGCAAGTGGAGCATTTAATAAAATAATCCAAATGGATGTGGTGATGGGAAGTTGAATGGATTTTGACACACTATTAAGCAATAAGGCTAATCCGGTAATGCCTC
The DNA here is from genome assembly GCA_030528645.1 of Erysipelotrichaceae bacterium. GTDB lineage: Bacteria > Bacillota_I > Bacilli_A > Erysipelotrichales > Erysipelotrichaceae > RQZE01. The sequence goes on along the minus strand of JAUMYM010000001.1, from coordinate 113,120 downwards.
CTGAAATTAAATGACTTGGTTCAATGAAGGCTTGAATCGCTATGGCTTGTAGCAAAGAAGAACAGATACAAGTAATTAGAGATAAAAGAGTTTTCCCTGTTTTTGATTTTAAATATTGTTTCATGTTAAATCACTCCAAGATATAAGAAGGCTTGATAAATGCCATCGTGATGATAATCGGTGGTAATGTAATCGGCATGTTTTAATAAGATTGGCTTACTATTGCCCATGGCAATGCCACAGTTTGCATATTGAATCATTTCTAAGTCATTGTCACCATCTCCAATACTAACGGTTGCTTGATGGTCAATGTTTAAGTGTTGTGTAATAATAGAAATTCCATCTTTTTTACTGGAATGTAGTAAACCAAGTTCACATCCGTTGGTACTATAGTTGCCATTGCTGTTGTCATGAAGGATGAAGTTACTTCCAAAACGCTCTTGCATATAAGCGACAGGGATACAACTTTTAATCACACATACTTTACATACTTGTTGAAGATTGGCTTTTTCTAAGGATTGGATGGAATCGACAAAACAATTATCTTGTTGATTCACGTATTCTTTTAAATATTGGTGCATTGCTTCATCACTATAAATACCTTGATGAGTTTCTACAAAGAAGAGTGCTTGGTGTTCTTTTAAAAATTGTAGTAAATCCTTTACGTTGCTTTCTGATAGGTATTCTTCTTTTAATACTTCTTGATTTACCTCAACATAAGCACCATTGCCACAGATTAGACCATCAAAGCCTATGTCTAAGACATGTTTAAATATACCGGCTTTACTACGTCCTGTATTGATGTATATATGATGCCCGTTTTTACGAGCTAATTGAATGGCTTGGATACTTGATGGATAGACATAGTCACTGTTTTTAAAGTCTAATAGGGTTCCATCAAGGTCAATAAATATATGTTTTTTCATAACTACCTCTTAAAATACAATATCTATTAAACCGCACATTGCATAGATAAGCAATAAAAATATTTGAATCTTTTGATGTAAGCGAAATCATCGTTTAAAAAAGAAGAGGATGTAGCGTTTAGATTATGTTTAAAATAAAATCATGTTACTTGACTAGCATTTTAGTCTTTTAGTAATATATACATGTTAGACAGTATAACAAATTGATATATAGGAGGAGTCGTAGCATGATTAAAGTAGTATATTGGTCATCAACTGGTAATACAGAACAAATGGCAGAAAGTATTGTAAAGGGAATTCAAGAAGCAGGTAAAGAAGCTGAATTATTAAATTTAAGTGATATTTCTGTGGATGATGTAAAAGATGAAGAAGTATTCGCATTAGGTTGTCCGGCAATGGGAGCTGAAAACCTTGAAGAAGGTGAAGTAGAACCATTCGTTACAGAATTAGAACAATATGCAGCTGGTAAGACAATTTTATTATTCGGTTCTTATAGCTGGGGTGATGGTCAATGGATGCGTGATTGGGTTGAGCGTTTAGCTAACTGTGGCGCAAACATCTTAAATAATGAAGGCTTTATTTGTTGTGAAACACCAAGTGATGAAGTATTAGCACAAGGTGAAGAATTAGGTAAACAATTAGCACAAATCTAAAAAAAGAAACTAGTTCCAAGGGAGCTAGTTTTTTTGTTTCATCACATTTTTTGACATATTTATAAGAATATTATAGAATAATTGCATACAAATAAAGGAGAAGTATGAAAAAGTTAGTATTATTTTTTATCTTGGCAATCTTTATTGTATGCTCAGGTTTCACTTTAAAAACAGAAGAAGAATATGTAAAAGAGTTTGAAAGTAGTCAAGTTGACATGTGTTCAACAAGTAGTACAAAGTCATATATGAGTTATAAAAGTATTACTTCAAGAGGTAGTAGACAATATAAGTATATCCAAGAATATATGACAGTAGATGAAGAAACAGGATTATTATACGATGAGGATGGTTTCATTGGCGTTGCCTTAGGTTCAGCCTTTGGTAGCATTGGAACAAGATATTATTTTACTTTAGATACGGGTAAGATTTTACCGGTTGTTAAGGTAGAAGAAAAGAGTGATAACGATACGGAAGGTGGATGTTATCACTTGTCGGATAACTCTGTAATTGAGTTGGTTATTGATCGTGAAATTGCGATTGAATATTTTGGTCTTGGAAAAAATGGGTTAATCCTAAGTGGGAATTTTAATAACTACGAAGGATTTAAAGGTGCAATTAAAAAGATTGAGTTAGTAAGTGATCAAAAGATTGATAACAGTATTTTTTATGAGGTATATACTGCCGAAGATTTTTGAAGGGCCCTAGGCCTTTTTCTTTTTATGTCGTATAAATAATAAAAATATTATCTTGAAGAAAAATAAGAAAGTGCTATAATGAGTATGAAAGGTGGTTACTATGCTAAAAATTGAAAATCTAAAAAAGTCTTATGGAAGTAAAGAAGTATTACATGGCATTGATTTAGAAGTACAGGATGGTGAAATTTTTGGATTTATTGGTCACAATGGGGCTGGTAAAACAACAACCATCAAGGCCGTTGTGGGTATTATCACGTATGAAAAAGGTAAGATTACCATTGATGGGATCGACAACAAAGAAAAGCCATTAGAGTGTAAGAAAATCATGGCATATATTCCGGATAATCCGGACCTCTATCCAAATTTAACCGGTTTACAGTATTTAAATTTCATTGGAAATGTTTATAAGGTTGATAAACATGCGTTGGTAAGTCGTATTGAACATTTAGCAAATGAGTTTGAAATCTATGGGAATTTAGCAGATACCATTGGTTCTTATTCGCATGGGATGAAACAAAAGCTGGCGATTATCAGTGCTTTGATTCATGAGCCAAAGTTATTGATTTTAGATGAACCGTTTGTAGGTTTGGATCCAAAAGCTTCCTTTAAATTAAAAGAGCTTATGAAACAATTGTGTGCAACAGGAAGTTCGATTTTCTTTTCTACACATGTATTGGAAGTTGCAGAAAAGCTATGTGATAAGATTGCGATTATTAAAGATGGTCGCATTGTAGTAAGTGGAAATACGAGTGAATTAATTGAGGATCAATCATTAGAAGAAATCTTCTTGGGGTTATAGTATGTTACAACTTGTAAAGATTCAATTATTAAATCTATTGGTTAAAATTAGTCCTCGTAATAGCCGTAAACGTAAAATTAATTATTTTATTGTAATTCTGCCTATCATTGCCATTTTATATTATTCCATTATATGGGGAATTGAAATTATAGATAATACAGGATTACAAGCCATTTATATAACAACACTAAGTTCTTTTGTGGCTTGTGTGATGTTTCAAATCGTACAAAGTCAGGGGCATTTGTTTGATAGCAATGACTTTGAAAGTTTAATTGTTTTACCAATTCAACCAATTCAAATTATGCTAAGTAAGATGCTCTCGATGTATATTAGCAGTTTGTTGTTTTCTACAGCGATTATTGTGCCTAGTGCCATTTATATGGGAATAAAGTTTCACTTAGGGTTCTTGTTTTATATCTATTTGATTTTAGGTTTGATATTTTTACCGATATTAGCAGTCCTAGTAACAAGCACCTTAGCGATTATGATTCGTTTTATTACCAATAAAATTCCTTATAAGAAACTGGCAAATAATATCGTGGTGGTTTTGGTTTATCTTGCATCGTTTTATTTTTGGTATCTATTAGCAAAGCATCAAAATATGAGTTATACAGGAGTAAAGCTCCATTTAAGTGATGACTTTATAGAAAAATTAAAATATCTTCCAACGGTATATTATTATGCAAAAGGCCTTTATACGATGAGTACCAGTTATATATGGATTAGTATTTTCGTTAATGTTGTTGCTTTTGTGGGATTTATCTATTTGTTTAATCGTCTTTATATTTATTTAAATATGGATGTGCATCATACAACAGTGAAAAAGAAGATTTCTTTAAAACGTGTTTCTAAGGATAGTGTTTTATTTACCTTATTTAAAAAAGAATTCAATAAATTCATTACAAATTTCTTGTATATTCTTAATTTAGCTACATTTCAATTGGTTATACTAGGGGGAACTATTTACTTAGTTTGGAATAAAGCAGAAATCATGAATATGATACGACCTTTTATCCCCATGATACAAAACTCATATTTCATTGTATACATGACCGCATTAATTTCCAGTAGTGTTGTTTCCAATACAGCGTGTGTAAGTATTTCTTTAGAAGGTAAGAATTTCTGGATTTTAAAAGTGATTCCGGCAAAGGTATTAGAGATTTTATACGCTAAGATTTTAGTGAATGTTGTAGTAATTGCAGTACCGGGCATGATATCGTTACTCTTGTTTTACTTCTTCTTTGAATTTAGTGTCATTGAGTTACTGTTAGGTTGTTTTATCATCATCTTAGTGGGCTTATTGGCAGGTCAAATTGGTATCATCGTTAATTTATGGTTTCCAAAGTTTGAGTTTGATCGAGAAGTAATCGTTATTAAACAAAGTTTAGCTGCTTTTGTCGCAACATTTACCGGTATGTTTATTGGTGGCTTTAACTTGTTTTTGTCACTTAAATATATAAGTAATTTCAATACGATGTCTTATTTATTCACGATGACAGTGATTTTACTAGTAACAACCGGTTTATTACATCTGTGGATCGCAACCATCGGTAAGAAGACATTTGAACACTTATAAAAATAAAACCCTTATGAATTGAATGTTTCATTACAAATCATAAGGATTTTTTTATTGATAAATTGTTTTAGAGATAACGATACTATTTGGTCTGTGAAATTGTTTTTCTAAGTAGTTTAGGTACGTGCCTGGATTAATAAAGCCTCTTAAACTTAAGATATCAATGCCGGCTTGACCAATGATGGTATCGGCAAGTAAAACACAGTTGGTACTCATGACAAAGTATTTCTTAAATTTACTTGCTTTAAATTTATAGAGTTTGGCATTGGTTGCCTGTTTTAAGCGATAGCTATACATTGGTAAATTGGCTTTTTCATTTACAATTTTACCAGAGGGATCAAAAGGAATTAATAACTGATGAAGTTCATCAATCTTTTTGTCCACAGCTTCTTTCTGTTTTGGGCTTAAACTTAATCCATAACAGAATAATGTTTTATTGCTTTCTACCTTACAAAATTCAATGTATTGATTACGATCGACTTTAAATAATACCCCATCACCAATACTTCCACCTAGATGTGTAGACAATGCGTCATAACATCCATAAGATATGACTTCATTGTTGTAACATAAATCAACATGTCCCATCTTACCAAAGCCATCATCAGATACATGAATGAATACTTCTAAATCGGCAGGTTGTCCTTGTTGTTTCCATTGCGTTTCATTCAGTTTGGTTGTTGTAGACTTATTGATGTGTTCTAAGGATTTCATAGGGATAAAGGCAGTGATAAAAATTGGTAGATTCATACGGAAAGCACGTTTTAATTGAGTCTTACCTAAATCACTTTGATAAAAGATCCCATCACGTATCAAACTAAGTCCTAATAAAAATAAATAAGCTCCAATTAAATAGAATTGTAATTTATATTCATTACGATGAACAAAGAAACAACTTAGACCAAAAGCTGTATATAATAAGGCATCAATGAGGTAACGATATTTACCGGAAATCTTATTGGTGTAGTAAAGGTAAAAGGTAATGTAGTTAATGGTAGCTTCAAATAATTGGTAGATACCTACAAAGCTAATGAGCAAAGAAGTAGAGAGCGACGTTGTAAGATTAATTGTTTTTAAAACTAAAATAATTATTATTCTTAAGATATTACTAAAAATAGTCAGTTTCTTTTCTTTGGTAAAAAGGGTAATAAAAATATCAAGGATATTTGTTAAAATGACATAAAGAAAGAAAATGTCAATTAGCCATTGGATACCGATTGCACGGTTAAAAGCGAGAATACCACCTAAGATACAGGTTAAGGTACCATTGATAATATAATATAGGGTTTTATTGGTTACGTTTGGCATATAGAGGCCTCCTAAGATAATTATAAATGAAAATAGTGATTAGATTAAGAAGTTATTGTAAAGGAAGGCTTGTAGAACATTGTATGTTAGAAAAAAGTTTAAAGAAGATGATGTAATGTTACATCCACTACGAAGATACTCTGTTTTAATCGGTACATCTAAGTGATTGTTTTTTATGATAATTGCTTTTTATATTCATAGTATAAAAAGTAGTTGTAAGTATAAATGAAGTATGGAACAATAACATTGATAAGTAAAAGGTAGTTTATACTAGGAAAACAGTCTCTGTTGTATGACCTATTTAGTTAGAAGTTGTATTATTTGTATAGTTAGTACAAGCACATATCGGTACTTATTAGTATTTCGGGATATGCAAGCCGTCTGTTTCTATTAATACGATTCATACAATATACAGAAGCGGGTGCAACTCCAGCAACTTATCATTTATAAAGAATAAACAATCAAACAGGGGTTTGGTTGTTTTTTATAAAAAAGAAAAGCGAATGTATCGCTTCTATATACTTATATTTTAAAAAGTAGAACCTAAATAGAACCTAAAATAGTATAAACAATAAAAAAAGCCTTTAAATAAAGGCTTAATTTGAATATTGGTGGAGCTTAGGAGGATCGAACTCCTGACCTCCTGCGTGCAAGGCAGGCGCTCTCCCAGCTGAGCTAAAACCCCATGTATATTCAATTCGATGGTGGGCCTGAATGGACTTGAACCAACGACCTCACCCTTATCAGGGGTGCGCTCTAACCACCTGAGCTACAGGCCCATGAACATCGAATGCTTAATAATAATATCAAATGGAATATATGATGTCAATAGTTTTTGAAAAAATTATTTTATTTTATTTTTTCTGTGTGAAGTTATTAATTATTATTTGAATATTACAATTAATCTAGTATAATTTATTTGTGATTTATCACGGGAGGAAAAGGAAAAGAAATGAAAAAACTTTTAACTGTTTTATTAGCTTCTATGTTATTAGTTGGATGTACTAATAAACCTAGTGGCACTGAAACACAACCTGCTACAGATGGTAGTAGTGAAACACAAACAACTGTAAGTGATCGCAAACAACCTGAAAAAACAGGTAGTCATGATTTGGATACACTAGAAATCCAATTCGTACCTAGTAAAGATGCAGACGTTATCATTACAGGGACTGCTGGTTTAGACAAATTATTAATTGATGAATTAGCAAAGAGTGGTTTCAATGTTGGTAAAGTAAACATTACAGTAGGTACTTCTTATGATACAACAGGAGAAGGCTTAGCATCTGGTTCTGTTCATGTTGGATGGTTACCGGGTGGTACGTATGCATTATTCTCAAATGAAGCAGATGTTATTTTAACAGCAACTCGTAATGGGTTATCAAATGACTCTGAAGATCCAAAGACTTGGAATGGGGATGCAAATGCAACACAAAAGAATGGTCCACAAGTTTCTTACTATCGTTCATTAATTTACGCTACACCTTCAGCTTATGGGAAAGAATTAGCTGCTAAGGTAAATGCTGGTGAAAAATTAACTTGGGAAGAATTAAATAAAGCAAATTGGGCTGTATTAAAAACAAGTAGTTCTGCTGGATATATTTATCCTACAATGTGGTTAATGGATAACTATGAAGGTAAAAAGATTACAGACTTAGCAAATGTAATTACGTTAGATGGTTATGGTACTGCATTCTCTCAAGCTGCTAGTGAATCTGTAGATATTATCGTTTGTTATGCAGATGGTCGTAACGACTATGAAGCAAGTTGGATGCTTCCGGTTGATCAACAAGATGAAACAAAGAAAGCTGGTCTTGGTCGTAGCGAAAGTATTTGGACAGAGTTAAATGTTATCGGTGTTACTGCTCCAATTTATAATGATACAGTAGCAATCACAATGGCAGATCCTAATATCTATAATGAAGAGTTTATTAATGCATTACAAACTGCATTAATTAATATTATTAATTCAGAAGAAGGAAAAGCAATTTTCTCGGTATATTCTCATAATGGATATTCAAAGGCTGTTGATTCAGATTATGATGGCGCAAGAGCTGCGTTAAAAGCGGTTCAAGAATAATTAAGTATTCGACGACTGTTAATGTTTTAGCAGTCGTCTTTTTTCAATAGGGAGATTACAATGATTGAATTTATTAATGCAAGTAAGACTTACCCAAATGGGGTAAAGGGCTTAAAAAATGTGAATTTAACAATTGATCAGGGGGAATTTGTTGCGGTGATTGGTTTATCAGGGGCTGGTAAATCAACGTTAATTCGTACTGTGAATCGTATGCATGATGTTACAGGTGGTCAAGTGATTGTAGATGGTGTAGATGTTATGACATTAAAGGGGAAATCGCTTCGTAAGTTTCGTCGTAAAATTGGTATGATTTTCCAATCGTTTAACTTGATTTCAAGATCAACTGTTATTCGTAATGTATTAGCGAGTAATGTACCGGATTTACCTTGGTATCGTGTACTTTTAGGTTTATACAAAAAAGAACAAGAAATGGATGCGTTGGCTGCTTTAGATAAAGTAGGTATTTTAGAGAAGGCTTATACACGTTGTGATCAATTATCAGGTGGACAACAACAGCGTGTGGCATTGGCTCGTACATTAAATCAAAAGCCGTCGATTATTTTAGCGGATGAACCGGTTGCTTCGCTGGATCCAATCATGGCAGATGTTGTTATGAGTGATTTTAAGCGTATTAATGAAGAGTTAAAAATTACAATTATATTAAATATTCACCACGTAGACTTAGCGTTAAAGTATGCAACAAGAGTAATTGGTATTCGTGCCGGAGAAATCGTATACGATGGACCAAGTAGTGAAGTAACAAAAGAGATTTTAAATGAAGTTTATAGTGGAAAAGAAATTCCAGAGTTAGCGAAGGGGTAGAATATGGATAAGTTAACGTTATTTGACCATATTTTTAAGCCGAAGGTAATTACATTGGAAAATGGTCATCAAGTATTAAAGAAGCGTAGTCGTAAACCACTTATTCTATTGGTTTTATTAGTGGTAATGTGGGTTTCTTTTGTTGTGACTGGATTTGATTTGGATTTGATTATTAAGCGTGGAGGACAATTCTTTGTTATTTTAAGAAAAATATTTAATCCTGATTTTTCTTATTATAAAAAAGTAGTGAATCCGTTATTGGATACTGTAAAAATGTCGCTGTTAGGTACCATTTTAGGTTGTTTAACGGCATTTCCGGTTGCGATTTTAGCTTCTAGTAATATTAATCGTAATCGTATTGTTTTAGTCGTTATTCGTTTTATCTTAAGTATTATTCGTTCTGTTCCAACTTTGATTATTGCATCAATTTTCGCATTAATTTTTGGACTGGGGACATTTGCCGGCATGGTATCAATTGCGATTTTTACATTGGGTATTGTATCGAAGATGTTGTTTGAAAGCATTGAAGTCATTGACATGGGTCCATTTGAAGCGATGATTTCTTATGGGTGCAATCAATTTAGAGCCTTCTGGGCTGCCTGTTTGCCACAGATTTTACCAACGTATTTAGCACAGTGTTTATATTGTTTTGAGATTAATATTCGTGCTGCTGCCATCTTAGGTTACGTTGGTGCCGGTGGTATTGGTATCTTGATTAGTGAGCGTATTGGATGGCGAGATTATAATGGTCTGGGAACTGTTTTATTATCGTTATTTATGCTTGTGTTATGTATTGACCAGTTAAGTGGTTATTTAAGAAGTAAACTTAGTTAGGAGGCTTATATGGAACATATTTTAAACATGTATAATAAACGTCCCAATACTAAGTGGATTAAACTATTAGTAACAGCCATTATTATTAGTTTAGTTATCTATAGTGCAAGTGGTGTCACATACAAAGGTATTGCGGCAAAGGGTAGTGATGTGGCATTTGGGATCATGTATGGTTTAACACATCCGGATGTATCCATTATTTTTAACTTTACAAAAGAAGGGGTTCCTTATTTACTTGCGCAAACGGCTGCGATTGCAGTATTAGGGACAATCTTTGGGGCAATTTTAGCGATTCCATTTAGTTTTTTATGTAGTAAAAAGATAGTAGGTAAGTATGTTGCCTTTGTATTTCAAGCAATTGTGTTATTAATTCGTACAATTCCATCTGTCGTATGGGCTTTGGTATGGATTCGTGTAACAGGTCCGGGTCCATTTTGTGGGGTTGTAACGCAGTCAATTTGTTCCATCGGGATGATTTCTAAAATGTTTGTAACGGCAATTGATGATATTGATACTGGTATTTTAGAGTCTTTGGATGCGTGTGGATGTACAACATTCCAAAAAATTCGCTATGGTATTTTACCTCAATTAAGTTCAAGTTTTATTTCAACAACAATTTATCGTTTTGATATTAACTTAAAAGATGCGACAGTATTAGGTATTGTTGGAGCTGGTGGTATTGGGGCTGTATTGCAACAATCCATTTCATCTCGTCGTTGGACGATTGTAGGAGCATTCTTGTTGTCTTTAATTGTAGCGGTTTTAGTTATTGAATATTTCTCAACGAGAATTAGAAAGAAGTTAGCACGTGGACAATAAACGTTTTCGTATTTTAGCAACAACAGATGTGCATGGTTATATTGCGCCTTATCATTATAGTAATAATCAATTAGCGAATATGGGTTTATCTTCTTTGGCTTGTTTGATTAAGCAGTATAAGGATGAGCACACTATATTAATTGATAATGGTGATTGTTTAGAAGGATCGCCTTTAGCGATGCATCATTTTATAAAAAATAAAGAAGATGTTCATCCGATTACAACGTGTATGAAGTATCTTCAATATGATTACATAAATTTAGGTAATCATGATTTTAACTATGGGTTATCTGCTTTGCATAAGCATTTAAACCATGTTGGTGCAACTTGTCTTACTTGTAACATTGATCCATTGCCTTATACTTATCAAATCAAAGAAATCAATGGATGTAAAATAGCCTTTATTGGAGTGGTTACTCAATATTTAACCAATTGGGAACAGCCGGATAACATTAAAGGTTTAACATTTTTAGATGCCTATGAGACCTTGAAGAAAGCCGTAAAACAAGTACGTAATCAGGTAGATTATGTTGTGGGGTTATATCATGGTGGCTTTGAGCGTGATTTAGTGGATGGTAGTCCAACCGAAGTACTAACCGGAGAAAATCAAGGCTATAAAATGTGTCATGAGATTGAAGGTCTAGATATTTTAATTACCGGACATCAACATCGCAGCATTGCAACAAAAGTCAATGGTGTTACAGTGACTCAAACGGCATGCAATGGTATGGAGCTTGCTTGTATTGATGTTTATCAGGATAAAGTAGAAGCAAGCATTCTAAAACCGGATGGCCAATATGATAAGGATATGTGTCATCTTATTCAAAAGCAGGAAGAAGCTTGTCAATTGTGGTTGGATGAAGCAGTTGGAACAACAAAAGTGGATTTATTGGTTAAAGATGAAGTTGATGCTCGTATTCATAAACATCAAGTGATTACCTTCTTAAATAAAATCAGTATGGAATTTACAAAGGCTGACTTAGCAGGAAATGCACTGTTTAATCATGCGGTTGGCTTTAAAGAAGAAATTACCATGCGTGATATTGTTTCAACGTATGTGTATCCAAATACATTAATTGTGAAAGAAATTGATGGACGTATTTTAAAAGCATATTTAGAAAAGAATGCTGAATTTTTTGACCTTCAAGAAGATGAGATTGTTATTAGTGCCTCGTATCAAGAGCCAAAGCTACAATACTTTAATTATGACATGGTAGATGGTATTGAATATACGATTAAGGTATCAAATCCAATTGGTAGTCGTATCACCAGCTTAACGTATAAAGGAAAGCCTGTACAAGAAGAAGATACCTTTACGCTGGTCATTAACAATTATCGAGCAAGTGGTGGTGGAGATTTTACCATGTTGAAAGATGCGAAAATGGTGCAAGAATTTGAAGTCGGCATGGTGAGTTTATTGGCAGAGTATATACGCAGGGTTAAGGTTGTTGATTTTGAGCCTGTTTGTAATATCCAAGTTATAAAATAAAGATAGATGTTGAGAAATACAACAGCTATCTTTTTAATGATTTAACTTACGATATTCATTTGGTGAGACTCGATATACTTTTTTAAAGGATTGTGCAAAGTAAGATTGTGAAGACATGCCTATGATATTGGCGATTTGTGATACCGACAGATTTGTATTCTTTAGTAATTTTGAAGCTTCTTTTAATCGTACTTCATTTAAGTAGGCAATGGGTGTAATGTGGAATTGTTTTTTAAATGAATGTACCAAATAATACTTATTCATATACGAGATTTTACATAGATCATCAAGGGTTAAATTTTCGTTATAGTTTGATTCAATGTAGTTTTTAATATAAGTACAGCTTTCATTGGCTTCACATACATCGCCAATGGTTAATTTCGTGTTTGTACGGCGTATGATATTAGCGAGTAAGACTTCTAGAAGATTTTGGGCAATTAAGTCATAGTATTCTGATTTTGCAGCAACTTCCAGTAAAAGAGTCTTTAAATAAAATAAAACTTCATGTTTATAGTCACGATAATTATGAATACTACAGTATTCAGGTTGATCGATCTCTTGGGTTAATAGTGAAATGCCTTCAATACCAATTACAATGTATTCTAAGGGTTCATCGTCTTTACTTGATTCCGTATGACGTACATTGGCATTTACGATGACTAAGTCATCCTCTTTTACATCAAACGTATCATCTTCAATGTAGAATTTTCCTTTGCCACTTAGCACATAAAATAGTTCTGTAAAGGGATGGCTGTGCATGATACTATGCCAGTCTGTTTCATATTTAGCGCTTGTTACATAGATTAATTTTGCGTTAATATTTGTAAAATTGCTTGATGCAATATCGTATTGTTTATTTCCCATGTTATATACCTCGATTATTATAATATTGAATTTTTTATAAAAAAGCAATATCTATAAAATAATTAGCAATTTAACGATAGTTAATAAAATAATAATTTTTTATACTTAGAATACAAAGGCAAAGCCTAGGAGGAAAAGAAATGAAAAAATTAGTCGTTCTACTTCTAACTGGTCTATTAGCTTTATCTGCATGTACTGCGAAGAAAAATGATACTACAGATACAACTGCTAATACTGGAAATGAAGAGACAAAAGTTTTAAAGGTTGCAGGTTTAGATGGTGGTTATGGTAAAGCTGGTTGGGAAGCTGTAGCTGCTGCATTTGAAGAAGAAACAGGTGTTAAGGTTGAATTAACATTAGAAAAAAATATCGCTGAAACTTTAAGACCAGTGTTAACTTCAGGTAAAAATGTTCCGGATGTAATTTATTTATCAGTAGGTGCTGAAGGTAAATTAACAGACACTATGATTGCTGAAAAACAAATTGTTGATATTACAGATGTATTATCAATGACAATTCCAGGTGAAGAAGCAACAGTTGGTTCAAAAATTATTCCTGGTTTTACAGATGCTTTAACATCATCTCCTTATCAAGATGGTAAATTATATTTAGCTCCAATTAACTATTCTCCATGTGGTTTATTCTATAACGCTGGATTATTTGAAGAAAAAGGTTGGACAGTTCCAAATACTTGGGATGAAATGTGGGCTTTAGGTGAAAAGGCAAAAGCAGAAGGTATTGCATTATTCACATATCCTACAACTGGTTACTTTGATGCATTCTTCTCAGCATTATTAAATGAAACTGCTGGTCCGGAAGTATATGCTCGTTTAATGAATTTTGACGCTGCTGCATGGGAACTTCCAGAAGTTAAAGCTGCATTTGACATCGTTGGTAAGTTAGCTGCTTACACAGAAGAAAATACAGTTTCTAATGCAAATAAAGATGGTTTCACTAAGAACCAACAATTAATTTTAGACAACAAAGCATTATTTGTTCCAAATGGTACTTGGTTACCGGGTGAAATGGCTGATGCTCCAAGAGCTGAAGGATTCAAATGGGGCTTCACTGCACTTCCTGCAGTAAAAGAAGGTGGAGATAAATACTCTACAACATTCGTTGAACAAGTGTATATTCCGGCTGCTGCTGAAAATCAAGATTTAGCAAAACAATTCATCGCATTTATCTATTCAGATAAAGCTGTTAAATTATTCTATGATACAAAAGCTGTAATCCCTACAGTAAATGCTTCTTCATTAATTACTGATGGTGATGAAAATAAATTATACTACTCTGTATATGATGGTGGAGCAAAAGCAAACGCTGTTGGATTTGCTGCACGTGAAGCAGTTGAAGGTGTAGATTTAACAAGTGCTGAAGGTATCTTATATGGTACAGTAAACTCAGTTGTTGCAGGTACAAAAACTGTTGATGACTGGTACAAAGAAGTTATCGAAGCTGTTAAAAAATACGAAAAATAAAAATTAAGAAAATGTAGTATTAATAGCGGTGATTTCACCGCTATTAATTTTAAGAAGGGAGTTATTATGCGTAAATCTAAGCAAAGAAGTCGTTTTATTGCCTTGTGTATAGCACCATCGCTCATTTTATTTGTAACGTTTATGTTGCTTCCAACCTTGAATATTTTTTGGATGTCACTTTTAAAATGGGGTGGTCTATCGGCAAATAAAAGGTTTGTTGGATTCAATAACTTTAAAATTTTATTACAGGATATGAAGTTTATTCGAGCATTACAGAATACGTTATTTTTAATTGTAGTGGTAACGATTGTAACTTTGGCATTGGCTATTATTTTTGCGGCTATTTTAGTGCGTGAAAAGATTAAAGGACAAAATCTATTCCGTGTTATTTTCTATATACCAAATATCTTATCTGTGGTTGTAATTTCGGCAATCTTTAGTGCTGTATATGATCCGGATGGGGGTTTATTAAATAGTATTCTTAGTTTGTTTCAACCATCGACATGGAAAACGATTAAGTTTTTAGGTGATCAAAGTATTGTTGTATATTCCATTGCAGGGGCTATGATTTGGCAAGCCATTGGGTATTATATGGTTATGTATATGGCTAGTATGAGTTCTATTTCAATTCATTTATATGAGGCTGCAGATTTAGAAGGTGCTAGCAAGATCAAGCAATTCTTTAGTATTACCTTGCCTTTAATTTGGACAAACATTCGTACGACATTAACGTTCTTTATTATCAGTACGATTAATCTAAGTTTCTTGTTTGTTAAGGTCATGACAAGTGGTGGTCCGGATGGAGCAAGTGAAACGGTATTGAGTTATTTATATAAACAAGCTTACGATAATGCAAGTTATGGTTATGGTATGGCGATTGGAGCTACAATTTTCATTATTTCATTTTTCTTAAGTGCGGTAGTGAATAGAGTTACTCATCGCGATGTAATAGAGTATTAGAAGGAGCTTCCTATGAGTAATCTTAAAAAGACTAGTAATTTAAAAAAGGCTTTTCATAATAATATATTTAAAATCTTCATTTATGTAGCTTTATGTGCCTTAGCCATTTCAATTATCATACCTGTGGCTTGGGTTTTTATGGCAAGTATTAAACAAAACAGTGAGTTTTATGCCAATCCTTGGAATCTTCCGGCTGGCTTTTATATCCAAAACTTTATCAATGCATTTCAAAAGGCAAAGATGGGTCAATATTTCTTAAATTCAGTATTTGTAACAGGCTTAGCGTTATTGATTTTATTAGTGGTAGCTTTACCTGCATCGTATGTGTTAGCTCGTTATGAATTTCGTTTTAAGAAATTCATTAATATCTTGTATATGGGTGGTTTGTTTATCAATGTAAACTACATTGTAGTACCAATTTTCTTAATGTTAAGTGGTTGGGATGATAAACTTGATAGTATCTTGGGTATTACGTTATTTCTGGATAATATTTTTGTTTTAGCGATTATTTATGCTGCAACGGCGTTACCATTTACCATTTATTTATTACAAGGGTATTTTAAAACATTACCAAGAGCGTATGAAGAAGCTTCGTATATTGATGGTTGTTCGTATTTTCAAACCATGACAAAGATTATGGTTCCTTTGGCTAAGCCATCGATCATTACCGTTATCTTATTTAATTTCTTAGCGTTTTGGAATGAATACATTATTTCCTTAACAATGATGCCTGGTAAAAATAAAACATTGCCGGTAGGGGTTGTAAATTTATATCAAGCTTCTCGTGGTAAGGCAGAGTATGGCATCTTGTATGCTGGTTTAGTAATTGTTATGTTACCAACATTAATTTTATATATTTTAGTTCAAAGAAAACTGACTGAGGGTATGACTCTTGGTGGTATTAAGGATTAGGTGAATCGTATGAATGGATTAGAGAAATATGGATCAATCATTAAGAATGTATGCTTAGCGATTTTATTTATTGTGTCGTTATGGCTTGTTTTCTATGGACAAAAAAAGATTGGTTATTTTGGATTAGGTCTTCAAGTTTTGGGGATTATCGGTTTATTGATTAATTTATATATTTATAACAGACAGTATAAGTAGGAGAGAATTATGACTAAAGGTGGACGCTTAACTTTACCAACAGATTTAGATATTGTAGATGAAACGTTAGAATTAATGTCGCAATTAGATGCGGATGCGATTCGTGATTGTGACGGTACGCTTATGCCTAAGGAATTAACTGAGGTAAAGCAAAAAATTTATGCAACATATTATACAACAAGAAAAGATAATGATTGGGCACTGGCTAATCCTGAAGAAGTACAACAGGAGTATTTAATTACCGATCGTTATACTGCAACAGGTGATACGTTAACCATTCATTTAATGAAGGGTTTTCATACACAACAATTAAAAGTCAATGATATTGATGATCCAAAAGAGTGGTGGGAAGTCATTGACCGTACAACCGGAGAAGTCGTTTCGGTTGATGATTGGGTTTATGATTCAAAAAAGGGAGATGTAACATTAAAAACCATTCCATTCCATGTATATACAGTAAGCTTTTTAGCATTTCTTATTTGGGATCCGGTACATATGTATAACTTTATTACAAATGACTGGAAAGATGCTCCACATCAAATGACATTTGATGTAAGACAACCTAAAACACAAGTTTATGTAAAGAATAAGTTAAGACAATTCTGTATCGATAATCCACATGTGGATGTGATACGTTTTACAACATTCTTCCATCAATTTACATTGACTTTTGATGATCAAAAACGTGAAAAGTTTGTAGAATGGTTTGGTTATAGTGCAAGTGTAAGTCCATATATTTTAAGAGAATTTGAAAAATGGGCTGGGTATAAATTTCGACCTGAATTTATTGTTGATCAAGGGTATCATAATTCGACATTTCGAGTTCCTTCAAAAGAATTTAAGGATTTCATTGAGTTTCAACAAATTGAAGTTTGTAAATTAGCAAAGGAATTGGTAGATATTGTTCATAGTTTTAACAAAGAAGCGATGATGTTTTTAGGGGATCATTGGATTGGTACAGAACCATATGGCAAATACTTTGATTCGATTGGGTTAGATGCGGTGGTAGGATCTGTCGGTAATGGTGTAACGATGCGTATGATTTCAGATATTAAAGGAGTTAACTATACGGAAGGACGTTTCTTACCTTACTTCTTCCCGGATGTCTTTACAGAAGGTGGAGATCCAATTGGGGAAGCAAAAACAAATTGGCTGCAGGCTCGTCGAGCAATGCTTAGAAGTCCGTTAGATCGTATTGGATATGGGGGATACTTAAAGTTGGCTTTAAAGTGGCCGGGATTTATTGACACAATTACAAATGTTATTCGTGAATTTAGAGAGATTCACGATATGACAAATCAGACAAAATCTTATACAGCACCATTTAAAGTTGCGATTTTAAATAGTTGGGGTTCGATTCGTCGTTGGATGTCAAACCAAGTTCATCATGCGATTTGGTATCGTGAAATCTATAGTTATGTTGGTGTGATTGAATGTTTAAGTGGAATGCCGATTGATGTAGAGTTCATTAACTTTGAGGATATTAAAAAAGGAATTGATCCTGAAATTAAAGTCATTATCAATGCAGGGGCTTATGGTACTTCTTGGAGCGGATATGATGCTTGGATTGATGAAGAGATTGTAACAACGATTCGCAAGTGGGTATATGAAGGAGGAGGCTTTATTGGGGTTGGAGATGCTACAGCATACCAACATCAAGGGCGTTTCTTCCAATTGTCTGATGTGATGGGGGTTGATAAAGAAGTTGGATTTACAATGAGTACGGATAAATATAATACATGTAATCCAAACCACTTCATCTTAGATGACATTAATGAAGACCTTGATTTTGGGGAAGGAAATCCGGGTGTTTATGCAACAGGGGAACATTATCAAGTTTTAGCCATGGATCAAAAATATGCACAACTGGTTGTAAATGAGTTTGGAAAGGGTCGTAGTATCTATTTTGCCGGACTGCCGTATTCACCACAAAACTGTCGTATCTTGTTAAGGGCTTTATATTTCTGTGCTCAAGAAGAGGCAAATATGAAGAAATACTATGTTTCAAATGACAATACAGAAATTGCGGCATTTGAAGAAGTGAAACGAGTTGCGGTTATTAATAATACCCAAAAACCGCTTCAAACAGACTTATACATTAACAATGAATTAAAAGAAACACTGGATTTAGAAGCGATGGAAATGCGTTGGATTGATGTAGCATAGCCCTTTGGGGTTATGCTTTTTTGTTGTATCATGGTAAAATAAGAATATCTTTGGAGGTTTTATGGAAGATAAGAAACAGATCTATGCGTATTGTCATAAAATCTATGAATTGTATCAAATTGATTTTGCTATAGAGTATAAAAAAGAACCCTTTATACAGTTTGGTGAAACGCATAAAGAATGCTGTAGTGCTAATGTACAAGACTATGAAGTCATTGTGTATCAAAAGGAGAAACAAGGTAAGCTTCTTTTAAAGGTGCTATGTCTTTATTTGGAAGATGTTTTCATGCATCGTAAAGTCCAGTTCAAACATATATTAGATGGTAGTGATGATTTAATATTTAATACAGAAAGTAAAGTTTTATATGTCATCAGTCAATTAGTAGATGTAGATCTCGCTTACGAGGCATTTTCCAATGTTTTAGAGAAACAAGACTATATCTTTAAATATCAGAAGCAACTCATCATCATCAAAACAGAACAAGATTATAGTTTTACTCGTATTGTAGAAGATGTATGTTTAAGAGAATTAATGATGAAGGTAAGGGTTGGCTGTAGTAAACCATTTGTGGAGAAAGAAGAAGTTGTTGAGGCATATCATCAAGCGATGAAGGCATTGAGTGTACATGCTTTGTTTCATATCAATCAAACAACGCATATCTATGATGAACAGAATTTGTTATATGTTTTAGCACATGTACCTTTGCATAAAGCTCAAGGTTATTTGGATTTGTTTCCGGCATTTAAACAATTAAGCTATGAAGATTTTATTACCATTCAAACTGTAATTGACTGTAATTTAAATGTTGCACAAGCTGCAAGAAAAATGTATGTACATCGTAATACCTTGTTGTATCGTATTGATAAGATACAAAAGGAATTGGGTTTAGATTTGTTGAATTTTCATGATGCATTGAAGTTAAAGGTATTGATACTCTTAAACGAAATGACTAAAAACTAGTCATTTTTTTGTTTATTCTGTGCATGGTAATTGGTGTATTTGATGTATTATAATTTAAAGGAAAAGAAAGAAGGGAAATAGTATGGCAACGTTATCTTTAAAAAATATTAATAAAAAGTATCCAAATGGATTTCATGCAGTAAAAGATTTTAACTTAGAAATTGCTGACAATGAATTCATTATTTTTGTAGGACCATCAGGTTGTGGAAAATCAACAACATTGCGTATGGTTGCAGGTCTTGAAGACATCACAAGTGGTGACTTTGAAATCGATGGTGTAAGAATGAATGATGTAGAACCGAAAGATCGTGATATTGCGATGGTTTTCCAAAACTATGCGTTGTATCCACATATGTCTGTATTTGATAATATGGCATTTGGTTTGAAGTTAAGAAAAGTACCAAAAGAACAAATTAAAAAACAAGTGGAAGAAGCTGCTGCAATCCTTGATTTAGGACCACTTTTAAATCGTAAACCAAAACAATTATCAGGTGGTCAACGTCAACGTGTTGCGATGGGGCGTGCCATTGTTCGTCATCCTAAGGTATTCTTAATGGATGAACCGTTAAGTAACTTAGATGCTAAGCTACGTGTACAAATGCGTACAGAAATTTCAAAATTACATCAACGTTTAAAATCAACAATCATCTATGTTACGCATGACCAAACAGAAGCGATGACATTAGGTACAAGAATTGTTGTTATGTCAGATGGTGTTATGCAACAAGTGGATACACCACAAAACTTATATGATCATCCAAAGAATCTATTCGTAGCTTCATTTATCGGTTCTCCACAAATGAATTTAATGGTAGCTGGTATTGAAGAAGAAAACGGTGAAATCGTTGCGAAATTTGATGGCAATACAATTACACTTCCTGCTCGTCATGCAGAGGCTTGTAAACAACAAGGTTATGTAGGAAAACGTGTAATGTTTGGTATTCGTCCAGAAGATTTACATGACCCTAAATTCTCATTAAAACAATTCCATGATAAAATTTCATGTAAAGTTACGGTATATGAAATGGTTGGTGCGGAAGTATATCTATACTTTGAAGTATCAAATCAAACCATGACAGCGCGTGTTGATTCTAAGACGGAAGCACGTGTTGGAGATACGATTGATTTGTATGTAGATACAAATAAGATTCACTTATTTGATATGGAAACAGAACAAAAAATCGTTGACTAATTCATAATGGAAATCCTTTGTGTTAAGTATTTAATGCGAAGGATTTTTTATTTTTAGTAAAAATGAATGTAGAGTCCTTTGAATGTGACAAATACATAGAGTATTATTGTATTATCTGCTTATCTTAAGGTTAAAATATTTATCTCACTCTTTAAGTAAAATATAATAATACTAAGGAGGTCTTTTCATGAAAAAGATAATTAGAAGTTTTATTTCTTTTAGCGTGGTTGTCGCAGTCTTTTTAGTGATTGCAACACCGGTAAGCGCATGTACGGGAGTAATTGTAGGTAGTGATGTAACGGAAGATGGTAGTTATATCTTTGGTAGAACGGAAGATCTAGAAGTAAACCATAATAAAGTTTATAAAGTTCATCCGGCAAAGACATTTACAAAAGGACAAACAATTGTCGATGTATCGTATGATCCGGATTTAGGATATTCGTATACATTCCCAAAAGATTCTTATAGTTTTACATCAATTAGTGATACTACTCCAGAGTATGGTATCTTTGATGAAGCAGGATTTAATGAAATGGGTCTTATTGCAGATATGACGGTTTCTGCAAGTGCAAATGATGAAATTTTAGCTGTGGATCCTTATCTTGATGGTTCACAAGAAAATACAAAAGTCGGTATTACAGAAGCAATTATCGCTACGGTTGTATTATCAACAGGTGAAAGTGCTCAAGATGCGGTAAAATTAATCGCAAGTGAAGTGAGTCAACATGGAGCTGCTGAAGGAAATGGTTTAGTGGTTGGTGACCATAAAGAATTATGGTATATGGAAATTTATAGTGGACATCAATTTGTTGCGATGAAGTATCCAACAGATAAATTCTCAGTGTTCCCTAATACTTTCTGGATTAATGAAGTTACATTAGATGTTGGTAGTGAAGAAGAACATTACAACATTACAAGTGATGGTAATTATATTTATTCAAAAGATATTTTTAAAGTTGCAAAAGAGGCAAATAAATTAGTTGGTGATGAAGAAAAGCGCATTATTAATTTAGAGGCTACTTATGCTCCAAGTGAATTAAGTGATGGTAATATTTCAAGAGTATGTTCCGGTATTAAGCATTTAAATCCGGAAGCAGATGTTACATTTGAAACAGAAGTATTTGAATTCTTACAAACAACAAATAAAAAAATAACATTGGAAGATGTTATTGCCTTTACACAAAACCGTATGGAAAATATGGATGTTGTGGCAGATGATTTTGCGAAAGGTATTTTATATCCAATTGGTAACCGTAATACAATGGAAGCACATATCTTTGTAGTTCCTAAGGATGCTACAAAAGAGTATCCAGGGGTTATGTATACAGCGCTTGGTTCTCCGTTGGTTTCTCCATATGTTGCATATTATCCAAATCAAACAGATGTATTACCACAAGCTGCTAATGAAAAGAATGAATACAATGAAGATTCTGTATATTGGGTAGCAATGGATGTATTACACATGGTTGAAGTAAACCGTGATGAGTTTATGAAAGTGGTTAATAAACATCGTGAAGCTGCTCAAGCGTTGTTGATTAAAGATACAGTCTTAACAAGTCAAGATGCTGCGGTTTCTACTGAAAAGAACTTAAAAGATGCTCAAATGGCATTTGATACTTTAAAAGCAACACAAACTGAATTAAAAGGCTTATATGAAACATACTTAGCAAATAATGATTATAAGGGTATGTTTAAGGCTCGTCGTCGTACTGCTAACTTTGCCGGAGCTTATGTAGTACAACCTAAGGGTACTGCAAAGGTACATGTTAACTTAGCGATTCAACCGGAAGAAGATAAAACAACAGTTACCGTTGTAGATCCTTACGGTAATCCAATGGCTACATTAGAAAACGAAGTTATGATTTATTTACCAAAGGCTGCATTTGAATCTGGCATTACTGCAAAAACAGCTGGTGGGGATTTAGAAGTGGTAGAAGAAAATGAATTCTATGTTCTTAAGACAAAAGATAGTAGTGTAGAATTACATATGGCAAGTGCTCCTACACCATCTTCAACAGATAAGATGGATACACCTGCTGCTTCTTCAAATCATACATTAGTATATGGTGGTCTTGCTGCCTTAATTCTTGGTGGAGTAATCTTTGTCTTCTTAAAATTAAAGAAAACAAAATAAATGAAATAAACAGCTGAAAGGCTGTTTATTTTTTAGTGGTTTGCGTTATAATTATGTACAATAGTTGAGGTCAATATGGAATATAGTGTAGTCATTGTAGCAGCAGGTAAAGGTACTAGATTAAACTTGGGATACAATAAAGTATTCTATCGTTTTGATGATGGAGAAACTGTCTTAGAGAAAACGTTAAACGTGTTTAAACAAGATCAAAATTGTAAGCAAATCATCGTTGTATTAGCTCCTGAAGAGCTTACAAGTATGAAGGCAGATAAAAAGATTACATTAGTTAGCGGTGGAGCAACACGCAGTGAATCGGTGTATCATGGATTAATGGCAGTTATGTATGATTGTGTCTATATTCATGATGCGGCTAGACCGTATATTACCTTGCCACTTTTAAATCGCTTAAATGAAGCGATGAAAGATTGTGATGGTTGTATTGCCAGTGTTCCTTGTGTAGATACGATAAAACAAGTAAAAGATGGCATCGTGATTACTTTACCAAGAGAAGAGTTGTTTCATGCGCAAACACCACAAGTATTTAAGACTAACTTTATTCTTGATGCGTATCGTAAGATGTTTAAGGAAGGCTTTAGTGCAACCGATGATGCCAGTGTAGTTGAGTATGCCTTTGGGTATAGTGTAAAGAATGTATTAGGTGACTATGCCAACATTAAAATAACCAATCCGAAAGATTTAAGATAATTATCAAAAGACTTCTATAAAAGGATAGAGGTCTTTTTTATGCAGTGTCCTAGATGTAAAAATACAGACGTAGCTTACTTTTATAAGGGAAGTAAGGGATATTATTGTCGTAAGTGTACTAAGTTTAAACGAATCTTATTAGAAGAAGAGCTAGAGTTATTCGATGTCAAAGAAATCAAAGAGGGTATCAGTGAATATACCTTACCTTTTACCTTAACACCACAACAAGAACAATTATCCAAACAATGCAAAGAAGCCATCTTGCATCAAGATGTTCTTCTACATTGTGTTTGTGGCGCAGGAAAGACAGAGATTACCTATCGTAGTATTCAACAAGCTTTGGAATTAAAACAAAAGGTAGCCTTTAGTATACCAAGAAGACAAGTAGTTCTTGAACTTGGAAAACGTCTACAATCGGTGTTTAAAGACTGTAAAGTAATTACCGTATGTATGGGACATACTAAAGAGTTAGATGGAGATTTGATTGTATTGACGATGCATCAATTGTATCGATATCCAAAGTGTTTTGATTTATTGATTATTGATGAAGCGGATGCCTTTCCATATAAGGGCAATGCAGTGTTAAAAAACATTGCATTAAATAGTTGTAAGGGACATATTATTTATACAACAGCGACCTTGGATGAAGACTTAAAACAAAGAGTAGAAGATCAAAGTATTGCATATCTAACCTTGCATAGACGACCTACCAATGTGTTGCTTCCGGTTCCAAGAGTCGTTAAGCTTCCTAGTCTTTTTTTGTGGGTCTATCTGCTTTATCGTATAAGTAGGAATAAGCGTAAGATTATGTTGTTTGTACCTACCATAGCGATGGCAAAACGGATGTATAAGTGGTTAAAGTTTTCTTTTCGTGTAGATTATATTACCAGTGAAACAGAAGATCCACAATCTATTTTAATGCGATTTCAACAGCAACAAATTAAACTACTCATCACAACCACGATTTTAGAGCGTGGCATTACCATTAGTGATGTCGATGTCTATGTTTTATATGCCAATCATGAAGTCTTTGATGAGGCAAGTTTAGTACAAATGGTAGGACGTATGGGGAGGGTAGCACCTTTTGTAAAGGGAGATGGTATTTTATTTTGTAATGCCTATAGTGAAGAGGTACATCGATGTATCAAGCAGTTAAGGAGGAGTAATGAAGTGTCTATGGTGTATGAATGAGTTAATACATGATGAAAGTTTAAGTCATTATTTGTTCAATGAGGATTGTTTGTGTGATACTTGTCGTAGTCAATTTCAAGTCAAGCCTATCGTTGTTACGATTGATCATGTGAAAGTGTATAGCCATTATGTATATGATGATTTTTTTAAGCAAGTAATCTTACAATATAAAGAAGCCTATGATGAAGCACTTTATAGAGTCTTTGATTATCAATTAGAGTACATGAAAAAGAGGTGTAAGGGATATACGATTGTGTTAGCTCCAAGTAGCTTATCTCGTTTACAAGCAAGGGGCTTTCATCATGTTAAAAAGATGGTAGAGGGGTTTCAGTTACCTGTGTTGGATGTTTTGTATAAGAAAAAAGATATAACATTAGATACCAATCGCTATCAAGATCGCTTGCGTATGCAAGAGAATATTGGTGTTACAAAAGATATGAAAGATGTTGATAAAATCTTGCTTATTGATGATATACTTACTAGTGGAAGTACCATTAAAGGGTGTAAAAAGGCTTTAAGTAAATTTAGTAAAAATATAATTGTGTTTACATTTGCGTACAATCTTACTTGGCAAAACGAAAATTAGGGTCTATAATTTAATTTGCAGGAGGCAATACTTAAAATGCAAGGTAAAGTAAAGCGATTTAATAAAGCAAAAGGTTTTGGATTCATTACTGCCGAAGATGGTCAAGATTTATTCTTTCATTACTCACAAATTGTGATGGAAGGATTCAAGACTGTTGATGAAGGAGCTACTGTTGAATTTGATGTATATCAAGGCGATCGTGGCTTGCAAGCACAGAATATCAAAACATTGTAACTGCGGGGGTTGGCAAATTTGCTAACCTTTTACTTTGATTAAGCGTAATAAATAATGTAGAATATATATTGGAGGATTTTATTGTGGCAAATTTTTTTGATAAGTTATTTAATGTAGATAAAAAAAGAGTGTTAGAAATTGAAAAGAAAGTAAAGCCTACGGAAAGCTATGCAGAGAAGATGGCTAGTTTAACCGATGATGAGTTAAAAGCGAAAACAACTGAGTTTAAACATAGATTACAAAATAATGAAACCTTGGATGATATTATGCCTGAGGCTTTTGCGGTTTGTCGAGAAGCAGCAAAACGTGTGATTGGGGAGTATCCATACTTTGTGCAATTAATGGGTGCTTGTGTTATGCATGGTGGTGATATTGCCGAAATGAAAACCGGTGAAGGGAAAACATTGACATCGGTTATGGCAGTGTACTTAAATGCGTTAAGTGGACAAGGGGTTCACGTTGTTACTGTCAATGAATACCTTGCTGAGCGTGACTCTAAGTGGATGGGGGAAATCCATCGTTTCTTAGGACTTACAGTTGGTTTAAATAAACGTGAATTAACACCTGCTCAAAAAAAGGCAGCATATGCATGTGATATTACATATACAACCAATGCAGAAGTTGGGTTTGACTATTTAAGAGACAACATGGTTACACGTGTGGAAGATCGTGTGCTTCGTCCTTTAAATTTTGCATTAGTGGATGAAGTGGATAGTATTTTAATCGATGAATCTCGTACACCATTAATTATTTCTGGTGGACAAAAACAGACAGCGAATTTATATATCAATGCAGATAAGTTTGTTAAGAGTTTAAAAGAAGATGATTATGAGATTGATATTAAGGGTAAAACCGTTCAATTAAGTGAACGTGGTGTAGCTAAGGCTGAAAAAGCATTTGGTGTTAGTAACTTATATGATTTAAAGAATACACAATTAGTGCATCATTTAAATCAGGCTTTAAAGGCGAATTATACAATGCATAATGATGTTGAGTATGTTGTAGAGAATAATGAAATTGTGATTGTGGATCAATTTACAGGACGTAAGATGCCAGGAAGAGCGTATAGCGATGGATTGCATCAAGCGATTGAAGCAAAGGAAAATGTTCCAATTAAGCAAGAAACAACAACGTTAGCGACTATTACGTATCAAAACTTTTTCCGTTTGTATAAGAAACTTGCAGGGATGACAGGGACTGCTAAGACAGAGGAAGAAGAGTTTTTAAGTATTTATAATATGCGTGTTATTGAAATTCCAACACATCGTCCAATTGCACGTATTGATTATCCGGATGCAGTGTTTGGTAGTATTGAAGCGAAGTTTAATGCCCTTGTAAATGAAGTAAAGGAATTAAATGAAAAAGGACAACCGGTATTAGTAGGTACCATCAGTGTTGAAACATCGGAATATTTATCCAAGCGTTTTAAACAAGCCGGTATTAAGCATAATGTATTAAATGCGAAAAACCATGAGCGTGAAGCGGATATTATTGCCGATGCCGGGAAAAAGTATGCGGTAACCATCGCAACCAATATGGCTGGTCGTGGTACGGATATTAAGCTTCAAGAAGGTGTAAAAGAATTAGGTGGTTTAGCCGTATTAGGTAGTGAACGTCATGAATCACGTCGTATTGATAATCAGCTGCGTGGGCGTAGTGGTCGTCAAGGGGATGTTGGGTTTTCACGTTTCTATGTATCGGTAAAAGATGAATTGATGTTACGTTTTGGTTCAGAGCGTTTCGCAGCTTTATTCGCCAGTCTTGGTGATGTTCCAATTGAATCAAAGAGTATTACGAAAGCCATTGGCAGTGCTCAAAAGCGTGTAGAGGGTGTTAACTTTGACGTGCGTAAAACGTTATTGGATTATGATGATGTCTTACGTCAACAACGTGAAGTTATCTATGGACAACGTAACTTTATTTTAGAAAATGAGGATGTGCACAGTATTGTTTATGATATGTTTAAACGTGTCATTACCAATGTTGTTTTAAATAACTGTATCGAAACACGTAAAGGAAAAGAAGTTGATGTGGATAGTTTGCTTACTTCTTTAGATACAATGGGGTTTGTTGGTTTAACAAAACAAGATTTAATGAATCAGGAAGTAGAAGTAATCGTTGATAAATGTGTTGCGACTGCTTGGAATACGTATGAAGAGAAGATTGCGCCATTTAAGGAACAAATCTTACCAATTGAAAAGACCATGGTGTTAAAGGTGATTGATCGTGCATGGATTAATCATATTGATACGATGTCAAAATTACGTGAGGGAATTCATTTGCGTGGCTATGCCCAAAATAATCCGCTACAAGAATATGTGACAGAGGGCTATCAAATGTTTGAAGATATGATGGCAAGCATTTCTAGTGAGGTTGTAACATTCTGTATGAATGTTAAAATAGAAGTAACGGAGCGTAAAAAGAAATAATGGAATTATTTGAAATAAAACAAAGCCTAGAAGTTTTTCAAACAAAACTGCAAGTACTAGGCGAATCTCTTTGACTTAAGTGCTAAGGAAAAACAAATCGCGGATCATGAAGAAGCAATGAGTCATCCTAGTTTTTGGGATGATAGTAAAGTTGCGCAGAAATTAATTAAAGAGCATAATTATCTAAAAGATGTTGTAAAACAATATCATCATTTAAAACAACAAATTGAATTTCTTTATCAGTCCATGAATGAATTAAAGGATCAATATGATGAAGAGCTAAATACATTAATTCAATTAGAGTTTGAAACATTAAGTAAAGACTTTGATGCCTTTGAAGTAAATGTTTTACTGTCTCATCCGTATGATACCAATAATGCGATTATTGAACTACATCCGGGTGCCGGAGGTACAGAGTCGCAAGATTGGGCTCAGATGTTATTTCGTATGTATAACAAATGGGCAAATAAAAAAGGCTTTAAGTTTAAAGTCTTGGATTATCAAGATGGAGATGAGGCTGGATTAAAGTCTTGTACCGTTATGATTGAAGGCAATATGGCTTATGGTTTACTAAAGGCTGAAAAAGGGGTGCATCGTTTGGTGCGTATTTCTCCTTTTGATGCTTCTGGTAGACGTCATACTTCATTTGCATCTTTGGATGTAATGCCGGAGTTTAATGATGAAATTAATATCGTGATTGAAGAGAAAGACTTACTTGTGGAAACAATGCGTGCCTCAGGTGCCGGGGGACAGCATGTCAATAAGACGGATAGTGCTGTCCGTATGGTACATATCCCTAGTCAAATTGTTGTTACGTGTCAAAGTGAACGTAGCCAAATTGCCAATCGTGAACGTTGTTTACAAATGTTAAAGAGTAAGTTATATCAAAAACACATCGAGGAACAGGAAGCACGTTTGAAACAATTAAAAGGAGAACAGCTGGCAAATCAGTGGGGTTCTCAAATTCGATCTTATGTATTTTGTCCATACACGTTGGTAAAAGATCATCGTAGTAATTATGAGGTTGGTAATGTAGAAAGTGTAATGGATGGAAATATTGATGATTTTATTTTTAACTATTTAAAAAATACAATCGTCGGATAGGAGGATACTATGAAAATTAATGAAGCAATTGAAAACTATTTAGAAACGATTTTAATTTTATCGGAAACAAAAGACAAAGTACGTATGTCAGATGTGGCAAAACACTTAAATGTATCAAAGCCAAGTGTAAATAGTGCCATGAATAAGCTACAAGATAGTGGTTACATCGTACAAGAGTTTTATGGAACGATACAATTAACTCCCAAAGGATATGCGTATGCCTCTAAGGTATATAGTCGTCATAAACTATTTCGTGAGTTTTTAATTAAAGTTTTAAAAATTGATCCAATCATTGCCGAAGAAGATGCATGTCACATGGAACATTGTGTATCTGATGTAACCATGGCTAGTTTTGAAGTGTTTATTAAAGAACAATTGGAGCTTGTAAAACATCATGAATCGTAAAACAGAATTGTATATGCGCTATTTGATCATCGCAGGATGTCTATTAGCGTTTCTAGGTATTGTATTAAGAAATGATTGGATTGTTTCCTTGGTATTTTCCATCTTTCTAGGTGGAGTTGCACTTCTTGGATTTAAAGATTATAAACATTTATCAAGACGTATGAAGAACTTAGTCATTGCTTGTGCTATTTTATCCGTCATGATTTTTCTTTCAAAAGTGATACCACTTTTATAAACGTAGTTACAGTTGTAAGTACGTTTTTTCTTTTTAAAAATCGGTATAGCATTGAAAGGATATTGTGATATAATTATTTTATGAGTTTATCATAAAAGGGGGATATATATGTACAAACTACTTAAGTTACTTAAGGTAGTACTAGTAGTGGGTATACTGTTAAATGCGCTTCCAGTGCAAAGGGTATATGCCAATACTTCGCAAGATATTCAAATGGATATTATTACAAGAGACAAAGATGAGGATGGAAACAGTGTCTATGCGTATCTGACGGGGAAAGAGATACGTGCACAAGCTGATATTTTGGTTTCAGGTCCAAAAATTCATTATCCAAACGGAAAAATGATTATTCGTGTTCCAAAACAAACACAAAATGGACTTCCAATTACAAAGCCTAATTTTGTATCATCCATCGAAGCATTAACATCCGTAGAATCACAAACGGCTACTCATTATATAATGACGTATACATTTAAAGAAATCAAAGGAGGACTATTAGGTACCTATGATTTTCCTTTGCGTTTTGAAAATGAAATTACAGCCAATGGGGATACCATTACACCATCTTGGGAAATGGTTGATGAAGATGGAAATGTGATTAAAAAGGTACAGCGCACATTTACTGCCATTGCCTCTAGTGAGTGGGAACCAAGAAAGTGGTTATATCAATGGGACTATGTTTTTGGAGGTGGCTATGATACCTCTGATATTGGTAAACCTGAAGCAGATGGATACAAAGAATTAAGAAGAACGTACATTGATCAAAAGGCACCAACCGTAACACCAAGTGATGGTACGAGTTTTGTTGTTAAGTATTATTTAGATGCTCGTTTTGCACCAAAGAATGGAACAGATACGGAGTTTGGTATTTATAATGCCAAAACAGTTACATTTGTAGATACATTACCGCAAGGGGCTTTGTTAGATGAAAAAAGTATTAACGAAGGTTGGGTGTATGATGCAGCTACTCATACAGCATCTAAAACAATAGCTATTGCTAGACTTGAAAATCTAGGTGAAAATCGTAAGGGGATTCGTACATCCATACAAATTAAATACGCAAATCAACCGGTAGATAAAGTACAAAAGAATAATCTAAAGATTATCATGGATAAAGGTTTACCTAATGAAAAGACAAGTAAAGATGTTCATTATAATATTAAATTTAAGTTATTAGAAAGAAAATCAGAAACTCCAAGCGGTCATACTAGAACCGGAAGATCGTATTTAGATACGTATGCTGAAACAACGTATGTGTATAATCCGGATACACAAAAAGTAAATAGTCGTGATGGAAAAGAAGTAGAAGGATTAACGTATATAACCTATTTTATTAATGAAAATAACGGGATGTGGAATGGTGCTAGTCATAATAAGACAACCGGTGGGATTAAAACAGAGTTTTCAGAATTTACATTTCACAGTTTAGATCCACGTTTACACTTTAATAAACTAGGTATTTATAGCTTTAATGGTCATGGAAATGACATTAAAACGGTCTTTAACAATACTGAAAATGCAGTCTACGGAGTAAAGGCTGATGGTACAGAGGTTTTATTAAAACGTAACTTACGTATTCCTGATGCTGCTACGGATGCTGCGGTTATTGCACCGGATGCTGCATCTGAAGTTATCATTAATGATAGTGCACGAGTATACAATAAAATCATTATTAAATTTCCAAATAAGATTGTATTTAACAATTCATGGATTCGTTTTTATAATGTTGTTTCTCCTATTAACAGTGAAATTGAAAAGTTTAAAAACTTTGAATATAAAAATAAACAACGTTATGAATTATATGCTAGTGCAATGGCACGTGAGTTAACAGGAACTGCAATTGTGGCACGTAAGGATAATGCAGGCAAATGGAAGTTAGATCCAAATACACCGGCTGGAGTAAGTATTGATTCTTTAACCGGAGAAATTAAAGTGCCTCAATCTTTAGTTGTTGCAAATTCTCCAATTGTCGCAAATGCGTTTTATAAAAACGTAACGACGTATAAAACAGTTCAACAACCAAATATGGATACTGTAGCAATGCCAATTATTCATTTTAAAGATGATATGACTACGGAAATACTTCCTCCGATGCATCATACTAATGTTAATCGTATGGAAGTGAAGTATGTGCATCCAATTTTTGGGGAAAAACAATTGATGGTTGTAAAAGTAAATGGATATTGGTCCTTTGAAACGAAAGCAGAAGATAGTGTTTTAATTCATTCGACGAGTGGGAAGATTTCAATTTCAGCAGATGGTATTGTAAGTGATTCTACTATTAAAGCGAAAGCATTTATTGGTAATCAACAAGGGAATGAAGCATTTAGTCGTACGCCATATAAAAATCAAAACCAAGGTTTAGAAATACGCCCTACTTCTGCCATTACGTCTTATAACGATACAGATGGTTTTGTGGTAATGCCTTATGCAGATCATCGAACAGATCGCATTGAAATCATTTATGAAGCAGTCGATAATTCTGTAAATACCGCATCATTTGGCATTCGTAATGAACATGCTTCATGGAATCATTGGGATGACATTGAGTTTCCTTGGATTAAGGCAAAATTAAATCATGGTGATAATCATACGGTTTACTATAGTAGTGCACCTAAGGCGAATTATCGTGAATTGTATATTCAAGGTAGTATGGGTGGATCATGGACATCAAGTAATTTTAATGCCAATTTTACTATGATTACCTTACTTCCTTCAGGGGTAAATTTTGTAGAGCATAGTCGATTAACAAGTCAACGCAATGCCAAAGACAATCAAGATCCTCCAATCATTGAAGAAAACTTTAGAGGAACCGGGCGTACTGCCGTTATCTATAAGTTTAATGGAACAAAGATGTCAAATATCAACGATGCATCGTATTTTGATGGTTCTTATTCAGGTAGTTATTTTAAGGTGGATGTTACATCATTAGCGAATGAAGGAGATAATCTTGTTGAACACTTCCTTTATTGGGATAAAGATCATATTATTCAACCTTCCGAAAGTGTTTATGTGGATGCATTGGATTTAGATGGAGATGGAAATACCAATGAAACGTTTATTCGTAAAACAAATCGCATCACGCTTATCTTACCTAATGAAGTAACAGGAAAGAAACAAGTTTCATTAGATAAACAAAATTGGGTGTTGAATGCACCTCCACAAGATATTGGAAATGACGTGTATTATAAATTAAATGTATCGAATAATTCGATACGTCATTTAGATAAATTTAAGTTGATTGATGTGTTACCTGCCATCAATGACCATAACATTATGCCTAATGATCAAGGTATTTATGTTCCAAGAGGAACAAAAGTTGTTACACCGCTTGTAGAAGGGATTGAAACGGTTGCGGAAAATGCGCCTTATCTAAAGGATTGGAACTTTTACTATAGTCTAACAGAACAAGGAGCTGATTTTGATAGTGTTCTTCAGGCAACTTGGTTAACTGCCGATCAAATTACAAATTGGAATGATGTAAAAGCGATTAAAGCGGAAGTAAAACCGGGCAAAGCATTTACAAGTAAGAGTGAAATTAATTTTATCTTACATGCAAAAATTCCATACGATAAAACATTAGACAATAATTTGTTAGCACACAACTCATTTGCGATTAGTACCTTGGGTGTAAACTATGCGGAAGCCAATGAAGTAACAGCTTCTAATATTCGTTATGAAGTCAATGGAGTTATCTTCTTTGATAAAAATAGAAATACACAATTAGATAATGATGAGATACCATTAAATGGTTATAAAGTGGAATTGGTCGATGATAAGGGTGTCCCTTATATTGATAGAGATGGACAACCAATTGTTGCCTATACCAATGAACAAGGTTATTACCAAATGAATGTCTTTGAGCGTGGGAATTACTTTGTTAAAATTCATAAGAAATATGAAGATGAACGTTTCTTAGATAAAGTTTATGAAATTGATACAACGGATGCCAATGGACAACCAATCAAACAAGCCAAACCGGGAACGACCATTTCGAATAATAATGGAGTAATTGGTAGTGATGCAATGGCGAATGCAGATAATCTAACTGCCAATACACCGGCATTTGCCTTAAATCCGGTAACACGTATTGGAACGCGTAATGCAGCGATTGGTATCTCTAAGGGTGAAATTGTTGTAGTAAAGAAAGATGAACAAGGTAAATTGTTACAGGGTGTTACATTTGACCTGTATAAAGATCAACAATTACTGGAAAGTAAGATTACGGATGAGCATGGAACCGTTATCTTTGAGCGTTTAGACTTAAATCAAGAATATAAAGTGGTAGAAAAAGAAACATTACCACAATATGTTTTAGATACACAAGAACATCTTGTTACGCCAAATGAAGATAAACCATTCCCAATTATTACTGTTGAAAATAAAATCAAACGTGGAAGTGTGACGGTTGTTAAGAAAGATCGTGAAACAAATGCGGTTATTGAAGGAGCAATCTTTACCTTGACCAATGATAAACATCATTATGAAGCCACAAGTGATCAGCAGGGAATTGTGCGCTTTGACGGTGTTTTATATGGAGATTATACACTGCAAGAAGTAAAACCTGCCCTTGGGTATAACTTATCTCAAGAGGTAAAGCAAGTGCGTGTCACAGAAGATGGTAAAGTGGTTGAAGTTGGAGATTACTTTAACGATGTGATTAAGGGAAATGTAGTTGTGATGAAACAGGCACGTGTCATTGAACCTTTAAAACAACGTGGTGTCTTTGCGGTAGAAGGCAACCAAGATGTTGAAGTAGAGACATACTTAAATAAGGAATTGGAGGGGACTTTAGTCTTTAAAAAGATCAATGCCCTTACAAAAGATCCAATTAAAGATTTCACGTTTACCATTACCAGTCTTGATGGAGCAACAACATATACAGCAACAACCAACGATCAAGGAATTGCGACGTTTCATAATGTAGCGAAACAGTATTATAAACTAGAAGAAACAACCATTCTTTATAACAATGATACTAATAAGGGTGTTTCTGCAATCTATGAAGTAGAAAAAGCAGATGTAGGAACGTATCTTGAAAAAGAGTTAGAAGGAACGATTCGATTTAAAAAAGTAGATCCTATTACAAATGCTCCAATGGCAAATGTTGTGTATCATTTAGTAAGTAAAGATCGTACAAAACAATATAAAGCAATTAGTAATGCAGAAGGTATCGTTGAATTTCATAACGTTGAATATGCATTATACAACTTAACGGAAGAAGTAGAAGTAAATACATGTGAAAGTGTTAAGCTGGTAAAAGCGATTATAGATGTGGAAGATACCAATGTTCATAAGTATCTAAAACAAAAGATTCATGGTCATGTAATCGTTAAGAAAGTACATCCTGAGACAAATCTTCCGGTGAAAAACTTTGAATTAAAACTAGTCAGTGTCTATGGTGCCAATACCTATAGTGCTACTACAAATGAAGAAGGTATTGCAGTGTTTGAAGATGTAGTATCTAATTACTATAAATTACAAGAAGTTAATGTTGCTTTGGCATCGCGTAGTATTGCAGATGGTGTAACGATTGTAAACCATGAAGATGTAACATTGGAAGCCTTTTTGGAAAATCCAATTACAGGTGATTTCACTATTAAAAAAGTAAATCCAGCCAATGGCTTACCAATTGTAAATATGGAAGTACAGTTAGTCAGTGTTGATGGAGCAACAACGTATAAGGCAACAACGGATGAACAAGGGCTGGCAACGTTTACAGGTATTGTGAATAAGCAATATACCTATGTAGAAAAAATGATTTTAAATCCTAGTACTTTAGTAGAAGATGGAGTTTCTATCCTCTATAAAGAAGAAACAGATTTAGCTGCATATCTGGCAAATGATATTAGTAAAACAGTAACACTAGTGAAATATACGGCAGATGGTAGTGATGTTGTTTCAAATAAATCCTTGTATTTAGAGCATAAAACAGATCAAACTCGTTATGAAGCAGTAACCAATGAACAAGGAGTTGCGATGTTTACAGGGGTTCCTTTAGGTTCTTACAAAGTGCTTGAAGTAAATCCAATCACATTGTATGAAACCGGCAATGATGGATTATCCATCTTTATTCGTAATGAAGATAACATTGAAACTTACCTAACAAAAGAGGTTGAAGGTAGAGTCATCATTAAGAAACTAAATCCGAAGACCAATCAACCAGTTGCCAATGCGGTATTTAATCTTATTAGTTTAGATAAAGCTACTACTCTTACTGCAACAACCAATCCGGAAGGACTTGCGATTTTTGAAGGGGTCCCTTTAAATAAATATCGTATTGAACGTAACTTGGAAA
This sequence comes from Erysipelotrichaceae bacterium, assembly GCA_030528645.1. Taxonomy (GTDB): domain Bacteria; phylum Bacillota_I; class Bacilli_A; order Erysipelotrichales; family Erysipelotrichaceae; genus RQZE01. Next base: position 77,067 of record JAUMYM010000001.1, on the reverse strand, counting down.
AGGAATTGAAAGATACAGCACCAATGGAAGGGGTCATCTTCCTTTTAGAACAAGTAGTGATAAATCCGGATGGAACAAGTGTAAAAACAGGACTTACTTATGCTGCAAAAACAGATAAGGATGGTGTAGCAAGCTTTAAAGATGTTCGTTATGGTAACTACATCATTAAAGAAGTAGCTGAATATGAAATCAATGGTGTTTTACAGCATAGTCCAAAAGAATATACAATCAGTAAAGAAGAGCGTAACGTCTTTGTAAATAAACAAGGACAATTAATTCAAGCAGGGGATGTCTATGATCGTAATGGTAATCTGGTAGATGCCGGGGATGTATACATCAATCGACAAGTACGTGGAACGATTCGTTTTGAAAAGAAAGATGTAGATACACAAGATACATTAGAACATGCTGTCTTTAAGATTCAAAATACGATTTCAGGTTATACACAACAAGCAACCTCAAATGAAAAGGGTGTAGTTGTCTTTACCGATGTACCGTATGGAGAATATAAGTTAGTTGAATTACAAGCACCAACAGGATATGTATTAAGCAATGAAGAGCGTTTCGTGTCAATTGTAAATCATAATGATACTGTTGCGTTAAATGTATTTTATAATGAGCCAATCAAAGCGAATGTGAAATTCCGTAAACTTGATGGAGAAACAAATGCACCACTTGTAAATGCGAAATTCCAACTTCAACATGTTGATCCACGTTTTGTATATGAAGCTGTTTCAGATCCAGAGGGTTGGGTAGAATTTTCGCAAGTTCGTTATGGTTTCTACACATTAAAAGAGTTAGAACCTCCGGTAGGTTATGTCTATAACGATGAAGAAGTAGGTGTGGTTGTAGAAGAAGATGATGTAACGGTAGTGTTGGATGAGTATTACAATATGCCAATTAAGGGAAGTGCCTTCCTTGTTAAGGTTGATGGGGCAAATAATCGAGCCTTAGAAGGTGCAACGTTTGTGTTGCGTAAAGATGGTGTGGAACTTCAAGAAGTTAAGAGTAATAAAAAAGGTGAGGTAATTTTCCATAATCTATATTATGGTGAATATGAGATTATCGAAAAAGAAGCACCTCAAGGTTATTATGTAAATAATGAAGTTAAGAAAGTAACGATTACAAAAGATGGGCAAATGCATGATTTAGGTCAGTTTAAAAATACGAAAATCATCATTGTTGATCCAGAGGAAGAAGAATTCCATATACCAAAGACAAGTGATACAACAAGTACATTGGTGTATATCTTAATGTTTAACATATCGCTTATTGCGCTTATTGGTATAGCATTAAAACAACGTCGATATACTAAAAAAGAAGTGATGTAAATTCACTTCTTTTTTGTGAAGTTTAAATTATAGAAATAAATTATTTCTTACTATTAAATATAGAAACACACCATAAAAAAGTGATAATACGATTATAAACAAAGCAGTGTGTAATTTGTTTCTTTTACCATAGTTCCAATAAAAATAAAATTCAATAGTAAAAATAAGCATTGCTAGAAGATAATTAAGCATATAATAATTTACTTTTTCAACTAAAAAGGCAGATAGTAGAATATAAATAAACAATAACAGAATATAAGTGATCCATCTTTTGATTTTATAGTCCATAAGTTTCTCCTTTTGTGAATGATTTCTATTTGTAGTATAATTTTACCACATAGCAATAAGAAATAGAGGGATAGGGTGTATGAAAAAGCTAGCCATAGTTTTCCTTGTTAGCTTGTTAGTGGGATGTGATACGAAGGTAAAGTCAATGGTTTCAACAACATCTACACAGACAACTAAGACAGTGGATATACTACAAACGGAGGTACAAAGTAAATGGTATCAAGAGGTGAATTTGAAAAATGCTTATGTGCAAAATGCAGCTGGATTATTAGGGAAAGAATATGATCATGTTGAACTTGCAAGACGATTGGAAGAAATGACGGTAGCGAAAGGACGTAATATAAAATATGGAAAAGTGAAACCATGGAAGAAAGAAGAAGCAAGAGAAGGGGATATGCTTCTGTATGAAAAAGATGGTGATATTGTATATTACGCTATTTATCTAGGTGGTGAGTATGCTTTGCATAGCGGCTTACATAGTGAAGATGGAACATCGAATATTTCAAGTATTTATTTAGAGGGCTATGACACATTTTATATTCAAAAACCAATCGTGTATAAGGGTAGCCAAGAAACAAAGTCAATCAATGAGCCAAGACCCTCGATATCTATTCCAAAGGAAAAATTGTATAGTGAAGAAGAGTGTAATGAAATTGAATGGGGTATCTATACACAAGAAGAGTTAGAATTGTATTTTGATTATGAGATGATTGATTATTGTGATGCAAATGATTAAGTTTTTGCATAAAAAACATTGACAAATAAGCGTAGAATAAGCTAAAATAATAAAGCTTAGCGAGTTTACGTATGTTTCCGTATGGAAACTTATATTTATGCTAAAGTATGGCACGCTTGGAAATGTGTGCAAAGAAATAAAAGAAAAGGAGAAAACAATGCCAACAATTAATCAATTGGTGCGTAAAGGCCGTACTTCAAAAGTATATAAGTCTAAATCACCAGCATTAAACAGAGGGTACAACTCACTTGAGCGTACTGCTACATCAATCTCTTCACCTCAAAAAAGAGGAGTATGTACGCGTGTGGGAACAATGACTCCGAAGAAACCAAACTCTGCGCTTCGTAAATATGCGCGTGTTCGTTTATCAAATGGTATGGAAGTAACAGCATACATTCCAGGTATCGGACACAACTTACAAGAGCACAGTGTTGTGTTAATTCGTGGGGGTCGTGTAAAGGACTTACCAGGGGTTCGTTACCATATTATTCGTGGAACACTTGACTGTGCAGGTGTTGCAAACAGACAACAAGGACGTTCATTATACGGAACTAAGAAACCAAAAGCGGCTAAGAAATAGTCGATTCATGAAAAGGAGGAAATAAAATATGCCAAGAAAAGGTTATATTGCGAAAAGAGACGTATTAGTAGATCCAATTTATAATTCAAAATTGGTTACAAAATTAATCAACAAAATCATGATCGACGGTAAAAAAGGAGTCGCTCAAGGGATTTTATACAATGCATTTGATATCGTTGAAACAAAAACCGGTAAACAACCAATGGAAGTTTTTGAACAAGCTTTAGCAAATGTTATGCCATTACTTGAACTTAAAGTAAGACGTGTTGGTGGTGCAAACTATCAAGTACCGGTTGAAGTTTCAGCAGAAAGAAGATTAACTTTAGGTTTACGTTGGTTAGTAAACTATTCAAGATTACGTCATGAAAAAACAATGGAGCAACGTTTAGCAAACGAAATTATGGATGCTGCTAATGGTACAGGTGCTTCAGTGAAGAAGAAAGACGATACTCATAAGATGGCAGATGCAAATAAGGCGTTTGCACATTATCGTTGGTAGTAAGGGGGGAATACAATGGCACGTGAATTTTCACTAGCGAATACAAGAAATATTGGTATCATGGCCCATATTGATGCTGGTAAAACAACAACGACAGAGCGTATTCTTTTCTATACAGGTAAAACACATAAAATTGGAGAAACTCATGATGGAGCTTCTCAAATGGACTGGATGGAACAAGAAGCTGAGCGTGGTATTACAATTACTTCGGCTGCAACAACAGCTTCATGGAATGGAAATCGTATTAACATTATCGATACTCCAGGTCACGTAGACTTCACAGTTGAAGTTGAGCGTTCACTTCGTGTTTTAGATGGTGCAGTTACTGTATTAGACTCAAAAGCAGGGGTTGAACCACAAACAGAAACAGTTTGGAGACAAGCTACAAACTATAAAGTTCCTCGTATCGTATTCTGTAATAAAATGGATGCAACTGGGGCTGACTTTATGATGGCAGTTAAAACAATCGGAGATCGTTTAGGAGCAAAAGCTAGTCCTATTCAACTTCCAATTGGTGCTGAAAGCTCATTTAGAGGAATTATTGATATCATTAAACGTGAACAACATATGTATCAAGATGATACTGGTAAAAAGATTGACACAACAGCAATTTCTCCTGAATATGTTGAAGAAGTAGAACGTTTAAGAGCGCAACTGATTGATATGGTTGCAGATTATGATGATGAGTTAATGATGAAGGTATTAGAAGGTGAAGAGCCTACAATTGAAGAAATTAAAAAAGCAATTCGTGCTGGTGTAATTTCTTCTGAATTCTTCCCGGTATTATGTGGTTCAGCGTATAAGAATAAAGGGGTTCAATTAATGCTTGATGCAGTAGTTGATTACTTACCTTCACCACTTGATATTCCTTCAATTAAGGGTCAATTAGAAGATGGCAGTGAAGCTGAAAGACATGCGGATGATTCTGAACCATTTTCAGCATTAGCGTTTAAAGTTATGACTGACCCATTTGTAGGGCGTTTAACATATTTCCGTGTATATTCAGGAAGTGCTACATCAGGTTCTTATGTGTTAAATGCGACTAAGGATACAAGAGAACGTTTTGGTCGTTTAGTACAAATGCATGCGAATACTCGTAATGAAATTACAGAAGTATATGCAGGTGATATTGCAGCTGCAATTGGATTAAAGGCAACTACTACTGGGGATACATTATGTGATCCGAATAATCCGATTATTCTTGAATCAATGACATTCCCTGAACCGGTTATCCAAATGTCAGTAGAACCAAAAACAAAAGCTGACCAAGATAAGATGGGTCTTGCTTTAAATAAATTAGCGGAAGAAGATCCAACATTTAAAACATATACAGATGAAGAAACAGGTCAAACAATCATCGCTGGTATGGGTGAATTACACTTAGATATCATCGTTGATCGTATGAGACGTGAATTTAAAGTCGAATGTAATGTTGGTGCTCCACAAGTTGCTTACCGTGAAACAATTCGTCAAGCTGCTGATTGTGAAGGTAAATTTGTACGTCAATCTGGTGGTCGTGGTCAATATGGTCACGTTTGGATTAAATTTGAACCAAATGAAGAAGGTAAAGGATTTGAGTTCATTGATGCCATTGTTGGTGGGACAGTTCCTCGTGAATATATCAAACCAACGGCTGAAGGACTTGAGGCTGCATTAAATAATGGTTTAACTGCCGGTTATCCGGTTGTTGATATTAAAGCAACATTATTTGATGGTTCTTACCATGATGTTGACTCATCAGAAATGGCTTATAAGATTGCTGCTTCTATGGCATTAAAAGAAGCTGCCAAAAAATGTAAACCTGTATTATTAGAACCTATTATGTCAGTTGAAGTGACTGCTCCAACCGATTACTTAGGGGCTGTAATGGGTGATGTTACAAAACGTCGTGGACAAATTCGTGAACAAGAAGAAAGACATAATGCAATTGTTGTAAGAGCATTTGTACCTCTTTCTGAAATGTTCGGATACTCTACAGACTTACGTTCATTTACACAAGGACGTGGTAACTATGTAATGCAAATGGATCATTATTCTGAAGTTCCAAAGAGTATTGCAGAAACAATCGCAAAGAAAAATGCTAGAGACTAATCAATTCTAATTGATATATTGTATTGTTTAGTTTAAAATAGTATTGAATAAAATAAAATTAGGAGGAAATTTGCAAATGGCAAAAGAAAAGTTTGACAGATCGAAACAGCACGTAAATATTGGTACTATTGGGCACGTTGACCATGGTAAAACAACATTAACTGCTGCTATTACAAATCACTTATCTAAAAAAGGGATGGCAGAAGCTAAAGCTTACGACCAAATCGATGGAGCTCCGGAAGAAAAAGCACGTGGAATCACTATTAACACTGCTCACGTAGAATATCAAACAGACAGCCGTCACTATGCTCACGTTGACTGCCCAGGGCACGCTGACTATGTTAAAAACATGATTACAGGGGCTGCTCAAATGGATGGTGCTATCTTAGTAGTTGCTGCTACTGATGGACCAATGCCTCAAACTCGTGAACACATCTTATTATCTCGTCAAGTAGGTGTACCATATATCGTTGTATTCTTAAATAAATGCGACATGGTTGATGATGAAGAATTAATTGACTTAGTTGAAATGGAAGTTCGTGAATTATTATCAGAATATGGATTCGACGGAGACAATGCTCCAGTTATCCGTGGTTCTGCATTAAAAGCTCTTGAAGGCGATGCTAAATGGTCTGAAAGAATTGATGAATTAATGAATGCTGTAGATACATTCATTCCTTCACCTGCTCGTGAATCTGATAAACCATTCTTAATGTCAGTAGAAGACGTATTCACAATCACTGGTCGTGGTACAGTTGCTACAGGACGTGTTGAACGTGGTGTATTAAAATTAGGTGAAGAAGTTGAAATCGTTGGTATCCATGATACTAAGAAAACAGTTGTTACTGGTATCGAAATGTTCCGTAAATTATTAGATTTCGCTGAAGCTGGAGATAACATCGGTGCATTATTACGTGGTGTTAACCGTGATGAAATTCAACGTGGACAAGTTTTAGCTAAACCTGGTTCAGTTACTCCTCATAAACAATTTAAAGCACAAGTTTACGTTTTAAGTAAAGAAGAAGGTGGACGTCATACACCATTTGTATCTAACTACCGTCCTCAATTCTACTTCCGTACAACAGACGTTACTGGTGTAATTAAATTACCTGCTGGTGTAGATATGGTTATGCCAGGGGATAACGTTGAAATGGAAGTTGAATTAATTGCTCCAATCGCTGTAGAAAAAGGAACTAAGTTCTCTATCCGTGAAGGTGGTAGAACAGTAGGTTCTGGTAACGTTACAGAAATCATTGCTTAATTAAAGCTTAAGTAGAAGCCCATGAAATATGGGCTTTTTTTATTTGAATAATAAGGAATAATATTGTATATTTATAATGTATGTTTAAGGGGATACTATATGGAAGAATTAGTGAATTATAAATCAAAAGAAAAAAGAAAACAATATACCAAAGAGCCTCGCTTCATGTTTATATTTGTTGGTTGGAAATTACTTGGTCTGATAGCTACTATATTTTTTTATGCGTTTATTTTAATTGGTTACATAAATTTTCAACAAGAGACATGGCTTGTTAGATTTGTTTCTCTAATAATTATTTCTCCTTTTGTAGCTGTATTTTGGGGTTCTATAAAGTACATCGCTCATGTATCAAACTTATTATTAGTGCGTGAAGAATATAGTTTAAAAGAGGTATTTGCTTCTTTATTGAAGAATTTTGGAAAAGTTTTCTTATATGAAGTTATTTTATTTTTAGCAAAAGTACTTTATTTTATATTTGTAATAAAAGTATTAGAAAGTGATGTTGTTCAAAATAGTGATGTAGCAAATTCTATTGGTTACTTTTTAATCATACTAGCTCTTGTATTTTATATCGGAGTGAATCGTTTTTCCTTTCGTAATATGTTTTTTCACGATTATATTTATGAACCTACGGTTTGTAACAGAATGGAAACATTAGTAAATGTTTTTACACGTAAAGCAAACTTAACAATTGATAGTTACGTTATGAAAGGTATATTTATATGTATTTTAGTTCCTATATTTATATTGAATATGTTATATTTTGCTGCAAATAATCCTGTATCTATGATGTTTTCTATCTTATTCCATGCGTTTGCGTATTTAACTATGCATTCATTGCTTAATATGTTTGATCAGGGATATTACTATGCTATAGAGTATGAAGATATAAAAAAAGAAATTGAGTTATACTAACTAAATCAATAGAATTAGTATGGACTGTGTTGTTTTTGGAGTAATAGAATTAAGAAGAATACTGAAACACTATTTTAGTGAAATATGCACTTCTTAATTCTTTTTTATTGGAGAAATTAAGCGAAAGTAGGTTAAACATTGAGAACATTTGAAAAGATATCGGTACTCTATGAACGCTTAAGTCGTGATGATGAACTACAAGGAAAAGTAATAGTATTTCAAATCAAAAGAAAATACTTGAAGAATATGCCAGTAAAAATGATTTAGATAATATCATTCGCTTTATAGATGATGGTATAAGTGGAACAATGTTTGATAGACCCGGTTTTACTGTAATGATGGAACAAGTCAACATAGGAAATATAGGAACTGATATTGTAAAAGATATGAACCGTATAGGTCGTGATTATCTAAAGGTTGGTCAATTTATGGAACTATTAAGACAAAAGGGTGTTAGGTTAATTGCCATAAATGATAATGTAGATAGTTTTTACAAAGAAGATGATTTTACACCTTTTAGAAATATTATGAATATTTAAGAAGACTTGATGTAGAGTTCTTGGATTTTAACTTCACCTAGAATTACAGTATTGAAGACATTGAAGATGAGAGCATCAATGTGGAGAAGATTGTAGAAACAAAAATGTTGATTAATAGGCTAAAAAAAACGATGGAAACTCTAAGCGATGATGAAAGAGAAATCATTAAAGGCTTTATTTTGATGATGAGCCTTTACGAAAAGGCGCAAAGTCAAGAAATGTTTCGCATCCGGCTTTGATGAAAAAAGAGATAAGATTTTGAAGAAGTTCAAAGAGATTATTGGAGAGTAGTTTGATTACAAGAGGGTAGTATAACATCTACCCTCTCAATAATTAAACTATAAGTTTTCTATTCACATACAAACGGTATGTATGTTATAATAATTCCAATAAGAATTGGAGGTTAATATGAAAATAAATAGTTTTTACCCGGTAGTTATGACAGATGAACTTAAAGCTTGTGCGAACTTTTTTATCAAGTATTTTGGTTTTAGAATCACTTTTGAAGCTGATTGGTATATTAGTATGATTGATGAAAATAATAATGAACTTGCATTCTTAAAGCATAACCATGAAACTGTTCCAACAGGTTTTAGAGCTTTACAAAGTGGTTTATTGTTGAATATAGAGTTGGATAATGTTGATGAAATATATGATTTATTCATTAAAGATTTGAGAGATAAAATAAGGTTGGATATAAAAAGTGAGAGTTTTGGTCAGAGACATTTTATTATAGAAGCGCCCGGCAAGTTATTAGTTGATGTGATCCAAATAATAGAACCTTCAGAAGAATATAAGGAGAATTATGAACAAGAATGATATAGCCTCCTTTAACACAAGGAGAAAAATATTAGAAGTAGCCAGAAAAAAATTTCAGAATAAAGGATTTTCTGATACATCATTGCAAGAAATAGTGGGAGAAATAGGGCTTACAAGGGGAGCTTTTTATCATCACTATAAGAGAAAAGAAGATATATTATTTGATCTGATAAAGGAAATTCAAATTGAAATTGCCAAATACATTGAGAAGAAAGCCATAGAAAAAAGTGATCCTTGGGAACAGCTCGTTACAGGGTGTGTTGCCTTTGTTGAAAAAGCAATGGATAAAGACATAATGAAAATTCTTCTGATTGATGCTCCGGCAATTATTCCGTGGGATGAGTGGAAAAAAATTGATATCCAAAATTCTGAAAGTCATTTGAAAGAACAACTGAAAAATTTACAGTTGAAAGGTTTGATAAAAAAAATTAAAATTGATTACTTAACCAGTTTTATATCAGGTGGACTAAATGAAATGGCTGTAAGTATTTCTCACAAAAATGATTTTAACTTGAGTAAGGTTGAGTTTACAGTAAGATTAATGTTAGAAGGATTAAGAAACAATGGGCAAGAAAATAAAAGATTATTATGATGTTAATTATTTGGACGAGTTGGCAGAAAAAATTATGAAGGTAACTAACGATTTTGATAAGAAGATATTTTTTGAATCAACGAAAAATAAGATAGAACAGTTGGAGTTTAATCAGAGACAAGAACTGATAGCCGAAGCCTTATATAAAGCTTTTAATTTAGAGTATGACAAAGTTCTTAAAATATTCAGTAAAATTTTAGGAAAAGAATTGCGAGGTAATAGCGGAGCATTCACAGAAGGTTGGTGGTTGTGGCCGGTTGGAAAGTATGTTGAACTTTATGGAGCTGAGTATTTCGAAGAGAGCATAGAATTTAGTAAAGAGCTTACTAAGAGGTTTACTTCTGAATATTGTATGAGACCATTGATTAAAAATTACCCCGATAAATCTCTAAGAATATTAAAAGAATGGAGCGAGGATGAACATGAAAGAGTCAGAAGACTTTCGAGTGAGTGCCTGAGAATAAGGTTACCATGGGCAAAAAAGCTTTTTATTGCCTTAGAATATTTCGATGAGTATTTTGAAATACTGAGCAATCTGAAGGATGATAAGGATAAGTATATACAAAAAAGTGTAGCAAATAACTTAAATGATTTGTATAAGGAAGATAAAAATAAATTTTATTATATACTTGACTCTTGGAAAAAAGATAACATAAGCCAAGAGTGTCAATGGATTATAAAGCATGGATCAAGAAGAGTAAAGCATATAATAGAAGAATAAACATAAAGGAATAAACTATAAATAAGTGGAAATGAGAAGATTTCTGCTTCTTTTTTATTTATAATTTTTTTGAAATTACGGTTACCAACCATAGTCATATTTCAGGTTTATAGATAGAGGGGGTTCATATAGCCTCCTTGGGTTCAAAAGAATAAATAAAAATAAACCCTGAAAAATTTATGGTCAGGATTGTACCTTGAAAATTTCATAGACCAAGATGGTACTTTAATCGTTAGTGAGCGAGAGAATACTACGCCCAGACCTTCTTGCTGAAAAAGTTTGCTGGTTTGTTTTACGGCATTCCGATTCGGTTTTAATGAATACCAAGCAATTTGAGGATAGAAATAAGCGAGCGAGAAATAGGAACACTCAAAGTAAAGATAGGAACTTTACGAGCCATGATACTAACGAGGATAATGATACTTCTATTCCGTTGTTGCCAGCCCTCCGAGAGAAAAGTGCCGGAGGTGAAATGCCTATGATGTTTCCCTAAACAACCATCAATATCACTAAACTTAAACGATCAACCTATAAATATGAAGAGGTAAAAATTATGAAGGATAACAATAAAATCAAAAATAAAGATGAAACGAAAATAGCGAAGAAAGAGGAAAAGGTTGTTACATACTCAGTTAGCGAAGGAGAAAAACTTGATTTGCTTGAAATCATTGAAAACTTCCTATACTTGATGATTTTGGAATAGAGAGAAACACAGAATATGCACTGGAACAAATCTACAATGTAATCAATGCAAGATATTTAAAAGCAAAACCAACAATTATCACAACCAATCTTAATTATAAAGATATAGAAGCAGAACAAGAAGATATAATGCTAGGTAGGATATGTTCAAGGATAATAGAAATGTGTTTACCACTTAGAGTGGTAGGAGAAGGTAGAAGAAAAAGACAACGAACACAAAAGATAAACAGAACACAACATTTAATAAACGATTAAAGACAATTAGAATATAAAATCTAGTTGTTTTTTTTAGTAAAGAAAATTTAACTTACGGGGACAAAATACATTTTAAGTAAAATATATCTTTGAAAATTTTACTTAAAAACGATATAATAACTTTAAATAAAATAAATTTAACTTAGGAGGGATATTTTGAGACTAGAAAATAATAGAGCAGGACAATTAAAAAGAATGCAAAGTGATTACGAATGCTTTATACCACATAATTTAAAAGAGATAAAATTAAATATTGATACAGACATAAATCATTTAATCAATAAAGCATATATTACTTGGAAGATTAGATGGAATGGCAATAACATTACCCGATATGGATCTTTTTGTATCTATGTATGTTCAAAAAGAGGCAGTTATCAGTTCGCAAATAGAAGGAACTCAAGCTTCTCTTATTGATGTTTTACAAAAAGATAGAGCTAATGAGAAAATAAAAGATACTGAAGAAATTGTAAATTATATCAAAGCTACAAACTATGCATTTAAAAGACTAAACGAATTACCTTTATGTATGAGATTAGTTAAAGAAACACATTCTGTACTTTTATCTAATACAAGAGGGCAAGAGAAAATGCCGGGGGAATTCAGAAAATCGCAGAATTGGATTGGACACGCAGGATCTACTTTAAATAATGCAAGTTTTATTCCACCAGCACCAGATGAAATGGAAAGTTGTTTAAGTGATTTAGAAAAGTATTTACACGAAAATAGCGATGTTTCAAATTTAATCAAGATAGCTTTGATACACTATCAGTTTGAAACAATACATCCATTTTTAGATGGAAATGGAAGAATCGGAAGACTTCTTATTATATTGTATTTAAAAGAGCAAGGATTGATTGAATATCCAGTACTTTATTTAAGCTATTTTTTTAAAAAGAATAGAAATAGATATTATGAGCTACTAACTAACGTTAGAATGAAAGGAGAATTTGAAGAATGGATTAAATTTTTCATAAGTGGAATTTGTGAAATAGCAAAAGATGCAGTAACTTCAATTCAAAAAATTATTGAACTTAAAAAGAATGATACAGAAAAAATTCGACAATTTTCTAGCGGTAATATTTCAAATTTACTTTTAGTATATGATTACATCCTAAAACATCCTTTTTTTGAAACGGAGGATGTAAGAAAGTTAATAGGAGTTAGTAAACCTACTGTAAATAAGCTACTAGAAAATTTAATGGAGATGAATATATTAGAGCTTGTAGAAGATAAAAAAAGATATAGACAATATGTTTATAGAAAATATGTAGATATTTTATCTGAAGGTACATTATTGTAAAAATAAAATGAAATAGAAGTAATAAAGGCAATTAGAATAAAAAAATCTAGTTGTCTTCTTTATTTGTAAGAAGAAAGGGCGGAATTATGGAAAATCAAATAACAAAAAATATAAGTAAAGATAATCAAATTAGAGTACAAAAAGTTGTAAATGGGGTAAAATGTAATGTAGGAATACATTTTAGCAAAACAAGTAAAGAAACAATGATTGATAAAATAAAAAAGATTGTTGTAAAAGAAAATGAAAAAAATATCTAGTTTTTGATTACAAAGTCCTTGACATTTTGTTACAGGAGTAACATGCTAGGATATATCTTTAAAAAATAGATATAGAAAACAGATAGTTTTTGTTTATAAGGGAGAAAATGATGATTATTTTAATAACGGGAGCATCGCATACAGGAAAGACCGTTCTTGCTCAAAAATTACTTGAGAAATATAAATATCCTTATTTATCAATAGATCATTTGAAAATGGGATTAATTCGTAGTGGAATTACAACACTTACACTAGATGATGACGATAGGCTTACAGAATATCTTTGGCCAATTGTTTGTGAAATGATTAAGACTGCAATAGAGAATAAACAAAATCTAATTGTGGAAGGGTGTTATATTCCATTTGATTGGAAAAAAGATTTTGTAAAAGAATATCTTGATAATATCAGATATTATTGTCTCGTTATGAGTGAAAGTTATATTAAGAGTCATTTTGATAATATAAAAAAATATGCACGTGTGATTGAAAATCGTATTGATGATGAATGGTGTACAATGGAACATGTTTTAAATGAGAATGCAAAATTTCTTGCAAGTGCAAAAAAATATGATGCAAATATCGTTTTTATTGATGACTGTTACGAAATAGATTTTGATATATATTAAAAATCTGTAAAAAAAGATTATTGAAAACGAAGTATAGAAAACTAATACTCCCTTTTTAAATGAATTTTATATTACAAAATATAAAATGGTATGTTTTGGTAATCTAAAAAGAAAATATGATAGAAAAAAGTGGAAGCATAGTGCAAGTGAATAATGTAGATACAAGCTATCAAATTGCAAAATTTATTTTGTTGATATATATCAAACTATTTTTGATATAATATGAAAATAAATTATTAACGAAAGGAAAAAATGTTTGAAAAATATAAAATTCAATGCTACGCATTTAAAACTAATAGCTATTATTGCTATGACTATTGATCATCTGGCTTGGTTGTTGTATCCGGGACTTACAAAAGAGCTTATTCCGGTAAGTATGCACATGATTGGAAGACTTACAGCACCAATTATGTGGTATTTCATTGCAGAAGGGTGCTATTTTACAAAAAATATAAAACGATATTTTATAAGAGTATTTATTTTTGCAGCCATGAGTCATTTCGCGTTTTGCTTCGGTCTGGGGATTTCATATAATCCCATGGAGGGAAATCTGTTTAATAAAACAAGCGTATTATTTCCACTATCTATGTCAATACTATTGATTTGGATTTTTAGAAATGAAAAAATTAAAAATAATATAAAAATTTTATCTATCGTCATTTTGTGCCTTATAACATTTGTTGCAGATTGGTCATCCATTGCTTTGATGATGCCATTTTTTTTATACCAACATAGAGAGCATAAAAAGAAACAAGTTATGGATTATATTATATGGATTAGTGTGTATGCTTGCATTTATATTCTATTTATAGATATTTTTTACGGCATTTTGCAATTGACAACCTTGTTTTCCCTTTTTCTATTGTGGAATTATGATGGCACTAGAGGAAAAGAAATTGGGAGTAAATGGTTCTTTTATTACTATTATCCGGCACATTTAGTTGTAATTGGCATATTAAGAATTTTAATGCATGGAAACATTTCTCTTGTATTATAGTAAATATCAATAAGGTTAATGAAAAGAAAGTAGGTAGGAGCCTATTTTCTTTTTTGTTGTCAAAATAAAAGTAAGAGTCAAAAAAGTTTAAATAATCATCAAAAAGGTATTGAAATAGAAGTGTTAGAATAATAAACGTTGTTGTATATATGGAAAAGAAATTAGGGAAATACAAATTTATAGTTGAAGAGTAGTAATTTTAACAACTTACAGTAAATTTTAAAAATATTGTAGGATCTGAATTTAAACAAAATTTATTTCGATTTCATGAAATACAAAGTTTAAAATTTAGTAAAAAAGATAATGTTCAAATAGATTCCATAATATTAATTGAATAGGAGTGAAATATAGATATAAAAAAGTAGAATAACACTATGATAGAATATTCAATCAAAATTACTGCACGGTATTCTCGGTTTTTAGCTTTTTAAGGCGCTTTCCCTTTCTCATCTGATAAATTCGTCATCACAAAGCATAAGAATTGAGGACTACGACAAGAAGATTCTTGTTTATATATCGAATTCTTTCCGCAAGAAAAAAATAAAATTATAGTAGTTCAAGAGGAACAATCATCTTAATTAAATGACAAAATACGTGAAAAGTGATACAATGAAGCAATCAAAAATTTGAAAGATCAGATTTTGGATAGGTAATCTAAATGAAGGCTGTTATTATATATGTTCATGGCAAGGGTGGCAATGCATAAGAAGTTAATCACTATAAATAGTTTTTGATTATTGATGATAAAGAAAGCTATTTCATTGGTGCGTCCATAAAAGATGCTGGCAAGAAGAGCGTTGTTATAACTTATAACAAAGATTGAATACGAAAAATAGTTTAGTATTTTATAAATAAGGTGATGTAGAATATAGTGAATTTGTTGAAAATAAAAAGAGAAAGTATGCAGGTATATTAGAAAAGCATAAAAGCGATAAATAACGAAGACGAGAGTGTAGTGAGAATGACAAATAACATGATGATTAAAATATATAAAGAAGAAGAAATTCAAAAGATAATTGACTATGTATCTGAGTTATATGATAAAGTTTATAAAGATAGTATTACAGAGAAAGGTCACCTAAAGAACAGAATTAATAATAGTTTAAAATTAAAAAGGAATACCATTATATTAACAGAAGAACATGATGGACAGATAATTGGTGTTTTATTTGGATTTGATTTTAAAAAAGAAAACTGGTGGGCACAACAAATTATTGATACTTTACCGAAAGAAATAAATTGGTTTAATAATTCATTTGAACTAAATGAATTGTTTGTTGATCGCAATTTTCAAGGCAGAAAAGTTGGACATGACTTATTGAGTTATTTATCCAATATTAGATTTGATTATATTTTATTAAGTGTTAAAAAAACCAATGAAAAAGCCATTCATTTATACAACAAATTAGGATATGAGAGTATTGAAAAAGACGATTTTTATTTCAAAAATGGAACGGAGCCATTTAAGATAATGTGTAAAAATAATAAAAATAACTAAGTAGGAAACCTGAATTTAGAGATTAATGAATGGTTTTATGAAATGTTACGGATATTTTAATAACGTGAAAAGAACTATCTATTTAGAAGGGAGAAATATATGGAACTAAAAAGAAAAGTGATTAGAAATGGTCTGCTGAGAGGTGGAATCTTATTGATTATTATGGGTATCGGCACATATTTTACTTATAAAAGCGGAGATCTAAAGCAATTTCGGATGATGGTTGCAATTACGGTTATATCGGCTTCGGTATCAGGATTTTCGGCATTATATGACTATGATGTTTGGAGCGTTAAGAAAAAAATTACTCTTCATACTATAGCTATGCTTTTCACCGTTTATCCGGCTTTGTTATACAGCGGATGGTTTGATACAAGTAAGATTTCAGGTTACTTTATTGCATTAGCTTCTTTTGCAGGAGTTGGAATTGTACTTGCTTCTATCGGCTATCTGGTGAGTAAATATATACTGAAAAATATTCCGGAAGAAAAATGATTTTGTAAAAGATTTTATCAAAGTCAATTTCGTTTTGTTTCCAAGGGGTACAGAAGAACTTGAAGTATATGAATGGTCAACAGATTGGTCAAACTATTTTGATGTAAGTCACGAATGGTGAGGCACTACATGCAGGAGTGTTTATGACAAGTACATGAAGCGATATGTTGTCATAATGGCATCAACAACAGACTGATAATTCCCGTTATGTTTAATTGAATATAATAATTTAAGAAACAGTAAATCAGAATAGGTTTGCTGTTTTTTGCTAAATTCTAGCAGAAAAAGCATTAATAAATACAAAAA
>JAUMYM010000001.1:0-60246 GCA_030528645.1 Erysipelotrichaceae bacterium | reverse complement strand
TTGTAAAACGCTCTTTAGATTGCATGACAAAGCATAAGGAAAGTGATACAATGAAGCAGTCAGAAATATTAATTATGATTGATAGAAATAAATAGATGATAAAATAATTGAGTAATGGAGGGAAAAATGTTACTTTTACATGTAGAAGAAAAGGATCATTGGCTTATATCACATTGGTCTTTGACGTATCGAGTTGGCTGGGAACAATTACTTAAGGCTTCTGTTTTTGCTTCAACAGACTATACTCAATTAGAAGTGTTAGCAGATAACGATATAGTACCAATAAAAAATAAAGATGAAATCATGGATCTTGAAGAAAAGGGTAGTATTTGTATTCGAGGTTTATCGAAAATGCTTAAGGTTCCAGTTATGATGACTTTTCATAATCAGACAGGTGTTGTGGTGGTAAGTGTTGCGATGGCTAATGATGAGTTTTCAAAAGCGGATTATGAGAAATTTAATAAATCTATGAGCCAGTATTTGAATAGTATTGAATTATCTATGTATAGATAATGGAACAGTTGTTAGCGTTTATCCTTGTTAGTTTTTTTGGATTCATTTTATCTTTTTACAAGAATACCGTTTTATTGAACTTTGAACATGATTCCTAATTGCAGCATGGGATCTATTCATAGATAAAGAAAGCGTTATGAAATTTGATGATGGATACTTCCGTGAAAAAATATGAAGAGCTAAAATAATGATACTAAATAATGATAAGAGGTATGGAGATGAACTATGCTGATTTTATGAAAGAATATAAATATTATAAAAAAAGACTCACAGGCATTTTTATTTTGTGGGCAATTATATTAAGCAGTATATTTTTTGTAATTATGTATTATTTATTAAATATATTGTCACATGGACCTGAAACTCAGATGGCTTTTTTGTATTTATTTGTAATGTTTGTTTTTTGGGGTTATATTAAATATTTTGCTAATGTAATTGTATTGAAGAAAGTACGTGAAGAGCATCGAATTTTTGAT
This sequence comes from Erysipelotrichaceae bacterium, assembly GCA_030528645.1. Classification (GTDB taxonomy): domain Bacteria; phylum Bacillota_I; class Bacilli_A; order Erysipelotrichales; family Erysipelotrichaceae; genus RQZE01. Next base: position 59,257 of record JAUMYM010000001.1, on the reverse strand, counting down.
TCATTGCAATCTGTTTATAATCATTGGCTTCCCATTGCTAAGCAAGAGCTATTTTTTATTGTTATGCGTTTTTTATTTTTCTTTGCGATGGTTTTGATAAGCTTAATTGAAGTTGTTGAGTTGAATTTTTATGAAAGTATGCTTAGTATCTATTTAGGCTTTTTAATGTATAATATTATTTTTTCTCGTTATGGATTTTCTTCATTTGAGATTCATGATAAAAAAAATCATGGATTTTTTGCAAGAATGATGAATAAGGAGAATTGGTATCAGCTTAGTTCTTATATTTTAAGAAGCAATAGTATTTATTTTATGTTCTTGTTTATTTATATTGGATTGGCAATTGGGGCTGAAACATTAGGGATAAATGCGGAAACTATGGCATGGATAAGTGTATTCTTTGTGATTTTTACTTATGGAAATGTATTTGATATTGTATTGTCCAAGGCAATTTATTATGAAGCATTATATAAAACAAAATAAAAAGGAGATTTTATGTATAAGGCCATTATATTTGATTTAGATAACACTTTGATTAATCGTCAACAGGCTGCTTATCATTGTTATAAAGATATTGTTTTAAAGTATATTCCACACATCAAGGAAGATCAATCTGAAGTGGAAAATGCAGTACAATATGCTTTAAATTGTGATGAATTCGGTCATATTTCTAAAGCGATTCCTATTCATAAGTTGGCTAGTAAATATGAGATAAATGAACACGTAGAGAATGAAATGCTGGCACATTGGTATACGCATTTTGCAAGTTATACGCTTCCTTTTGAAGGAAGTAAGGAAGTTGTTTTGAAACTAAAAGAGAAATATAAACTTGGTATTTTAACAAATGGTACGGTAGAAGTACAAGGAGGAAAGTTAAAAAAGCTTGGTTATGCCGATTTGTTTGATGCGATTGTTATTAGTGGTGAAGACAACATACATAAACCTGAATTACAGCCATATGAAAAGTGCTGTAAGCTATTAGGTGTTAAAAGGGAAGAGTGTATCTTTGTCGGAGATACGTTTCATACGGATATTATTGGATCGATTAGGGCAAATATGTTTCCTGTTTGGTTAAATTATGATCGTAGTCGACCTAGTACTTATCCGATTATACGAATTTATAATATTTTAGAATTGTTAGAAGTAATAGAAGGGCTATAGCCTTTTTATTTTTGGTTTTCCTTATGAAAATGATTGACTTTATAGGCTATTTAGGTTATTATTTTAATCGGCAACTTATGCCAATTGTAGCCCCGGAAACTACATTTGGAAAGAGGTAAAAAATATGCGTCAAACAACTATGGCTAAGCCAAGCACAGTAGTTCGTCAATGGTATGTTGTTGATGGAACTGGATGTACATTAGGACGTCTTGCAAGTGAGGTTGCAACAGTATTAAGAGGAAAACATAAACCTACTTATACACCTAATGTTGATTGCGGAGATTATGTAATTGTTATCAATGCAGATAAGATTGTAATTTCAGGTGATCAAGATTATAAAAAATTCTACTACAGTCATTCACAATATCCAGGTGGATTACGTACACGTTCAACACGTGTAATGAGAGAAAAATACACAGTAGAATGGGTTGAAAAAGCAATCCATGGTATGCTTCCTCATACAAAACTTGGAAATGTAATGCGTAAGCATGTATTTGTTTACAAAGGAAGTGAACATCCACATGCTGCACAAAAACCAATTGAGTTAAAGATTAAAGGATAGGAGGAATTAAGACATGGCAAAGAAAAAGACAAATGTAACTTACATCGGAACAGGTCGTCGTAAATCTTCTGTAGCTCGCGTTTTTATGACTCCAGGTACAGGTGTAATTTCAATTAATGGAAAATCAATGGAAGAATATTTACCATTAGAGACTTTACGTATGGTTGTAAATTCTCCGCTTGAATTAACGGAAACAGTAGGTCAATTTGATCTAAAAATTAATGTTAATGGTGGTGGATTTACCGGTCAAGCAGGTGCTATGAGACATGGAATCTCAAGAGCTTTATTAGAAGTGAGTGCAGATTACCGTCCTAAATTAAAAGCAGCTGGATTTTTAACGAGAGATGCTCGTTGCAAAGAACGTAAGAAATACGGACTTAAAGGTGCAAGAAGAGCTCCACAATTCTCTAAACGTTAATTTATTTACCGTAATAGAGGTGATAAGATCATGGATAGATTCCATGGTCTTTTTTGTGTAAAAATCAGATGAAGGGTATTTATTAGTGCAAACTACAAGTAATAAAATGTTGTATTAAGTTATTTGCAGGGTGTTGTAATATAATTAGATTATTCTAATTTGTGCAGACATGTGCATATCTTTGTAGCGTTGAATTGAATGACAGAAGATATTCGGTGTTAAGCTTTTTGATTGTAATATGTAAAAACTAAGATTATATTAGCTTTAACATATCCTTACTCATCATAAGCAGACGTTAATATAATTATGTTTTAAGAAAGAATTTAGATGAAACTAAATGTTAAAAATTGGGTATCAAAGGGGATGGTTTTATCATTAAGAATCGGAGCTGTCATTATTTTTTGTTTTGTTAGTTTTATTTAGAACAATAGAAATTATTGGATCTAAAATCATTCGATGGAGTTTGTGTGTTGTATTACCGGTTATCTTCTTATTGCTTTTGGTAGCTATTTTACAATATAAAAACATACCATGCATTTTCTTATACAAAAAAGAAAGCTTTCAAACCATAGAGGTATTGTAGAATACGATGCTTAATGCTTATATGTTTGTAGAGAGGGTTAGAAAATGATACGATAGTGGAAAAATGAGTCGAAATATAATCATTTAAAGAGTTGTGCTTAGAAACTAACTCTTTTTTAAGTGTCAAAATTGTAATAAATAATTGGGTTTATTTCCTATATAATAAGCTATGTAACAATATGGAGGTTATTATGAAAAAGTTATTTATTTTGTTAGCAGTTTTTTTACTTATTGGTTGTAGTGTACAAAAGCCAAAAGATACAACAAATAGTAATGAAGGAAATGAAAAGGTAGATGCGATTGTATATCATAATGCAGCTTCAGAAGAAAATATAAATGAGATGAAAGAGTTATTAAAGGACAAAATTCATGAAAGTAGTTTAAGTATATTCTTGAATGATGTTATGGAGTATAATAAATCTTTGAGTAATTTATCAGGAAGTTACAAAGAACTTACTGCAGAAAACGTGAATTATGATGAATTAGCAATCTCAGAATCATTATTAGCGATAAATCCCGATTATATTGGGAATAATTGTCGTATCACAACATTTACATTAATCAAAGATTTTGTATCTGTGGATGCAAAAGAAGAAGTACCGTATAATTTATTATTTGATAATCTATCATTGAGTGAAAGTCACAAGTTTACAGATGAAGAGTTAAAACGATTTTATGGATATTATGAACAAGTAGAGACAACAAAAACAAAAGACATTAGTGTACATTTAGAAGCGATGAAAAAACATCTTGCAGATCATCACATAAAATATCAATTGCCTAAGCATGTAAGTGTTATTTCGGTAGTGTTTCATGATGATTTAGAGGAAGTAGATCATTTATTTATCGGACATATAGGTTTACTTGTAGAAAAGGATGAAAGTTATTATTTTATTGAAAAATTAAGTTTTGATTTGCCATATCAAGTCATTAAATTTAGCAGTAAACTAGAATTGAATGATTATTTAATGGAAAAATATGATGTATCATGGGGACAAGAAACAGCAAGTCCGTTTGTTATGGAAAATAATGAATTATTAAAAGAATATCGTCCAAATCAAAAGAAATAAAGATATAAAGTGAAAGGATTATGAAGAGTGATAGATAGTGTTAGTTGATTATAACATTCTCTTGTGTTACTATCATAAGTACTTTAGGAGGAAAACAATGAAAAAATTGTTATTGATATTTTCTGCAGCACTTCTATTAATTACAGGTTGTGCTAAGAAAGAAACTGCAGATACAACTGCAATGGAAACAACACCGACTGAAACAACAGTAAGTAGTGGTGAACAAAAAGTAGTTCTTTATACATCAAGACACTACGATACTGACCAAGCATTGTTTGATGCGTTTAAGGAAAAGACTGGTATCACAGTTGAAGTAAAACAAGGTGATGCGAAGGCTTTACTTGAAGAAATTGAACAAGGTGGAGAAGATTTAGATGCTGACTTATTCTATACAGCAGATGCTGGTAAATTAGCGCAAGCAAAAGAAAAAGGATTATTCCAAACAATTGGTTCAGATGTTGTTAAGACAAATGTTCCTGAAATCTATCGTGATAGTGATGATATGTGGACTGCATTAACAATGAGAGCACGTATTATTGTGTATTCATTAGAAAATGTGGATCCTAGTCAACTTTCTACATATGAAGATTTAGCAACAGAAAAATGGAAAGGTAAAATTGTTACTCGTCCAAGTTCACACGTATATAACCAATCTTTAGTTGCTTCATTCATTGAAGTAAATGGTCTTGAAGAAACAAAAGAATGGGCTAAAGGGTTAGTAAGTAACTTTGCTCGTGAGCCTAAGGGTAATGACCGTGACCAAGTGAAAGCTGTTGCGGCAAATGAAGCAGATATTGCAATTGTAAATAGTTACTACATTGGTAAAATGATTACTTCAGATAAGCCTGAAGAAAAAGAAGCAGTAGCTAAGGTTGGAGTATTCTTCCCTAACCAAGAAACAACTGGTACACATGTTAACGTAAGTGGTGCTGGTATTTTAAAGAGTTCAAAGAATAAAGAAAATGCAGTGAAATTATTAGAGTTCTTATCAAGTGTAGATGCACAAGAACAATTCTCTTCTGCTAACTTTGAATTCCCGGTAAATCCAAATGTTGAAGTTAAAAATGAATTATTAAAATCTTGGGGTGAATTTAAGAAACAAGGTATTAATTTATCAATCTTAGGTGAAAACAATAAAAAAGCTCAAGAAATTATGGATGAGGTTGGATGGAAATAGCACGTAAGTGCTATTTTTGCTTATGAAGAAATATTCAATTATTCACATTATAGGGATTGTATTATTAATACTGACATGCATACCGATTGTTTACTTATTACTACAGGCTTTTAAGCCTACAGAAACCGTATTATCCAATAAATTGTTGTTTACCTATATTCGTAATACAGTCCTTATGATTTTTGTGGTTGGATTTTTTGCTGGGCTTTTAGGGTTGACATTGGCATGGATTATAAGTTTTTATGACTTTCCGTTTCGTCGTTTTTTTAAGGTTGTCTTAGCTTTGCCGTTGGCTATACCGCCTTATATTGCAGCAGTAAGTTATTCTGATTTTATGTATGCCAATGGTTTATTTCCAAGATTATTAGGTATTTTTGGGATTACCAAGCATTTTGACATCATGAATATGTATGGTGCCATGTTTATCTATAGTATTACCCTATATCCTTATGTCTATATTGCTTGTTTAAGTTTCTTTAAACATACAAGTGCATCCTTTGTTGAAAATGCCAGAATGTTAAAGGCAAATTGGTTTAAATTGTTTTATAAAGTGGGACTTCCACTTGCAAGATTGCCTTTGGTTGCAGGTTTAACATTGGTTATTATGGAGCTTGTAAGTGATTTTGGGGTTATTGATTACTATGGTGTTCAGGGTTTTTCAACTGGTATTTATAAGATATGGCATAACTATAGTGATTTTTATGGTGCGATTCGTTTATCAGCGATTTTCTTATGTGTTATCTTTGTTGTGGTATATGTAGAGTCTTTCTTACGTCGTCGTTTGCATTATTTTACAACGTCTAAGAGTAAGTCTATTAGATTAATTGAGGTAAAAAATAGTCGTTATATTTTAATCTATTTATCTTTAACATTATTGATTACCTTTATCATTCCTTTTATACAACTTATGTATAATGGTATCTATGCGTATGGAAAGTTGTTAAATATAAAGTTAATACAGGTTACATTAAATACAGTCTATTATACATCTTTAGCGAGTTTGATTTGTGTTGTTATTTCATTTATTATTGCCAATTACATCAAGGGAAACAAAGGAATGGTTGCAAGAGCCATCAGTAAACTGGCAACAATGGGCTATAGCATACCTGGTGTTTTAGTTGGACTTGCTGTTATGTTTACCTTCTTTGATGTCGATAAAATGCTTGTTCCGGTATATCGTTTCATAGGGATTAAAGAAAAGGTATTGGTACTTTCAACAAGTGTCTTTGTATTTATGTTTGCCTATGTGGTGCGTTTCATGGCGGTTAGTTTTAATAATATCAATGCCGGATATAAAAAAATCAATCCAAATTTATTTAAGGCAAGTTCTACATTAAAACAAAGTGCCATAAAAACCTTTTGGCGTATTGATTTGCCTTTGATGTTACCGACGTTATTAATGGCATTTCTGCTTGTGTTTTTAGAAATTCTTAAAGAGTTACCGATTACCTTAATGTTAAAGCCGTATAAGTTAGAGACTCTAACAGGATTTGTACATAGTTATACCCACAATGAACAATATTCGGAAGCTGCTATTTATAGTTTAATGATTATCATATTGGGTATTATTACCGTATCATTCATCATGTTGTTTAGGGAGAAGAAGTATGTTAAGTCTTAAAAATATATCGTTTTATTACAATAAAAACCAAATGATTTTACAAGATATTAACTTAGAGGTGAAACAGGGAGAGCTTATCGCCATTTTAGGAAGTTCCGGTAGTGGGAAGTCAACCTTATTAAATCTTGTGGCTGGATTAGAAAAAGTAAGTGTTGGACAAATCTTATTGGATCAAAAAGATATTACAGATGTTGTGTGCGAAAAGCGAAATATTGGAATGGTTTTTCAAGATTATGCTTTATTTCCACATTTAACGGTTGAAAAAAATGTTGGTTTTGCTTTAAAAAGTTATAAAGACCCTATTGTAGATGCTATGTTAAAATTAGTGAAGATGGAGTCTTTCAAGAAACGTTATCCTTATGAATTAAGTGGTGGAGAAAAGCAACGTGTGGCAATTGCCAGAAGTTTAGCGGCACAACCAAAAGTATTATTATTGGATGAACCATTTTCAAATTTAGATGCCGATTTAAGATATAAGGTGCGTAAGGAGGTTAAAGAAATTTTAACCCAAGCAAACATAACATCTATTATGGTGACACATGACATTGACGATGCTTATGATATAGCGGATCGAATTGTATTTTTAAAGCAAGGACGCATTGATCGAATAGAAGAAGTGAAAGCTACAAAATTGTAGCTTTTTCTTTTTACAAACGATTCTTTTTATGTAACAATGAAGGTACAATAACACACATATGAATGGAAAGGAGATTTATGAAAAAAATTATAATAGCGCTAGCGTTGATGTTGGTGGTGGGATGTGCCAAGAAGCTTACCCTTCAGGAGTTAAATCAAAACTATTTTAAGCAAAGTAAGGATGGATTATCTTTCGTTTTAAATAATCAGTATGTTGATTATTTGCCGGAAAGTACGGTTTTAATATTCTATAAAGAAAATTTTATAGATGTATATGATGATTATGAGGGAGTTAGTGAAGAAGAGCTTATCAAAGAGTTAAAAGAATTAAATAAAAAATATCATAAAAAATATGTTCATGTATATGACACTTATAATGAAGCTGTCTATGGAGAAGTGGTTTATGAAGTGGAAGATGGAGAGTTGTATTCAACTTTAGTCAATCGAAGTTTAATCAATGGAGACTATATGACGTTTAAGCAACGTTTTATAAAAGATGATAGTGAGTATGAATATTGGCAGATGTTGGAAGATGTCTATAATGTTGGTGATTTTCAGCATCAAATTGTATATACAGACGAAGTTTTAAAAGAAATTGACGACCGAGTAGCGAATACGAATCGATTGATTTCAGACAAAAAAGATGCCTTGGTACTTGTTCCGAATTTTTATTACGATTGTTTAGAATGTGAAAAGTCAATTATCACTATTTATTATAATGAGATGTATTTAGGTAATATTTACTTTAAAGATAACGTATATACTGCACAATTAAAGATGGATTTTACCGACCCATTTAATGAAAAACATTTGAGTATGTTTGGTGGTTACTATGATGATCAAACGAAGGTATATTATGCGGCGATTGATGGTCTAGTTTATGAAATAGTTGTTGTTGGGCAAAAGGATCCGGTGGGCATGGTTCGTGTTTATAATCCGGAAATCTATGGGTTTGAAGAATTGGAAGAAATGAATCCAAAGGTACAAGAAGTGTATAAGTTGTGTTTGGAAAATCAAGAAGACTATACATATATAGAGGAGGAAGAATAATGAAAAAGTTTATAATTACAAAAGAATTTTGGGATGTATTTCCGGATGCGAAGATTGGAGTTGTAATTGCTAAGAATATAAACAATCAATATGAAGATATGAGTGTTTATCAAGAGTTGTTGCATAAGAATGCAAAACTAGGAACACGTTATTTACCAAATGAAGAATTTAGTAGTAATGAGGTTATCGATGTATGGAGAAAGGCATATCAAAAATTTAAGACAAAAAAAGGTGCTCGTTGTTCGATTGAAGCATTATTAAAAAGGGTAAAAAATGGAAATATGGTTGGAAACATTAATCCGTTGGTAGATGTATATAATGCGATTTCATTAAAATATGCTTTACCTTGTGGGGGAGAAGATATGGATCGTTTTGTTGGAGATGTATATTTAACTAAAGCAAATGGAGATGAAGAATTTATTACTTTAGGCTCGCAAGAGTCGGAACCTCCATATCCACAAGAAATCATCTATAAGGATGACTATGGAGCGATTTGTCGATGTTGGAATTGGAGGGAATCTATGCGTACCATTCTTACAGAAGATACGAAGAAGGCTTTTTTGATTATGGAATCGGTAGATCTTAAACGTTTTGAAGAGTTAAATATGGCTATCCATGAATTAGCGGATCTTGTTTCTGATTATCTACATGGAAAGTGTAAGGTGTATATATTGGATAAAGATCATCCGGAAATCTGTATGGAAGAGTAAACAAGCCAAAGGCTTGTTTTCTTATTTGTGGACTTTTTTGTTTAGATATGATACCATGACTCGTAAATTCATTACGTAAGGGGATTAATATGAAGTTCAAAAATATTATATTGATTACTGTTGGGAGTTTTATTGTTGCTTTTGCGCTTTATCACTTTCATTATCAAAGTATTCTTTCAGAAGGTGGTATTTTAGGTTTGTTTTTATTGTTAAAGCATGTCTTTGATATTTCCCCGGCAATAACAAGTGCGGTTTTAGATACGACGATGTTTTTAATTGGTTTAAAAGTATTAGGAAAACATTTCTTTGCGTATACGATTATATCCATCGCATCCTTTTCACTTTCTTATAAGTTTATTGAGCAATTTCCACCTTTATTTTATCTATCTAACTTATGGCTTGTTTCTATTTTAGGAGGAATCTTTGTAGGACTTGGAGTAGGTTTAGTGATTATCAGTGGGGGAGCTTGTGGTAGTGATGATGTTATTGCGTTAATCATTAATAAATATTTTAAGATTCCAATTAAAATGGTGTATTATATCGATGATTTTTTAGTCTTAGTATTATCATTGTTGATTTACATGCCATTTCAGCAGTTTATTTTTTCATTGTTATCGACGTTTATATCAACAAATGTCATTAATCTCATCATAAAGCATCAACATCGCATTTATAAAGAAACGATACGTATTCATTAAATAAGGGGCTTCCCTTATTTTTCATTGGAGTAAGTTATAGTATAATAGTAGCTAGATGAGGTTTTTAGTATGGCAGAATATACACCAATGATGATGCAGTATTTACAAGTAAAAGAGAAGTTACAAGATGCGATTGTTTTTTATCGTTTAGGGGATTTCTATGAAATGTTTTTTGAAGATGCCAAGGTAGCTTCAAAAGAATTGGATTTGGTTTTAACAGGTCGTAATGCCGGGCAAGAAGAGAAAGTGCCTATGTGTGGGGTGCCTTTTCATGCGGCTAATACTTACTTACAACGACTTGTTTCTAAGGGTTATAAAGTAGCGATTGTTGAGCAATTGGAAGAAGCTGGTAGCAGTAAGGGAATCGTGAAGCGTGATGTCATTAAAATTGTAACGCCTGGTACGATGTTGCCGGATGAACAAAATGAAAAAGAGGTTGTGACATTAGCGTCGATCTATGACTATGGTTATGGTTATTATTTATGTATTGTAGATTTAAGTACAGGGGAAACCATTGGTTGTGATGTTTCTTATAATAGCTTGGATGTAAAGGCGATTGCATATAAAAATAATATTAAAGAGTTTATTTGTCAAAGTGATTTTAATCAAGAAATGATTGATATGTTTAAGGAGATGAATATCATTGTTTCTTTCTTTGAGGATACGATGTTAGAAAATCGTTATTTAAAGCATCTTTCGTCTATGGATGATGTAAAGGTTATTCATAGTTATGGTTTGTTGATTAATTATCTGGAGTTAACACAAAAGCGTGTGATTGATCATTTACAGGCTTTAAAGTATGAAGATGTTAATGAGAAGTTAAAGATGGATTATAATACCATTTTAAATTTAGAGTTGGTTCGTAGTTTAAAAAATGATACAAAAAGTGAAACTTTATGGTCATTTATGGATCATACTTCTAGTAGTATGGGGTCTCGTTTATTACGTAAGTTAATTGAGCATCCTTTAGTAAAACAAAGTGAAATTGAAAAACGATTGGATCAAGTTACAACGATTAAAAATGATCTTTTATGTATGAATCATTTAAAGAAGTCGCTAGAGAATATTTATGATTTACAGCGTTTGATTGCAAAAGTAGCTTTAGGCAGTAGTAATCCAATTGATTTAGTGCGTTTATTAAAGACGTTAGAAGAAGTTCCAAACATTAAATTGTTGTTAAAGAAGTATGAAGTGTTTCATGAATTATTGGATTTTGAGGAGTTTGAAGCTTTAAAAGATCGTTTAGAGAATGCCTTAGTAGAGCAGGTACCGGTGAGCATTAAAGATGGTGGTGTATTTAAAGAGGGATACGATGTTGAATTAGATCGTTTAAATGCGTTGAGTAATGGTGGGAAAGATTGGATTTTAGAGTTAGAGCAAAGGGAAAAAGAAAAGACAGGTATTAAGAATTTAAAGATTGGTTATAATCGTGTCTTTGGGTATTATATTGAGATTAGTAAGGGGCAGTTAAATCAAGTAAAAGATGAGTTTGGTTATATTCGCAAACAAACCTTAACCAATCAAGAGCGCTTTATTACACAAGAGTTAAAAGAAAAGGAAGATGAAATTCTTAAGGCACAGGAGAATGCCTTAAAGAAAGAGTATCTTCTTTATGAAGAATTATTGGCGTATATTAAGGATTTTTTAAATAAGCTCCAGCATTTAGCAATGCGTTTGGCTTATATTGACTGTCTATTGTCATTAGCTATTTTAGCAAATCAACCGGGATATCAAAGACCAACCTTTCATGAGTATCGTTTAGACATTAAGCAAGGTCGTCATCCTATTTTAAATAAATTGATGAAGCATGGAAAATTTGTAGCCAATGATTGTTTTATGGAGCATGATGATGTTTTAATGATCACAGGTCCGAATATGGGTGGGAAATCAACCTATATGCGTCAATTAGCCTTGTTGGTTATCATGGGACAAATTGGTAGTTACCTGCCTTGTGTAAGTGCCACGTTACCTATTTTTGATCAAATTTTTACTCGTATTGGGGCTAGTGATGATATTTTGTCAGGGCAATCTACATTTATGGTGGAAATGAATGAAGCCAATTATGCATTAAAGCATGCGAGTAAAAACTCATTGATTCTATTTGATGAAATTGGTCGAGGTACAAGTACGTATGATGGTATGTCTTTAGCTCAGGCTATGATTGAATATATCGCAAGTCATATTAAGGCTAAAACTTTATTTTCTACGCATTATCATGAACTTACAAGTTTAGAAAATCAGTTTGATAATATTAAAAATTATCATGTGTTGGTACATGAAAAAGATCATCATGTGACGTTTATGTATAAGGTTGTGAAGGGGAAGGCAGATAAGTCTTATGGGATTAATGTTGCTCGTTTGGCTTCTTTACCAAGTAAAGTCATTGCTAGGGCAAGTGCATTGTTAAACGAATTGGAAGGACAGCGTAAAGTGGTAATGCAAAGTTTTGATTTGTTTCAGGAAGAATCTGTTCCTTTTGAGTATGAAGAAGTAATTGATACCTTAAAGAGTGTTGATGTAAATCGACTAACACCGATGGATGCGTTACTGTTGATAAATAAGTTAAAGAAGGATATACAAGATGAATAAAAAAAAGATAGGATTATTTTTGCTTGTCATTGGTTTTGTTGTTGGTGTTTTTCTTGTATATAAAACAACTGAGAAAGAAAAATTTACCGATACGCATGCGTTTTATCCAACCGGTGAAGAACAACAAGATTATATTAAAGATGTAAGTAAACTGCGTTTTGAACAACAAGAGTTTGAGTTAGATATTCGTCTCAATTTTAATCAGCCGGTGGCTTTTACGGATACATATTTTATTTATCTCAATCGTAATCATCCGTTAAAAGAGGTTGTTTATTGTGATTATAACTTTATGAATCGTATTATTTTATCACTGCTAAAAGGAAAAGAAACCATTATTACTTTAGTAGGTGAACAAGAGTATTCCTTCAAAATGGTATTTGTGGAAGATGCTTTAAAGGAAACGGTATATGTAGATCCAATTGTACAAGGGAATCATCCGGAACTTACGATGATGCTTGCAAGTTTTAAAGATATTGATATGACTGGATTACTTCCGGTAATTTTAGAGTTGGATTCATATTATGATTTAAACGGAAATACCTATTATAGTGTGATGGGTCTATTAATGGAGTAAGTTATGGGAAAGATTAATCAGTTAAATGAACATTTAACCAATATGATTGCAGCCGGGGAAGTGGTTGAAAGACCGGCTGGTATTGTAAAAGAATTGGTGGATAATGCCATTGATGCAAAGGCGACAAGCATTGAAGTTATTATAAAACAAGGTGGGATTGCCTCTATTATGGTGGTGGATGATGGAGTTGGTATGGATTATAAGGATGCCACAATGGCATTTGCAAGACATGCAACAAGTAAGCTTGTTCATGAAGAAGATTTATGGAACATTCATACTTTAGGATTTCGTGGAGAAGCGCTGCCTTCCATTGCTTCTGTAAGTAAAGTAGAACTAAAAACATCCAATGGCAATGAATCAACCTTAGTGAAGATGGAATATGGAAGTATTGTTGAAGCTAAGCCTTATCCAAGTAATCAAGGAACAACGATTTTAGTAGAAGGATTGTTTTTAAAGACACCTGCTCGTTTAAAACATCTAAAATCAATGTATTATGAAGCTTCTATTGTAAATGATGTCATGGTTAAGTTTGCGCTTAGCTATCCTTCGATTCGTTTTCGTTTGATCAATGAAGAAACTGTTGTACTTCAAAGTAATGGAAGTGGAAAATTAATGGATGCCTTTGCTAGTGTGTATGGGGTAGAACTTGCTAGTAATTCCTTTTTGATTCAAGGGGAAGACTATGATTATCAAATTGAAGGGATTGCAGCTTTACCAAGTCATTCAAGGGCGACACGTAATTATATCTCTATTTTTATTAATCATCGTATGATTAAGCATTATCGTTTAAATCAAGCGATTATTGCTTGTTTTAGTAAGTATATGATGGATAATCGTTATCCAATTATTTGTTTAAATATTAAGATGGATCCTAAATTAGTGGATGTAAATGTTCATCCTAGTAAGTGGGAAATTCGTTTATCCAAGGAAAAGCAATTAGAAGAATTAGTCACAAATGTTTTAACTGCCGCTTTAGCAAGTGCCATGAAAGCTCCTGTTATGGAGTTTAAAGCACCAAGTCCTAAAGTGGAAGAAGTACCATTGTTTCAATATGTGCATGAAGTAGCTTCGAATAAGCAAGTCGAAATACTAAAAGAAGAAAATATAAATGCTCTACAAGATAAGCAAGAAACAATGGAAACATGGGTTCAAAATTTTCCTATAGTAGAGAATAGTTTAAAAAAACAGGAAGCTATGATTGAAACGACATCCAAGTTTCCGGATTTACAGTTAATAGGTCAATTACAAGGCAGTTATATTTTATGTGGTAGTGAAGATGGTTTATATATTTTTGATCAACATGCAGCACAAGAGCGTATCCATTATGAGTACTTTGTGAAAGGTTTTTATCAAAATGATACCTTAATTGATTTATTGGTTCCTATTCGTATACATGTAGCGCCAGGTATCTTAAGTAAATTAGAAGTAATCAATCAGGAATTAAAAAATTTAAAGCTTTACTTTGAATGTTTTGGTGGTAATACTTTAATCATTCGTCAAATACCGGTATGGTTAAGTAAGTTAGATGAAGAAGGGTTCTTAAAGGATATTTTAGATTTATACAGTCAGGAACAAAAAGTGTCGCTAGAGCAAATGAATGATCATATTCTTGCGACAATGGCATGTAAGGCTTCGATTAAATTTAATCATGTATTATCAAGTATAGAGATGCATGCATTGATTCAACAATTAAGTAAGTGTGATAATCCTTTTAATTGTCCGCATGGAAGACCAACATTTATGTTAGTAAGCAATCGAGATTTAATAAGGAATTTTAAACGATGAAAAAAGTATTAGTAATAGTAGGACCTACAGCGGTTGGAAAATCCGATTTATCACTAGCATTGGCGAAAGTATTTGATGGTGAAATTATTAGTGGAGATTCCATACAAGTATATAAGGGCTTAGATATTGGTTCTGGAAAAGTAAATGAAGGGCAAAGAAAAGAAGTGAAACATTACATGCTGGATATTTTAAGTCCTAAAGATACTTATTCGGTATATGATTTTCAAAAGAGGGCTCGTCAACATATAGAAGATATTACAAGTAGAGGTAAATTACCTATTGTTGTTGGAGGGACGGGTTTATATATTAAGGCTTTATTGTATGATTATACGTTTGCTCCTGTTGATGAATTAGATTATAGTAAATATGAATCGATGAGTAATGAAGCATTGTATCAAAAGTTACAAGACGTGGATTATGCTTCAGCAATGGTGTTGCATCCTAATAATAGACGTCGTATTGTACGTGCTTTAGCGTTAGCGGATGTTAATCAAAAAAAATCAAAGACCATTGAAGGTCAAAAGAAAGAAGTTTTATATGATGCATTAATCATTGGTTGTACAACGGATCGTAGTATTCTTTATGAAAGAATAAATGAACGTGTTGCTAAGATGTTTCAAGAGGGTTTATTAGAAGAAATACAATCTTTATTGAAACAAGGAGTAAGTTTTGATGATCAAAGTATGCAGGGGATTGGTTATCGTCAGTTTAAAGGTTATATCAAACAAGAGAAAACCTTAGAAGAAGTACAGATGGAAATCGCAAGTGCATCACGTAAGTTTGCCAAACGTCAATATACATGGTTTAACAATCAGATGCATGTCCAATGGTTTGATCCGAAAGAAGAATATGAAAGAATAGTAGAGGTTATTAAAGCGTGGTACAACAGTTAGAACGTTTAGAATTATTGATTGGTAAGGAAGGTATTGAAACGTTAAAACAAAAAACCATCCTCATTGTTGGAGTTGGTGGTGTTGGCGGTTATGTGGCAGAAAGTTTAGCACGTTGTGGTATTGGTAAGTTGATATTAATGGATCATGATGTGGTGAGTCTTACCAATTTAAATCGTCAAATTATTGCGACCTACGATTCGATTGGTCAGTATAAAACAGAGTTGATGAAACAGCGTATTCAACAATTTAGTGATACGCAAGTCGAGTGTATCAATGCGTTTTTTAATGAAGATACAGCTTTGATGGATTGTGATTATGTTGTGGATTGTATTGATACGATTACAAGTAAAATGGATATTATTAAAAAATGTTATGATGTAAAGATCCCTTGTATCTCTTCTTTAGGGATGGCAAATCGTTTTGATCCAAGTTTATTGCGTTATACAACCTTGGATAAAACATCTTATGATCCTTTGGCAAAAGCCATGCGTAAAATGGCAAAAGAAAGAAATTATCGCTTTAAAATCGAAGTTGTGGTATCATTAGAACAGGCTTATAAGCAAAATAAACTAGTAAATCCGGATGGAAAAACATACAAAGAAAAATACCCTCCGGGGTCTAATAGTTTTGTGCCGGCAAGTGCTGGTTTATTGCTTGGAAGCATTGTTGTACGAAATCTTTTAAAGAAAGGAAACTAAAGTTATGTCTGAAATTCTATTTGAAAGAAGTACTTCGTTTACAGGTTTTTTCACAAAAACATTAACGAAGATGTTTGTCGGTTTATTAATTTCTGCAGTTGTAGGTTATGCTACATATGCATCTGGTTTATGGATTACGATTTATTTTAACAGTGTATGGTATTTAGGTATTTTATTTGGAAGTATTGCTACGATTTTACTGATTAATTTCTTATATCATCGTTTAAATTCAACGCTATTAATGGTGGCATTTTATGTATATGCTGCATTGTTTGGGTTACTCTCTGGAATTTATCCGGTAGTCTATGGTCTTGGTAATATCTATGTTGCCTTTGCATTAAGTGCTCTTATGTTTGGTGGTATGGTTGTTGTAGGGCATACAACAAAAGTAGATTTAACAAAATTTTCATCATTCTTCTTGATTGGATTGATCATGTTAATTGTTACTTCACTTGTAGCTGTTATCTTTCGATTATCCTTCTTAGAGGGTATTATTTGTTTTATTGGAATTGTGTTATTCTTGGGTATTACAGCCTTTGATGTGCAACGTTTTAAAGAATTGTATCGTATGGAATATGATGAAGAATCAAAATTAACGACAATGGCAGCATTGCATTTGTATATGGATTTTATTAATATCTTTATATATGTATTACGTTTCTTAGGTCGTAGAGATTAAAAAAAGAGGGCAACCTCTTTTTACTTTATCCAAGTTTTAATTACAGCAATCGCTTCTTGAAAACTATGTACAAGTTGTCCATGTTTTAAGATGCCTCCAAGCACATAGTGATTCATGGCATAGCTTGGAATATCGTATTGATTGGCAGATTTTAAGCGTATGTCTGAATTTACAGCAATAATCTTTTTGCCAAGAGCGATGGCTATCCCTAATTCTACCATTACGCCTGCATCTTCATTGGTGACATCAGCTAAAAAGAGATCACAATCATAGACTGCTTTGGTGTCTCCTTCATAAATGTCAATCGGTGTGGGTAAGGATTGTTTGTTTTCATTAAATGGTTGTTCGATGGGATTGAATAAGTCGATACGATCTTGGAAGGCTTCTCTAAGCTGTTTTCCTTCCAGTAAGCGTTGTGTTACTTCTCCTTCATTGAATAATGCACCTGCTAAATAAATTTTCATAATATCCTCCGTTTTCATTAATCATAATAAAAATGGGGAGTATTTACAAATGTTGTACTTAATGGTATATTATATATGCATATATGAATAATTATTCATATATAGGAGGTAAGTATGAAATATCAATATACCATAGAGAATTTAGATTGCGCTCATTGTGCAAGTGAACTAGAAGAAGCATTTAAACAAGTAGATGGATTTTCTGATGTTTCCTTATCATTTGTAAATAAAAAATTAACGGTATGTAGTAAGGAGGATCCTACTTTAAAGTTAGAAGAAATTATTTTAAAGAAAGAACCGGAAGTAAAGCTTCATTCGATGAAAAATACTGTCGTAGAATTAGCGATTAAAGGGTTGGATTGTGCTCATTGTGCCAATGAAATTGAAGAAGCATTGCGTAAAGAAGGTAGTTTACATAATGTATATTTAAATTTTATGCAAAAGAAATTAACCTATACTACTTATGAAGCAAAAGAAGTATCAATGAAAAAGGTTCAGGCAGTGATTCATAGTTTAGAAGATGGTGTGTTACTTATTGATCTTCAAAAACAGCAAGCAGATACATTTCATCAAAATGGATGGTATATTGTAAGTGCGATGGTTTTATTTATTGTTGCATTGTTTACAAAGGGTGTCCTTTCAAATGGATTATATTTTATAGCTTATCTGCTTGTAGGGCATAAAGTACTTCTTAAAGCATTCAATAATATGTTTCATGGTAAGCTTTTTGATGAGAATTTCTTAATGAGTATCGCAACCATTGGGGCTATTGTGATTAATGAGATACCTGAAGCAGTAGGGGTTATGTTATTTTATCAAATTGGAGAATATTTTCAGGATTTAGCAGTTGATCGTTCACGTAAGTCGATTGCTTCTATGATGAATATGAAGCAAGAGTATGCCAATGTAATGGAAAACAATCAAATCGTTGTAAAGGACATCCATGAAGTAGGTATTCATGATCGTGTTCTTGTAAAAGTAGGGGAATTAATTCCTTTAGATGGTGTTGTAGTTGATGGTAATTCTTTTATTGATACTTCAAGTTTAACGGGTGAAAGCAAATTACAGGAAGTATCTAAGGGCAGTGAAGTGCTAAGTGGTTCTTTAAATACATCGGGTCGCTTAACGATTGAAGTAATGAAAGATAGTAAAGAAAGTACGGTCAATAAGATTTTAGAATTAGTGGAAAATGCAAGTAGTAAAAAGGCTAAAAGTGAGCGTTTTATTACGGTGTTTGCCAAGTATTATACACCGGTGGTGTGTTTCATTGCAACGATTATTGCTTTTGTACTTCCACTGTTCATTAAGGAAGTGCCGTTTAGTACGTTTCTTTATCGTGGATTATCCTTTCTAGTAGTATCTTGTCCATGTGCGTTGGTATTATCTGTTCCTTTGGCTTATTTTGCTAGTATTGGTGGATTAAGTAAGAAGGGAATCTTGGTAAAGGGTGGTAATTATTTAGAGGCTTTAGCGAAAGTAAAGACAATCTTATTAGATAAAACAGGTACGATTACACAGGGTGTATTTGAAGTAAGTGAAGTGGTTGGTCATGAAGATTTATTAAGTATTTGTGCTTTGATTGAAGCTTCCAGTACACATCCAATAGCAAAAAGTATTGTAAGAAGTTATGAAGGAAGTTTGGATGTAACACGTGTCAAAGACTTACAAGAAATCAAGGGTCATGGGATTACTTGTAAGGTTGATGGTTACTTTAGTGCTGTTGGTAATTATGAATTGATACAACAATATGTTTCAGATTTAGTGGAGTGTCAAAGTGTTGGTAGTGTCGTTTATGTATATCATAATCAAACATATCTAGGGTACATTGTCGTAAGTGATAAAGTAAAAGATACCAGTATAAAGGCATTAAAGAACATGAAGGCAAGTGGTTTAAAAACGGTAATGCTTACTGGGGATAGTCAACATGTTGCCAAAGCCATCGCAACCAAAGTAGGAGTTGGTCAATGGTATGGTAAATTGTTGCCGAATGATAAAGTACGTAAGATGGAAGAATATTTAAGTCAAGATCAACATGTAGCTTTTGTTGGTGATGGGATTAATGATGCTCCTGTATTAGCTTTAGCGGATGTGGGGATTTCCATGGGACAACTTGGAAGTGATGCGGCGATTGAAGCAAGTGATTTGGTGTTAATGAATGATGATTTAAATGATATTTATATCGCTTATCATCATGCGAAAAAAACACAAAGTATTGTTAAAATGAATATCGTTTTTGCAATTGTAGTTAAATTTATTGTATTATTATTGGTGTCATTGGGTTATTCCAATATGTGGATGGCAATTTTTGCGGATGTGGGTGTATCCGTCTTAGCAATTTTAAATTCCATCCGTGCAATGAAGATTTAACAGGTGAAACATGAAAAAATTACTCCTACTAGCAATATCCTTTTGTATATTGTGTGCAAATAGAATACAAGTGCATCAAGCAGAATCGATGCAGGTGGAAAGTCAGGCTGCCATTTTAATGGATGGTAAGACCGGACAAGTATTATATAGCAAAAATGCTGATCAAAGACTCTATCCGGCAAGTATTACCAAGGTACTTACCGGATATTTACTGCTTGAAAAGAAAGGCAATTTAGATGGTTCTATGGTTGTTTCTGCTAATGCGGTTGACTCTATTGATCGTGATAGTTCCCATATTGCACTTGACTATAATGAAGAAGTCTTGGTGAAAGATTTAATGTATGCGATGTTACTGCAAAGTGCCAACGATGCTTCCAATGTCATTGCTGAGTATGTTTCAGGCTCTCAAGAAGCATTTGTAGGGGAAATGAATGCACAGGTGGAAAAGTGGGGGTTAAAGAATACTCATTTTACAAATGCACATGGATTACAAGATGAAAATCACTATACGAGTGCTTATGATATGGCAATTATTTTAAAGCATGCCTTAACAAATGAAACGTTTAAAGAGGTGATTGGTACAAATACTTATACAGGTAGTCCAACCAATAAACTTCATGAAGAACGCCTTTTCGCCAATGGAAATAAGATGATTAAAAAGGGTAAATATTATTACGAGTATGTAAAGGGTGGAAAAACCGGATATACAGAGTTTGCTGATTACACATTTGCGGTTACTGCAAGTAAAGATACTACGGATTTAATTGTTGTATTATTAGGTAGTCCAAGTGAAGAGGCTCGTTATCAAGATACCCTTGCATTATTTGAATATGGATTTCAACATTTTAAAGGTGTTACTTTAAAGGCGGAAGAGTTTAAGGATGAACAATTTGATATTATTGAAAAGAATCGTGTTAGTGCGAGTGTTTCTTTTCATGTTCCAAGTGATGTAGATTTATTGGTGAATGTAAATGCAGATCTAAGTACATTAGAGTTAAAGAATCATATTGAACATCAAAATAATGTTGAGTTAATGAAGGGCTATGTCGATATTTTATTAGATGGGGTCCTTATTAAGTCTGTAGATATGGAAAAAGAAGTAACGATTATTGAAGATCGTTTTGATAAAACATGGTTTGGTAAAGTAGTAAAAGGGCTTCACTATTTTAGTGTGGTTATCTTATGTTTGGCATTATTTTTAACAGGTTTAAAGGTAATGTATCGTATGAAATCATAGTTTTGTGAAAGAATTGTGAAAAAACTTGATTGACTTACCAGTCTAAAAGCCTTAAAATGAAGTTGCGGAGGAAGATTTATGAAAAAATTACTTGCATGTTTATTAGTAGCTGCAACATTAGTTGGTTGTACATCACCTAAAGTAGCAGATACTACAACTACAACTGCAGAAGAGACAACTTCAGGCAGTGAAATGACTACTTATTCGGTAGGTACAGGTTCAGTAACTTCATTAAAAGGAAGTGAAGTAACAGACAAAAATGGTTATGTTCAAGCAGATACTACATATTGTACAGTGGTACTAAAGGGTGATAAAATCGTTAGTATTTACTGGGATGTAGCTCAAAACAAAGGTGAATTTGATGCGACTGGTAAAGTAGTTGAAACAGCAGCTGAAACACCTACAAAGAAAGAAAAAGGCGATGCTTATGGTATGAAGGAAGCATCACCAATCAAAAAAGAATGGTATGAACAAGTTGCTGCATTAGAAGAATTTGCGATTGGTAAAACGATTGCTGAAGTATTAGCATTACCGGTAGATGATACAACAGTTCCTACAGGTGAAGATTTTAAAACTTCTTTAACAATTAAAGTTGGTAGTTATTTAAAATCATTAGAAGTTGCTAGTAAGAACTTAGTGGAAGTAGAAGAAGTTGCTTCTGTTGCAACAGGTTCAATTACAGAGTTTAGAAATGCCGAAGCTACAGCTGAAAAAGAAGGTCAAATTCAAGTGAATACAACAATGGCTACTGTTGCTTTAAAGGCAGATGGTACAATTGCTTATGCAACATTTGACGTTGCTCAAAACACTGGTAAATTTGATACAGCTGGTAAATTAACAGAAGATTTAACTGCACTTCAAACACCTACGAAGAAAGAAAAAGGCGATGCTTATGGTATGAAAGAAGCATCACCAATCAAAAAAGAATGGTTTGAACAAATTGCTGTATTAGAAGAATACGCAGTTGGTAAAACAGTTGCTGATGTATTAGCTTTACCAGTAGATGACAAGACAGTTCCTACTGCTGAAGATTTCAAAACATCATTGACAATTAAAGTTGGTGGCTACTTAAAAGCATTAGAAGCTACTACAAAAGCAGTAAAAGAAGTAAAATAAAGACAAGATAAAAGGTTGATTTGAAATCAACCTTTTTTTTATGCAACAAATAATCCGTCTTCTACTTTTTCTAGTGTTGAAACAAGTGATAACATTGTATCTTCTTCATTTTCGGCACACAACAACATTCCATGTGATAGTAAGCCTCTTAATTTTCTAGGTTTTAAGTTTAAAATGGCTACAACTTGTTTACCAACTAAGGCTTCACAGTTTGGATAATGCATTGCAATACTACTTAAGATTTGTCTTTGGAAGTCTTTAAAGTCTACTTGAAATACGAGTAAGCGATCGGCATCCGGATGTTTTTCACATTTTGTAATCGTTCCAACACGTATGTCTAGTTGTTCAAATACTTCAAAATCAATATCTTTTTTTAATTCCATATTTTCACCTCTTTATGTTATATTCATTATACAATAGTTTATAATAGATTTGAGGAAATTATGCCAAATAAAGATTTTTTAATGAATATCTCCATTCTATATCGCTTAACACAAAAGCATCTTGACCAAAATCTTCTTAAATATAACATAGGAGCCGGTCAGCTTTTGTTTTTATTGTTTATCAATGAACATCAAGGTTTGAAAATGCAAGAGTTAACGACTATGGGGGCTTTTGATAAAGGAACAACGACAAAGAGTATTGGTAAATTAGAAGATGCGAAGTTGATTTATATTGAAAATGATCGTCAAGATAAGCGTATTAAACGATTATATACAACAAGCAAAGCGGAAATGTTAATGAAGGATTTTTATCAAATACTCAATAAGACAAAAGATTTAGTGATTGGAGATTTAAATCAACAACACTGTATTGAGCTTATGGATGCTTTGGCATATCATTCGCTTGTGAATACATTTGATTATAAGATTGATGTGTTAATTGTTGATATGGATGCGTTTAATTTAAAGGAATATGATGGTTACTTAAATACAACCATCTACCTGGCTGATAATAATTATAAGTGTAGTTATACTCGTCTTAAGCATCAACATACTAAAAAACAAGTAGATGAAACGTTAAAGAGTGAAGATGTTTTACAATATTTACAAGAGAAACAAGGTAGTATTCAAAGTGTGACAATCAAAGGTGGAGAGCCTTTGATCCAGCAAGGTATTGTAGAGTTTTTAAATGCTTTAAGGAAGATGAATTATAAAATTAAGTTAGAGACCAATGGACATAATATCAGTGTATTAAAACAGATTTTAGAGAATCACTTAGTGGATTATATCAGTATGGATATTGTTAATAGTAAAGAGAAGTATCTTGAAACATCAGGACTTTTAAGTGAAGAATTTAATTTAGAGATTATTGATCAAGCTATTTCACTTATTAAACATAGTGGGATTGACTATGAATTTAAAACAATAGCACATAGACAACTGCATACTTTAAAAGATTTAAAGGATATATCCATGTGGATACAAGATCATTATTACATCTATTGTGATTGTATGTATCAGGAAGATGGTTATAGTATAGAAGAGTTAAAGCAAACAGGCTTAGAAGTAAGAGGGTAGTTATGTATAAAGTGATTAAACGTGATGGTTCCATTAGTGAGTTTAAGCTAGATAAAATTATTGATGCGATTACAAAGGCTTTTATTGCAACAAATATTGAATATTCAAAAGATGTGATTGATGTTTTAGCTTTAAAAGTGACGGCAGATTTTGCAAGTAAAATTGTTGATCATAGTATTGCGGTTGAAGATATTCAGGATAGTGTAGAGTCTGTACTAGGATTTTGCGGATATGGCAATGTTGCGAAAAAGTATATTTTATATCGCAAAAATCGTGAGAAAAAGCGTAATATGAAGTCCAGTGTTGAACAATTTAAGCGTATTGTAAATGAATACTTTAGTGATTCCAGTTGTATTAATCTTTCTACCGGTGGCTTATCGGATTACAATGCGAAATTGATTGTACATAATTATTGGATGAATGATGTCTTTACAAATGATGTTGTTACGGCGATTGAAAAGGGATATTTAGAAGTAAAGAATTTAGATACTTTAAGTTTTAATCAAGCTTGTTTTAATTTAGAGACTTTGATGAATCTGGGGTTGGGAATTGAACATCAAGTCTTTGCCAAGCCGGCTAAACATGTGGATTCCTTCTTACACCAATTGATTAACTTTATTAATATTGTGCAGTATGAATGGAATCAACCTTTAATCTTTAAGCATTTTGATCGTTATTTAGCCGCTTTTGTTAAGAAGGATCAAGTAAGTAAAGAAACATTAAAAAAACATTTGGAAATGTTTATTTTTGGAATTAACTATCCAACTTATTATGGCATTAAGCATCCTAAGTGTATCTTACAGTTTGATGTTACAGTAGATACTACATTAGAGAAAAAGAAGTGTATGATTGCACAGGAAACAATGGCATTTACATATCAAGATCTTCAAGCAGAAATGGATTGTATTCATGAAGTTTTATTGGAGATTCTATTGGAAAAAGATGGAATGGGATCTTGCTTTAAAAATCCGGTCTTGGTGTATCCAATGCAAAGTTTTCCTCTTTCTGATGCGGTGTATCGTTTTGCGATGGACCATAGCAATCAAGTCATTTTTCAAAAGGAAGAGGTAGTAAAAGGACAACTTGTAGAAGTGATTGTAAATACAGATGAACAAGTATCTTTATATACAGAATTGGCTATTAAGCTAATTGAAGATCGTAAAGCAGTAATACAAAAACTATATGATGAGTGTTTATATCCATATAGTTATAAGTATTTAGATTGCATTGATTATGAAAGTAACATTATTTTTCATAAAGAGATAAAACAAGAAGTACTTCAATCTTTACAAGCAAATACTTCCAGTCATATTCGTTTTATACAACGTGTTCATAATGAAAATATCAATGCGTTGGATCTTTTAGAGGCGTATAAAGATCATCCTTATGTTGATTGTATAGCGATTCCTATTTTAGAAAAGGGAATGCAGTTAAAGTCATTTAAGGCGTTTGTTGAGGTGTTACAAACACAGTATCCTTATAAGGCTTATCGTTTTATAAAAAAATAAAAGGACATTCAAGTCCTTTTTTAATGTGTTACAAACTCTTTTCCACGAGGGAGTGTTACTTCAATGGATTCTACTTCTAAAAATAAGTTTGTATAACCATCTTCTTTTTCTAAGTAGGGTTTTCCTGTAACCTTAATCCATTCTTTATCAGGTAAATCTTGTGGCTCAATGTTGAGTAAGAAACCTCCCCATCCATCATTACCACAACATCCCGGTCCTTCTCGAAAGACGACCGGTACTACTTTTGATTTATCTTCATTGCTAAAAAGGGTATACATACCTTCTACAACAATGGTTTTATTTTCATAGTCTGAAAAGTTATAGTAGATATCATTGATTTGTGATAAGTAGAGCTTTTCAGTGACCACAATGACATTGGAATCAACCGTTTTATGGATTTCATTGGTCATTAAGGGAACACTGATGTTATTTTGTTCTTTTGAGTTTTTTTGGTAGTTTGTTAATTGTTTTTCATAATCTGGAGCGATGTTAAAGCCTTGTTTTTTAGGCTGTTCACTACATGCACTAAGTAAGAGTATGAAAATCAATAGTAATTTTTTAACCATGAATGATTCCACCTTTAATTACATTAATTATAGAATAAATAATGAAAAAGACAATATGACATAATACGATACTAGCACCTGTTGGCGTTGCATAAAGATAAGATACACTCATACCGATGATTAATGAAATCACAGAAATTATAGAAGAGTTAATAATAACCGCTTTAAAGTTTTTCGCAAGACGCATAGATGTCAAAGCTGGAAATACAATTAAGCTTGTGATGAGTAGTGATCCCATCATACGCATACCAAGGACAATGACTAAGGCTGTTAATATCGCAATCAACATATTATATGCAGAGGCATTTGTACCTGTTGCTTTGGCGAAGTTTTCATCAAAGGTAACGGCAAAGATACGATTATAAAATAAGATAAAAGTTACTAAAACAACGATTGAAAGCAGAATGCTTAAGTTTACATCACTTTTTGTCATACTTAAGATCGATCCAAATAAGTAATTGCATACTTCTGTATTCATACCTCGTGTCATAGAGATTACCATTACCCCAATGGCAAGGGATCCTGTTGAAATAATGGCAATGGCAGAGTCACCTTTGATTTTTGAACTATCTGAGATACGTAGTAGTAAAAAGGCAGCTAAGACTACAATCGGAATAGATACATATAGGGGAGATAAATTCAATACACTTGCTACTGCTAAAGAACCAAAGCCTACGTGAGATAATCCATCTCCAATCATAGCGTATTTCTTTAAGACAAGTGAGACTCCAAGTAAGGAACAACATAAGGAAATTAAGATTCCTACGATGAAGGCTCTTGTCATAAAGGGATAATTAAACATTTCAAATAACACGTTAAGCATGGTTCGATCCTCCAATGAATGATTGTCCGATTGGACTTTCGATGTATTCTTGTGTAGTACCAAAGAATAGTTGTTGATAGTTGATGTGTAAGATTTTATCTGCTTGGTTTACGGCTTGTTTAATATCGTGTGAAACCATAAGGATTGTTGTGTGTAGCTCTTTGTTAATTTTACGAATAATTTGATAGAGTTCTTGACTCATAATTGGGTCTAATCCCGCTGTAGGTTCATCTAAAATAATTAATTTATCACTGGCACATAAACAGCGAGCGAGTAAAACACGTTGTTGTTGTCCACCGGATAATTCTTTAAAGCATTTGTGTTTTAAATGACTGATTTGTAAAACTTCAAGATAGTGTTGAACTAATTGTTTATCTTTTTTGCGATAAAATGGTAAATGTCCTAAACGATTTAAACATCCTGATAATACAACTTCATAAACACTAGCCGGAAAGTCTTTTTGATTTAAACTTTGTTGTGGTAAGTATCCAATTTGATTACGTTTAATATGATTGCTTAGGGTATAACTACCACTTATAGGTTTCTTTAAATTGAGGATGCCTTTAATTAATGTGCTTTTCCCAGCACCATTTTCTCCGACAATGCAAACATAGTCGCCATCTTCAATTGAAAAGTTTAAATCTTTAACAGCAATATGTCCATCATATGCATATGCTAGGTTTTCACATCTAATTAAACTCATAGATTCTCCTTTAACTAATTCAATGCTTTTTTTAATACTTCAACGTTTTGTTTCATAATATCAACATAAGTAATACCTTGTTCAAATTCATCAGGTGTTACATTATGTGCTGAATTTAATACTAATTTCTTTGTATTTGTTGCTTCAACGATAGAGTCTGCGATTTTTTCGTTTGAAAGTTCAATTGTAAATACAACTGGAACTTGAAGCTCTTGTACTTTATCAATTAAGAAAGAAACAGTTGCTGCACTTGCTTCTGAGTCGTTTGAACATCCTGAAAAGGCTGCATAGTATTCTAGTCCATATTCATCTGCAAAATATCGAAATGGGAAACGATCTCCAAAGATTACTGTTTTTGATTTGCTGTTTTTCACGACATCTTTAATTTGTGCATCTACAGCTTTTAACTCTTCTAAGTAGTTTTTACTGTTTTCTAAATAAAAGTCTTTATTTTTTTCATCAAGTTCTACTAATTCCTCTGTGATCGATTCAACAATTGTCATCGCATTGACAACACTAGTCCAAACGTGTTCATCGATTTCACCTGTTAATTCAACCACATTACTTTTTGTAGGTGCATCCTGTTTTTTATCGTGATTATGATCGTGGTCACCATGTTCATGCTCATCATGACTGTGGTTGTGTTCGTCATGTTCATGCTCATCATGACTGTGATTGTGATCGTCGTGACTGTGATCATCTTCTTTGTGTCCATGATCGTGGTCACCATGTCCATGGTCATGGTCGTGGTCATGTTGCATACCTTCTACTAATTCTTCTTCTACAACATGTACCACATCAATTAATTTTAAAGTATGTGGTTGTTTCTCTAATCCTTCAAAGATGCTTTCAATCCAAACGTCATTTTCACCACCTGTATAGATAAATAAGTCTGCTTCTTGAATAGTTTTAATGTCTTGTGGAGTTGGTTCGTAGGTATGACTTTCAGCTCCCGGTTTTAATAACATAATGACATTTGCTTTGTCTTTGACAATTTGTCTTGTAAAGTCGTATTGAGGGAAGATGGTTGTTACAATTGTAATTTTATCTTCATCTACATTGTTTGCTTGCTTTGGTGTACGACTACAGCCTTGTAAAACAAGAAATCCGGTTATAAGTAATGCTAGTAATTTTTTCATTTCTTTTCCTCCTATCTGCATGCTTTGCAGAGTCCATATAATACTGTTTTCATTGTGTTTAAACGAAATCCGTGATTGGCATCAAGATGCTTTGCAACCTTTTCTAATGAATGGCAATGAATATGAAATAAAGTACCACATTGTTCACACTTGAAGTGATAGCAAAGATGGCAGTGG
Organism: Erysipelotrichaceae bacterium; assembly: GCA_030528645.1. Lineage (GTDB taxonomy): Bacteria > Bacillota_I > Bacilli_A > Erysipelotrichales > Erysipelotrichaceae > RQZE01. The sequence goes on along the minus strand of JAUMYM010000001.1, from coordinate 30,734 downwards.
TTATGACTTCCAACATATTCAAAATATGCTCCTTTTCCATCCAATTGGTATTTGCTAACCAGTCCTTCTTCAACTAGTTTTTCTAGATGACGGTAGATGGTTGTCTGTCCAATCGTAATTTCTTTATTTTGGAAATATTTTTGAATATCCATAACTGTAATGTGACTTCCTTTTGTATCACTTAAGTAGGAAATAAGCAATTCTTTTTGCTTGGTTTTGTATGGTGCTTTCATAATACCTCCTTAATATGAAAATCATTTTCAAATTATAGCACTTCATATTTTTTATGTCAACGAAGAAAACTTAGCAAACATATTGTATTCATGAAATAGTATGATAAACTAATAAGGCAAAATAGAGGATAAATGAAAGTGAAGTTAAAGAAATTTATAGGGGATAAAACATTTTACATAACCGTGTTGACAGTTGCGATACCTTTGATGCTTCAACAATTGATTATCAGTTCTGTTAATTTAATTGATAACTTAATGGTAGGACAACTCGGTGATTATGCGATTGGGGCAGTAGGTACGGTTAATCGCGTATATATTATTATTTTATACGGGATTAATGGTTTAGTAGCAGCTTGTTCTATTTATATAGCTCAATATTTTGGAGCAAAGAATAAAGGGAAGATGCAGGAATCTTTTTTGATTTCCCTTCTAATATCATTTTTGTTGGTAGTTTGTTTCACCATAGTTGCCCTTGTATATCCAAAAGAAATTGTGATGTATTTTACAAGAGATGAACAAATTCTTACTTATGGTGCACAGTATCTTAAAATTGTTATTTTTAGTTTTTTACCCAATGTTTTTTCCTTATGCATTGCCAGCGCGATACGCTCGATAGGGAAGACAAAAGCACCATTAATCATTAGTATTATAGCGGTGATTGCAAACACAATCTTGAATTATATATTAATTTTTGGTCATTTCGGTTTCCCTTCTTTAGGGGTTAAGGGAGCAGCGTTAGCAACTGTTATAGCACGCTTTTTAGAGTTAATCATGTATGTTGTTGTGGTTAATCAAGAAGAATTTCCTAGAGTATTTCATTTTGTGAAGATTACCAAAGAATTATTGACTAAAATATTATTGAAAGCAATACCGCTTTTCTTAAATGAAATTATTTGGACTTTTGGTATAGCGACTTTATTTAAATTCTATTCTACAAGAGGTTCTTGGGCAACCAGTGGATATTCTATTGCTTTAACCATAGCGGATATTTTCTTTATTTTATTTAGTGGAATGGCAATCGCAACTACAGTGCTGGTATCTCAAAAATTAGGAGCCAATCATCTTGAACAAGCAAAAGAAAATGCATATAAATTAGTTGGTTTTGGAATCTTTTTAGCCCTTGTTTTTGGAATAGGGATGTTTGCTTCTTCTTATATATTGCCTTATATTTATAATGTAACGGAAGAAACGATGTCAGTAGCTGTTTCAATCGTACGTATTATGGGATGTTTTTATTGGATTTATATGGCTACCGCACAGTTTTATTTTATTTTACGTGCAGGTGGTGATATGAAAAGTGCATTATTGATGGACAGCGGATTTATGTGGTTATTCAATATTCCATTAATCTATATGATTGCATATTATACAAATATCAATATAATTTTAATGTATGTTATGAGTCAAATGACAGATGTTATTAAGTTGCTATATAGTTATTTTTTAGTGAAAAAAGAAAAATGGTTAGTGAATTTAACAGTAAATGATAAGGAGGATATTCTGCATGGAAGCTAGCATGAAGGCATATTTAGATGATTTTAATAAATTAAATGTTGTAATTTCGCATCGTTTTTACAATGGAAAAACCAATGGGTTTTATTTAAAGCGTAGTGACGGTTTAGTAATGGAATGCCAAATAAAGAGCATTCTAGAACAAAATGGTTATACACAATATGAAGTGGTATTTGAAGGGGAATATGATTTCAGTAAGCGATATACCGTATATGAATCTCATTGTCATCAAGCGACAGTGGAAGTGCGTTATCTTGTTCATACAAAACGTTTTGAAGAATTGTTTTATTATGATGGTAAAGATTTAGGAAGTCATTATACAAAAGAAGCGACATCTTTTGCTTTATGGGCACCAACGGCAATTTATGCTGCAGTGCATATCAATGATGAAATTTATACGATGGAAAAAACAGAAAAGGGTGTTTTTCGTACAACGGTATATAAAGATTTAGATGGTGCCAAATATCGTTACTATGTTGATGTAAATGGTCATATCGTTGAGACAACCGATCCTTATGCAATTAGTGGTTTTGCAAATGGAAAGGCAAGTGCAGTTATTAATTCTGAAAAATTGGTGAAGAAACAATCGTATACACTTGAACCAATGAATAGTTATACGGATGCGATTATTTATGAATTAAGTGTGCGTGATTTTACAAGTGATATTACGGCTTGTACATCAAGTCATTCTTTGTTTAAGTCGATGTTAGAAGAAGGTACAACATTTAAAGGATTACCAACCGCATTTGATTATTTGAAGAGTTTAAATGTTACTCATGTGCAATTACTTCCGGTTACTGACTTTGCGACGGTAGATGAGGAAAATCCAAGGCGTGCATATAACTGGGGGTATGATCCATTACAATGGGGTGTCTTAGAAGGTAGTTATAGTAGTAATCCAAATGATCCATATAGTCGAGTGAATGAGTTCATAGAGTTAGTAAATACACTTCATGTTCATGGGATGCGCGTAAATTTAGATGTGGTGTTTAACCATCACTATGATTTGAGTATGTCAAACTTAAATTTAATTGTTCCTTATTATTTCTTTCGTTATAGTGATCAAAAGTATTTATCAAATGGATCATTCTGTGGAAATGATACAGAATCTCGTCGTTTAATGATGCGTAAGTTTATGTTGGATACCATTGAAAAATTTATTACATTATATGATATTGATGGTCTACGTTTTGATTTGATGGGTATTCATGATATTGTAACGATGAATGAGATTTATAAATTAGCATCAAGTTATAAGTGCGATTTTATGGTTTATGGAGAAGGCTGGAATATGCCAACTGCGATGAGTGATGATGAAAAAGCTACGTTATATAACAATTATCAAATGCCACACATCGCTTTCTTTAATGATTTCTTCCGTGATGTTGTAAAGGGAAAGACGTCTGTAGAAGAATCTTATGCCAAGGGCTATATTACAGGGAATCTGAATTTAATGTTTGAATATAAATCGGCGCTATTAGGGAATAGTATTGATGGTTATCATAAAATTTATTTAAGTCCAACACAGTCAATTAATTATGTTGAGTGCCATGATAATGCGACAAGTTGGGATAAGATTGATGATTGTTGTAAAGAAGATGTTAATCAAATTCGTATTTTAAAACATAAGTTATTGCTTGCAACAACAATGATTGCCCAAGGAGTACCGTTTATTCATAGTGGGCAAGAGTTCGCTCGTACAAAACTTGGAATGCATAATACGTATAATACAATGGATGATATTAATAAGTTGGATTATAATCGTTTGAATCGTTATCAAATGATTTATGATTACTTTAGAGATTTAGTTACTTTACGTAGAAGACATAAGTGTTTCCGTTTAAGTAATACGGAGGATATTTTTAAGTATGTTGAATTTGAGTCATATGATGATTTATTAGTTTATAGCATCATGGAAGAGGATCATACTATAGTATGTTTTATTAATCCGACATCTAGTGAAATTACATATGCAAAACAAGGTACACTTATCTTTAATGAGCATGGGTTAGTGAATGATAAAGCTGTTGATCATGTAGATATTAAACCGTATTCCATTTCGATATTAAAATGTAAACATGAAGCAGTATCTTAAATAAAAAAAGCGAATGGATGATTCGCTTTTAATTTTGTCTTTGCAGAGGAATTAATGTGGTTTTTATCTCTTCATCATAGACACTTGTACGATACATATTCGTATCATCATCAAAGGTATCAATAACAATATCTTGATCTCCTTGATAGTTACTTAGTAGTTGTTCAAAATATGCTGAGATTTCATGTTGAGGATTAAGTCCTAACAGTTGAAAAATAACGATGGCTTTTTCTTGGATAGTAAAGTCATAGAAGATAGTTTCTAAAGGTTCATGAAAGAATTGTGTCAATGTATCTTCCTGTTGCATCGAAAACATATAACGGATAAATGCATAGCAGTCTTCTCTTGTGCTTCCTGAAATTACAATGCGTGATAAAGACATAATACTCGGATCTAGTTTGTTTAATTCTTCTTCGCTTAAGCGATAGTCAATCATTTCTTTTAAATTCATTTTTGCATGTAGCATTTTAATCACCTGAATAATTATAACAAGTTATGCTATAATGTTCTAGTGAGGTGTAAAATGAAAAAACTGACTTTATTAATTTTAGTGTTACTTTTATCATTAACAGGTTGTCAAAAGCCAAACAAAGTGGTCGATGATAATAAAGAGTTTGATGCGTTTTTATACAGTGAATTTCAGGCATTGTTAAACGATGATTTAATTAGTCAACACTATCAAGTATATAATCCTGAAACCTATCAATTGAAACGTCCTGAAACAGCTTCTTTGGGTGAAGTTGGTTATGATAGTTATCAAGAACAGCTAGAGAAAACAGATGCGTTAATTGGAAAATTTAAAGAGTTTAAGTATGAATCATTAAGTAGTCATCAACAAGTCGATTATGATGTCATTATGTGGAATTTAAATGCCACAAAAGAATTAAATAAATATCCGGATTTTGATTTTGTCTTTAGTCCTATGAATGGCTACCAAAGTAATATCATTACGAATTTTATGGAATTTCGTATTGAAAACAAGCAAGATATTGAAGATTATTTATGGTTGTTGAAGGATGTATCACGTCTTTTTAAAGATGGAATTGCCTTTACAAAACAACAAGCTGAAAAAGGATACTTTTTACAAGACTATACATTAAATGAAACAATTGATTTAATTGATAAGTTTACAGATGCGAAAGATAATCAATTAATCGTATCGTTTAAAGATAAAGTGGCGTTCGTAAATGATGTAAGTGAAGAAGAAAAGAATGCTTTTTTACAAGAAAATGAAGACATTGTTTACAACCAAATCATTCCTGTTTTTAAAGAAACAAAAGAAGCATTAAATGGATTACGTGGTTCAAGTAGTGTTAAAGATCAAGGTCTAGCTGCTTATCCAAACGGGAAAGAATACTATGCAACCTTATTTAAATACAAAGCAAGTGATGATATCTCCGTGGATGATGCGTTTAAGGCTTTAAATGATTATATTCTTTCTTGGTTACAACAATACATCGTTATTTTAGGTGGTGCAGAAGGCGCTGTTGATGAGGCAAGTAACTATACATTACCATATAAGGGTGTTGATGAAATCTTGGCATATTTAGAAGAACATTATCCTAAGATTGTGCATCCACTACCTTCAATCGATTATAAGATTTCTTATCTAGATCCTTCTATTACAAATCCAAGTATTAGTGCTTATTACTTACAAGCTCCAATTGATAATACAACCTTAAATGTTATACGTGTCAATGGTGAAAATTCTTCCAGTGATTTTGATTTATTTGTAACATTGGCACATGAAGGTTTACCTGGACACTTATATCAAAATATGAATTTTATTCAAACTAAGGCAAATCCATATCGTTTAAGTAATTCCTTTATTGGCTATAGTGAAGGTTGGGCGATGATTAGTGAGTTTTTCATGATTGAAACATTAGATTTTGAATATCCGGAAACAGCGACAATTTTAAAGTCTGATATTGGTTTAAACTATGCGATTGGTGCATTGGTGGATATCATGGTGAATTATTATGGTTATGATGTAGCCCAAATTGAAGAACATTTTTCAACTACCTTTGGATTTAATTTAGGTACTGAAACGTTCCAAACGATTCGTGAAGGAGCGATTTCAGATCCTGCAAGTATTATTCCTTATGGTTATGGTTTAATGAAGATGGATAATTATTATAAAGAAGCCTTAAAAAAATATGGTGATAAGTTTTCGATTCTAGAGTTTACAGAAGTATTGATGAAAAATGGAGAACGTCCATTTGTCTTTGTCGATAAAGATATAGCCCAATACATGAAAGGAAAAAAATAACAAAGGAATCTTCCTTTGTTTTTTATTATGAGTATGAAGAAATTACTAGTAGTTATTTTAACATTATGTTGTTTAATGGCTTGTACTAAGCTGAAAGATACTTCTTCTACGACGGTACAGGACGTAAAAAAGAGTTTTCAAGAATATTTAGATGATGAAATCAAACAGTATATTTACATGGATAATATGTCTTATCAACATTATTATGTTAATCAGTTTGACTATCATGATGTTGTAAAAGAACCTCGTTTTGCAAAGGAATTTACATTAGAGGATTATCAAAGAAGTTATGATGCACTAATGCAATATAACAGAGATGATTTAGATGTATATGAACAAGCAAGTTATGATGCCTACGCATTTTATCTAAAAAATAAAATAGAATTATCAAAGTATCCTTATTTTAGATTTGTATTTCAACCATCGTTAGGTGGAGTTGCCTATACAGTTTTTGAAAATTTAGCTTATTATCGTTTTGATGATACCAAAGAGTTTGAGCAATATTTAGCTTTATTTGATAAAGTAGAAGCGTATTTTCAAGAAGGTTTAGCATTTACTAAGCAACAAAAAGAAGCGGGTTATATCATGCCTACCATTGTTTATGATGAGGCGATTAGCTTTCTTGATTTATTTTTAAGTGAAACGTATCTTGATGTGTATAACAATTTTGATTATAATTTTGAATATATTTTAATTTCAGATGATGAGAAAAATGAATTGGTTAAGGTGTTTAACGCTAAGGTTGAAACACTTATTGAACAGGTAAAAGTCTTAAAAGAAGAACTTATAAAGTTAAAGGAAGATGCTATCCCGTATAAAAGTATTGTGGAGTATCCATATGGGAAAGAGTATGCAAAGTATTTGATTCAATTTAATGCCAGTGGTGAAGTAAATCCGGATGAACTGTATCAAACCTTAGTAACGTTTTTAGATGATCAGTTTTATAAGCATCAGGATTTATTATATGGAGAAACCTACGATGCGTTTTTTGAGTTTGATATTGATATGAGTTTAGATGAAATCATAGAGCATTTAAAGACAAACTATACGCGTATTTTACCGGAAATAAAAGATTTAAATTATAATGTCAGTTATTTTGAAGAATGGGAAGAATCGCATTTCGATGGATATTTTCTTCCCGGTTATTTAGATAGTCCAAATGAAAATGTGGTTAAAATCAATCAAAAAAATGTGGACTTAAATATCGATTTATATTCTGTCATCGCTCATGAAGCTTTACCTGGTCATATGTATGAATATAGTTTTTCCAATACGTATGGCAAACATCCGATTCATCATGCTTTTCGTATGATTGCTTATAGTGAAGGATGGGCTATGTTTTCAGAAATCTTGGCATTAGAGTGGTTAGAGATGGATGAAGGAGTACGTGATTTAATTCAATACTATATTATTTATGACTATGTAACAGGAGCACTTTTAGATTTACAAGTGAATTACTATAATATGTCTTTTGATGAAATAAAAGCTTTTTATAGTAAATATGAAACGATCAGTGATGAAGATATAGAACTTATGATTGAAGGTGCTTATAAAGAACCGTTTGGTTATATTCCTTATGGGTATGGTTTATATTATTTTTATACTCAAAGTGAAAAAGCAATCCATGAACATGGACTTACTTTACAAGAATTTTTAAGGGTTGTATTAAGTAGTGGGGAGCGCCCATTGTTATCGGTTACAAATGATGTTGAAAACTACATGAAAAAGAAATAATATCACTTGTATAAATAAGTAATTTTGGGTACTATTTTCATGCGATATATTGAAGGAGGAAGAAGTATGAGTAAAATAATCGTTGTAGGTGCAAACCATGCAGGAACAGCTTGTATTAATACAATGCTAGATAATTATCCTGGTGCCAATGAAGTTGTGGTTTATGATCGCAATTCAAACATTTCATTTTTAGGTTGTGGTATGGCATTGTGGATTGGTCGTCAAATCGCTAGTGGAGATGGCCTATTCTATGCAAATCCTGAAATCTTAGGGAAGAAGGGTGCTAAGATTTTTATGGAACATGAAGTTGTTGGTGTAGATTATGACAATAAAAAAGTAAGTGTAAAGAATTTAAAAACAAATGAAGTATTTGAAGATAGCTATGATAAGTTAGTCTTAGCTACAGGTTCAACACCAATTATTCCTAATATTCCAGGAATTAACTTAAAGAATGTACAATTGGTTAAATTGTATCAAAATGCTCAAGAAGTAATTGAAAAGTTAAATCAACCGGAGATTAAGAAAGTTGCGGTTGTTGGAGCTGGCTATATCGGGGTAGAACTTGCTGAGGCATTTGAACGTTGTGGCAAAGAAGTAACTATGGTGGATTTAGCCCCAAGACCGTTGGCTAGCTACTATGATCCTGAGTTTAGTAAGTTAATGGAAGACAACTTAGCAAAACATGGGATTAAACAAGTATATGGTCAAAGTGTAAAAGAAATTAAAGGTAGCGATAAAGTAGAAGCGATTGTGACAGATCAAGGAACAATTGAAACAGATATGGTTATCTTGTGTATTGGCTTTAGACCAAACAATGTTCTTAGTGAAGGCTTAGAAACATTTAAAAATGGTGCAATCAGTGTTGATTTACATCAAGAAACAAGTGTAAAAGATGTGTATGCGATTGGTGATTGTGCAACGGTATTTGATAATGCAACTCAACAAAAACAATACATTGCACTTGCAACAAATGCAGTACGCTCTGGGGTAGTGGCTGGGCATAATGCATGTGGTACAGCATTAGAGTCAATTGGCGTACAAGGTTCAAATGGTATTAATATCTATGAATTAAAGATGGTTTCAACAGGTATCTGTGAAACAAAAGCGAAACAATTAGGTTTCGATGTTAAGACAACAACGTTTGAAGATTTACAAAAACCTGAATTCATGGAACATGACAATCATAAAGTATTAATTAAAATCGTTTATGATGCTAAAACAAGAGTTATCTTAGGAGCACAAATTGCAAGTGAGCATGATGTGTCGATGGCAATTCATATGTTCTCATTAGCGATTCAAGAAAAGGTAACGATTGATCGTTTGGCATTAACTGACATCTTCTTCTTGCCACATTTTAATAAGCCATATAATTACATTACAATGGCAGCTTTAACTGCAAAATAAACTATCACAATTGTGATAGTTTTTTTAATCTTCATCACATCTTCATATCAACGTGATACACTTTTAGTGGGTGATTTTATGTATCGAGTATTATTTATGGAAGATGAACCAATTATTCGTGAAGTATTGGTAGAGTATATGGAAATAGCGGGTTATAACGTTTTTGTGGCAACCGATGGGGAAGAAGCCATGCGCATTGTTGATCAAGAAGATCTTGATTTGGCTATTTTAGATATTATGGTTCCTAAACACAATGGGTTTGAAGTTTTAAACTATATTCGTTTAAGTCATAATAAGCACATAGGTGTTTTAATGCTGAGTGCTTTAGATGATGTCAACAGTCAAGTGCATGCGTTTAATGATACAGCAGATGATTATATCATAAAGCCGGTATCTCCGATTATTTTATTAAAGCGTATGGAAACATTACTTCGTCGTGTGAAGTCTCAAATACCATGGCAAGAAGGCTTAAAGATTGATCATGAGGGTTATCGTGCAGTATATAATGGAAAACCTTTAAAATTGACGTTAAGTGAATTTTTGTTATTACAAGTCTTATATCAAAGTCCTCAACGTGTGTTTTCAAGAGAACAATTGATTTTAAAAATTTTTAATGAAGATTACATTGGTAATGATCGTATTATTGATGCGCATATTAAGAATTTACGCAAGAAATTACCATTTAATTGTATTAAAACAATTGTAGGAGTAGGTTATCAATTTCAAAAGGAGGAAGCGTATGAAGTTAAAAAGTAAGATGCTTCTATTTAATGTTGTAATATCCGTATTAGTAGTTAGTATCATTGTGCTGTATTTTTTATATATGATTCCATCTTTATATGTTGAAAATCGTAAACAGGATTTATTAAATGAGGCTTATCAGAATCACGTTAAGTTTTTAAAATCAGAAGATTATCTCGATCAAAATACAGATTTAATCTATAATTTTAGCTTAAAGATCTATAAGGATAGTTATACGTTACATGGGTATAGTACTTTTTTAAATTTTACTTATGAGATTGAAGATCCGGAAATTCGAAAGCAAATTGATGTAGTAAGAGAAAAGATGTTGGATAAAGAATTTATGAAACAGGATAATCAAATGTTTTGGGATACTTGGTCAAAGTCGATATTTAAAAGAGTAAATATTCCAATGAAAAACTTGAAGTATACGTTTGATCCTTATGTAAAATTATCGAAAGAGCAAGCTTCTTCCTATTCTTTTTATCGTTATCATGAAGATACCATTTTAATTCGTCTTTTAACCAATGATAATAAAAATAGTTATTTAGCACATTATGTCATTACGTATCGTGATGAGTATCTTGCCTTAACCATTCATAATGGTGTAACACCTAAGATTGCAGATGTTTATAATACGTTATGGCAGGCTCTTCCTGTTATTGTTTTGGTATTGTTGGTAGTGTTAATTTGTTTTGCGCATGTATTTAGTTATGCGATGGTACATCCAATTACCGTTTTTTCCAATACCATTAAACGCTTAAAGAAGGTATCCTTAGAAGATATTCAACCAATACAAATAAATCGTAATGATGAAATAGGATTATTAACAAAAGAGTTAAATGAATTGTATGCCAAGTTACGTGAAAATCATGAAAAGGAAAAGTTACAAGCAAAGAAACAGGAAGTCTTTTTACTTGGTAGTTCTCATCAATTAAAGACTCCTATTCAATCAGCGATGTTGCTTGTAGAGGGGATGATAAATAAGGTAGGGCGTTATCAAGACCGTGATGTCTATTTAGTGAAGGTAAAAGAACAGTTAAAGTTATTGCGTAATATGATTGATGAAATATTGAGTTTAAGTCGTTATGGTAATGACTATGATACTTGTAATATACATTTAAATTCTTTTATCAATACCATTATCCATCATCATCAGCTTGTGATTGAAAACAAACAATTAACAATAAAACTGGTAGGAAATCATTGTTTAGTAAGCAATGAAGAGATTTTATATAAGATATTGGATAATCTTATGAGCAATGCCATTAGTTATACAAGTGAAAAAGGAACGATAAAGGTAGCAATTACCAATCAATATGTACGTATTGAAAATGGTCCGGCTGTTATAGAAGAGGAGTTGCTGGAAACGATTTTAGAGCCTTTTGTTACAAGTTTTAAAGGGAATAGTGGTAAGGGGTTAGGTTTATATGTTGTAGATTATTTTACAAAGTTATTAGGGTATCAGTTTCATATTGAAAATCAGAATCAGAAAGTTGTGGCAACACTTTATTATGATGTACAAACAACCTGCATAGAATCTTCATAAGGAATTCATATCGTTTTTCTACAATATAGGCATAAGGAGAGATATAAAATATGATTGAATTAAAGAATTTAGAAGTATTTTATAAAGATTTTAAAGCATTAAGTATGTTAGAAACCATACGTATTGAACAAGGAGAAAAGGTGGGTATCATTGGTTCCAATGGTGCCGGGAAAACAACTTTAATTAAAGCGATTCTTGGTTTAGCTTATTATGAAGGAATGATTCAGTTGGATGTATTACAGGAATCCATTGCCATCCATATGCAACAAAATGAATACAGTAGTATTGTATCGGTAAAGGTAGTTATGGAAGCTATTTTAGGGTGTTCTTTAAAGCAACATAAAGTAGCCAATGAATTGATTGATTATTTTGATTTTAGAGGTTGTTTGCATAAGAAGTTTAAGCATTTATCTGGTGGTCAAAAACAACGTTTAACATTGATTTTAGTTATGTGTCAAAATGCACCAATCACAATCTTTGATGAAGTAACTTCAGGTCTTGATTTTGAAACAAGACAACGTTTAATGGAAAAAGTAAGTGAGTATTATCGTAATCGTCAACAAACCGTTTTATTAGTGTCTCACTATTATCAAGAATTAGAGTATTTAGTAGATAAGATTTTAATTCTTGAAAAAGGACAGTTTGTGGATTATGGGGATAAAGAGACGTTATTTAAAAAGTATTGTGGTAATACAGTGTATATCATGAATCGTCAAAAAGATTTAAGTTTTTTAAAAGGATTTAAAGAGATTGTGGCACCTGATCACTTAGTTGCGATTAGTTGTAGTAATCAAGAAGAAGAATTAGCGTTAACGAAACTTTTAGTAGAACATAATGTGGATTATAAACGCAGTATCAGTGACATAGAAATTATGTCTTTAAATGCGAAGCATGTGGCATTTAACAAGGAGGTAAAGGCATGAAGAAAACATTCAATGTGCAATTTTTCTATTATGAATTGATGAATAATGTGTTAAATGGATTTTCAATGTTCTTTGGAATTGCATTTCCAATGATTTTATCGTTTATTATCAGCATACAAATTAAAAGTTCCGTACCACAGGCTATGATGAAAGATGCACTTACTTCCGTTGCGATAGGATTTTCTTTGATTATTCCATTGGCAACCGGGTTTATTGGTTATACGGCTAATTATGCTACAGAGTTAGAGAGTCATATTCCGGATCGTTTGCATCTATTTGGGTTTTCACAAACTACCTTATTGGTGTATAAAATCTTAGCGGCATTGGTATTTTTAACATCCGGTTTAATTGTATTTTCTATATTTGAATGCTTTGCATTAGGGATTGCTTTACCATCATTAAAAGGGTTCTTAGTTATGATTGTTATTTATTATGTCTTTTCAATTATTATGATTGTATTTGCGCACGGTATTTCTAATTTAGTGCGTAAGTTTGGGTTAGCTTATGCGATTACAATGGTATTCTATTTTGGGTTTATGATTTTAAGTGGCATGATGGGGATTTCTGTTCATGCATTACCTAATGCTCTTCAGATTGTTAGTAAGATGCTTCCAACAAGATATTTTGTGGAAGAGCGTATCTTAGATTTATATAAAGGTCTTGATTATAATTTGGCTCCATTATTACAATCATTATTGCTGTGGGCCGCCATTGCTGTATTGGTATTGTGGATTTCTTACTATTATCATGGTCGTAAAAAGGCAGAAAGCTATAAGTGATTTATAGCTTTTTTTAAAATTATCTTTTACAATAGTTACAAGTGGGGTTATTATGAAGACATTTATAACGGTATTGTTGCTTTGTTTTCTGGTTGGATGTCAATCGACGTGTAAGTTGGATGGCACTCAAGCATGTAAAGATAAAGAGACAGGGAAATTTCAAATTGAAGAAGAGGCTTCATTAGTGGTGGCAGTGGAAAATGAAGCATATGGTCAAAGGCTTGTGGAGTTGTGGGACAAGACTTATCCAAAACATCAAGGTCTTTTAAACTATGTAGTATATCAAAACTTTGATTATCAAGAATTTCAAGATATCTATGCGGATGTTGTTTTATTATGGGATAGTTATGCAGTGCGTATGCAAGAGCACTTATTAGATTTACAGATAGATGAGTTTAAGGACCATTTAGCAAGCAATTTTCTGTTTCCAACAAAAGAAATAACCTACTTACCAATCAGTGCTGTAGGTAGCTTTTTTAGTACAAATGTGACCATGTTAGAAGCTATGGGTTATGATGTTGCTGATGAAAATCAAGATGGTCTTGTGGATGCTTTTGATACCTTTGAAGAGATTGCCGGTATGGATGTAAGTAAACAAGAAGACAGCCAACAACCTTTGCTTAAAATGCCCCTTTATTTAGATGATTTTTTTACAAGTTTTGCCTTTACAACCAATGGCATTTCTTTTGATCATGATTTAAAAGAATATGGATTTACAAGTCCTGAGTTTAAAGCGAGTTTACAGGCGATGCAACAGCTTAACACAATGTTTGAAGAAACGGAATTCTTGTATGAAGATTATCTTAGTGAAGAGGTGAGTCCCTTTAGTTTGGTTACTACATGGATGTATTATGAACAATACCAAGATATTAATGGAGTTGATTTTCGTTTCAGTGTATTTCCAACTTTAAATGGTAAAGGATTTACGCCTTTAGCTCATTCTAAGGGATATGGTGTAAATGCCTTAACGAAGTATCCCAGTGCCGCTTTTGCCCTTATTGAACTTATGTTTTCGCAAGAGGGTTTAAATTTATATATGAAGCATACAGATTCAATCTTATTGTATAATCATCTCCATGAACATCCTTATGCATTAACATTTAAAAACGAAGATCAACTTGCGATTTCAAAAGCTTTTTTAGGTAGTATGATGGAAGATTATCGTCGTTATGAAAAGGCGGATGTTCAAGTATTTGCGTTTGTAAAAGAACCTGCTTATTTGGATGTATATCAAAAAGTATTTAGACAAGAGATGAATGTAGATGAGGCTGTTGAAGAAATAAATAGATTATATGCTGAATTTTACAATCGTTTTCAGCAGGTTGAAAAATGATTCAGGGGGTTCTTTTTAGAATCCTTTTTTATTTTTTAGAAAAAAGGAGGGATTTAGTAAAATATTATAATTTTAACAAATAAAAATGCTATAATGAAAGTATAAAAAAAGGAGATATTTATCATGAGAAACAATAATATGGTTGCAATGATTCTAGCTGGTGGTAGAGGAACGCGACTTTTTGATTTAACCAAAAAAGTTGCGAAACCGGCGGTACATTATGGTGGGAAGTATCGTATTATCGATTTTCCTTTAAGTAATTGTGCAAACTCGGATATCTCGGTTGTTGGTGTTTTAACACAATATGAGTCTGTCTTGTTGAATTCTTATGTCGCAAGGGATCATCATTGGGGGCTTGATTCTAAGGATGGAGGGGTTTTTGTTTTGCCTCCACGTGAAAAGGATGAAACAGGCTTTGGACTTTATCGAGGAACAGCCGATGCCATTGGTCAAAACTTAGACTTCTTAGATCAAGAGGAAGCAGAGTATGTCTTAATTCTTTCAGGAGATCACATCTATAAAATGAACTATGCCAAGATGTTAAATGATCACATTAAAAGTAAAGCAGACGCAACAATTGCGGTATTAGAAGTTCCGCTAAAAGAAGCAAGTCGTTTTGGAATTATGAATTGTGATAAAAACGATTTAATCATTGAATTTGAAGAAAAACCTAAAAAGCCAAAAAGCAATTTAGCTAGTATGGGTATTTATATTTTTACATATAAGACATTGAAGAAATATTTGTTGGCGGATGAAAAAAATCCGGATTCTTCACATGATTTTGGGAAGGATATTATACCAAACTACTTAAATGATAATCGTGTTTTAAAGGCGCATCGTTTTGTTGGATATTGGAAAGATGTTGGTACGATTGATAGTTTATGGGAAGCCAATATGGATTTATTAAATAATCAAAATGAATTGAATCTATTTGATCCTAGTTGGAAAATCTATACAGAAGATACAAATACAGCACCACAGTTTATTGGTGAGCATGCCAAAATTAAACGTGCTTATATTACACAAGGTTGTATTGTAGATGGTCTTGTACAAGATTCCGTTTTATTTACAGATGTAAAAGTTGGAGAAGATGCAAAGGTGATTGATACGGTTGTGATGAATGGTGCCATTATTGGAAAAGGGGCTAAAGTTACAAGATGTATTGTTGCTGAAAACGTAAAGATTCCAGATCACATGGTGATAGGGGATGCCAATAGTGAAAACATAGAACTCGTAACAAAAAATACAGTGAGTAAGGTAGGTGTGAAAGATGTGTAATGCATTAGGAATTGTCAGTTTTGGTGATACAAATGTGGATGTTTTAGGGATGAGTAATTATCGTCCGGTAGCGGCAATTAACTTTTTAGGACGTTATCGTATTATTGACTTCTTATTGAGTAATATGACGAATTCAGGAATTAGTAATATTCAAGTGTATATTAAAAATAAGCCTCGTTCTTTGATTGATCATGTAAAAGAAAGTAACTTTAATATTAACTCAAAACGTGGCAAGATTCATGTTCTATATGGTGAAAGTCAAATCACACAAGAAATTTATAATCATGATATTAGTTCTTACATGTCAAATATGGAGTTTATTGAACGTAGCAATAAACCATATGTAATTGTTGCACCAAGTCATATGGTGTATCGTATTGATTTTAATGATGTATTAAATAAACACATTGAAACAGGAAATGATATTACTTTAATTTATACATCAACAGACCATGCCAAAGAAGAATTCTTTATGGCGGATATTGTAAACATTGATTCTAATAATCGTGTGACAAGTTTTGTTAAGAATCGTGGAAAATATAAATCACGTAATATTTCTTTAGAGTGTTATGTCATGAGTAAGCGTTTATTTATTGAAATGGTGAATAAAGCTGCCAATACATCAAGTTTATATTGGTTTAAAGATATCATTGCAGAAAGTTGTGATGAGTTAGATATTCGTGGTTATCAACATAAGGGATATGTTGCATGTATCAATTCTTTACCTGCTTACTATCGAGCTAGTATGGAATTAAGACAATATCAATATGCCAAAGATTTATTTAAACAAGATTGGCCAATTCATACAAAGACAAATGATTCATGTCCAACTTTATATGATAATGGTGCTAGTGTTTCTAATAGTATTGTAGCCAATGGTTGTCAAATTGAAGGTACGGTTATCAATAGTGTCATTGGACGTAACGTTATTATTAAAAAAGGAGCGATTGTTGAAAACTGTGTTATTTTACCAAATGCTTATATTGGTGAAGATACAAAGATTAATACATGTGTAATTGATCGTGAAGCGATTGTTCATCATGTTAAGAAATTACAGGGTACACTTGAAAGTCCTATTTATGTAAAACGAAGAGATCGAATTTAGGAGGTCATTATGAAATCTATTTTATTTGTTGCCAGTGAAGGATTGCCGTTTATTAAAAGTGGTGGTTTAGCGGATGTGATTGGTAGTTTACCTCATTCTTTAAAACAAAAGAATATGGATGTACGTGTGGTGTTGCCGTTGTATTTAAAGATTGCGTTGAATCATCGTGAAAGTTTTAAAAAAGTAAAGACATTTCCTGTATTAACTGGACAAATTAATACGGTTGCGACATTATATGAAAAAGATGTACAAGGAGTGATTTATTACTTTATTGAACATCAAGGTTATTTTGAACGTGAAGGGTTATATGGTTACTATGATGATGGTGCTCGTTTTGCCTTCTTTCAAAAAGCGGTTTTAGAAATGTTAAGAGAACTGCAATTCTATCCTGAAATTATTCATAGTCATGATTGGCATACAGGGATGATACCGGCGATGTGTAAAATACATTATGCCAATGATAAAAAGTATCAAAAAATAAAACATGTCTATACCATTCATAACTTAGCATATCAGGGCAATTTCCCAGTCAGTGTTTTAACAGATTGTTTAGGTATTAGTGATAGCTTTTATCATGATGGTAGTATGCGTTTTTATCAAGGTATTAGTTTTATGAAGGCAGGTATCTTATTTGCGGATAAAATATCAACGGTTTCACCAACCTATTCACATGAAATACTAACAAAAGAATATGGCGAAAACATGGATGAAGTTTTAAGTTATCGTAAAGATGATTTATGGGGCATTACCAATGGTATTGATACCAAGTTATGGGATCCAAGTAAGGATAAACTTTTAAGCAAGAAATATAGTTTAAAATCTTATGCAAGTGGTAAAAAGGCGAATAAAAAAGCGTTGCAAGAAGAGCTTGGCTTACGTGTAACACCGGATACGATGTTAGTAGGTATGGTTTCAAGATTAACGAATCAAAAAGGAATTCATTTAATCTTAGAGAAACTTGCGGATATTATGGGACTTGATCTACAATTCATTGTCTTGGGTAGTGGAGAAGGACATATTGAAGATGCGTTTAAACACATGGAATATAAGTATAAACGTCGTGCGGTGTTCTATTGTGGATATAATGAAGAATTAGCACATCGTATCTATGCAGGTTGTGATGTCTTCTTAATGCCAAGTTTATTTGAACCATGTGGCATTTCTCAATTAATTGCCATGCGTTATGGAACATTGCCGTTAGTCAGAGAAACCGGTGGTTTAAAAGATACCGTAACACCATTTAATCAATATGATAATACGGGTACAGGTTTTAGCTTTGCATCAAAAAGTAGTGATGACTTATACTACACATTAAGATATGCATGTGATACGTATTATTTAAATTCCATTGGATTTAACGCTATGATTGAAAATGCTATGAAGGAAGATGTTAGTTTTGAAAAGTCATGTAAGCTATATTTAGAAATGTATAACATGGTTTTAAGTAAAAAATAAAGAATAAACTCTAATTGTAAGTAAAAGATTAGAGTTTTTTTATGAAAGCGCTTGGAAAACGTTTTCTTTAATGGTATAATAGCGCCAGAGAGTTATAGGAGGTTATATGAAGACGATAACAAAAAAATTTGTAAACTTATTGTTAGCGCTTACGTTAGTTTGGGTTACAGCACTTCAAAACTATCGTGCAGCAGAAGAACGTATCGTTACGATTTTGTTGCAAGATGCTCCACAACAGGATTGGAAGATTCATGGGTGGGATCAAGCGGCAAATCAAACGAAGTTCGATGCTCCATTTGTAAAAGAAGGAGATGCATATAGGGCAACACTTGAAGTTTCAAATCATGTTGAAAATTTAGGTTTTGTTATTTATCATGGCGATTGGCAAAAAGATATCCAAGAAGATCGTTATGTTACTTTACAGGATACACATACCAACATCATAGTAAATCATGGTGTAAAAGATACAAATGTAACGTATTATAATCAAAATTATGAGCGTTTAGTGAAACTACAAGGAGATATGTTAGGCTTAAATTATCAAGCTTTAACTGTACAACAAAAAGAAAAATACAATACATGGTTAAATGCGATACAAAAGCTTAGAACAAACTATAACAATGATAAAGCAGTAGCCTTATTAAATGAAATTAAGTTAGATGAATTACAACCCATTACACAAAGTGTGATTAAGGTACACTATAAAGCAAGTCCTGAACATGCTCAAGCTCACTTTAAAATGTGGGTTTGGTATGATGGAGAAGGTGGACGAGATGTAGAATTCGATGGACAAGATGCTTGGGGTAAAGTCGCAACCATTACAGTAGATCATAAAGTTCTGAATAGTTTTCATTTAAAATTAAAATCAGATAATGGAACAAGTAATCCATGGGCAATTCAAAGTGAAGGTAATATTGATGTTTCTTTAGTAGATGGAAAAGCTGAAATTTGGGTTGAAGGATTACAGGCAAGTTATAAAACACAAGAACCATTATCAAAAATTAAAGTACATTTTAAAGCACCTGTTAATGATACAGAAGGTTGGAATATGTATACTTGGGGAACGGTAAATGGAGAACAAAGTTTCGAGTTTAATGATGAGGATAGTTTTGGCAAGGTTGGTTATCTTCCTCTTGTTGATGGAGTTGAAACTTATAATTTAATTGTTCGTCAAGAAAAAGATGGAAATCCTTGGCATAAGCAATCAAAGGATTTAAAGATTAATATCAAACAAGGGTTAGAAGTATGGTTAGAAGATTATCAAGGTGATGTAACGTATGAATATGGTTCAACACCTACCGTAGTGAAGGATGTTGAATTAAAAGTGAATTACTTACGTTATGATAATGCTTATGAAGGTTGGAATATCTGGTCGTGGTTGCCTTCGAAAGATGGTCGTAGTTTTTCATTTAATCCACAACATCAAGCCATCATTACACATCATGATGATAGAGGGATTTCATCGGTTGGTCTTATTGTACGTCATAGTACAAGTGCTAATGAATGGAATGGTAAGAATACACCGGATGATTTGCTTGTTACCGGGTTTGATACTTCCGGGAAAAAGGAAATCTGGATCATTCAAAATGATGCGACGATTTATAATAGTGAAGCAGAAATTCCTAAGAAGATTGTGCATGCCTTTTTAAGTAATCCAAATGAAATTACACTAACGGTTACAAAGGCATTATCACAAGAAGAAGCTAATCAATTTACTGTACAGGGATATACTGTTGTAAATAGAAGACTTGAAGGAAATAAAGTTGTATTAGAGGTTGATAAAGCCATTCTTTTAAGCAATGATGTTGTGATTGCTCATCCAACGTATGGTAATTATGTATTACCATTATTAAATAACTATCTTCATTCAAAAGAATTCAATGAAACCTATTATTATGATGGTGTTTTAGGGGCTATTTATACAACGGATAAAACGACATTTAAACTATGGGCACCAACAGCAAGTGCTGTAACGTTAATGGATTATACAAATCATCAAGAGTTTCCAATGGTCCAAAAGGATAAAGGTGTATGGGAATATGAGTATGACGGAAATCATGATGAATTAAAGTATCGCTATCGTTTAACGTTTCCAGATGGTAGTGTAAGTGAATCCGTAGACCCTTATGCAAGAGCTGTAAGCATTAATGGAGCTTTTGCGGTTGTGGTAGATAGTAAGGCAATTCTTCCGGATAACTGGGATCATAAGCGTATGGAACCATTTACGGATGAAACGGATGCGATTATTTATGAAGCTCATATTCGTGATTTAACGATTGATGCAGATAATGGAATTGTCCATAAAGGGAAATTCTTAGGATTAACCGAGAAAAATACGAAGACACAAAGTGGTCATTTAAGTGGGTTGAGTTACTTAAAGAGTTTAGGTGTCACTCACATTCAATTTTTACCGATGTATGATTTTGCGACTGTGGATGAAGCAGGAGATTTAAGCTTTAATGCTCAATATAACTGGGGTTATGATCCGCAAAACTTCAATGTTCCGGAAGGTTCCTATTCAAGTGATCCAAGTAATCCAAAAGCGCGTATTAAAGAAATGAAACAAATGATTGAAGCAATTCATGATGAAGGTATGTACGTCATTATGGACGTTGTATTTAACCATGTTTACAATGTTGAAAATTCTCCACTGCATAAAACAGTACCGGGTTATTATTTTAGATATGATGAAAATGGAAACTTACATAATGGTACCGGTGTAGGAAATGAAACGGCAAGTGAGCAATTGATGTATCGTAAGTACATGATTGATTCTTTGGTGTATTTTGCAACAGAATATGACATTGATGGCTTCCGTTTTGATTTAATGGGTATTCATGATATTGAAACCATGCAAGAAGTTCGTAAGGCTTTAAATAAAGTAGATCCTTCAATCATCATCTTAGGTGAAGGATGGGATATGGGAAATCATCCTAGTGGAAGTAAAGGTGCTAACCAATACAATGCTGCTGAATTAGATGGAATTGCATTCTTTAATGACAAATTTAGAGATGCGGTGAAAGGTGATAACTTTAATGGAGCAAGTCCCGGTTATATCAATGGTGAAAATCAAGTTGAAAATGCATGGAATATTTTAAATAGTTTAAAATCACAACATGTTGTAAGTTATATTAATCCACAACAAAATGTGTTATATAATGAAGCTCATGATAACTATACAATGTATGATAAGCTTCTATTATCAAATCCAAGTGATAGTGATGAAGTACGTATGAAACGTCATACGCATGCTACTGCGTTACAATTACTAGGAAATGGTATGGTATTCATTCATGCCGGACAAGAAACATTGAGAAGTAAAGCAGGGGATCATAACTCATATAAATCAAGTGATACGATTAATCATTTTGACTATGATCGTGCCGGACAGTATCCAAAGGCATTGCAATACTTTAAAGATTTAATTAAACTTAGAGCAATGGAACCAATGTTTGGTATGAAATCATTTGATGAAATCAACCAACATATGCAACACATCCAAGTAAATGAGTCTATCGTAAGCTATAAATTGTTTGATGATAAACATACGTATATTGTAATTTCTAATGCAAATAGCTTTGATGTCGATATTTCAGTTCCTTTAGCGACATATGAAGTTATTTCAAAAGAATTAGAAGTGTATTTTGAAAACTATGATCTTGTTGAACATGTAAATCAATTAAAGGGTTATGCAAATGGTGTTACGATTTATCGTGTAAGAGAGATTCAAAATCTTGATACACTAGAGGCTTTGGTAAAACAAAGTGAACAGTTACTGAAAGAAACAAAGTATACAGAAGTAAGTTACAATGCTTTAAAACAATATGTTGAATATGTAAAAGGACATCGTGATGAAATCAATGATGTTCAAGAAAAAGTGAATGAAGCGATTCATAAGTTAAGACAACTGATTCAAGGCTTAAAGGTTAAGGGAAATCCTCCTGCTTCAAAGAAAGAAGAGGTAGAAGAAGTACCTTCTACTTCAAAAGCACCATCACCATCTACAGGCTCATTCTTTAGAAGAGTATATGATACCGTAACTAAGGAAGTAGATAAGGTAGTAGAACCTGAAAATAGTGTAATGGTGTTATATGGTGAGTTTGGAAGTAAGCTAAGTGTTTTACTTGATGAAACGAAAAAAGAAGTCATCTTAGAAACAACACAAGAAAAGTTGGAACATGCATCTATCTTCCAATTAAGTATCAAAAATAAAGAGAACAAACCGGTTGAACTTAAGGATGTTGTAGTTGAAATCACATTACCGATTGAGCATGAAACATTTACGTTGTTTGATGCTGATGGTAGTGAGATCACAGATTACAAAGTGGAAGGTAATTATGTAATCTTTAAAACAGATAAGTTTAAAGAGATTAAAATTGACTATACAAAGCAAGTTGAAGATCAACAAAATACAGAAGTAGAAGAAGTAAAGCCAACGTTAAAGGATGAAAAGAAAGCAAATCCGTTATGGATTGTTCTTCCAAGTCTTGGTGGTGTGGGATTACTTGTCGTATTGCTTGTGTTATTGAAAAGAAAGAAATAATAAAGTAAGACTGTAAATTTACAGTCTTATTTTCTTTACTTAAACCCATTTATGCCTTACTATTTAATAGTTAGATTACTATAACATTGGAGGGTTTATGAAAAGTTGCTTTGTTAGAACTTTATTTTTAATAGGTGGTTTTATTTCCTTGGGGCTAGGTGTCATTGGTATTGTTTTACCAATTTTACCTACGACACCTTTTTTACTTTTAGCATCGTTTTGTTTTGCGAATGGATCAAAAAGATTTCATGATTGGTTTATTCAAACAAGTCTATATCGTAATCATATTGATGATTTTGTAAAAACAAATTCTATGACATTAAGGAAGAAATTAACGATATTAATCCCGGTGTCTTGCTTATTGATTTGGGCTTTTGTCATATCAGGAAATATCTATAGCAGAGTTACGATTGCATTTTTATTTATCGCAAAGTATTATTATTTTTTCTTTAAAATTAAAACAGCGTAAGAGGGATATATGGTAAACAAACGATTATTAAAGATGATGGGGAAATCCAAACGTTATATTTGGATGACAGTCTTTGTAAACTGGCTAAGTTTATTAGCGAGTATTGTATTTATTTATGTAGTAGGAACAATTTTAAATGATATGTTCAACAATAAGGTAGAAACCATGCGTCTAGTGTATGCTTTTTTGATTGTTGTAGGATGCATTTTGATTAAATATGTAACAAGTATCTATGCATCAAAGATGACATTTTTATCAAGTAAGGATGTAAAGACAGTTTTAAGAGAAACGATTTATAACAAATTAAATACATTAGGTGTTAATTATCATCAAAAGATACATACTTCAAGTATTATACAGGTCGCTATTGAGGGTGTAGAACAATTAGAAACCTACTTTGGAGCTTTTTTACCACAGTTGTTTTACAGTGTATTAGCTCCGGTTACATTATTTTTACTTTTAACAACGATTAGTTTTAAAGCGGCGATTGTGCTATTGATTTGTGTTCCTTTGATTCCATTGTCGATTGTTGCGGTTATGAAAATTGCCAAGAAATTATTAAGTCGTTATTGGAATCGATATACAAAACTGGGAGATCATTTCTTGGAAAATATTCAGGGTTTAACTACGCTTAAAATTTATCAACAAGATGAAGCAAAAGCGAAACAAATGGATGCAGAGGCTCAAAATTTCCGTAAAGTAACAATGAAAGTATTAACGATGCAGTTAAATTCGATTGCAGTTATGGACATCATTGCTTATGGTGGGGCAGCCATTGGAACGATTATTGCTATTTTTGAGTTTCAAAAAGGGGCGATTGATTTTTTAGGTTTCTTTATTATTGTGATGTTATCTTCTGAGTTTTTTATACCATTGCGTTTATTGGGTTCTTTTTTCCATGTGGCGATGAATTCCGTAGCAGCATCCAATAAAATATTTGAATTATTGGATTTGCCGGAAAGTAGTCAAGATGGATTGTTATTGTCAGAAACCATCACTCAAATTGATGCAAGAGATGTATCCTTTGCCTATGAAACACAACGTGGCATTTTAAAAAATATTACATTTTCCGCCTCAAAGGACAAGCTTGTTGCTTTTGTTGGTGAAAGTGGCAGTGGAAAAAGTAGTATTGCTAAATTGTTGATGGGAATGAATAAAGGGTATCAAGGTAGTGTAGCGGTGAATACACATGAATTATCGAGTATAAGTGATGCTAGTATCATGCAGAAAATGACGTTGATTGGTAATAATAATTATGTCTTTAAAGGCAGTGTTCGTGAAAACTTAACGATGGGTAAATCTATAAGTGATCAGCGTTTGTATGATGTGTTGAAGCAAGTAAAACTTTATGATTTTCTTATGAATTTAGATGGATTAGATACGATGTTATTGCAACAAGGGAATAATCTATCTGGTGGGCAAAAACAACGTTTAACTATCGCAAGAGCACTTTTAAAGGATAGTGATGTTTATATCTTTGATGAAGCAACGTCTAATATTGATGTTGAAAGTGAAGTCACAATTATGGAAGTGATTTATAACCTTGCTAAAAGTAAGATGGTCATTATGATTTCGCATCGTTTGGCAAATGTAGAAGGTGCTAATTGTATTTATGTTTTAAAAGATGGTTATCTTGTCGAATCTGGAAATCATCAAGAATTAATGCATAAGCAAGGGC
The DNA here is from genome assembly GCA_030528645.1 of Erysipelotrichaceae bacterium. GTDB lineage: Bacteria > Bacillota_I > Bacilli_A > Erysipelotrichales > Erysipelotrichaceae > RQZE01. The sequence continues at coordinate 5,634 of JAUMYM010000001.1, read as the reverse complement.
AGTATTTTACATTACACAATCAACAATCACAATTAGAACAGTATAGTAGAAAGGATGTGCAATATGAATAGAAGTGGATTTAAAGTCATGCGTAGCTTAATTTCACTGGTATATCCTTTATTGCATGTCATGGTTTTAGCAATTACTACAGGTGTTTTAGGTTTTTTATTAGCGACGTTTATTACGATTTTAGGAGCATTTGCTATCGCAATCATCCTAGGCTATGACATGGGCTTTTCTTTAAACACCATTTTATTATGGATTGGCTTATGTGCTATTTTTAGAGGAGTATTACGTTATATTGAACAATTATCAAATCACTACATTGCTTTTAAGATTTTAGCCTTATTGCGTAATATTGTATTTAAAGTCTTAAGAAACTTAGCACCAGCTAAATTGGATGGTAAGGATTCTGGTGACTTAATCGCATTAATTACAAGTGATATTGAGCTATTGGAAGTCTTTTATGCGCATACGATTTCTCCGATTGCTATTGGTTTTCTTACATCGCTGATTATGGTGATTTTCATCATGCATTATAGTTTTTATGTAGGAATAATCGCTATGCTTGCTTATATTACAGTTGGGTATATTATACCGGTAACTTTATATAAATATGGACAAAAAGAAGGTTTGCAATATCGCAAAGAGTTTGCGGATTTGAATAATTACTTTTTAGATAATCTACGTGGATTGCAAGAAATTATGCAATATGATGCCAAAGAGTATCGTAAAGAATTTGTTATGCATAAAACAAATCAATTGCATTCTAATCAAGAATTATTGAAGAAGTATGAAGGGATTACTCGTGGTATTACAAATGTTGCGGTGGTTTTCTTTTCGATGTTAGGTCTATTTGTAAATGCCTATCTTTATCAAAAAACATCTTTTGGTCTTCATTTAGCATTGAATTTTCCACAAGCTCTCATTTCAACTGTGGCATTAATGAGTTCTTTTGGACCGGTATTAGCCTTAAGTAGTTTATCCGGAAATCTTCGCTACACATTGGCAAGTGGAAATCGTTTGTTAGATTTATTACAAGAAGAAAGTGTAGTTGAGGAAGTGGTTGATGGAAAGAAGGTAGAGATGGGTGATGCTTGTTTACATCAGGTAAGTTTTGCTTATCAAAAAGAAGAGCCCATTTTAAAAGACTATTCCTTAAAGGTAGAAAAGAATAAAATTATAGGTATATGTGGGAAAAGTGGTAGTGGTAAATCTACAATCTTAAAATTAATGATGCGTTTTTATGATCCAAATAAAGGTATGTTAACTTTAAATGATGTAAATCTAAAAGAGATTTCTACAAGTCATTTAAGAGATTTACAAAGTTATGTTATTCAAGATACGCATGTATTTAACGATACCATCCTTAATAACATTACACTTGGAAAAGATATACCGTTAGAAAAAGTACAGCAAGCATGTAAAAAAGCTTCTATTGATAATTTTATAGAAGCTTTGCCGGAAGGATATGATAGTCAAGTAGCAGAGCTTGGATCTTCTTTGTCGAGTGGTGAGCGTCAAAGAATAGGGTTGGCACGTGCATTTTTATATGATAGTCCAATGATTTTATTAGATGAGCCAACAAGTAATCTGGATAGCTTAAATGAAGGTATTATTTTAAAAGCGCTAAAAGAAGAATCTAAGAATAAAACTGTTGTTTTGGTTTCTCATCGTCAATCAACCATGAATATTGCAGATCAAAGTTATCAAATTGATACAATTCGTAAGAGTTAGTTTCTTGGTGTAAGTGGTTACATTGGGGTTTCGTGTGAAATGATAATAAAACCATGATAAATAATAAACTTTTTAATTGTTTCATAGGGTTGCAGGTGATATAATCATACTGTATAAAGGAGGAATTTTTAATATGGCAAAAAAGACAGTTTTTGATTTGGATGTTAAAGGGAAACGTGTCCTTGTACGTGTAGATTTTAACGTTCCTATCAAAGAAGGTAAAATTACAAACGATAATCGTATTGTAAGTGCGCTTCCAACAATTAATTATTTAATTGAACATGGAGCAAAAATTATACTGCTTTCACATTTAGGTAAAGTTGATCATAAAGATCCTGTAAAGTGTGAAGAAAACAAAAAGAAAAACAATATGGCTCCAGTAGCTGTGCGTTTACAAGAACTTGTAAATACAAAGGTTACATTCGTAAATCAAACAAGAGGTGCGGAATTAGAGGAAGCTGTTAAAAATTTAAATGATGGTGAAATCGTGTTAATGCAAAATACACGTTATGAAAAAGGTGAAAGTAAAAATGATCCGGAACTTGCAAAATATTGGGCAAGTTTAGGAGATTTATTTGTTACAGATGCCTTTGGTTCTGTGCATAGAGCTCATGCTTCAACTGTTGGAATTGCAGAAATTTTACCTAGTGCTTTAGGCTTCTTAGTACAAAAGGAAGTAGAATGTTTATCAGCTGCAATTGATAATCCAAAACGTCCTTTAGTAGCGATTTTAGGTGGAGCAAAAGTAAGTGATAAAATTGCCGTTATTGAAAACTTATTAAAAATTGCTGATAAGGTAATTATTGGTGGTGGTATGTCTTACACATTTGGTAAAGCGTTAGGACGTAACATTGGTACATCTTTACTTGAAGAAGATAAAATTGAATTAGCAAAAGAATTCTTAGAAAAAGGAAAAGATAAATTAGTCTTACCGGTAGATACAAATTGTGCAAATGATTTTGATAATCCAACTGAAATCAAAGTCTTTGAAGGTGATATTCCAGATGATTTCATGGGCTTGGATATTGGACCTAAAACAATTGAATTATTTAAAAAAGAATTAGAAGGTGCAAAAACTGTGGTTTGGAATGGACCGATGGGTGTATTTGAAAATCCAACATTTGCAGTAGGTACGATTGAAATTTGTAAAGCAATTTCAGAGCTTCCTGGTGCAATGACAGTCATTGGTGGAGGAGATAGTGCTTCTGCAGCGATTAACTTAGGATTTAAGGATAAGTTCACTCACATTTCAACGGGTGGAGGAGCATCATTAGAATATATGGAAGGGAAAGTGCTTCCAGGTATTGCGATTATTCAGGAGAAGGATTAAGAATGAGAAAACCATTTATTGTTGGAAATTGGAAAATGAATAAAACAATTGCAGAAACAGTAGAATTTGTAACTGCAATTGAAAAAGAATTAAGTGGAAATGAAGCTTGTACGTATGGGATTGGTGCTCCATTTACTGCTTTAAAAGATGCAAAGGCAAATGCTAAGAATTTAGTGATTGCTGCTGAAAACGTGCATTTTGAAGCAAGTGGTGCTTATACAGGTGAAATCTCAATTCCAATGTTAAAGGAATTGGGTGTAACACATGTTATTATTGGGCACTCTGAACGTAGACAAATGTTCAATGAAACAGATGAAGCGTTAGCGAAAAAAGCAAAAGCGTTGTTTGATGCGGATATGACACCTATTTTCTGTATTGGTGAAAGTGAAGCACAATATGATGCAAATGAAACAGAAGCAGTAATTCGTAGACAACTAACAGAAGGTTTAAAAGGCTTATGTCCACATTGTGCAAGTAAGTTAGTGATTGCTTATGAACCAATTTGGGCAATCGGTACTGGTAAATCAGCTACGAAGGAAATCGCTCAAAACTGTTGTGCAATTGTTCGTGATCAAATTAAAGTTATGTTTAATCAAGATGTTGCGAATAAAGTGATTGTGCAATATGGTGGAAGTGTGAAACCGGAAAATATTAAAGAATACATGGCTTGTGAAGATATTGATGGAGCATTAATTGGTGGCGCTTCATTAAAAGTAGATTCATTTAAAGCTATTATAGATGCAACGAAATAAGGAGGGCTAAAAGAATGCCATATATTGTTGATGTATACGCTCGCGAAGTTATCGATTCACGCGGTAACCCTACAATTGAAGTTGAAGTAACGACAGAATCAGGTGCATTTGGTCGTGCAATGGTACCATCTGGTGCAAGTACCGGTGAAAGAGAAGCATTGGAATTAAGAGATGGTGATAAATCACGTTTCTTAGGAAAAGGTGTTTTAAAGGCTGTTGAAAATGTAAATACAAAGATTGGTCCAGCATTATTAGGTTATGATGTAACAGATCAAAATGGTATCGATAGCTTAATGATTGAATTAGATGGTACAAAAGATAAATCAAACTTTGGTGCTAATGCTATCTTAGGTGTTTCTATGGCTTGTGCAATCGCAGCTGCTGATTTCTTACAAGTTCCTTTATACCGTTACTTTGGTGGATTCAATGGTAAAGTATTACCTGTACCAATGATGAACGTATTAAATGGTGGATCTCATGCGGATTCAACGGTTGATTTCCAAGAATATATGATTATGCCGGTTGGTGCTAAGAGCTTAGCAGAAGCTTTAAGAATGGGTGCTGAAGTATTCCATACATTAAGAAAAGTATTAAAAGCTAAAGGCTATAATACAAACGTGGGTGATGAAGGTGGATTTGCTCCATCATGTAAAGATGGTAACGAAGAACCGCTTGAATTAATCGTAAATGCGATTAAAGAAGCTGGTTATGTTCCGGGAACAGATTTATGCATCGCTATGGACGTTGCTGCTTCTGAATTCTATAACACAGAAACAAAAGTATATGAATTAAAGAAATCAAATGGTGGTATTAAAACAACAGATGAAATGATTGAAATGTATGCTGCATGGATTGAAAAATATCCAATCATTTCAATTGAAGATGGTCTTGGAGAAAGAGACTGGGATGGATGGAAGAAATTAACAGATCGTTTAGGTTCTAAAATCCAAATCGTTGGGGATGACTTATTTGTTACTAACCCATCAATCTTAAAAGAAGGTATCGAAAAAGGTATCGCAAACTCAATCTTAATCAAAGTTAATCAAATCGGGACTTTAACAGAAACATTTGATGCGATTGAAATGGCTAAACAAGCTGGTTATACTTGTGTTGTATCACACAGATCTGGTGAAACAGAAGATACTACAATTGCAGACATCGCTGTTGGTTTAAATGCCGGTCAAATTAAGACAGGTTCTATGAGTAGAACAGACCGTATTGCAAAATACAATCAATTACTAAGAATTGAAGATGAATTAGGTGCAAACGCTAAGTTCTTAGGAAAGAACGCATTCTACAACGTAGAAATTAAGTAATAAAAAAGCTCACATTGTGAGCTTTTATTTTGCCATTTGTAATACTTCATAGATTTCTTCATAACTTAATGGATATACACTACCAACATTGTGTTTATGAGCCAGTTTAGCAATCTTACTACTATTGGTAATGTTTACTTCCTTAAGAGTAGTAATGGCACCAATGTCTTTAAAATAATCCTGTAGTTTATTACAACCCATAATCGCAACTTCATAATCACTGAAAGAAGAATCATTTATTTTAAAAAGATTAACCATGAGTTGTTTGATATGTTTTGTATTCTTTTTTGCATGCAGTTTTAAAAAATTAGGCATGACAATCGATAAACCAACACCATGGGCAATATCATGAATGGCACTAATCGTATGTTCAATGTCGTGTCCTCCCCAGTCATTATTACTTCCCCATGATAGAGAATGATTTAAAGCGATGGTAGAGGCAAGCAGAGAGCGTTTTGTCAAGTACCTTTTTGTGTTTATGGACGATTTTTGAAAATTG
>JAUMYM010000028.1 GCA_030528645.1 Erysipelotrichaceae bacterium | reverse complement strand
TAGCAGCTATAAAACTGCTACGTTTAAAAAAGTCTAACTTTTGGGGGTCACATCACAATGATTCGCTTTAAAATCTAAAGTAGATAAACGGATTATAAGAACTGTTGACTAAGAAGATGATACATAGTACAAAGATACCTAATAAGTATACATCCAACAACATACCTGTAAGGGTATGTTTATTCATTTTCTTAAGAATAACTCCTACCAATGGCGTTGCACCAAGCATACCTAAGAGTAAGTATGGAAATAAGTGAGCAATCTCTAAGTGATAAAATGCCTTAATACTATTGTGTCCATTCATACCAAATAGTGTTTTAAAATACTGTATCATTTTTGTTGGATCTTCGATTCGGAAAATAACCCAACCCAATACAATGAAAAATAAGGAATAGATATGACGGAAGAAACTTGGAACATGTTTAAGGATCTTTAACATGATAATCTTTTCAATAATTAAAATGATACAGAAATATAAACCCCAAATAATAAAGTTCCAAGTTGCACCATGCCACATACCTGTTAAAAACCAAACAATGAAGATATTGATATACCAACGATATGCTTTTACTTGATTACCACCTAGTGGTATATAAACATAATCTTTAAACCATGTACTTAGCGACATATGCCAACGACGCCAGAAATCTGTAATGCTTGAAGCAATATAAGGATAATTAAAGTTCTCTAAGAAATGGAAGCCAAAGACTTTTCCTAAACCAATCGCCATATCACTATAACCACTAAAATCAAAGTAAATCTGCAAACTGTATGCCAAGATTCCTACCCAAGCCAGTGAAAAGCCCACATAGTTACTTTGATTGATAATGGTATCTGCGATCAAACCAGCTTGATTTGCCAAAACAACTTTTTTTCCTAACCCAATGATAAAGCGACGTATTCCGTTGGCTACATCATTGATGTTTTCTTTACGATTTAGTAATTCATCTTCAATGGTTTGATAACGAACAATTGGTCCTGCAATCAGTTGCGGAAATAGTGCTACATACGTACTTAATAAAACAAAATCTTTTTGTACTTTTACTTTTCCATAATATGCATCTACGACATAACTTAAAATTTGGAACGTATAGAAACTAATCCCTATCGGTAACGCCACTTTCACCAATGGTAAATTGGTTTTAAACATAAAATTAATATTCCCAATAAGAAAGGCAGCATATTTGTAATAACCTAAAAGTCCTAAATTCACCATAATAGTGAGTACAAAGATGACTCTTGCTAAAACGGTATTATGTTTTCGTTTATAGTAATCAAATACTAATACAAAGCTATAATTAAATACTAAGCTAAATAACATCAATACAATATATGATGGCTCTCCCCATGAATAAAACCCCAGTGAAAACAATAACAGTACTACATTACGAAGGTATCGATTAGGAATGATGTAGTAAATAATGAATACAAGTGGTAAAAACGCAAATAGAAATGTTAAACTACTAAATAACATAAATTCTTCTCCTTCCTAATTAATATTCTTCAAAGATATAACTTTTATCTTGATACAATGAACCATAAAAGCCCATATACATAACATCGGTTACATTATGTTCTTCCATAAAAGTTCTAAAATTAAAATCCGGATTAATTCTTGGATCAACAAAATAAGCATGATCGAAATGTGATGCAATAAGAAATTTAATTGGACTTGAATAACTATCCACAAAACAAAGTAATACTCGCCCTGTTTGCTGATCCATTTGATATTCAACCAAAGCTTCATCATTTCCATGGTACACACTATAGATATAGCTCCAAAAGAATTCTTCGACTTCCCCTTTTTTAAACTCATCTTTTTGATCATATTTTTTTTCAACACCGTTGACATACGTTTTATAACTTGGTAACTGATTAAAATTTAAATCGATGAATTGATCTGGTGAAGTTAAATAGCTTGAATTGCGACCATATTGACCATAATAAGCAAAATCCTCAAAGATATACTCACTATCATATTGTTGACATGTAATATCTTTATAATGATGATTTAACGCATTACAAAACACTTTATATCCTTCATAAGATCCATAAATATTCCAATGTGGATCGGTTTT
>JAUMYM010000018.1 GCA_030528645.1 Erysipelotrichaceae bacterium | reverse complement strand
TCGGTTGTAGCTGAAAATATGAAAGAGTTTTATCCATATTTATTAGATAAAGTTCGTTTTGTATCTACCTTGGTTCAAAAAGAAGAACAAGCGTTCCATGAAACATTGGTGAATGGTGAAAAGTTACTTCAAGAAGCTATGAAAGATGCAAAGAATAAATGTTTAAGTGGAGAAGTAGTATTTAAGTTATATGATACATATGGCTTTCCAAAAGAGCTTACTGTTGAAATTGCATCTGATGCAGGCTTAAGCGTAGATTTAAAAAGTTTTGAAGACTGTATGCAAAGACAAAAAGAACTTTCACGTAGTAGCCGTGATGTAATCGAATCAATGTCAAGTCAATCAATTGATCTATTAAACTTCAAGGAAGAAAGCAAATTCTTAGGCTATGATCAAACAAACTGTATCGGTAAAGTCATTGGTTTATTTAAAAATGGTGTTTCTGTCGATGTTCTGGATGATGAAGGAGATGTTATTTTTGATCAAACATGTTTTTATGCAGAAAGTGGAGGACAAATTGCCGATACTGGAAGAATATTTGCTTCAGGGGTAGAACTAAATGTTACAGATGTTAAAAAAGCTGTCAATAAACAACATTTACATCATGTAAAGGTCGTAAAAGGTTCTGTAAAAGTAAATGATGTATTACAATTACAAATTGATGAACAACGTCGTTATAAAATTATGTTAAACCATTCTTCTGTACATTTGTTACACGCCGCTTTGCGTAAGATTGTAGGTACACATATTACACAAGCTGGTTCTTATGTAAGTGACGAATATGCTCGTTTTGACTTTACTAATTTTGAAAAAATTAGTGATGAAACACTAAGAGAAATTGAACATTTAGTAAATGAATATATTGCGCAAGCCATTGATGTAAAAACGGAAGTAATGTCGCTACAAGAAGCAAAAAATACTGGTGCAATTGCTTTATTTGATGAAAAATATGGTGATTTAGTACGTGTTGTCTTTATGGCAGATACATCCATTGAATTTTGTGGTGGTACGCATGTAAAGAATACAAGTCAATTAGGGGTATTTAAAATTGAATTTGAAGAATCAATAGGTAGTGGTATTCGTCGTATTCAAACAAAAACATCTATGAATGCTTATCATGATTTTGTGGGTTATAAACAACAATTGGAATATTTGTCTGGTTTATTTAAATTGACAAATATCAATGCTTTAAATGAAAAAGTTGAACATCTTTTAGATGAAAATACTAAGATAAAAAAAGAATTACAACTATTAAAGGAAAAGCAATCTATACTTCAAGCGAATGAATATATTCAAAATGCTAAGGAAATTCATGGTATTAAAGTTCTATTATTAACATTAGATGGATATCAGGGAAATCTTAAAGGATTTGCTGAAATTTTAAGAAATAAATTAGTGAAATCTTTTGTGTTTGTCGTAAGTGTGGAAGATGAAAAGCTTACTTATGTTGCATGTAGTAGCAAAGATGCTATTAAAAAGAATATGAAGGCAAATGAAGTGATTAAATTCGTAAATGAACTTGTAAGTGGTAAGGGTGGAGGAAAACCGGATGTGGCACAAGGTGGTTGTGCAGATTCAACAAAAGTAGATGTCTTAATCAAAGAAGTAGAAACAAAACTTCAATCTTTATAAAAATTTGGTGAAAATCAAACGAGTTTTTGACTCCTCACTTTCTTTTTCATCGTAATTAGTTTAGAATGTATTAAAGGAGGAATAGTAATGGTAAAAGATTTAACAGAAACAATGTCTTTTAAATCAGATGAATTTAGAAGAAATAATATTAAAAATATTTTAAAAATTACCAAAGAAGCATTGGATGAACGTGGTTATAACGCTGTTAATCAATTAGCTGGCTATTTAATCTCAAATGATCCAGCATATATTTCTAGCCATAAGAATGCTCGTAGTATTATTCAATCTTTAGAACGCTATGAAATTATAGAAGAGTTGGTTCGCTATTATTTAGAAGATAATCAAAAATGAGAGTACTTGGTTTAGATTTAGGTAGTGTCACTTGCGGTATTGCGATTAGTGATGCTTTAAGAATGATTGCTCGTGGGGTAGAAACTTACCGTTTTAAAGAAGATGATTATGAAGCTTGTTGTCAATATATTGCTAAAGTTGTTAAAGAAAATGATGTTAGTGAAATTGTATTGGGCTTACCGAAACATATGAATGGAGATATTGGTATTCGTGGTCAAATATGTTTAGAGTTTAAAGATATGTTAGAACAAGCTACAGGACTTCCGGTTTCTATGTGGGATGAACGTCTTACAACGGTGGCTGCTAATAAATTACTTATTAAAGCAGATGTATCAAGAAAAAAACGCAAGCAAATTATTGATCAAATGGCAGCAGTGCAAATATTGCAATCGTATTTAGATCGCAGATAGGACGTTTATACGTCCATTTTTTTAGAAAGGATGTTTATATGGAAAATAATAAAATTACAATTATTGAAGAAGATGGAAAAGAAACTGTAATGGATATTTTGTTTACTTTTGATTCAGAAGAAACAGATAAAAGTTATGTGTTATTTACAAATCCGGAAGATGAAAGTGGAGAAGTGTTTGCTTGCCAATATGATGAGGAACATAAGTTAATTCCTATTGAAGATGAAGGTGAGTATGAAATGATTGAAGAAGTTTTCAATACCTTCTTACAGGAGTTTGATGATGAAGAAGAATAAAATTACTTCTACATTTATAAGTCTTTTAATTCTTTGTGTTGTGATTATAGCTAGTGGATATATCTATTATCAGGATAGTATTGCTGCAGTAAGTAAAGAAAGTAAACTCATTTCTTTTGAAGTGAAACAAGGTGAAAGTGCTTATAAAGTTCTTCATAATTTACATACAAGTGGATTAATTAAAAATGAAACGACTGCAAAATTATATTTAAAATTGAATAGTCATTTAGGTGATATAAAAAAAGGTGTTTATGAATTAGATGCGAGTTGGAATTTAGATATGATTTTAACCCATTTAAATGATGGTCGAAGTGCTTTAAATGATGATGTAACGATTACCTTTGTTGAAGGAGACTGGGCAAAACATTATGCTGAAAAGATTAGTGAAGCAACGAATTTAACTTATGATGAAATTATTTCCTATTGGAATGATGAAACAGCGATTCGTACTTTAATGCCAGAGTATCCTTTTTTAACGGAAGAGCTTTTTAATGAAAATATCCGCATTAAATTAGAAGGATACCTATTTCCGGAGACGTATCAATTTCATCGTGAAACTACTGTTGAGGAGGTTACACGACGTCTGTTGAATCAAACAAATTCGGTGTATCGAGAATTAAAAAAAGCAGTGGAACATTCTACATTGCAAACACAATTGACAACGCACCAATTATTCACTTTAGCAAGTATTGTACAGTATGAAGCAAGTAAAGTGGAAGATATGAAGATGGTAGCAGGTGTTTTTGATAATCGTTTAGCACAAAATTGGTTGTTGCAATCAAGTGTAACGGTTTGTTATGCAATTGATAAAACAAAAGAAGATGATTGGACAAAATGCGAGGTAAATCCAGACTTTGAATCATTATACAACACGTATAAGTATGCAGGACTTCCTCCAGGACCAATTTTAAATCCTGGTTATGATGCTCTTTTGGCAACACTACAACCAACTAAAAGTGATTATATGTTTTTTATGGCTGATGTTTATGGAGATGGTACAGTGTACTATTCTAAAACATTGGAAGAACATCAAGCTTATGTTAATAAATATTTAAGATAGGAGAAACGTATGAAGCCCATTGTCATTGGAATTGCAGGTGGTACTTGTTCGGGAAAGACAAGCATTGCACTTAGATTGAAAAAAACATTTGAAAGTAATGCTTCTGTTGTGATTATTAAAGAAGATGATTACTACAAGAATCAAGATCATTTAACGATGGAAGAACGTGTGAAAACCAATTATGATCATCCTTATGCTTTTGATCGTGATTTAATGATTGAACAATTGGATTTATTAATTAATCGTGTTGGAATTGAAAAGCCAATCTATGATTATGTGAATCATACACGTAGTAAAGAAATAGAAAAAGTATTTCCTAGTGATGTCATTGTTTTAGAAGGTTTATTTGTTTTAGAAAATGAAGAAATTTTAAAACGCTTAGATATTAAAATTTTTGTTGATACTCCAAGTGATATTCGATTTATTCGTCGATTATTGCGTGATACAAAAGAGCGTGGACGTACGATTGATTCTATTGTTACACAATACATTGATACAGTTAGAATCATGCATGAACAATTTGTTGAACCTTCTAAACGTAATGCAGACATTATTATTCCTGAAGGTAGTAAAAACGAAGTAGCAATTGATTTATTAACTACAAAAATAAGTAGTATAATCAGTCAAAATGTGCTACAATAATGGGCGTTAGAGGTGACTTATGGCTGAAAAAATATATGTAACACAAGAAGGTTTAGATGAATTATTAAAAGAACAAGAAAATTTACTTCATGTTGTAAGACAAGAAGTTATTGAAGATTTACAAGCAGCACGTGCACAAGGAGACTTATCAGAAAATGCAGACTATGATGCTGCAAGAGATCGTCAAGCTCGTGTAGAAGCACGTATTCGTGATCTTGAAATCATGTTGCAAAACATTGAAATTATTGAAGATCAAAAAGGCAGTAGTAAAATAGTAAAATTAGGTTCAACAGTTACGGTTGAAGAACAAGATACAAAACTAAAAAATACTTATACAATCGTTGGTTCTGTAGAAGCAGATCCATTAAATGGTAAATTATCAAATATGACACCACTAGCTATAGCGATTTTAGATAAAAAAGTTGGTGCAATTTGTGAAGTGGATGTGGATAAACCATATAAGGTAAAAGTTGTATCAATTAAGTAAAAATGTAAATCAATACTATAAATAAGTAAGGAGGCTTTATGGCTAAATTACTTATTTTTTTAATTCTATTAACAGTATCATTTGCCTTTCTACATTTAAAACCCATTGATTTACAATCCATACAGAAAAAATACATTCAAGTAACTGTAGTAGGTCAAATTCAACAAGAAGGAGAGTATACGTTACCGATTTATAGTACATTTAAAGATTTACTGTCGCATCTTGATTTAAAAGATAATGCAGATATTTCGATGTATAATCCAAACTTAATTTTACTGGATAAAGATTATATAGAAATACCCATAAAAGTAAAACAAGAACGTATTAATATTAATACAGCGTCATTAGAAGAATTAACGTCAATCCCTGGTATAAGTGAAACTATGGCAAAACGGATTATTGACTATCGAAACGTACAATTGTTTTCATCCATTGAAGAAATCATGCATGTGAAAGGAATTAAGGAATCTCGCTTTCAAAAAATAAAAGACCATATACGTATATGAAGAATAAGTATTTATTACTAGCATTGTCTTTATTTCTTTCTTTATTACATGTAAATATATATGTAATTTTTCTATGCTGTATTTTTTATATTGTAAAAAAAGAAAAGAAGTTATTCATATATTATCTATGTTTTTTAGTGATTCCGATTACAATTTTACATCTAAAAAATTTTATATATCTACCATATGGTGTTGTAAGTAAGAAAACAGATACTTATATTGTAGTAAGTAATTATATAAACAATGTAATTTTATATGGAGAATATGATGTACAATATGATGATATTGTTTATTATGAAGGTATAATCACTAAGAAACAAAATAGATTTAATACTTATGGTTTTAAACAAGAAACTTACTTTAAACAGAACAATATAAAGGATTCTTATCTACATGCGAATGTCAAAGTTGTATTTCGTGGTTATAGTATTAGAAATTTTCTTTATCAATCCATACAGAAGATTCATGATAGACAATATAAATCTATCTTTTTAAAGGTTTTTTTAAATCACTATGATGATGAATTACCTTATCTACTATTGATATCTGGTTTTTATTTTTCTTCTTTTTTTCATGTGCTTTTCCAATGGTTAAGGTTATTTTTCTCTAAACGTATAAGTAATCACATTTTATTTTTTGTACATATCTTGTGTTTTATCATATTTGGTATTCAATTTCATTTAATACGTCTATTTTTCAATAGGATGATTAAAAGACTTACGATAAGCAAATTGGATTATCTAGGCATAAAAATAATGTTTGTGTGTTTATTTTTTCCTTATAAACTTACTTCGTTATCATTTATTTTGCCAACAGTGTATTCTATGTTGTTTGTATTTAAACGTTATCGTAACTATACTTATATGACAACATTGCTTTTGCATTTGCTATATTTTAATACTGCCAACTTATTCTTTGTGTTTTTTAATAAATATCTTTATAAACTATACGCCTATTTATTTGTATTAACAGTTTTAGCTTTTGTTAGTAAGCAATATGTACTTTTAAAGATATATAGAATATTTGATATATTACATCATGATTGGTTGGTGATGGTTGGCTCTATTTCTTTTACCAGCTTATTCATAGTAATGTATTGTTTAGTAAAACGATGGAATGAAAAATGGGTCATTTTAATATTGTATGTGTTATATTTTTTAAATTTAAATCATTTGTATACAAAAGTAACGTTTATCAATGTTGGTCAGGGTGATAGTATCTTAATTCAATCACTTCATGGTAATGTATTAATTGATACAGGCAATCCATATAATTATAAATATTTATATCAATATTTAGTGGGAAGTGGGATAAAAACAATTGATTATTTTGTAATCACCCATAATGATAGTGATCATAATGGAAATCTTCTTCAGATTGTAAGTGATTTTAAAGTGAAAAATATTATCTATGATCATCAAAATTTTAATGTTGGTAAGATATCTTTTTTATCTTTGAATGAACCTAGAGAAAATGACAATGATTCTAGTCTAGTATATTATGCTTCCATTAGTGATGTGCGTTTTCTTTTTACAGGTGATATTTCTAGTAAAATAGAACAAAAGATTATTCAACAATATGATTTAAAAGTTGATGTTTTAAAATTAGCACATCATGGCTCTAATACAAGCAGTAGTATTGATTTTCTAAATGAAACACGAGCAAGCATTAATATTGTATCTAGTGGTTATCAATATCGACATCCTCATAAAGAAGTAGTAAGACGCTTAATGAAATCACATTTATTTTATTTAGACACGAAAGAGAGTGGAGATATTGAAATTTATATGACATGGTTAGGTAATGTATTGATTACTTCGAAGCAGGAAATTGTCTTCTTTTAATTTAAATTTTTGATATAATGATTGTGGTGATTTAATGAATTATGTAATCCATGGTAATGAACCATATTTATTGAAAAAGAAATATCATGAAGTATTAAAAAAGAATTCGATTGAAGTAAATGATTTAAATTCTATTTTTTTTGATGCTTCTAGTAAACAATTTAAATGGTCGGATGTATTTGATGAATGTCATACATTATCATTACTAGAAAATCATAAAGTAATTGTAATTACTAATCCTATTTTTTTAAAAAGTGGATCAAGCTTAGATGAAGCTAGTAGTAAGCTTCTGGAACAATATCTTTTACATCCTAATCCGGAGGTTACATTAATATTTTATGGGGAGTATGAAAAGCTAGATAGCCGTAAAAAAATAGTGAAGTTTTTAATTAAAAATACAGAATATTACCAATGTAATCGATTAGAACAAAAAGAGTTTGAATCTTTTGTAAGGCAAACATTAAAAAAAGAACAAATAGATACTACCAAAGAGGCTCTTGAAGAATTATTGTATCGTTTACCAAATGATTTATGCAATTTACAACATGAAATAGAAAAATTAAAACTTGTAAATGAGCGTATTGATAAAAGGATTATCGAGAAATTAATCGTACCTCAAATGGATGATAATGTATTTCATTTAGTACATAGCTGTTTACATAAACATCGTAAAGAAGCTTTACGTATTTTACATAATTTATATCGTTTAAATATGGAACCGATTGCTATTTTACTTATTTTAGCGAGTCAATTTCGTTTTTATTATCAGGTAAAAGCGTTATTAAATTTACAGTATGAGTTTAAAGAAATTGTTAGTTATTTAAATGTGCATCCGTTTCGTGTTACAAAAGCAATTGATTCTTTGTATTGTATCTCGATTGATGAATTGTTAAGCGGTTTAAATACGTTATCTTCTTTAGATCAACAATTCAAAAGTGATAGTAGTATAGATCGTTACTTAGAATTAGAGTTATTTATAATAAAGTATGCTGGAGGGTAATATGCAGTCATTAAAAGAATTATATAAAATTGGACCTGGTCCTAGTTCTTCTCATACCTTAGCACCTAAGCGTGCTTGTCTTTTGCATATTCAAGAATTTGGTCTACTGGATCACTATGTAATTGAATTATATGGTTCTTTATCCTTAACGGGAAAAGGGCATATGACAGATAAAATCATTATCGAAACATTTCATCCTGCATCAGTAGAAATTAAGTTTAAATTGGATTGGCAAGAAGAGTTTCCAAATGGGTTTTATATTTATGGTTATGATAGAAATCATCGTGAATATAAATGGACTGTTTTTTCCATAGGTGGGGGAAGCATACAAATTAAAGAAAAGACGTTAAATTATAATGATGATATTTATGTAGAGACTTCCTTTAAAGAAATTATGGATATCTGTAAACATAAACAACAACGTTTACTCGATTATATTAATGATTATGAGCCTGATTTAAATGAACATTTAGGTTCATGTTTTGATGTAATGGTGGATTGTGTAAAACGTGGTTTAAGCAAAGAAGGATTGCTTCCGGGTCCATTGGATGTATCTCGTTGTGCAAAAAATTTATATCAAAAAGGCTTAGAGACAAGTGCTAAGGTAGAACAAGATCGTATTAAACTCATGTCTTATGCCTATGCAGCAAATGAAGAAAATGCCAGTGGACAGCTTGTGGTTACAGCTCCTACCTTGGGCGCATGTGGTGTAATGGCAGCCATGGTTTATTATTATCATAATGATTTAGGAATTTCTAAAGAAAAAATTGTAGATGGTTTAAAAATAGCTGGTATTTTTGGTAATCTTATTAAACGCAATGCATCCATTTCTGGGGCTTGTGGTGGCTGTCAGGCAGAAGTTGGAAGTGCTTGTGCCATGAGTGCAGCTTTAAGTGGTTTTTTAAACGGTTTAACCGACGAAGAAATTGAATATGCTGCTGAAATTGGTATTGAGCATCACTTAGGATTAACATGTGATCCTGTAGGTGGTTATGTTATTATTCCTTGTATAGAACGCAATGCAGTAGCTGTATTGCGTGCCATAGATGCGATGGTTTTATCAAAAAATCTACATCCGATTAAGGATAATCGGGTTAGTTTTGATATGGTTGTAAATACCATGAATTATACAGGTAAAAAAATTGCGGTGGAATTACGAGAAACATCGCTTGGTGGTTTAGCAAGTGAGTTTGATGTAGCATGCAAGTAAAAGACGTTGAATTATTAGCTCCTTGTGGAAGTAAGGAAGCTGTATATGCTGCTTGTAATGCAGGTGCAAATGCAATCTATTTAGCCAGTAATCGTTTTGGAGCACGTAGTTTTGCTGCAAATTTTTCATTAGAAGAACTTACGGAAGTGATTAAGTATGCACACCAACGTGATGTAAGTGTTTATGTAACGATGAATACGTTAATCTATGAAGATGAAATAGAAGATGCGATTGCTCAAGTTGATTTTTTGTATGAACATGATGTGGATGCGATTATTATTCAAGATTTAGGTTTATTAGAACTTGTATCAAAGCGTTATCCAGATCTAGAATTACATGCTTCTACACAAATGCATATTCATAATGTAGAAGGTGCTAAGTTTATGATGCAACATGGTATCAAACGTGTTGTCGTGGCTCGTGAGACACCTATTACTATTATTAAAGAGATATGTGCCTTAGGGATTGATGTTGAAGTGTTTGTATATGGTGCCTTATGTGTTTCTTACAGTGGACAATGTTTTATTTCTTCCATACTCAAACAACGTAGCGGTAATCGTGGTAGTTGTGCTCAACTTTGTCGTTTACCTTATGGTTTATATAATACAACAACCAAAGAGGTGGTAACGGATATTTCCTACATGCTTTCACTGAAAGATTTAAATACCATTGCATATATTCATGAATTGATTCAAGCTGGAGTAAAGTCATTTAAAATAGAAGGACGTATGAAGCGTTTTGAGTATGTTTATGAGGTCACAAAAACATTTCGAGATGCCATTGATGCATTTTTTAAACATGAAATTTATGAATTAACAAAAGAAAAAGAAGAAAGTTTAAAAAAGCTATTTCATCGTGGATTTACAAAGGGTTATGTTTTTAATGAAAGTAATACCAATATGATTAATACTAAGCGTCCTAATCACATGGGAATTGAATTAGGTCATATTGAAAAAGTAAGCAAACAATCCTTTTTTATTCGTTTGAAACATCCTTTGCACCAACAGGATGGTATTCGTATTATTAATGTTAAAGAAGACATTGGTTTTACATGTAATTATTTATATAAAGATGGGTTGCTGATAAATCAAGGAGCGAAAGGTGAACTGATTGAAATCAAAATGAAGCATCATTTACGTAAAGGAGATCTTGTGTTTTTAACAAGTGATTATCAACAACTTTTAACTATTGCAAGAGAAAAAGAAATGTATCAACGTATTCCAATTGATTTACATTTTACTGCTAAAATCAATCAACCAATATTTATACATGCAAAAGATAGAAAAGGGAATGTTGTTGAAGTACAAAGTGAATATCTTGTTAGTAAGGCGATGAATCAAGGTATGGATGTTGCTTTAATTCAAAAGTCATTGGATAAGATTGCAGATACACCCTATTATTTTCGATATCATATGGATATTGATAATGAGATTTTTATACCGGTTAAGGTATTAAATCTACTTAAGAGGGAATTGATTGAAAAGATGATGTTGTTAAAGGAAGTTGTACATCGAAATCGTAAAGGAGCGTACCAATACACATTTAAAAAGAATGATTTACAATATACTGAAGATACGTATTGTGAAATTGAAACACTGAAAGATATAACAACCATGGAGTATCATTATTTAAGTAATAATCATCGTCTTGTAAATGATAACGTATTCTATAAAGGCAGTAGTGTCAATGAAAAGGATCAATATTATCCTACAAAATGTGCCAGTCAACTTGGTGATTTGAATCATTTGGTAAACAATGCCATTTCCTATACTACATTTAATGTTACAAATAGTTACGCTATTAAGTTTTTACATGATTGTAAAATTAATACAGTCTTTTTATCGCTAGAACTAAACAAAAAACAAATAGAAGCGATGCTTAAAGCATTTATACATCGTTACGGTTATGCAGCAAACGTTGGTATTTTTAAGTCTGGTCGACGAGATTTGATGATTATGAAGTATTGTTTGATTAATAATACTTTAAAAGATGGCACTAAAAAGGCTTGTTCACTATGTAGAAAAGCAGAATATCAGTTGATTGATTATAATCAAGAGGCTTTTCCATTATATGGGGATGCCCATTGTAATTTAAGACTTTTAGATTCTAAAGAATATCACTTTGATCAAAGGATTTCAGGAGTAAATAATTATTATATACAAAAATATTCCTTTTTATAATGATATCGTAAAAGTAAAACAATATTGAAATCTGTTTTTAATATTGTTTTTTTTTGATATAATTAATAGATGTAAATGGAGGTTTTTTCATGTTTTTGAAAAGAATCGAAATGCAAGGTTTTAAGTCCTTTGCAGATAAAGTTGTCATACAGTTTGAAGATTCGGTTACAGGAATTGTTGGTCCAAATGGATGTGGAAAAAGTAACATTACGGATGCCATTCGTTGGGTTTTAGGAGAACAATCTGTTAAGTCTCTTCGTGGTGATAAAATGACAGATGTGATTTTTGCCGGTAGTGCCGATCGTAAAATGGTTAACATGGCAGAAGTTACATTGGTTTTTGATAATACAAAGCGATATTTAAATAGTGAACAAGATGAAATTGAAATTACTCGTCGTATCTTTCGTAATGGACAAGATGCTGAGTATTTAATTAATCGTAATCCATCACGTTTAAAAGACATTGTGGAATTAATTTTAGATAGCGGTTTGGGAAAAGATTCGTTATCTATGATCTCTCAAGGTAATATCGTAAGTTTTGCGGAAGCTAAGCCAATCGAACGTCGTGCTATTTTTGAAGAAGCAGCTGGTGTTAGTAAGTATAAAAAACGTAAAATTGAATCTTTAAATAAATTAGCACGTACCAAAGATAATCTAGATCGTGCCTTTGATATTCTTAATGAGCTAGAAAAGCAAGTATCTCCATTGAAAAGACAAGCAAAAAAAGCAGAATTATATCGTGAAAAGAAAGCTCGTTTAGAACAAATTGAAATAGCTGTTTTAGTTGAAGAGATTAAGCAGTTAAATTTGCAAAAAGAAGAGATTAAAAAAAGTTTATTTGATATTGAGACAAATACGATGATGCACCAAACACAAATTCAGGTGTTTGAAAATACTACGATTGAGGCAAAACAAGAAGTTCATCAATTGGATCGAGAAATTAATAAACTACAAGACGATTTAATGAAGACCGTCAATGAAATTCAAATTTTAGAAACTAGAAAAATAGAACTAGATGAAAAACGTAAGTATTTAATCGAAGTAGGGAATAGTGAAGAAAAAGCATTACAATTACAAAGTTTATTGGATGAAGCGAAGTTTGAATACGATGATCGTTATCAACGATTAAATAAAATTCATGCAGAAATACAATTGTTAAGCAAACAATTAAGTGATACTGCTTTAGAGTTAATTAACACAAGTCAGGCAAAAGAAGAAGCAGATAGTGTTTTGCGTCGTAATGAAAATCGTAAAGAAGTCTTGGAAAACTTAATTAAAGAGCCATTTAATAATCAAGCCGGTGTAAAAGCCATTATGGATAATAAGCAGCATTTATTTGGAGTGATTGGTGTAGTTGGACAAGCAATTAAACCTAAAAATGGCTATGAAGAAGCAATTGCGACAGCTTTAGGTTTTGCCATGTATAATATTGTAACCAAGGATGAAGAAAGTGCTCGTCATGCGATTGCCTTTTTAAAAAAGAATCAATCAGGTAGGGCAACATTTTTACCATTAAGTGTTTTAAAACAAAGAAATATTGGGCATGACCATAGCATTATTTGTCAAAATACGAAAGGGTACTTAGGTTTAGCTAGTGAATTTGTAGATTGTGGTGAAGAATTTGCTTTGATTAAGCTATCGTTATTAAATAACGTTTTAGTTACAGATAGCTTAGAACATGGCAATCGTTTAGCTCGTTTATTAAATTATCAATATAAAATTGTTACTTTGGATGGTGATTTCATTGCAAAAGGTGGTGCAATGACAGGGGGTAAAATTAAGAATGCAACCTCTCTTTTAACCGTTCAAAAAGAATATGACAATATTATTAAAGATTTACAATCGTATCAAGCTCGTAAAGAATTGGCGTATAAGGCTTATTTTGATATTGTAAAGCAAAAAGAAGAAATTGATCGCAATATTCAGGAAAAACGTATTCAAAGTGCTCAGTTAGAACCGGTTGTAGATGCCAAGCGTGCAAAATATGAAAAATTAAAGAGTGATCTGGAATTGTTGGGTGGTCATAAGCAACAGGAAGTAGATTTTTCAAATACCGTTGTACAATCACTAAATCAAGCATATTCATTACGTGATCAAATATCTACTTCAATCAAATTAAAACGAGATAATCGACTAAAAGTAAGCGCGGATATTGAGCGTAAGGAGCAACAAATAAGACAATTACGCAAGGAATTACAACAAACCGTTGAGCAAGAAAAGATTATGATTTCATCGCAAGCAAAGATTGAAACCAAGCTTGAAAATAACTTAAATCGTTTGACAAGTGAGTATCAGCTTACCTATGAATTTGCTTTAGAGAAATATCAAGATGATACGCTTGCCAATGCCAAAGAGGAAGTATTGACACTGCGTAATGAAATTGATGCATTGGGTAATATTAATATGAATGCTCCGGAAGAATATAGTGAAGTAAATACTCGTTATGAGTTTATGAAAAAGAATTATGATGATCTATGTAATAGTCGTGATAAAATCTTAAAAGCGATTGATGAAATGGATAGCATTATGATTAAACAATTTAAAGAGATGTTTGATAAGATTAATCAAGAACTTAATCATACGTTTACTGCTTTATTTAGTGGTGGAAAAGCTAAATTAATTTTAGAAGATCCAAATGATATTTTAAATACAGGGATTGATATTGATGTACAACCTCCAGGTAAGTCTGTACAAAATATTCGTTTGTTTTCAGGTGGTGAAAAGACGTTAATTGCGATTTGTGTGTTGTTTACGATTCTTAAAGTTCGTCCGGTACCATTAGTCATTTTTGATGAAGTTGAGGCGGCTTTAGATCAGGGAAATGTAGAACGTTTTGCTAAGTATATTAAAAACTTTTCTGAAGATACACAATTTATTATTGTTACCCATCGCCCAGGTACCATGGCACAGGCAGATGTCTTATATGGTGTTACAATGCAAAAACAAGGTGTTTCGCAAATGTTAAAGGTTAAACTATTGGATGCAGTGTCGATGGCAGATGAAAGACAAGGAGAATAGTTATGGGATTTTTAGATAAATTAAAACAATTAGTGACTGGAAAAAATAAAAAAGATAACGATCAATATTTAAGTGGTTTTGATAAAACAAAAGAAAGTTTTGGTAAACGTTTAGGAGGATTTCGTTTAGGATTTAAGAGTATCAATGAAGACTTTTTAGAAGAATTAATGATTGTTTTATTGGAAAGTGATATTGGTATTACTACAGCAAATGAAATTATTTCATTGCTTCAAAAGAAAAGTAAAAATTATGTTGTTCTTAATTTTGATGAAGTGATGGATTTATTAGTAGAATCTATGGCTGAGATTTATGATGAAGAAGCCATTGAAATAAGTCTAAGTGCAAGTCCGACGGTTATTATGGTAGTTGGTGTAAATGGCTCAGGGAAAACGACCTCATGTGCCAAATTAGCACATAAATATTTACAGATGGGGAAAACGGTTGCCTTGGTTGCAGGAGATACCTTTCGAGCAGGTGCTATTGAACAATTGTCGATGTGGGCAAGTCGTTTAAATGTTCCAATTATTAAAGGAAAAGAAGGACAAGATCCAAGTAGTGTACTGGTCGATGGTTGCCGTTATGCTAAAACAAATAACATTGATATATTGATTTGTGATACAGCAGGGCGTTTACAAAATAAGGCTAATTTAATGAATGAACTTTCTAAAATGAAGCGAGTATTAGGACGAGAAATTGAAGGAGCTCCTCATTATACTTGGTTGGTATTGGATTCAACAACTGGGCAAAATGGTCTTAGCCAAGCATCAATTTTTAATGAAATTACTTCATTAGACGGTATTATTCTTACTAAAATGGATGGTACAAGTAAGGGTGGTATTGTAATCGCCATTAAGAATATATTAAAGATTCCCGTTTTATTTTTGGGATTAGGAGAAGGGTTAGAAGATTTAAAAGAATTTGATTTGAATATGTATCTTTATAGTATTACACAGGGAATTAAAGATGTTAAAGAAGACGGAATATTATAATTATTTATTAGATTTCTATGGTATATTACTTACAGAAAAACAGCTAACTATGATGAATTTATATTATAAAGATGATTTATCATTGAATGAAATTGCAGATATTCATGATGTATCAAAAAGTGCAGTTTACGATTTAGTGAAACGTTGTGAAAGTTTGTTGGATGGATATGAAGAAAAATTAGGATTATATCATAGCTATCAACAACGTCAAGAAATATATCAAGAGCTTGAAAAATTAGATAATGAAAGAATTAATAGTTTAGTTCATAAATTAAAAGATACAGAGTAGGGAGGATTAATTTTATGAGTAAAATTATTTCAGTTAATGCAGGTAGTTCATCATTGAAGTTTCAATTATTTTTAATGCCACAAGAAGAGGTATTAACATCAGGGATTGCAGAGCGTATAGGTTTAGAATCAGGTATTTTTACCATTAAGATAAATGGAGAAAAGTTTACAACAGAGCTTCCAATTCCAGATCATAAAGTTGCGGTTAATTTATTGCTTGATGCATTGGTTAAGCACCAAGTTGTTTCTTCATTAGATGAAATTAATGGTGCAGGACATCGTATTGTACAAGGTGGTAGCTTTTATGATAAATCTGTCAAAGTAAATGAAGAAGTTGTAGAACATGTAGCTATGTTATCGGAGCTTGCTCCATTGCACAATCCTGCACATCTAGTGTGCTATAAAGCATTTAAAGAAGCATTACCAAGCATTGAGCATGTCTTTGTCTTTGATACTGCATTCCATCAAACAATGACGGAAGAATCTTATTTGTATCCTGTTCCATATGAATGGTATACAGACTATAACATTAGACGTTATGGTGCTCATGGTACATCACATCAATATGTTGCATATGAAACTGCAAAAGCGATGAATAAAGATATTAAAGACTTAAACATCATTACTTGTCACTTAGGAAATGGTGCTTCTATTACAGCTGTAAAAGGTGGAAAGTGTATTAATACGTCAATGGGTCTAACACCTTTAGGTGGTATTATGATGGGTACACGCTGTGGTGATATTGACCCAACGATTGTATTTTATATGATGAAAAAATTAAATACTACACCTGATGAAATGGATGTATATTTAAATAAGAAATCTGGTATGTTAGGGGTTAGTGGTTTATCAAGTGATGCACGTGATATTGAAAATGCTGTTCAACAAGGGAATGAACGTGCTATTTTAACACAAAAAATCTATGTAAATCGTGTTATTAATGTGATTGGTGGATATGTTATGCAATTAGGTCATGTTGATGCGATTGCATTTACAGCTGGTCTTGGTGAAAATGATACACATTTAAGAGAAATGATTTTAAATGGTTTAAAAGAAGCATTACATTTAGATATCAACTATGAGGTTAATGCTAAAACGCGTGGTAAATTACAATTAATTTCAAAGGAAGCATCAAATGTAGCTTTATGGGTTGTACCAACCAATGAAGAATTGGTAATTGCCAAAGATACTTATGAAATTTTAGGTTTATAGTATGTTAGAGACTTTATTACATCTGATTGAATCGTATAATACCATTACAATTTATCGTCATCAAAATCCTGATTGTGATGCTTTAGGCTCACAGTTTGGTTTAAAACAATGGATTAAGGATAACTACCCGAATAAGGATGTATATTGTTTAGGGAATCAAGAAGATGAATTGTTTCCAAAGATGGATGTTGTTGAGGAAAAAATAATTAAACAGTCTCTTGCGATTATTCTTGATACGGCTAATAGTGAAAGAATTGATGATGAACGTTATAAACTTGCAAATAAAAGTATTAAAATAGATCATCATCCATGTGATGAAACTTATGGCACTTACAATTATATATATTCTAACATGGCTGCAACTTGTGAGATTTTAGCGCAATACTTTTATGATATGAAAGCAGTTAAAATTGTTTCAAAAGAATGTGCAACTTATCTATATCATGGATTGTTGACGGATACTTTAAGTTTTAAAACACCTAGTACAAGTGCAAATACATTGTTTCTAGCTTCGTTTTTAGCTTCTAAAGATATTAATATTGCACATATTAATCAAAGAATTTTTAATAAATCGTTGGACGTATTTCAATTTGTCAGCTATTTGAGATCAAAATTAATTATTGATGATCATGTTGGATATATAGTTTTATCATTAGATGAACTAAAGCAATATAATCAAACGGCAAGTATGGCGAAAAACTGTGTTTCAGAATTTGGTGGTATTAAAGAAATCACAACATGGGCAATTTTTGCAGAAGTTACAGATGGTGTTTTTGATGGTTCGTTACGTTCGAGATGTGTGCAAGTTAATGATCTTGCCTCAAAGTATCATGGTGGTGGACATTATTATGCTGCCGGTGTAAAACACTTAACAATAAGGGATATAGAAGCATTAATGCAAGCATTAAAAGAACGTGCTTGTAAATATATTAACTAAATTGAATTGCATGATTAAAGCATGTATAATGGTTTAGGTCAGGAGGAAATAAAAATGACAACAATGAATAAAAAAGCATTAGTAGATGTGATTGCTGAAAAAAATGGGATGACAAAGAAAGAGGCTAACGATACATTGGAGTTAATTTTAACTACTATTTCAGAAGCATTGAAAGATGGGAATAAAGTTGATTTAGCTGGATTCGGTAAATTTGAAACAAAAGAACGTAAAGCTCGTACAGGTATCAATCCTGCAACAAAAGAAAAAATTACAATCGCAGCAAGTAAATCAGTTGGCTTTAAAGCTGCAAAATCGTTAAAAGACTTAGTTAAATAATAAAAAGTGGTACTTATTATATACCACTTTTTATTTTACAACATCACTTCGCATAATGGTTATTATGCGAATTTTATTTTAGCAAGTTTAGTACTGATTTACCAATGCCTGGATTTTCTACATCGAAGTTATCAGCTATTGTAGCTCCTAAGTCTGCAAATGTCTCTCTAATTGGTAATAAACCACTTCCTGTAAAGGATTTGGAATAAATGAACAAAGGCACCATTTCTCGTGTGTGGTCTGTTCCAGTCCATGTAGGATCATTTCCATGGTCAGCAGTAACAATCAATAAATCATCATCTTGCATACCTTCAATAAATATTGCAAGTTTTTCATCAAATTTAATTAATTCATTCGCATAGCCGATTGGATCTCTGCGATGCCCCCACTTTGCATCGAAGTCAACTAAATTGGTAAATACCAATCCATGGAAGTCACGATTTAGTAATTCAATTGTTTGTTCCATACCATGTACAGAACTATTTGATTTTAAAGCATCGGTAATCCCTTCACCATCAAAAATATCTTTGATTTTACCAACAGAAATTACATCATAATTATTCTCTTTCAAGCTATCTAATACCGTCTTTCCAAAGGGTTTTAATGCATAATCATGACGATTTGCAGTACGCGTGAAGGCTCCTTTTTCTTTACCAACAAACGGACGTGCAATTACTCTACCTACTTTCCATTCATCTTTCATTGTAATATCACGAGCAATTTGACAACAACGGTATAATTCATCTAAACCGATCACTTCTTCACTTGCTGCAATTTGAAGCACAGAGTCAGCTGAAGTATATAAGATTAACTCTTTTGTTTCTACATGTCTTGGACCAAGCTCATCTAAAATCTCTGTTCCACTTGCCGCTTTATTCCCAATGTATTTATAACCGGTTTGTTTTTCAAGTTCATCTACCAATTCTTGTGGAAAGCCATGTTCAGTAAAGGTAATAAATGGTTTATCAATGTATAAGCCCATAATTTCCCAGTGACCAGTCATAGTATCTTTTCCTAATGAAGCTTCCATCATTTTTGTATAATAGCCCATAGTTTGATTGTTAGGCTCCATGCCAGGCATAGAAACAAGATTATATAGTCCAAGTTTATGTAAAGTAGGTAAAACTAAACCGTTGTTTTTCTCAGCAATATGTTTGAAGGTATTTGCCCCTTCATCACCATATTTATGGGCATCTGGCATATACCCTACCCCTGCAGAGTCAATCACAATCGTAAACACACGTTTAAATTTTTTCATTTTCTTAAGTCTCCTTTTAACATAGTATTTTCAAAATAATGTTTATATGTATCTTTTAATTTCTTTTTATTTACATGGGTATAAATTTCTGTCGTTTTAACATCTTGATGTCCAAGTAGTTCTTGTATAGAACGTAAATCAGCACCATTTTCCAGCAAATGTGTTGCATAACTATGCCTTAACTTATGTGGTGTGACATGTTTATTGATACCTATTTTTAGGGCAGCTTCTTTAAGAATTAGTTGGACATATCTTGGGTATATCGGTTTTGAAAAGCGATTGATAAAGAATCGATTGGTATTTTTTTTAACCCAAAGAGGTCGTACAAAGTTAAAATAATGTAAAATGACTTCTTTTGATGCTTCCGGAATAGGTATTAGCCTTTGCTTTTCTCCTTTTCCTTGTATTTTAACAATATTTAATTGAAAATCAATTTGATTTACTGTTAAGTTACAACATTCAGAAACACGTAACCCTAAAGCATATATCATTTCTATTATCGTTTTATTACAGATTCCAGTTGGAGAATCATCAAATTGTTTTAAGATTGCATTAATTTCTTCTACTGTTAAATAAACCGGATATGCTTTCTCAGTTTTTTTAACTTTTAAGTTACTTGCAACATTTTTAATATCATATTTAAATTTAATAAATTTATGAAAATTTCTTATCGATGTTGCGATATGAGCTAATGTTGAAGATTGATATTGATGTTGAATCGATTGTAAATATTCTTGTATGATTGAAAATGTTATATGTTGAATTTCCATAATATGACGTTCATTTAAGTATTGTTCATATTTCTTTAGCTGTATACGATACATTTGTATGGTATGCATAGATTTACCTTGATTAATACCGATCTCAATAAAATATTCATTGAGTGCATGATGTATGTTCATAGAATAACCTCTAGAATATTATAACATTTTTAAAACAATTATTTCTTTAAAATTGAA
>JAUMYM010000017.1 GCA_030528645.1 Erysipelotrichaceae bacterium | reverse complement strand
AATAAAATTCCGTTTGAAAAGAAATTAAATATCATTGCTAGTAATGGTTATTTTTCAAAAAAACAAGAGCAGTACAAAAATTCTAATATTGCAATTGTAAAACTAATGTCAGATAAATCTATAAAAGATTGGAAGTTAGACGAAATAAGAGAAAGAAATATTAAAATAGTTGATGAAGTTGTTAGTATTTTTAATTTGTGGGATATAGAATATACTCATGAAAGTGATAATCTAACAGATGAGGAAATTGCAGCTATAGAACTTATTAAAAATAAAGGTCTAGAGAAATATTTATAGTGAAAATTCATAAATAATTAAATTTAATTTATTGTTAAAATTCAAATATCCCCCCAATTTATCCCCAAGATATGATATAATAAATGTGGGTAATAAAGTGGGGGGATAAATTTATGTATAAATATATTCAGATAATAAAAGATGTAATAAGTAGAGAATTTGAAGAAGAGTGGTTTGAATTTAAAGAAAACTGGTTCGAAGCACATGGCATTGGCGAATATATATCTGCGTTGTCAAATTCAGCAGCTATTTGTAGAAAAGATTTTGCTTACTTAATCTGGGGTATAAATGATGATAATCACGAGATTGTTGGAACTACATTTGATTTCAGAAAAAATGTAAAGAACGAACCGTTGGAACATTATTTAGCAAGACAATTAACTCCAGATACTACTTTTTCTTTTAATGAAATAACCTATGAAGGTAAGAGGTTAGTTGTATTAGAAATTCCAAGAGCAAAAAATATACCAACTTCTTTTGATGGGATAAGATATATAAGGATAGGATCAAGTAAAGTTAACCTTAATAAATATCCAGATAGAGAATCTAAATTATTTGAAGTATTAAGTGATACTGAAAGAACGATTGAAAATATTGAATCAGAATACCAAGATTTAACTTTTGAAAGACTATTCACTTACTATGCAGGTAGAGGGATATCTCTTAAGGTAGAGACTTTTAAAAAGAACCTTGGTTTGCTTACTAAAGACGGTAAATATAATTTATTAGCACAGTTATTATCTGATAATAGTTATATATCTGTTAGAGTATCTATTTTTAGTGGAGAGACTAAAGCTAGTCCGTTATATTCTGTAAAAGAATTTGGTAATACATGTATACTATTAACTCTAGACAAAGTATTAGAATATGCAGATGTTATTAATATCATCCAAGCTGATGAAAGAAATAGAATTGTATCAAGAAAAGATGTTTCTCTTTTTGATACGGATGCATTTAGAGAGGCAATCATTAACGCATTTGTTCATAATAAATGGATAGATGGCAATGCTCCAATGATTACAGTATACAGCAATAGAATAGAAATACTCTCAAGAGGAACGATAGACTCAAAACAAACTATGGAAGGATTTTATTTAGGAGAATCAGTACCAGTAAATCAAAAGTTATCAGATATCTTTTTACAACTCCATATTAGTGAGCGTTCTGGCAGGGGGGTTCCTAAAATTATAGATGTATATGGAAAAGATGTATTTGACTTTAGAGAAAACTCAATAGCTGTAACAATTCCGTTTAATTGGGTTAATAAAGTTGGGGATACACTGGGTAATAAAG
Organism: Erysipelotrichaceae bacterium; assembly: GCA_030528645.1. Taxonomy (GTDB): domain Bacteria; phylum Bacillota_I; class Bacilli_A; order Erysipelotrichales; family Erysipelotrichaceae; genus RQZE01. The sequence continues at coordinate 20,564 of JAUMYM010000017.1, read as the reverse complement.
TTGGGGATAAAAAAGGCTTAAACTCTAGAAGAACTCAAATTTTAAAAGAAATGAGGAATAATCCTAATATAACACAAGAGCAATTAGTCAATGTCTTAGGGGTTTCATTAACCACTGTTGAAAATAACATTAGATACTTAAAGAAAAATGGATATATCGAAAGAGTAGGTTCTAATAAATCGGGTTACTGGAAAGTTATTGAATAAAACCGTGCTTGCAAAATGCTTGCAAAAAAACGAGATAAAGAAAAATAAAATAAATATTAGGTATTTCGAGCAGATAAATTTCATTGAAATAATAATGGTTATATTGTAACCAACAAACTCGAAAATCGAGTGGGAGTAGATTGAATAGATATTCCAGCTAGGTTAAGCTAAATTTAATAAATAATTAAATATAAGAAATTTTATTAATGGTATATTGTTTTTAAAAGAATTAATAACTTTTTAAAGTAAGGAGAGAGTGGCAAAAATACAAAAATGTAACTTTGAATTATCAACAAGATTTTTAGACGCACATAATAAACTGGAATCATAAATGAAAAATGCAGTTCAAGGATATAATCGTTTGACATTTTTTGAACTGATCGATCGTTATAAATCAAGAAATAAAATAATAAGTAATTATGAAAAAAATTAAAAGAATACGGAAATCTTAGAAATGCAATTGCTCATACAGTGGATTATAAGAAGAAAAAAACAATAGCTGAACCACATGAAGATGTAGTGATTGATTATGAAAAAATTGTTAATGAAATAGAAAGACCTCCTTTATCTATAGATAAAATGGCGTTGAAATATAATCAATTAAAGAAGTTTTTACTTGATGATAAAGTTAATGATGTTTTGAAAATAATGAATGAAAATTCTTTTACACAAGTTCCGATTATTGATGATAAAGGTATTCTACAGGGTGTATTTAGTGAAAATACTTTAGCGTCATATTTAGCTAATAATGATTTAATTATAGACAAGGAGAATTCTATATTAAAGGATTTTGAAGAATATTTAGATATAGAGAAACATATTGGTGAGTACTATATTTTTGTTCCAAGGGATAAAAATGTTTATGATATAATAGACTTATTTTATAAGAAAATCTTCTTAAATAATAAGTATTTGTCTGGTATTTTTATAACGGAAAATGGTAAAAAAAACAGAACGACTCCTTGGTTTAATTACGCCTTGGGATGTATTTCGTTATAAAAAATCATTATGAATATTGAAAAAAGTCTCAAAAAGTGAGAAAAAAACTTATATTTAACTAAAATATATTTGTTAGAATATAATTATCCCTCATACATATTTACATAGAAAATAAAAGGATATATAAATGAAAAAACTAAATCTAATTATTGTCTACAATCCGGATGAAACAAAAGTATTAATGTGTAAACGTAGTAAAGATCCTTATAAAGGCATGTATAATTTTGTAGGTGGAAAAGTCGAAGAACATGAAACACTGCAAGAGGCAGCGTATAGAGAATTGTTTGAAGAAACAGGTATCACAAAGGAAGAAATTATTCTTACACACTTAATGAATTTTCAGTATTTCATATCAAACATAGAATTGGAAGTATTTGTTGGAAAATTATATACGGAGGTATCATTAAAAGAAGAGGTAAATCCATTGGTTTGGATCTCTCGTAGTGAAAACTTTTGTGATTGCACGCGTTTTGCTGGCGAATGTAATATTGAACATATGCTACAACAAGTAGACTATTATCGTACTATCGTGTTTAAGAAACTATAAATGGATAAGAAAGCTATCCATTTTATTTTTCATCTTACGTACAAAAAATCAAAAATCATTCGTGATATAATAAAAATGTAAAATAAAAGATATGGAGGTGCTTATTGTGCTAATCAGTATCCTTATAAGTAGTATCCTACAACTTCTCGCATTTAGTTTCATACCATTGATTTGGTGGTTCATAACTGCCCGCAAGCAAGAGTGTTTTTTCTCTTGGGTTGGACTGAAAAAAGTTGATATTAAAGATAAGCGAGCAGCTTATTTAGCGATAATGATACTTTCTGTATTATTTGTTTTATCTTCTTTATTTATCTTGCAATATGTAAAAGTCGAACAAACCTCACTGTTTAAGTTTCAAGGGTTAAAGTTTGAAGGTATCCTTCCAGCTTTCCTTTATGCTACCATTCAAACCGGTTTATCAGAGGAACTATTTTTCCGAGGTTTTTTATTAAAAAGAATGAAACATGCCTTTGGTTATCTTCTAGGGAATGGTATTCAAAGTATCCTTTTTGGTTTACTACATGGTTTTATGTTGATAGGAACCATTGGCTTGGTAAAAGCGGTAGTGATTACCATTTTAACAGGTGGGATTGCATTTGCGATGGGATACATCAATGAAGTAAAAGCCAATGGATCGATTATTCCAAGTTGGATGGTTCATGCGATAACCAATTTTGCAACTGCATTATTCGTTTTGTTTCAAATAGTATCTTAAAATAGAAAGGGACATATATGAAAAAAGCGTTAATTTTTATGGCAAATGGCTTTGAAGAGATTGAAGCCATTACACTTGTTGACCTGCTACGTAGAGCCAATATCCAAGTGGATATGTGCAGTATTACCGGAAGTTTTGAAGTAACAGGTTCTCATAACATTCAAATAAAAACAAATCTTCTCTTAGAAGATGTAAACAATGTCTTAGAGTATGATGCCTTAATTACCCCGGGAGGTATGCCGGGTTCTACATATCTTAAAGAAAATTCAACTGTGATTTCCATGATACAAGCTTTTTATGGAAAAGAAGATAAATTTATTGCATCGATTTGTGCTTCTCCAATTGTACTAAAAGCAGCTGATATTTCTTGTAAAATTGAAGGGACATGCTATCCTGGTTTTGAAGAAGAAGTTTCCTTTAAACAGCATAAACAACAAGCTGTAGTCCAAAATCAAAACGTACTAACATCAATGGGACCGGGAACAGCGTTTGCTTTAGGGTTAAAATTAATTGAATGCCTTGTTGGAAAAGTTAAGGCGGAAGAACTTTATCAAGAAACCATGTTTGCTTATCGATAATGTGTAACTTATAAAATCTATTTAGCTTTAAATAGATTTTTTTAGTAAAGTGGTAAAAATAATTAAATTTGTAAAATAATATAAATAGAGTTACAATGACTGGGTATAAAAAGCTAGTATTTTAGGGGGATATACATATGTATAAGAAAATAGCTGCCATTTTGCTTACTAGCTTCTTAATAGTAAGCACAACCTTAACAACCTTTGCCTTAGAGCAAGATGCACCTTCTACCACATCGGAAGCAACCGAAAAACAGAAAAATCCGGAAGAAGATACCACAGAGAAGCCTGTTGAAGAAGCTTTGCCTAGTGCTGAAGAAGAAACAATCGAAACTCATGAAACATTCATGGCTACTACCAATGTAAATTCAATGGTACATGTTACCTATGCCTTTGCGGATGTAGAACAATTACCACAAGAGGTGAAAGATAAACTACCATTAGAAGAAACTATCTTAAAGGATACTTTAACTGAACCAAAGGTGGATGCTGTTGTAGTGAAAGAAGAAGATAAAAATTATCGTTGGTTTATTGAATCATGGTCACTACAAGAAGTAGATCCACAACATTACATCTATACAGCCAAGTGGAACAAAGAGTTAAACTATCATGGAACTGTTACCTTTGTAGCAGATGGTGTAGAAACCATTGTTCATTTCGAACATGCAGATGAACCATTATACAAAACAGATCAATTTTCCAAACGCTTGGATGATAGTAATAAAGGTGGAGGAAGTAGTAAAAAATACTTTATCGGCTATAGTTTAATACCAAATTACGTAGGCAAACAAAAAAGTGATAAAGCCTTCTATACGCATGAACCCATTTCTAAAGTATTTCCAAATGGCTTTCAGGGAGATGAAAGACTCTATGCCTTTTATTTAAGTGCTTCCAATGTTTTAACCCTTGCTGAAAGTATGAAGGGTGATTTTGAAATTAATAAACAATCGACACCGGAAGAAATTATGCATCATAAATTTGAAGTAAAAGAAAATTTTACTTACTATGTACCAAATGATATTCAAGATGAAAACATTGTGCAAATCAATGCATCCTACACCTTGAATCCATTTACAACAGCAGTCATTCGTAGAAGCAACCAATTTGAACCGGGTTCTGTGGAATACTATGGTGATGAAGTAGGGGCAAGTACCTCAGCGGATGTCAAGGAAGCAGGATATACATTTGTTGATATTCATGTAAAACTAGACCATCGTATCCAACTAAAAGATGAAATAACATTGAGTTTTAAAGCCTATGCGTTTAAACCACACATGGTATTAAAAGTGAATCATGAAAAATTTAATCAATATCATTTTGATATTCAACCGAATAATCCGGTAAGCATTATTAAATTTCATCCAGAAGGAGAAAACGAATTTATTTTACGTACACGTATACGTCATAAAAGTGAAATTCCAAATGCAACATTTGAAGATATTACTCAAGATATCGAACTAGCAAGTGTTGATGTAGAAAACTTTAAAATTTCAAAAGAAAGTATTTTAGAAATTGCAGAAGAAACGCATGCCCCGATTTCTTTAAATGGAGATGTTTCCGGCGGTGCTAAATTATATGAAATCAATTTCTTGTTTTTTAAGCTTGGTGGACCAACACCAATTGCAAAAAGAGAGGCAAAACCGAAATATTTGAATTATGTCTTTGATAAAGTGCAGTTTATAAAAAACAGCCAAGCCTTTGATACTCAAACACAAGATTTAGGTAGTATTCAAGTGGTGCATAATCAAAGCATTGCGGGGGATATATTACCGCATTACAGTATGCCAACGTTACCGGATAATGTGGTAAAAGATGGATATCGTTATCAGTTTTTAGGTTGGAGCTTAGATCCAAATGCAACAACACCTGATTTTGATGCCAATCACATTGTAAATCAGAATTTGACTGTTTATGGGGTTTGGAAAAAAGTTGAAAAAACAGTCTTAAAGGTACAAGACTTAACAATTTATGAAGATCAATCTTACGATGAAATTCGCAGAATGGTGTTATCGGTAGAAGATGAATTGGATCATTTAAGCATTGATGATGTAGTTATTGACTATCATACGGTAGTGAATGCCAATAAAGTTGCAGGGGTTTATATTATTACATTTACTGTTACAAATAGTGATGGAGTAGTAGAAACAAAAACCGCTACTTTAACGGTATTAAAAAGACCAATAATCATACATCCTAACGTTTCTCATGAAGTAGAAGAAACAATAGCAGTATCTTCTCATTTCAACATTCCTAAAACACAGGATACAAGCAATCCAATGGGATATCTTGTAAGTTTGTTTCTTGCTTGTGTGGCATTGATCTATTTAAAACATATATCTTATACAAAATAAAGACCTTCATGGTCTTTTTTTAAGCATATTGTTTGCATTACTGACATGGTGTCATTATACTGAATGTATAGGAGGTGACACTATGTCAGTTTTAAAAATAAAACGACCAAAGCGTGATTTGTTTCTCTTGGCAGGCATTCTTTGGAGCATAGGTGGTTTTATGGTTTTAAAATTAGGGCTTACATCTTGGAAGCAATATAACAATGTGCTAATCAATAGTTCCATAGTAATTATTTTTATATTCTTTTATCAATTTATTTTTTCTCGTTTAGTCAAAAAACATGAAAAAAGAATTTTAAATCATCCACAAGAAACAATGTATTGGTATCAATTCTTTGATGCCAAAAGTTACATCATTATGTTTACCATGATGTCATTAGGAATCATATTGCGTTATTTTCAATTAATGAAAATTAGTTTCTATAGTTATTTTTATACCGGATTGGGCTTTGCTTTATTCTTGTGTGGTCTTAAATTTCTATGGTTATCCATCAAACACAAAGGGGTGAACTAGATGCCGAAAGAGACGTATTTTCATTTATCGAAAGAGAAACAACAACGTATTTATGAAGTCTGTAAACAAGAGTTTGAAACCCATTCTTTTTATGAGGCTAAGGTATCACATATTGTAAAAGCTTTAGGTATTTCAAGAGGTAGTTTTTATCTTTACTTTGAAGATTTACAAGATTGTTATTTCTATATTTTACAAAAAGAAACATGTGAGTTACATGATTTATTTATGCAGTTAATGGATCATGAAGATGTGGTAAATGCTTTGCGTAAGTATCAAGATGTCTTATTAGCACATTTATTAGATCCTAGTGTAAAAAGGCTGTATGAAACACGTTTTTTATACTGGGGACATGATTTAAATCAGGCTTGGAAAGCGTATCAAGTAACTTCTTCCACGTTTTCACCGATGCCAAGTGATTTCATTCATTATCTAAAGGTTGTCATTCATGATCTTGTCTTTCGTTTATATAGTGAAGGATGGGATGCTGAAACATTTAAACAACATTATCAAACAGTGATGCATTATGTCTTATATGGCATTTCACATCGAAAGGAGCATGCACATGAACATCATCAGTAGTTTTTTAAACACATTTCTTTTTACTGTAATGCTTGCATTAAGTCTTACATTGCTACTACAATCAACAAAACCATTAAAATCGTTAGGATTTATGAGCTTACTTTATACGTTATTAAGTATGCCAAGTATTTTTTATAGTATTTTATTTGGTTTTCAACTAACAAGGAAAGATACCGCTCTTTCTATGATTTCCGTGATTACCTATCTTATTGCCTTAGTCCTTCTAGTAGGTGGATATTTTCTGTATGGAAAACAGTCTAAATCAAAGATAGTGCCTACCATAGGAATTGCTTTAGTGTTATATGGTATATCACAATATCTTTCAATTGGAATCTTGTTTACGTTAAGTTATGCAATGTTGGCAGTACTTTTTTATTTTGAAGTACGTCCTGTTTCTTTTAAACCACATTCCATTTTAGAAATGAGTATTGTAGCTTTAGTTATGGGATTGTTTCATGGAGTGCTGTATCGTGAACTTACCAAATTTTTAAATTATCAAGAAAGCACTTCCTTAGGTAAGTTGCATGTTCATATCTTAACCCTAGGGTTTCTAACTTTGTTTATTCTCTATTTTGCTACTAAATTTCTTAATTCAACTACTTCTTTTAAAAAGATAGTTAGGTATGTATCATATTATGCTTTAGGGTTAATGATTACTGTTAGTGCAATGTTGTATCGAGGAGTAAGTGAAGTATATAGCATTACCTTATCGAAAGGAATGGATAAGGCAATTTCAGGAATTGCCGGTATTGGACATATCTTATTATCGGTTTCTTTGGTATTAGTAATGTTACAGTTTCTAAAAGAAAGTAAAAACGTACAGTAGTACGTTTTTTAATGTATGAAAACTGATTTTACAAGATAAGCTTGTTATAATAAAAAAGGAGGCTTATTTATGGCATATCAAGGGTATTTAGGGACATATACAAATTCTAATAGTGAAGGCTTATATCGCTTTACTATGGATGATGAGTTTCATATAGAGATACAATGCTTTGCTGCTGTTGATAATCCTAAATATGTAACCTATGTTGAAGATTGCATTGCAAGTATTGTGGAAGTAGATGGAAAAGGTGGAATTTCTTTGTTTGATGATCAAGGAACATGTTATCAAACCTTGTTGTTAGAAGATTCTCCGGCTACTTACATTGTATATCATAATGGGTTTCTTTATACAGCAAATTATCACTTGGGTAGCGTGCAGATTGTAAAAGTAAAACAACGTGAGTTGAGTTTTGTAAAGAAGATTGAAATAAAAGAAAAAGCAGGTTGTCATCAAGTGTTATTTCATAATAATCATATACTTGTTCCATGTTTACTACTTGATCAAGTGTATGTATATGATAACTTTGGAAACTATGTAGATACGATTGCATTTCCAAGGGGTTCTGGTCCACGTCATGGTGTTGTTTCTTTTGATCAGAAGTACTTATATGTAGTAGGAGAATTAGATAATACCTTATATGTGGTTGATTTAGATGCCTGTCGTATTGTTTCAAGTGTTAATTTGTTAAAAGATGAGCCTATTTATAAAGGTAGTGCTGCCATACGTTTGTATGGTGAGTATCTTTATGTTTCTACTCGTTATAAAGATGTAATTTCTATTTTAAAAGTAGAAGAAGAAAAGGTTATATTAAAGGATGTGATTTCCTGTTTTGGAAAACATCCAAGAGATTTTATTGTAATGGATGATTGGTTAATGGTGCTAAATAAAGATAGTGATAATCTTGTCGTTATTGATCGTCATACCTATAAAAAAGTAAGTGAGGCAAGTGTGCCTAGTGGAATTTCAATTATCGCAAAGGAGAAGAGTTATGAATGATATTGGAGTAATCGGTTTAGGTGTTATGGGAAGAAGCATTGCCATAAATATGGCAAATCATGGTTTTTCAGTCAGTGGATTTAATCGTACGTATGCCAAAACACAAGAATTAGTAAATACAAACATTAAAAATATCTATGGATATGAACATTTAGAAGATTTTGTGGCTTCGTTAAGTGTACCTCGACGTATTTTATTGATGGTTCCGGCAGGAAAAAGTGTAGATGGGGTGTTGGAAGAATTGCTTAAGTATTTAAGTGAGGGTGATATTATCATGGATGGAGGAAATTCCTTCTTTGAAGATACCAATACTCGTTATACATGGTTAAAAGAAAAAGGGATTATTTATTTTGGAGTTGGTATTTCAGGAGGCGAGCAAGGTGCTTTATATGGTCCTAGCATCATGCCATCAGGAGATCAACAGCATTATCCACTAATTTCTAATATTTTAGAGTCAATTGCAGCCAAAAAAGGACAAGAAGCATGTTGTCGCTATATTGGACCAATGGGTAGTGGTCACTATGTAAAAATGGTGCATAATGGCATTGAATATGCAGATATGCAGTTATTGGCAGAGGTCTATTTAATCTTAAAACATCATTTAGGATTAACAAATAAAGAAATAGCGCATATTTTAAACCAATGGAATCAAAGAGAAGTAGCGAGTTATTTAGTAAAGATTACAGCAGAAGTACTCCTTGCTAAAGATGATTTAGGATCTAATGATTTAATTGATGTTATTTTAGATGTAGCAGGAAATAAAGGAACAGGTCGATGGACAAGCATCGAAGCACTTCGACAAGAATTTAATGCGTCTTTATTAACAGCTGCATATCAAGCTCGTATTATGTCAAATCAACATGAACTAAGACAAGCTTTTGTTGAAAAGCGTTTTGAGGATAAAGCTTCTTTGGATATTGAAACCATTTATCAAGCGTATGCTTTGGCAAAATCTTTGGCATTTGCTCAGGGGTTCCAATTATATCAAGATGCTTCGGATCGCTATGGATGGAATTTAAACTTAAAAGAAATTGCAAGTATTTTTAGAGCAGGTTGTATCATTCAAGCAGAGTTATTACAAACGATTATGAATGCGTATCAAGATGGAGTAAGCCAATTGTTATTGCATCCAACGTTCTATAAACAAGTAAAAGAGCATAGCCCGGACTTAGCAAAGGTAACAACTACTTCATTAGCGGGAGGACTTCCATTGCCACTTTTTGCAAGTGCATTGGTGTATGTAAATCAATTACAAAGTGAATGGTTAGGTGCCAACCTTATCCAAGGACAACGTGATTATTTTGGTGCCCATACATATAAGCGTGTTGATCGAGATGGTGATTATCACTATCCATGGAGTCAAGATCATGAATAGTTCTATTACTATTTTTGGAGGAACCGGTGACTTAACATACCGTAAGTTAATGCCTGCCTTATATAATTTATTTGCTCGTGGGTTGCTTAATGGCGATGACTTAATTTGTGCCATTGGTCGTAAAGACTATAATCAAGAAGACTATCGCAAGTTAATTACAAAATGGATTGAAGAGTTTGCTCGTTTAGAAGTAAAAGAAGAAGTGTTACAAGCCTTTTTAACGCATGTTCACTATCTTAAAATGGATTTAAGTAAAAAGGAAGACTATCCTATTTTACAAGCCTTTTATCAAGATCGTCATTATAACAATACAATTGTTTATTATGCAGTAGCACCAAGTTTTTTTGAAGTGATTACCGATGGACTAAGTCAGGTTACCAATCTTTCTAAACCTAAAATTGTGCTGGAGAAGCCTTTTGGTGAATCTTTTAAACAAGCCTTTTACTTAAGTGAAAAGTTAGAGGATCAATTTGGTAAAGACGCTATCTATCGTATTGATCACTATTTAGGAAAAGAGATGATACGTAATATTTTAACCATCCGACAAACCAATTACTTAATTGCAAATATGTGGAGTAAAGAGCACATCCAATGTGTGCATATTTCAGCTGCTGAACGTGTCGGTGTTGGCTCTCGTGGCAGTTACTATGAACAAGCGGGAGCGTTAAAAGATATGGTACAAAATCATCTGTTGCAAATCTTAACGATTGTAGCTTTAGATAATCCGGATGCAGAGTTAGCACAACAACAAAAAGAGATACTTGAACATCTTCGTGTTATTGATGCTTCTAATGTAAAAGATAGTGTAGTGTTAGGGCAATATGAAGGCTATCGTCTTGAAGAAGAGGTCGATCCAACTTCCAATGTAGAGACATATGCTGCTCTTAAAGTACATATTGATCATAAGCGTTGGAAGGGGGTTCCATTTTATATTCGTACCGGTAAAAGATGTAGTCATCCAGGTATTGAAGTTGTTGTTACTTTTAAACGCATGAAAAAAGAGGTTGCACCAAATGTTTTAATTATTAAAATTCAACCTACCGAAGGAGTAGATGTAAAATTAAATGTCAGACATCCACAAGAAGAGTTAGGTTTAAAACAAGTGTGGATGGAATATTGTCAAAACTGTGAAGACATCTTTCGTTTAAACACACCGGAAGCGTATGAACGTATGCTATGGGCTTGTTTAAATAACGATGCCTCATGGTTTAGTAAATGGGATCAAATCGCATTGAGTTGGAAGTATATTGATGGCATTAAAGAAGCTTATAAACAAGAACAGTTGCCGGTAAAATCTTATCCTGTTGATTCCAGTGGTCCATCGACAAGTGAGCTGACAAACAATCAAGAAGATCATCAATGGAGAATAGCTTAGCTATTCTTTTTATATTGGCATTCTTTAAAATATGGTATATATTATAATTGAAATAGGAGTTGGATTATGGATATAAAATCAATTATCATGTCAAAAAATGGTTTGGCTGTTTTAACGTTGGCAAAAGAATTTTTAAACTATGAAATTGGTAGTCGTATACCAACCATTAGTCAATTTTGTGAACAACTTGATTTTTCAAGAGGTACCATTCAAAACTCGATTAAGTTGTTTGTGGATAATCATGTCATACAACTGGATGCAAAGGGACACATGGGAACATATCTTATTTCTAAAGATATACCTTTACTATTGAAGTTTGCAAATATAGATACCATTGTAGGAACCATGCCTCTTCCATACTCAAAGAAATATGAAGGTCTTGCTTCCGGTTTAGTCTTGGCATTAGAAAATAAGTATGATATTTTAACCTCAATGGCTTATATGCGAGGTGCTAAAAGTCGTATGAGTATGTTGATGACCAATCGTTATGACTTTGCGATTGTTTCTATGCATGCAGCATTGGAGTATCAAAAAAAATATAATAATGTAGATATTGTCATTAATTTTGGTTTGAATACCTATTTAAGTGAACATGTGATTATTTTTCATAATGAAGCACAAAAAACGATTCAAGATCATATGAAAATAGGAGTGGACTTTGATTCGATTGATCATCGTTTATTAACAGAAAAAGTTTGTCAGAATAAGCAAGTGGAATTTGTACCGATGGAATACTCTCGTATTTTAACAAGTGTGATGAATGGAAGTATTGATGCGGCTGTTTGGAATTTGGATGAAATTTCTGATAAAGGCATTCAGGTGCCTTATGTTGCAATGGAACAAGAAGATGCGATTTACTCGCAAGCTGTTTTAGTGGTTAGTCGTAATCGACCGGAGATTGCTTCTTTACTAAAAGAAATTGTCGATGTAGACACAGTGTTAAACATTCAAAAATTAGTCTTGGATGGTAAGATTGCTCCAAGTTATTAAAAAATAAGAATTGACAAAGACGGTAATTGTTATATAATGAATATACAAAATATAATATATTGAATGGTGGTTTATGTCAGAATTAAAAGAACGTATTAACATATTAAAAGAAGGAGAAGTCATCAATGAATTAACAGCTTGTTTTGTGTTAGACATCATTGATCAGGAGTTAAAAGAATTTGATTCTTTAAATGCCTTAGAGATGTTTACAACGCATCTTGCGATGGCTACGCAAAGAATCTTAAATCAAGAAGAAGTGGATTATTTAAGTGATGAAATCTATCAACAGGTAGAAAAGCATCCAAGTTTTTCAAAAGCATCCAAGCTTTATACATCCATTGCTTCAAAAGCCCCTTGTGTTTTTCCGGAAGGGGAAAAAAGATTTTTATTAATGCATTTATGTAATTTATATCAATTGTAAGGAGGGGTTATCTTGATTCGTATTGTAGTAGGTGGTCAAATTAATAAACAGGAAATCTATGCGTTTATTAATACGTTTTTTAACAATGAAGTTACCATGGAAATCAAAAATGACTTAGATGCAGTAAATGCAGTGAAAAAAGGTGATTTTGATTATTACATTGGTGCTTGTAACACAGGTGGTGGAGGTGCTTTAGCAATGGCGATGGCACTTTTAGGTAAAGATAAATGTCAAACAATTTCGATGCCTGGGAAGGTTTTTGCTGATCAAGATATTATTGATGCAGTAAAAAGCGGAAAAATTGCATTTGGCTTTACCGCACAACACATGGAGATTGTATTACCGGTCTTATTAAAAGCAATTCAAGAGAAAATGGAGGGTTAATCTATGAATTACGTTGTCATTGCTTGTATCGGTGCGCTTGCAGCTATACTTGCAAACAGAGGGATTGCCGTATTTAATGATGGCTTTCGACCAATCGTACCACAATTTTACGATGGAAGTATTTCTCGTAAAGAACTAGCTACTATGAGTTTTGCAATTAGTTTTGGTCTTGTAATTGGATTTGGGATACCATCATCCATTGGAGCATCGATTATTCTAATTCACTCAATCTTATTATCAACAGATATTATTGGTACGACATGTCCAAATAATAAAATTGGTTTAGTATTATCTGGTGTTATTGGGGCATTATATGGAGTATTACTTCTTTATGGTTTACAATACATCGTTGATGTATTTGCAAAATTACCATTTAACTTTATTGGTCCATTAGGTAGTGTTTCTAAGTTTGTTATTGTCGCTTTTGCAATCTTCCCGGCATTAGCGGTTGCATATCAACATGGATTTAAAAAAGGATTCATTACAGGAATCGTAACGGTTTTAACATATTTCTTAGTAAAGAAATTTGGAGTTTTCCAAGCTGGTAGTTTAAACATTAAATTAAATGCTGAAGGTCTTTCAATGTTAGTAGGCACAGTTATGATGTTAGTGTATGCTTCACAAGTAAAACGTCAAGATTCTACAGCAAATACAGATTTAATTCATGTATTCTCAGATAAAGTAACAAGAATTAGAAAAAATTGGATATTACTTGCAGTTATGGGCGGTTTGATTGCTTGTGCAACATCTTTAACAATGGTTGCAGGAGATCCAATCTCACTAGCTCTTGCAGCAGAGTCTTCTTTTACAGAAGCTGCATTAGCAGCCTTAGCTAGAGCTATTGGCTTTGTGCCATTAGTATTTACAACAGCAATCGTTACAGGGGTATATGCTCCGGCTGGTTGTACATTTATCTTTGCAGTTGGTCTATTGTTTACAGGTAATCCGATTGTAGCTTTAATACTAGGTGCTATGGTTATGGTTGTTGAGTTATTCTTAATTGACTTCTTTGCAAAAGGTATGGATAAATTCCCTGGTGTGAAAGACATGGGAGAACACATTCGTACATCAATGAATAAAGTATTGGAAGTTGCTTTATTGGTTGGGGCAGTGGTGGCTGCTGAGGCGATGTCTGCTGAAGTTGGTTTAAGTGGTATCGGTGCATTATTTGTAATTGGTGCACTATTATTAAATCGTACTTCAAAGAAACCGTTAGTAGAGTTAGCAGTAGGTCCGGTGGCATGTATTGTCTATGGATTGCTCATTAATTTATTGATTGTGTTAAATTTAGTTTCAATTGTTGCGAAAGGATAAAGAGCGAAGCGAATTACTCGCTAGCTCTTTTTTAGGAGAAGAATATGTTAAAAGATGGATATACGCTAATGCATGAGCATCTTTATTTAGATTTATCGTCAGTAAAGAATAATGATGATTGTAATTACAATAATGTTCAACAAGTAATAAATGAGTTAAAAGAATTGTATCGCTACGGTGTACGAAATATAATAGAAGTAACAAACATAGGTATGGGTAGAAACTTAGAGGTTATCCAGCAAGTAGCAAAAGAAACCGATATGAATATATTAATTTCTACAGGTTGCTATAAAGAACCATTCATTCCGGATGCTATTTTAAAGGCATCTACAGAAGAATTGGCGAAGATAATGATTCAAGAAATAGAAGAAGGCATTGAACATACAGGTGTAAAAGCGCAAGTCATTGGTGAAATTGGCACAAGTTTAAATGAATGGAGTCAGCAGGAACGTAAGCTATTTGATGCGGCTATTATGGCACATAAAAAGACAGGGAAACTCATTACTACGCATACTACATTAGGTACTTTGGGTTTAAAACAAGCACAATATTTAATCCAACAAGGTGTAGATAAACATAAAATTGTCATCGGTCACATGGATTTAAGTGGTGATATTGATACCATTAAAGAAATTATTAAGACAGGTGTATGTGTAGGTTTCGATACCATTGGAAAAAATAATTACTTACCGGATGAACAACGTGTTGCAATGTTAATGGAGTTAGAGCGTTGTAATATGCTAGATCATGTTGTAGTTTCTTTGGATATTACTCGTAAATCAAATTTAAAAGATGCAGGTGGTATTGGCTATGCTTATCTTTTTGAAGTCTTTATTCCGATGTTAAAGAAGGCTGGATTTAAAGAAGAATCACTTGAAAAAATTCTCAAAGAAAATCCAAAGCGTTTATTCAATGCGTAATACCAATGCTTTAAAACATAAACTTGCAACGTTAAATCCATATCACTCTGTTTATAAACTATGTAAAGATACTGTTGAAGAGGGAAGTATTTTGGTTGGGGTTAAAAATACAGAAGTGATTCCCTTTGAAATGATAACGATCTTAGAAGCGAGAAACTATACCTTGCATACCATTGATACATGTAGTTTTCATGGCCGTGCTATTGATTTGCAGCTAATCAATCCAATTACAGGTCGTTATATGAGTGGTAGCAGCAGTGGAAGTGCCATTAATGTTTTTTTAAACATCAATGATATTGCCATTGCAACCGATGGAGGCGGAAGTGTATTAGCTCCAGCCATAAGCCTTCATTTATTTGGATTTATATCACCTTTACTTATGACCAATCATGTTCAAAAATTTCAAAAACAATCTACGGATGGCATTCTTTTTCATCCATCCCTTGGTTTTATGTGTAAGGATTATTCTTTGTTAAAGAAAACCATTGAGATTTTTCTTATGAATAAAGAACTTGAACATGATGTTGTTATTTTTAAGGATACAAATGAAGAATATTCCTTTCCCTTTCCAACAACATCGATTTCTTTATTAGATGCTCTATCACCTAGAGAGACTTTATTACCTTTTCTTAAAGAACTATTAGTGAATTGTACATTTCTTATTGTAAAAGAAGGTCCTATTGATGTATATGGTTTTGGTGATAGTATTTTTGGTCATTTTAATGAAGAGACAAAAGCAATACAAAGAAAAGCAAACAAAGGGTATCTTAGAGTAGTCAATATGGCAAATGCAACTGCCATCGTGATACCTAGGAAGGACTTGGCTACTGGATGGTTGTTGGTCTGTGAAAGTAAAATGAGTAAGATTACAACCATGCTTAGGTATGCCCCTTCCTTAGTGGAAGAACCCGATTCATTGGTTTCTTGTTATTTTGATGATCTCTCTGCCTATTTTGAAGGTGGATTTAAGAAAGGATGAAGGTAAGATGAAAACAGTTCCATTAGAAAGTATTTCATTAGAAACAGCGATGAGCTATCAATTTCGTTTCATTGACTGTATTATGCATCACTTTACTGGAAGTCAAATCCTAGCGTGTGGAGATTTAGGAGTTGTAAAGGGATTGAATAAACCTGAAACAACTCAAAAGGTTGAAAAGGTGATTGCAGAGTTTTTTAATGCTGAAAAAGCATTGCTTGTTCGAGGAAGTGGAACCAATGCCATTCGTTATGCTTTGCATGCATGTTTATCTTGCAATGATACCCTTTTAGTACATAAGGCACCGATTTATCCAACAACCCAAACATCCATCACTATGCTTGGCTTGCGTGTGGTGGAAGCCGATTATAATAATCTTGAAGAAGTGAAACAAACCTTAAAAAAATATCCGGAAATTAAGGGTGTATTAATACAATACACAAGACAAAACGTAGAAGACTCTTATTCTATGCAAGAAGTAATTGATGTGATAAAAAGTCAATCAAATGCAGCGATTATTACGGATGATAATTATGCTGTGATGAAGGTCAAGAGCATTGGAGTTGAACTTAAAGCTGATTTATCTTGTTTTTCAACGTTTAAATTATTAGGACCGGAGGGCATCGGTTGTATTGTTGGCAAAGCTAGCTATATTGATGCACTAGCCAAACAGATGTATTCCGGTGGCTTGCAGTGTCAGGGTTGGGAAGCATTAGAAGTATTGCGTGGCTTGGTGTATGCACCGGTCTCATTAGCCATTCAAGGACAAACGATTGAAGAATGTCATCGACGTTTACAGATGCAAAAAGAGCTTCCGGAAGTCAAAGGCGCTTATATCGTAAATGGACAATCCAAAATTTTATTGGTTGAGTTTTACGAAGATATTGCACAAGATATTTTAAACTATGCCCAAACCTTAGGGGCACTTCCTTATCCGGTGGGTGCCGAGTCGAAGTATGAAATGTGTCCGTTATTTTATAAAATATCTGGAACGTTTGCAGCTGGAAATCCATCATTGGCTAAGCGTGCAATTCGTATCAATCCAAATCGAGCAGGTGCGGATACAATTATTCGTGTGTTAAAAGAAAGTTTAGAAGGTATCAAGTATGTTTCTAAATAAAACCATCGAAAAGAATAAAGCGTTAGTAGAACTTGGTTTTCAACTTCATCAACAAGAAAAAATTTTGCCGGATACCTATCTTATTGATGTTGATACATTTCTTGATAATGCCTTAAAGATGTTAAAAGAAGCTCAAAATCATAATATAGAATTGTATTTTATGTTAAAGCAGGTTGGAAGAAATCCGTATCTTGCCAAAGAGTTGATTAAGCTTGGTTATTCCGGAGCAGTTGTGGTTGATTTTAAAGAAGCTATGATTATGATGAAACACCATATACCAATCGCCAATGTTGGTCATTTGGTGCAAATACCAAAAGCGTTAGTACAAACATTTGTGGATTATAACTGCAAGTATTTTACAGTTTATAGCAAAGAAAAAATTAAAGAGTTAAATGAATGTGCTAAAAAAAGCGAAAAAACCCTTTCTCTTTTATTGAGGGTAGTCAATGATCAAGATGTCATTTATAGTGGGCAAACAGCTGGATTTTCCTTAGATCAACTGCAAGAAGTAATCGATTATGTAAAAGAATTATCACATGTCAAGATTAAAGGAATAACTTCATTTCCATGTTTTCTGTATGATAAAGATCAAAAAGAGATAAAGCCAACCCCAAATCTGGATACAGTACTTCAAGCTAGAAAGCTATTACAAGACAATGGACTGAAGGACATCCATGTAAATGCACCATCGAGTACTTGTGCTTCGTTATTAAATCAAATGGTGCAGTATCCAATTTCCAGTGCTGAGCCAGGACATGGATTAAGTGGTTCTACACCAATTCATGCATGTCAAGATGAAGCGGAGAAACCTTGTGTCATTTATGTCAGTGAAATTTCACATCATTATAAAGGGAATAGTTATTGTTATGGCGGTGGGCATTATCGTCGTTCTCATGTAAAGGAAGCCTTGGTAGGGAATCGTTTTGAGGATTGTAACATACATGAAGTTTTAAATATGTCTCCTGAAAGTATAGATTATCATTTTGGATTATCCGGTGTAAGTCCTATTTCTGATACGGTAATTATGGCATTTCGCTTTCAAATATTTGTAACAAGGAGTCAAGTGTGTTTAGTGAAGGGCTTAAAAGAGAATAAGCCTAAAATCATTGGTATATATAATAGTTTAGGAGAAAAACTATATGAATAAAAAATTTATTGTTATAGTGTTGGACGGTTTTGGTATGCGTGCGATGGAAGATACCGCAATCGTGCGTCCGGAAGATCAAAACAGTTCTACACTAGGTAGTATTCTACATGATTTTCCTGAGTTAAAATTACCTAATTTAGAGAAATTGGGATTAATGAATGCCTTTGGAAAAGAAAGTGCTAATATGAAATTTAGTGCAACTGCCAATTATGGTATTAGTGAGTTAATGCATTTTGGTGCAGATACATTCATGGGTCATCAAGAAATTATGGGAACCTTACCTAAAAAACCGAAAGTAGTACCGTTTCAAGAAGTTGTAGATGATGTAAAAAAACATTTGGAGCATCATGGTCATAAAGTAGAAGTTAGACATTATCAAGGATTGAGATATCTTTTAGTTGATGGATATTGTACAGTGGCGGATAACATTGATGCAGATGTTGGAATGGCATATAATCTAACAGCACCACTTGACTACATGTCTTTTGAACATGAACTAAAGATTGGGCGTTTAGTACGTGAAATAGCTAAGGTGAATCGTGTGATTGTCTTTGGCGGTACCGGTAATCATCTACAAGATATTTTAAATGCACAGCAAGTAAAAGGTGAAGATTTTATTGGTATTCATGCGGCAAATTCAAAGTCTTATGAACAAGGATATCAATGTCGTCATTTAGGGTATGGTGTAGATCCAAATACGCAAGTAGTAACTATTTTAGGTAAGCATAGTATTCCGGTGGTCTTAATTGGAAAAGTAGCGGATATTGTCATCAATGAAAAAGGAACATCGATTTCTTGTGTTCCAACTGAAGAGGTATTAACCATCACGCTACAACATGTCAAAGAATTAAAACATGGGTTTATTTGCACCAATGTTCAAGAAACCGATTTAGCAGGGCATAGTCAAAATTCTGAGCGTTATAAAGAATTATTAGAATTATCAGATAAACATATTGGCAAGATTATGGAAGCATTAGGTAAAGAGGATGTCTTGTTGATTATGGCAGATCATGGCAATGATCCAAACATTGGTCATAATCGTCATACAAGAGAAGTTGTACCTATTTTAGTGTACAAACATGGAGTGGAAGGAACTTGCTTATCGACTCGTACTTCTTTAAGTGATGTAGGGGCAACGGTTGCTGAATTCTTTGGGGTTGAAGAAGTACAAAATGGTACCAGCTTTGCAAAAGCATTGATGAAATAAAAAATACTTCTTACAAGGTAAGAAGTATTTTGTTTATGCCCAAAAGTTTGTTGATTCCGGTGGACGAACATTGGATAGACACAAAATTTCATATAAATACCAATTTTGATCTTTCCCTAATCGCAAAACAATCGGTCTTGGACTATCGGCACCGGAAGATGTTAAGAAGATTTTAGCATATCCTTCATTGACAAATGAATAAGGGTTATCGAAGGCTTCAATGTGAAATGGTAATGGATATTGATAATCATTATTTGGAGAAGTTTCTTTGATAAAAGAGCTGACAACATGTGTTTTGTCTCTTAGACGATCATGTAAGAATTGTTTTTCATAAGGACTTAATGGATTAGGTCCTTTTAAAACATTAATCATATCAAAGGCTAATTCTGGATTGTCTTTGTAATTCAATAACGCTACAATGACTAAAATAGCAGTATCGTATGGACTTTTGCGATCAAACTGTGGCAAAGATTGAAATTCTTCTATCGTAGTAGGGATTTTTTCAATCGTTTTTATGGTTTTATTATTCATAATATATACTCCTTTTATTCATTATGTCATAATCTTATTTGTGATACAATCTAAGAAGTCATTATTTTCCATAAATAATATCAAGTGCAATCTTTTTTATTCGTTGTTATAATAAAAATGTGGAGGTCACTATGAAGAAAAACGGATTTTTAAAAGAATTTAAAGAATTTGCCATGAGAGGTAATGTAATCGACATGGCAATTGGGGTAGTTATTGCTACTGCATTTGGGAAGATTACAACAAGTTTAGTTAATGATATATTTATGCCAATCATTGGGTATTTAATTGGCGGTATTGATTTATCACAATTCAATATCGTATTAAAACCGGCAGTGGTTGATGCAGCAGGAGAAGTTACATCGGCTGCAGTAGTTATTGGTGTTGGTACGTTACTTGTTACAATCATTAACTTCATTATCATTGCATTTATTGTATTTATGTTAATTAAAGGTATGAATGCTATGAAACGTAAAGAAGAAGTTGTGGAAGAAGT
>JAUMYM010000016.1 GCA_030528645.1 Erysipelotrichaceae bacterium | reverse complement strand
CAGATGAACAAATGGATTTTTTAGATAAATGGTTTAAGGAGAACTTTTAACAACTTCAGTTTGTTGAACTTAGTAAGGTCTAATTTTTTATGAAATGAAACCTAGAAAACTTGTACGAATATTGTAGGGTAGGAAAAGAAATCTTCCTCTATACTAAAATAAACCGAAAGAAAGGAGGAATCAAAATGAATATTATCAAGTCGTTTAACAACACGATTGATTATCTTGAAACAGTTCTTGATGATGAAATCAATGAAAAGAAAGTAACTCAGTTATCCGGATATTCGTATTCAATGTTCAGCCGCTTGTTTTCTATTCTGACTGAAACAACGCTTTCAGAATATTTGAGAAGCAGAAGATTAACGGAAGCAGCCGTTATATTAAGAGATACAGATGAAAAAATCATTGATGTTGCATTCAAGTTTGGATATGAGTCATCGAATTCATTTGGGACTGCATTTAAGAATTTTCATGGATTTACTCCTTCCGAGGTAAGAAATGGGAAACCGTTCAAATTAGTATCACGAGTGCAATTAGCACTAAGTGTAAGAGGAGGAAGAAGCATGAATATTACAATTCAAAAGAAAAAAGCATTTACAGTTGCAGGGGTAAATGAACAAAACATCAATTCATCATTATGTCCGAGTGTTTGGGGTAAGCTATATGAAAAATATAGCCAAGATGAACTTGCAAGTTTGGGAAGCGGTCAAAGTGTAGGTGTTTGCCATGATGTGGAAAACCCAAGCACAATAAACTATATGGCAGGCTATGTCGTTACTGATGTAGACAAAGCAAGAAGTATGGGCTTAGATGTTTTGGAAGTTGAAGAAGAAGAATATGCCGTTGTAGAGCTGACAGGAAGTGTTCCGGAGTGCATTCATAAAGGTTGGAAATATGCGATGGAAGTATTCTTTCCGGAGCATGGCTATGTCCATTCAGGAAAACCTGACTTTGAATATTATTATGAAGGTGATATGGATAGTGAATACTACAAAATGGAACTTTGGATTCCAATAACTAAAGCTTAAAAAACCAATTTGTCGAGCTGAATAAAACTAAATATTGGAGATGTAAGGCGATTAAGAAATAGAAATCTTAGTCGCTTTTTCTTATGCAAAAAAATTAAGAAGAGAGGAGGTGTGAGAAGTGGAATTTGATTATTTTTATAACCGTGATAAAGACCGTTTCAGCTACTATATGCTATCGAAAATCATAGTGACTGATGAAAGATTTAAGAATTTATCCTCGGATGCAAAGATTTTATATTCTTGCCTATTGGAGCGAATAAGTCTGTCTTTCAGGAGTAAGTGGCTTGATGAAGAAAACAGAGTATATATCATCTTCACTGTGGAAGAGATTATGAAGATTTTAGGAAGATCCAATAAGACAGCAGTCAAAATCCTTAATGAGCTTGACAGCACCTCGGGGTCTTATGTCATAATTGTGTTAGTGGTAAAAAGTCTTATAAAATCTAGATTTTTAGTGCTTCTACCAAAAATTAAAACTCTTAAAATGAATAATCTATGTGTTGTTTAGAGTTATCTAATACTTAGATGATTGTAAACAACACATAGAACTAGAAAGGAGAAATAGTTTTGTCAAAGATTAAAAAAGAAACAATTGAAGCAAAAGGATTTGAAATTCAAATTTATACTGAAAACTTCAAAAATGATTATATATCTTTAACAGATATTGCAAGATATAAAAATGTGCATGAACCTAAAGATGTTGTTAAAAACTGGCTAAGAGTAAGAGATACAATTGAATTCCTTGGTCTATGGGAGACTATTCATAATCCTAATTTTAAAGGGGTCGAATTCGACTCCTTTAGAAAGGAAGCAGGAACAAATGCATTCACATTATCGCCTCAAAGATGGATTGAAAATACAAATGCGATCGGTATTGTTTCTAAATCTGGGAGAGGCGGAGGAACGTTCGCTCATCCTGATATAGCTATGGAATTTGCTTCATGGATTTCAGCAGAGTTTAAGCTCTATTTAATCCAAGAGTACAAGAGACTAAAAGGAGACGAGAATTCTAAGCTATCATTAGGTTGGAATCTTAATCGAGAAATTTCTAAGATTAACTATAAAATCCATACGGATGCAATCAAAGAATATCTATTAAAGGATCTTACCAACGAACAGTTATCCTATAAATATGCAAGTGAAGCAGATATGCTCAATGTTGCCTTATTTAACAAGCGAGCAAAACAGTGGCGTGAAGAAAATCCAGATTTGAAAGGCAATATGAGAGATTATGCAAGTCTGAATGAGTTACTGGTGATTGCCAATATGGAAAGTTATAATGCAATTCTTATTGGAAAAGGTATGGAACAAAAAGAAAGAATGATAGAACTTAGAAAGTTTGCGAGAACTCAAATTGTGTCCTTGGAAAAATTAAATAAGAAAGCAATAAAAAAACTGGAGTATTTCGATGATGAAAAAAACAAATGAAAAAAAAATGGCGAATAAATGTCAAATTTTTACTCCCGTAAATTATGTTAAAGAGTTACTAGACTCTGTTGGTTATCATAAAAATATAGTAAATAAAACAATATTAGAAAATTCTTGTGGTGATGGCAATATACTTGTTGAAATAGTTAATAGGTACATTGAAGAAGCAATAGAACTTAAATTTTCTAATAAAAAAATAAAAAAAGGTTTAGAAAACAATATTTTTGGGTTTGAAGTTGACAAAAATCAATTTGAAAAGTGTATTTGTAACTTGAATTTACTTGTTAAAAAAAATGGGATACAGGATGTTGAATGGAAAATCTATAATGAAGATTATTTAAAAAGTGAGATAAATATACAATTTGATTTTATAGTGGGTAATCCTCCATATATAACTTACAGTAATTTATTTCAAGAGGAAAGAACATTTATTAAGGATAAATATGAAACTTGCAGACAAGGAAAATTTGATTATTGCTATGCATTTATAGAACATAGTATTAAGTCATTATCAAGTGAAGGAAAAATGTCTTATTTAATACCTAGTAGTATTTTTAAAACTGTTTTTGGAAATAAGCTTAGAGAATTTATGGTTCAGTATATTGTTGAAATAAAAGATTATACAAAAGAAAAAATATTTGATAATGCGTTGGTAAAGTCAGCGATTATAATAGTAGATAAAAAGGATTGTAGTGAAAAAATCAAATATATAAATATGAGTAATGATAGTGGGTTATATATTTGTAAAAAAACAATTAGAAAGAAATGGGTCTTTTCTAATGAATTTAACATTGGTAAGAAACGGTTTGGAGATTATTTCAAAGTATCTCACGTGGTAGCAACCTTGTTGAATAAAGCGTATGTAATTAATGAAGATATGTACGATGAGGTAGATGAATACTATAAGGTTGGAAAATTTATGATCGAAAAGGATGTAATTATGGCAACTGCAACACCAAGGAATATGAGATATGGCAAAGAGGAAAAAATTATTTTTCCTTATAAGTATATTGATAATCAATTAATAAAATATACAGAAAAAGAATTTAAAAACTTATATCCTGGGGCTTTTTCTTACTTAACAAAATTCAAAGAAGACTTAATAAAAAGGAAATCAGATAAAAAATCAAAGTGGTTTGAGTACGGAAGAACGCAAGCACTTTTAGGAATTAAGTGTGAAAAATTACTTATATCAACTATCATTACAGATAAAGTCGCTGTATATAGACTAGATGAGGCATGTATTCCATATGCAGGGATGTATATTTCTTTGAGAGATGAACATCAGGAATATAATTTGGATTTTGCAAAAGAAATTCTTGAAAGTGAAAATTTTATGGAATATGTAAAGAAAGTGGGGATAAATATTAGCGGAAGTTCATTGAGAATTACATCAAAGGATATTGAAGAATTTAATTTTTAACGGAGGAAATATGGAATATCTTAAATACAGTATTGAAGATAGTACAATTGCAGAGCTTTTAGGTGTACAAAACTTTTCCAATGATGAGGCTGCAGTTTTAGAATTGGTTAAAAATGCATATGATGCAAATGCTTTGGTTGTTACATTAGAGTTTATAGATAAAACAACGCTGAAAATAACTGATAATGGAGATGGTATGGATTCAGAGGATATAAAGAGACATTGGATGCATGTTGGAAAAAGCAATAAAGGATATGATTTTATTGATACAAACAATAATATTAGAGTGCAAGCTGGAGCAAAAGGAGTAGGTAGGTTTGCCTTATCAAGATTAGGTAAAAATATACAGTTGTATAGTAAAAAGGCGCAAAAAGATGGAATTGTTTGGAAAACGGATTGGAATAAATCTATATTAGATTCAGATTCGAGTATAGAAAATAAAGGTACTTGTATTGTAATAAGCAACCTTAGAGAAAAATGGACTCCTAAGAGGATAAAAAAATTAAATGAGTATCTTGAGAAAACATATAATGATACAGCTATGAAGATACGAATCATAGCTAATGAATATGATGAATTTGTGAAGTCGCATTTTCCAAAACCTGAACCTGGCAAAAATTGCAGAGCGAATATTGTGCTAGAATACAATAAAGGAATATTGTCAGTATCGGTGTTTTCTGACGAGTTTAGTAGTGATGCTATAGAGTACTGTCCAGAAATAGATTTAAATATGCATAATAGTGAAGTGAATATTTTTGATGAATTGGAAGGTAATGAAATTTCTGAGATGGAAGGAGAAGAATTATTTTCTAAATTAGATGAACTTGGAGGGTTTTCTGCAAATTTACTTTTTAATTTGAATGCGACAAAGCAAGATAAAGAAAAATTTTTATATAAGTATCTAAGTACGGATGAAGGTGTTGATAGTGGTGTGATTCTTTATAGAAATGCTTTTAGCATATCATCGTTTGAAGGTGAAAAAGATTGGCTAGGATTAGGAAAAAGATCAAGAAAATCCCCAGCAGCGGCATCACATCCCACAGGGGCTTGGCGAGTTAGAGAAAATCAAGTATCAGGGTATGTATTAATTGATAAGCAAAAAAATGTGGTATTGAAAGATCTTATGAATAGACAAGGATTAGATGAAAATATATACTATCATTTATTTGTTCAAATTATATTAACTGGAATTAAGGAATTTGAAAGGTATAGACAAAAGATAATTCGAAAAATAAATGAAAAAAATAAAAGTGAAGAAGAGTTTGTTAAGAGAATATCAGATGAAATTGTTAAAAACCCTAAAAAGATAGAAAATTTAGATAAAAGTGAACAAGATAAGCTTATTAATGAGCTTAAATTATTTAAACAAGACAGTAAAAAATTTGAACAAGAGAAAGCGAATGTAGAAGCAAGGTATAAATATGATGTTAGAATTTTAAATGCTCTAGCAACATCTGGAATGAAGGCTACATCAATAGCACATGAGATAAATAACGATAGAAATCAAATGGAACCATCCTGTGATGACATTGTTAATGCTTTAAAAAAATATGATGTTTGGGATATTGTTAATAGTCCAGAGAATAGAAAAATTGCGTGTGAAGATATACCAAGTTTATTAGAAAATAATCATATTGCAGTAAAAAAAATACTAAGATTTATTGATGCGATTTTAGAAAAAGTAGAAAAGAAACAATTTTTTGCGGAGTGTTTAAATATAAAAGAAATTGTAGAACAAATATTAGAAGGTTGGAAAAAAGATTATTCTTGGTTGAATGTAGAAATTTGTATAGATGATAAAGTTGAATTTAATATATCAAAAGACACGTTCTATACTATATTTGATAATTTAATATTAAATAGTGTTCAACAAAATAGCGAAACTAATGAATTAAAAATAAAAATTACAATAAGTAGGAATAATAACAAATTGAGAATATCATATTTTGATAATGGGAAGGGATTGCAAAAAAAATATTTAGATAACCCAAGAATTATTTTAGAACCACATGAAACAAGTAGAACTAATGGGCATGGTCTCGGGATGTGGATAATTAACAATACAATTAATTTACAAAAAGGAGAAATTCTTTCTATTTCAGGAAAGGGTGGATTTGGATTTATTTTTGAAATGGAGGAAACAATTTAAAATGGAATTAATAACTATGCTTTATGTAGATGACAAAATTGATTTGTATGTTTCGAAATATTTAAATTCATATTCAAATGATAAGGCTGAATATAAATATTCAGAATTAAAATTTGAAAATAAATATTCCTACAAAGACTTGCTTGAGAATGATGAAATTCAAAAAGCTGATATATTGTTTTTGGATTCAATGCTTTTTGAAAATGGAACTGTACAAAATAGTAAAATTTCTGGTGAAGAGCTTGGTCTAATAATTAAGAAAATTTTTCCGTTTAAAGAAATAATAGTTATTACTCAGTATCAAGAAAAAATGGAATATAGTACATTAAAAAAATATAATTCTAATACATATCCTTATGATGTGGACTCGTTTTTTCAAGATAATTGGAATAAAGAAATAGTTAATGATACTCAAAATATCATTTTAAATAGAAATATTTTTAAAAATATTTCATTGAAAAATTATGTTGAAAAATTACTATTTGAAAAAATGGAGAATTCAATAAATGTAGTATCAAATTATGATAATTTAACTAAGATGGATATTGATAATCTTATTAAAGCTTTTGAAGAAGTGAGAAAAAATTATGAAGAATGATTATAGGTACACAGTATATGAAGTTCGCAACAAGAACATTATTAATGAAAAAAATACTTTAGAAGATAGAATAAAAAGAGAACATCCTAAAGTTAAAATAATATACAACCAAATAAATAAAAAAGATACTGAATATAATAAGCAATTTAGGAATATATATAATAATAAATGTGCTTATTGTGGTATCACAACAGATGTGATAAGTTCTGAATTATTTGAAGTAGATCATTTTATTTGTGAATCATCATTCAATGGAGATTCTATAAATGCTGGCAAAATAAATAATTTAGTTCTCTCATGCAAAAAATGTAATAGAGCAAAAAAAGATTTTATATGGAGTGTAGCATATTCTCCAAGATTTAATGTTGATGATGAAAGCATAACAGGATTATTTTATAGAGATAAGGACTATTCTATTAAAATAGAGAAAAAATATATTACAGATAATATTATTTGTAGCTTCTATAGAAAATTGAAATTGGATGAAGAAATTAGAAGATTGGATTTTTTGCTCATGAATATGTATGGATTTTACAATAAATATTCCGATGATAAAAATGTTGAAAAAATATTGAAATGTATTATGGTTTTGCAAAAAAAAAGAAATGAGTTGTAGTTGATGTATCATGTGGATATGCAGGGAATCTTTCGTATTATTTAGTCAGTTTCATCGCCTAAAGCAGAACCATTTAAAATGTGGTTAGCAGAGATTGGAAAAGGAAGAATCGATGAAATCATAGATTCTGAACTTAATATTGATAGAGCTTTAGAAACATATGTAAAGAAAGGATATTTCAGAGAATGAATTAACTAAAGATTTCAAGCTATTCAAGTGAGGAAAGAATTAACCAATGCTTGGCAAAATTAGGGGGATAAAACAAAGCAGAGAATATGCTATTTTAACCGATGAAATAACTAAAGCTTGGTCAGAAATGATAACAAGACAATATAAAGATTTTAAGGGACTTAAAAAAGAACATCTAAGAGATAATATGACAACAATAGATATTGTCTAAAATATACTTGCTGAAACAGCTACAAAAGATATCACTAGAACATCAAATTGTCCAACCTTTGAAGCAAATAAAAAAGCAGCTCAAAGAGGAGGTTATGTTGCAAATGTTGCAAAAAACATTTGAATAAGAAACAGAACAACCTGTTATCACTTCTAAAAAGGCAATTGATTTAGGGAAGTTAATTGGTCATGTAACAAAAGAAATTGAAAATATGCAAGAGTATGTAAAGAATATTAGCCTTTTTAAAGATAAAATTAAAGTTTAAGAAAAGAATTATAAACCTCAAACAGTGATATCATCTATAAATTTATGTTTTGAAAGTGAATAATCTACTTAGCGTATAGGGAGAATGTTATCTAAAAACATGAATATTTCCCGCATGGAAATGAACATTTCCTTTTTCATTGGTGCAAAATTATATGGAATAGGCAAAGAAATGATATAATACAGGATAGATTGTAGGTGATGTAGATGTATGATGTCATTGTAGTCGGAGGAGGTCATGCCGGCATTGAAGCAGCGATGGCTTGTAGTAAAGCACAATATAAAACAGCTTTAATTACATTAAGTATAAACAATATTGGCAAAATGCCATGCAATCCTTCTATTGGAGGTCCAGCCAAGGGGATTGTCGTAAAAGAAATTGATGCCTTAGGGGGCGTTATGCCTTATGTGGCAGATAAAACAGCATTACAGTTTAAGATGTTAAACAAAGCCAAAGGTCCAGGAGTACAGTCTTTGCGTGTGCAATCGGATAAACTTGCCTATAGTAAGTTGATGCAAGAATTATGTTTAGCTCAAGAACATTTGGATGTGATTGAGGATATATGCACAGGTTTAGTGGTAAGTGATAAAGTTGCCAAAGGCGTTATCCTTAAAGAAAAAGGAATACTGGAAAGTAAGATTGTTATTTTAACAACAGGAACATATATGGCTTCTTTATGTATGATTTCCGATGAAGTTACGGAAAGTGGACCGGATAGTGAACCAACAACCAATGATTTAAGTGCTTGTTTAAAAGCACTAGGCTTTGAGCTATTCCGTTTGAAAACAGGAACTCCGCCACGTGTAAAGACAGAATCCATTGATTTTTCTAAAACACAATATGAACCGGGTACAGATGAAGACATTACGTTTTCTCAACGTGGAACAGCGTTGCCTCTTGATCAACAAGTCCCTTGTTACTTAACCTATACCAATAGTGAGACCCACAAACTTATCAATGCCAATTTACATCGTTCAAGTATGTACTCTGGTGTTGTAAAAGGCGTTGGTCCTCGTTATTGCCCAAGCATTGAAGATAAATTAGTGCGTTTTCATGATAAAGAGCGTCATCAAATTTTCTTAGAGCCGGAAAGCTTATCCTTAGATACTACCTATGTACAAGGCTTTTCAACCTCTTTGCCAAAGGAAGTCCAAGAAGAGATGATTAAAACACTACCTGGACTGGAACATGCGGTGATTGAAAAATATGCCTATGCGATTGAATACGATGCGATTAATCCTTTACAGATGAAGCCAACCTTAGAAAGTAAATTAATTGAAAACTTATTTACGGCAGGACAAATCAATGGAACAAGTGGGTATGAAGAAGCTGCCGGACAAGGGATTATGGCAGGGATCAATGCGATTAACAAGTTGATGGGTAAAGAACCATTGATCTTACGAAGAGATGAGGCATATATTGGTGTATTAATTGATGATTTATGTACGAAGGGAACGTTAGAACCTTATCGCTTACTTACCAGTCGTGCAGAGTTTCGTTTACTGTTGCGACATGATAATGCAGATAAGCGTTTAATGGAGTATGGCTATCAAGCTAAGTTGGTTTCGAAAAAGCGTTATGAAGAATATCTTGAGAAGTATCGTAAAGTGGAAGAATATAAGCAAAAGCTAAGTGAAGTACGTTTTAATAGTAAATCAGAAGTCAATGCATATTTAAAGACGATTGGTTTTGAAGCGTTAAGTGAAGGAATGAGTGCATTAAAACTAATTGCTCGTCCTCATGTAACCATTGAAGGGATTTTACCCTACTTAGATTTTATGATTGAAAAAGAAGTAGCACACTTAATTGAAATTGATGTAAAGTATCAGGGTTATATTGAAAAAGCGAAAAAAGAAGCTTCGAAGATGCATAATATGGAAAAATTGCGTTTGCCGGAGCATATTAATTATGATGAAGTAGCGAATTTATCACTGGAAGCTCGTAGTAAATTAAAACAATGTCGTCCAATGACCATTGGCCAAGCAAGTCGTATCTCAGGAGTAAATCCAAGTGATATTCAAGTACTTGCAATTTATTTAGAAATGAAAAGGAGGGAGAAACAACATGCATTACAATGAAGTGATTAGCCATGTGAATGTCTATGGATTAAACGAAGCGGTAAAGGGAGCGAAGTATCCAATGGCAACGGATTTAGAAAGTTTAAACGATGACATTACCAAAACAACCATTGCATTAGCGACATCAAGACAAGGGGAAGGACATGATAATTTCTTAAATGGTATTTTAATTACCTTTGACTTAACCTTAAGTAATAAAGCATGGGTGGAAGCACAACGCTATCACTTCCTAGATTTTATCTCTTCGCAATCAACCATGCATCGCATTACACGTTTTGATTTGGATAAAAGCTATATGCCATATGTGGATCCTCGTATGATTGCGATTATGAAAGAAAAAGTGGCGGAATACAATGAACTGTATGCCAAAAGTGCAAATGATCCAAGTTTAAAACAAAAGTATTTAGAAATTTTATATTCCAATCCATGTGGATTTCGTATTACAGCGAAAATGACAACGAATTATCGCCAGTTAAAAACGATTTATCATCAACGTCGACATCATCGTTTGCCGGAGTGGCAAGCTATCTGCGATTGGATTGAAACGCTACCACATAGTGAATTTATTATAGGAATTAAAAAGTAAGTTGCCCTAGGCAACTTTTCATTTTGCTTCATTGAAAGATCGATAGAAAACCACTACAATAAAAGTAAAGAAGGGAAATTAAAAGACCTATGAAAAAGAGTATTCTTGCAGTACTAACGTTACTATTGCTGGTTGCTTGTGGAAAACCAACGGCTAACTTAAAGCCACTTCCTTATGAATGGAAAAGTCCTTATCCGGAAACATCTAATGGTATTTTAAAATATCAAACCATTGAAGAGATGGGTAAGGTTTATTTGGAAGAACCTTATTATACTAGGGAACAAAAACGTAGTGATGAAGGCTATGTGGTAGAGCGTTTAAATAAAGATGAAGAATTTTATGCAAGTTCAACGTTAATCATGACCTTTTATCCTGAAGAGGGTGTTAAATATGAATTAAAGCCGATAACGGTTTATGCTGTGAAAAATATTTATGATGAAGAACCATCGCTACAAATTTCCATACCGTTAGATCAAGGGTATAACTTTAAAGCGGTATATCAGTACATTTTAACGTTATTTGTAAAGGAAGAATATGTACCAACTTATCTGGATCTTTACTTACAGAAAGAACAGATTTCTGATACGTACCGTATCCATAAGTATCCTATTATATGGCAACTTCATATCGGTAAAACATCAAAAAGAGATCTTGTGTTGAATGAAACCTTCCAAGATTTTTATTATCAAGATGTATTTCATGCTTGGATGAATCCACCTTCTATTGATCCGATTACACAATTAGAGGTGAATAAGATTATCGATTTCATGGAAACGTATAGCAAAGTTCCAAGAGAAGAGTTCCTTTATGAGTTTGAGACGCATGTATATTATTTCGATGAAACACAAGAAGGAAGGCAGTCGATTCGTCTTAATGTGATAGCCTATAGCGATGACTCGGACATGAGTATGATTGTCTTTATCGATGAAGCATTACTCGTGGTAACTGTGTATAATGAAGAATCCATTAAGCTTGAAACCATGAAGGAATTAGGTAGGGATATTGCCGGAATGTATGGTGTAGATACAAACATCAATGTAGATGAAACCGTAAAGTTAAATGATAGGTTAACGATGCACTTCACCAAGAATGAGTATGAGTATAATTTTATTATTGAGGGATATGATTTTAAACCCGTTTATATGAAATAAGCATTGGGATATTTGAAAAAATATCCTTTTTTAATTTGTGAAAGTTAATGATAATATAACTAGTTCTTGTTTCCTTTAATTATTAAAATTTCCCGTATTATTCCCCATTAATTTGGTATAATGATTAGGAGGAAAAATCATGAATCTAAATCAACTACAAGAAAAAGCACTAGATATGGGCATAGAACTGGATCAACATCAACTTGATCAGTTTTTTAACTATTACCAATTGTTAGTGGAATACAATCAAAAAATGAATTTAACTGCGATCACTGCATTTGAAGAAGTGGTGTTAAAGCATTTTTATGATAGTTTGTTGATTAATCGAGTATATAAGGTTCGTGGTCATTTGGCTGATGTTGGCTCTGGTGCCGGATTCCCAAGCATTCCATTAAAGATTGCAAATCCCACTTTAAAGGTAACCATCATTGAGCCGTTAAAAAAGCGTTGTTTCTTTTTAACAACCTTAGTGGAAGCGTTAAAGCTACAGGATGTTGAAATTGTCAATGCACGTGCGGAAGAGTATGTAAGTAATCATCGACAAGCGTTTGATATTGTAACGGCAAGGGCAGTTGCGAATTTAAATGTCTTAAGTGAATTGTGCATCCCTTTGGTTAAAGTAGGGGGTTACTTTATTGCGATGAAGGGTGATAAAGGGTTACAGGAAGATCAAGATGCAAGCAAGGCAATTACGACATTAGGGTGTAAAAAAGAAATGGAAGATGTCTTTATGATGGATGAGCATAAGCGTGTAAATTTAGTGTATCGTAAAGGGAAGGATACACCGAAACAATATCCACGTACCTATGCTAAAATAAAAAAGATGCCACTATGACAAGGGGGATATATGAGTCAAAAAGCGATTTATATTGATGTGAATCAAATTAAAGCGAATATGCATCAACCACGTTTAGAGTTTAAGGATGAGGCATTACAAGAGCTTGCTTTATCGATTAAAGAAAATGGATTAATACAGCCCATTACAGTTCGTGAAAAAGGGCAGCACTATGAAATTATTGCAGGAGAGCGTCGTTTTCGTGCTTGTCTTTTAGCGGGATTTAAAGAAATTTTATGCTTTGTGATGGACTCAAGTGATCTTGAAAGTGCACAGATGGCGTTAGTAGAAAATATTCAGCGTGAAGATTTAACGGCGATTGAGCAAGCGAAAGCATATGATAAATTAATTCATGAAACAGGTATGAAACAGGAAGAGTTGGCAAAAAAGATGGGCAAAGCGCAATCAACTATTGCCAATAAGTTGCGTTTGTTACAGTTGCCGGATAATATTCAAGAGGCCATTTCAACACGTCAAATTACAGAGCGTCATGGTCGTGCTTTGTTAAATGCTTCGAAAGAGGAAGTACAACAAATGTATGAAACCATTGTTGCAAAAGGGATGAATGTCAAACAAACAGAGCATTATATTGAAAGTGCTAAAGAAAAGAAAACTACACCAAAACGTAGTGTAAAAGGTTTTTCAAAGAATATCCGTATTGGTATCAATACCATTCAACAAGCAGTTACTATGTGTAATAAGATTGGAATTGCAGCAACAAGTGAAATTGAAGAAACGGATGAAGAAGTAAGTATTGTAGTGAAATTTAAGAAGTAGAGGAAAGCATCATGGGAAAAATTATAGCGGTAGCGAATCAAAAAGGTGGCGTGGGGAAGACTACCACGAGTATAAATTTGGCATCGGGTTTAAGTTATGCCGGTAAGAAAGTATTGTTGGTGGATTTTGATCCTCAAAGCAATGCGACACAAGGGGTAGGTGTACGTCGAGAAACATTACATCAAAGTGTGTATGATTTATTGTTAAGTGGAGCTAGTGTTGCGGATGTGGTTGTAAATTTAACGACGCCTCCATTAAGTGTAATACCGGCAACGATTAATTTAGCCGGGGCTGATTTGGAAATGGCGAACTATAAAGTGGGTCGAGAAAAATTATTAAAGAATAAATTAGATGAAGTGAAAGAGGACTATGATTATATTATTATTGATTGTCCGCCTTCCTTAGGTTTATTAAATACCAATGCTCTTACTGCTGCCGATTCGATTATTATTCCGGTACAATGTGAGTACTATGCTTTGGAGGGTTTAACCCAATTATTATCTACTATTAGTTTAGTACAACGTTTATTTAATCCTTCTTTAATGATTGAAGGGGTTTTACTGACGATGTTTGATACACGTACAAAGTTGTCGTTTGAAGTTCAACAAGAAGTGCGTAAGTATTTTAAAGAGCGTGTCTATCGTAGTTACATTCCTCGTAATGTAAAATTGTCAGAGGCACCATCACAAGGGAAAACGATATTTGAATATGCGTTTCATTCGGAAGGTTCCAAGGCTTATGTAGCTTTAGCACAAGAAGTATTACAAGCAAATGCAAAGGAGGGCTTACATGGCTAATCGTTTAGGAAAAGGACTGGAAGCAATTTTTGGAAACGACATTGATACGGTTATTGAAAATATCCAACAAGGAAAGATCGCAACCAACGGAGTAGAAGAAATTGAGCTCAGCAAGATTCGTCCAAATCCTTATCAACCTCGTAAGGTATTTAATGACGAAAAGATTCATGAACTTGCCGCCTCTATCAAGGAGCATGGAATGTTTCAGCCAATCTTAGTACGTAAAAGTGTACAAGGATATGAACTTTTAGCGGGAGAGCGACGTTTGCGTGCCAGTAAACTTGCCGGTTTAAAGACAATTAAAGCGATTGTTATGGAGTTTACGGAAGAGCAAATGATGGAGCTATCGTTGCTTGAAAACATTCAACGTGAAAACTTAAGTGTTATTGAAGAGGCAATGGCGTATCAGCGTTTAATAGAACG
Source organism: Erysipelotrichaceae bacterium (assembly GCA_030528645.1). Lineage (GTDB taxonomy): Bacteria > Bacillota_I > Bacilli_A > Erysipelotrichales > Erysipelotrichaceae > RQZE01. The sequence continues at coordinate 8,106 of JAUMYM010000016.1, read as the reverse complement.
TTATGGTTATACGCAAGAAAAACTGGCGAGTAAAGTAGGGAAGTCACGTGCACACATTACAAATATTTTACGTTTATTGAAACTGCCAAAGTCAATCCAACAGTTGATACAAGAAGATAAGTTGTCAATGGGTCATGCCCGTGCATTGTTACCTTTGGAAGATGAGGGGCGTGCTTATGATATAGCAATGAAAGTCATTGAACAAGGGATTTCTGTACGTGATGTAGAACTATTGGTGAGCAAAGAAAAACCAAAAAAACATATCAAATTGGAAAAGAAACAAGATCCAAAGCTTCGATATGTTCAAGATTATATGCAAAGTCGTTTATCTACCAATGTCAGTGTTGAACCAAAACAGATTGTGATTAAATATCAAGATGTTGCAGATTTAAATCGTATTTTAGAATTGTTAGGGATGATTGAAGAATAAAGGAAACTTTATTCTTTTTTTGTTAAAAGATAGCTTGTGAAGGTGGGCTGTTTTTGTAAAAGAGTATGGGTGTATAGCGAAGGATTAAACTTGAAAAAGCAATCTCCTAAGGTGTCATCGTTAACAATACTGAGATAGAGATATGAGGCGTAAGGCAACGCTTGGTTAAAGATACTAGCCCCACCAATGATATAGATGTCTTCTTTGGAATCTTGATGATTCAGTAAAAACGTATGAAAGTCTTGGACATCTTTGTTATGTCCAATGACTTTGATGCTACGTCCTGGTAAAGGTGGTAGATGCTTATAGGTGTTATGACCAACGTAAAGGGTCTTACCCATGGTAATCTGTTTAAAGTATTGTAACTCATCAGGATTATGCCAAGGTAGCTTGTTGTTTAATCCTATAGAGTTTGTGTGGTTTATCGCAACAATTAAGGTAATCATAGGGGTATTATAAGGAAAATAGGAGGAAAAGGAAAGAACACAGCACGCTTTAACTATTTAACTTGATTAGATGTGTTTTGTATCTTACTAAACTATCTAATTTGCAAATAAAGTGTAGTGTTGCTATTGTAAGGGAAAATATACGACAATTATAGGTATATTTATTGTATATTTTAATATATTTTTTAAAAAATCTTTAAAACAACCAGTAAAGTTGTAAAATGAGATATAGAAACTAACAAAAAATATTGTGGTTTATTTAAGGAAAGAAAAGGAGGATTTATATGAATCAAAATAATTATACATTAGGCATCGATTTAGGTATTACATCAATCGGTTGGTCATTATTAGACCTAGAAAACAACAATGTAGTTGATATGGGAGTATCCGTTTTCGATGAAGCCAAACAAGCAAAAGTAGCAAGAGGATATCGCAATGCTCGTAGAACATTAAGACGAAAAAAATGGAGAAAAGAACAGTTAAAAGAAGCTTTTCATGATTTTCATGTTTTAAATGAAAATGAAGTATGCAAAGAAGGATTTTTAAGCTTCACTACAAATAATGAATGGTTTAAACGACCTGAAGAAGAAACGGTTTATCATTTAAGAAAAAAAGGGTTACATGAAAAAATATCAAAAAGAGAATTGTTTTTATGTTTATACAATATTTTACAAGCACGTGGAAATTTTTTGAATGAAACAATTGATTTTGAAAATAGTAAAAGTTTAGATGTTAAAAGATTTATTCAAGAGTTTTATGAGGTAATTAATAGTGTTTGTCATATTGATAATTTAGTGGTCTTTGAGAAAGAAGTATTAACAAAACTTTACAAAGGACATTTATCATTAAAAGATATTAAAAATACCTTTAAAGAAAATATATTCTGTGAAGTAGAAGATGAGCAAAAATTATTAATGGAAATAATCAAACTATTATCATCTTACAAAGCCGATTTATCCAGTTGGTATGGGGATGAATATAACATTAAAATGGATGATCTTGTTAAAAAGGAAGAAATAACGATTGAATTTATTAAAAAGTTAATGAATTTATATTTTATTTTAAAAACATCAAAAACATTATCCAATCATCAATATTTATGTGAACTGCATGTGCAAGAACTGGAAAGAGTAAAAGAAATTTATCTTTTAGAAAAAAGCGATAAATCTTTTTACGACAAAGAATCGAAAAAGATAAAAGATAAGATGAGTGTTGCAAAAGGAAATCGTTTACGTGTGGTAAAAAATTTGCATAATGTTTATCCAAATGGATTATACACTAAAGAAGCAAGAGCTATCTTGAAACAACAACAAAACTACTATCCAGAAATCACAGATGAATTTATTGATGTTTGTATTTCAATCATCAAAGCAAAAATTCCATATTTTGTTGGTCCCTTAAGTGAAAGAGCTAAAAATGCATGGCTAGTTAAAAACGGAAATATTAAATATAGTTATGAATATGCATTAAAGCATGGCTGTGTAAATGAGTTAGAGACTATTAAAAAATGGAAAGAACGTATGATTTCAAGATGTACGTATTTTCCGGATGAGTATGCTTTGCCAAAGGGATCATTTATCGGAGAAACATTTAATATCGTTAATGAATTAAATATTTTACAAGCAGAAGATAAACATGGGAACCAATATTATCTAACTTATGAAGATAAAGTAAAAGTATTCAATGAATTATTCTTAAAGAAAGAAAAAGTGAAATTCAAAGATATTGTAGATTGTTTACAATTAAAATCATTTAAAACAAAAAGTGGCGCAGAAAAAGAATTCAACAGTCGTTATACAATGTATTTTAAAATAAAGAAGGTTGTTAAAGAGCTTGAAATAGATACGATAGAAATGATTTTTAAAGATGAAAATAAGGTTAAAGAAATCGAAAAAATTATTTTGGATTTAAGTATTTATGATGATGAAAAAAGTAAGTTTGATAATTTTAAACAATATAAAAATCTTAGCGAAGATCATGCCAAAGCGTTATCTAAGCTAAATACAACGGGGTTTTTAAATTATTCTTTAAAATTAATCAATGAAATTAAAATTAATAAAGATCACGAGACAATGCTAGAGGCTTTATTTAACAATAATCGTAAAGATATTACCAATGAACAGATGACATTGATTAATGAAGCTTGTGATGAAAAAGGAAATTTATTAAATTTAGAGTCTAATAAATATATTGCAAGATTAGAAAAACATAACGCTTTAGATATTAATCTTTTACTTCCAAAAGGAGAGACAAAAGCACTTATTCCAATGTCGCGCGCAGTCATTCGTACAGTCAATGAATTTTTCAAATTGTATGGGGAAATATTAAAGACTTATGGAGAAGTTGACCGTATTGTTATTGAAACAGCTAGAGATTTTAGTGATAATACTGTAAAAAAATCGAAACCGAAGAAAAAAGAAGAAGAATTAAAAATTTTATATGAAAGTTTAATAAAACAATATGAAGAAAATAACAGTAAAGTTTTTAATAAAAGCCAACTTGAAACGTGGGAAGAAATTAAGAATTATTTACAAAAAAATCAGCAAGCCATCGAATTGTATTTAAGGCAAAATGCATGTGATTTATTAACCGGTGAAAAAATCTCTTTAGCAAACCTACAAGATTATGAAGTGGATCATATTTTACCAAGAGGATTTGGAGATAACTCATTCGATAATTTGATGCTGACAAAAAGAATTTATAATGCTAAAAAAAGCAACCGAGTACCATTAGAGTACATTAATAGTGGAGAACTTGTGGATGTACATGGTAAAACAGTCATTGCAAGTGAGTTTGTTGAAAGATGCAAAGAACTTCATGAATTAAAATTAATTTCAGATAAGAAGTTAAAGCAATTAATGTTAGAAAATACTGAAGAAGCTATGGATTTCATTAATCGTAATCTTGTGGATACTCGCTACATTATTCGAGAAATTATGGCAATTTTACAGGCTTATCATAAGGTTAATAACATGAATACAAAGATTATAGCTTTAAAAGCTTGGATTATTGCGATTTATCGTCAAGCACTTGGTTTTGAAAAACATCGTGATTATGGGGTACAACATCATGCCTATGATGCTTCTATTGCAGCAATTACAGATAAAGTATTGGATTATCATTTTCCAGCATATAGTTTCAGAAGAAATGAGTACTATCAAAACTTCTTAAAGAATCTAAATGATGCATCAAAACATAAAAGCTATGGAAGAAACAGTAAAAATGATTACTTGATACAATATTTATATAAAAAAACTTTTAATGAAAATTATATTGATTATGAATCATTGGTGTATAAAATAAAATCTACCGTTCCACTTTATGCAATAAAGGTCAATAAAAACTATAAAGGGGAATTGTTTAACGCAACGCTTTATTCACCAAAAAAAGAAGATGATACAAGTGTTTTAAGTTTAATGAAAATTAATAATGAAGAAAGAAATTTTTCAGGTATAAATTGTGTTGCGGTGGATTTTTATAAAGTACATGATGGTAAAGGTAATCGAAAAACAGTAGGAATTCAAATACCAAAGTTTATTGTTGATTCAAAAGGTAATATTAATAAGGATGCTTATATCAAATTGATTAAAGAATATTATCAATTTCCTGGGCTTGTTGATGAAAATAATCAACTAAAAGAATATTATTTTAGATTTAGAGCATATAATAACGACTTGATTTATGATACAGATACACAACAAATCCAATTATTTTTAACAGGATCTTTGAAAGGAAAAACAATTGAATTAAAAGATTTTGACATTTTCAGTCATTATCAATTATATGGTATTAGAGACAAATTCAAGAATGACATTATTGATAAATATAATTTAAAAGTAAAAGAAAATCGATTTGAAAATTTAGAATTAAAAACATTGATTGAAGATGCAAAGCAATTTTTAAAAAACTATGGAGATGTAGATGCCTTTCTACATGTAGATAAATATATCGATGCTAGAGTAAAGAAGAAGACATTATCAGAGTTTTCAATGATTGTTGCTTATTTATCGTTTAGAATTCAAAAAATAAATTCAGATTTTAATCTAAATGAAAATAGAAAAAGACCAGGAATTAAAAATTTATTAAGAGGAAATGCTGAATACATAAAATTAAAATATAGTCCTCTAGGCTTCCGATTTAAAAAGAATAAACATGGTAAGTTAGAAATACATGGTCCAAATCAGCACTTAAATAAATTTTCAAAGATAAAAAAAGAAAATTTCTACTGGACATTATAAATATCTATGTTATAATGAGTGTACAAATATTACAAATTTAATTAATCTGGAAGGATAAAATTAAATTTGAAACTTATCAAAGGTGGCTAATGGTGGTCACCTTATTTTTTGTTTTATGGGTTGGAAAACAATAATTATTAACGAAGAGTGTAAGATTTCATTAAACTATAATTCAATGCGTGTGCATGTAGATGGCGAATATATTAATGTTCCAATTAGTGATATTGATACAGTTATTTTTAGTCATGAAAAGATGATATTAACCATACCAATTCTATCTAAATTAGTTGAACATAATGTAAATGTATTAATTTGTAATGATAAAAATGATCCTATAGGAGTATTTAATCCATTTAATAATCATTCTTTATCTTTTAAACAACTTAATAAACAAATAAATTGGAAGATTACCAGAAAGAAAAAATTATGGAAGAAAATTGTTGAAGATAAGATACAAACAGAAATAGATTCCTTGCTGTTGTTAGATATTACTAATCAAATTTATACGCTGAAACAGTATCAAGAAAGTGTATATAATGATGATCAAACTAATCGAGAAGCAGCTAGTGCCAAATTGTATTTTAATTTATTGTTTGGCAGTGATTTTAAGCGAGATGATGAAAGCGAAATTAACTATGCTTTAAATTATGGTTATAAAATCATAGCTAGCTATATCACAAAATGTATTGCATCAAGAGGCTTACTTTCACAACTTGGGATACATCACATCGGTGAAAGTAATCCCTTTAATTTAACATATGATTTCATTGAAACGTTTCGCTGTATTATAGATATTTGGGTTTATGAAAATGTAATAAATAAGTTTACGATTCAACAAAAACATGAATTAATTGACATCTTAAATTGTAAAGTAAAAATAAATAATAAATGGATAAGATTAAATGATGGAATTGAAGATATTATAGATTCCTATATTGGTTTTTTAAATGATAAAACAGAAGATATCTTATCACTAGATTTAAGTGTGGGAATCAAGAAAGATGAATGTTAGATTTATGAGATTACTTCTATTTTTTGATTTACCCACGGAAACTAATACAGATTTAAAGAGATATCGTGACTTTATTAAATTTTTAAAAAAAGATGGCTATATGCGTATGCAGTATTCGGTATATACAAAATTATGTATTAATGCAGATGCTGCTGTTACTGTAAGTAAACGTCTAAAAAAGAATTATCCAAGCAAAGGTGATATACGTTTTATGGTTGTAACAGAAAACCAATATCAAAATATTGAAATTTTAAATGAAACACATCGATTACAGGAAAAAATTACAAATATAAATCGAATGTTAATCATCGGAGGTGGTAAAAATGTTGATTGAATATGAAGATAAAGTATTTAAAATTCCTGATAGACATAAGGTGAACATCCTTGTAAATAATGAAGAACGAAATCTTGTATTAAGTTGTTTAGGAAATTATTTTAGTAAGAATAAAACCGTTTCGTGTCAAATTAAAGATGATGATTATAACTTGTTAAGCAAAAAAGAGTATGTTTTTTTATATGAAAGTGGATCTAGTTTAGAAAGTAACTTTGAGTTTAAATCAAAAACTTTATTCAGTAATACATTAATTGATTTTATTGAGCAGAATCCAAAATTGTTTTTAAGTATCAATGACATCAGAGAGAATATGTATGAATTATTAACAGATTTGGGTGTGAATAAACTTAAAAATGTGTTGTCAAAAGGTATAGAAAAACACGTAGAGATTGAATTCCATGATTTTAAAGTAAGCAGTATTCTAGAAATGATAAAGATAAATACAGAAACATTTACATTAAATGAGAAAATGATGATGTACTATAACTTATTGTTAAGTTTTAGTAAAGGAGAACAATATATTTTATATTTAGATTTTCCAATAGATCAAAAAGTAATACATTGGATTTGGGATTTGCCGGATAATGTTATGGTTTATCTTGATAACGATGCAATTGATTATCAAACCATAGTAGATTGGAAAAATATACAATTTTCAGTAATAAAAAATTCTACGATTGTAGAACGTTTGGATGTTCCTGATTATTTTGCCGCACAGTATTGTTATACAATGAATTCTTTCACTATGAAAAATATTGAGTTACAAAAAGAAAAAAATATTGCAATTTTTAATATGTTTAAAGAAGAAAATATAAGTTTTTTTTGTAATTTCAATAACATAAAACATTAAAATATAGCTTAAAATAAGGGTTTTATGTGCTATAATAATGGCACTGGTTCTTAAGGATTAATTAAATTTGTAATATTTGTACCAAATTCTAAAGTTGAAATAGAAAGTTTAGTTCTTAAGGATTAATTAAATTTGTAATATTTGTACCGTGCCGACAAAAACACTAACCCGATTGTTGTTCTTAAGGATTAATTAAATTTGTAATATTTGTACTGCAAGTTGCGATGTATCCATTAAACTACGGTTCTTAAGGATTAATTAAATTTGTAATATTTGTACTTTACTAGGCTATCCTTTGTGGGTGGCACAGTTCTTAAGGATTAATTAAATTTGTAATATTTGTACACTTCTTTACCGTATAGACCATACTCCATTGTTCTTAAGGATTAATTAAATTTGTAATATTTGTACCAATGAATGTAGCCATAATACCGATACCGAGTTCTTAAGGATTAATTAAATTTGTAATATTTGTACATCATTATGAAAGCGAGTGAGGGGGTGGGGTTCTTAAGGATTAATTAAATTTGTAATATTTGTACTTAATAGAATTACCATAAACAAACATATTGTTCTTAAGGATTAATTAAATTTGTAATATTTGTACCGCTTGCATCTTCTGCACTGAATCCTTCCAGTTCTTAAGGATTAATTAAATTTGTAATATTTGTACTTCTAGATATTAACAGAAAGGAGATTTAGAGTTCTTAAGGATTAATTAAATTTGTAATATTTGTACGGATTTTACAGAATTGAACGAAAATTCAAGTTCTTAAGGATTAATTAAATTTGTAAT